>CAMDDU010000004.1:0-159697 GCA_945892985.1 Bordetella parapertussis
TACGCATCAATGTCGGGTTCGTCGTGAACCCCGCAATCGCGGGGTTTCCAGCCATTTCCTTGATTCCTGCAAGGTCGGCGCCGTCAGCGAATAGCTTGACTTTCAGTTTCCTAATGCCGCTCATGGGGAGCCCTCACTTTTTAAAAGTGTGTTTGTCGGACAGGATCAAGCCCGCCGCTTCAGATAGTGATTTTACCGCAACATATGGTTTTACTGGTTGTTTTTCCGTGTAACCATAGTCGATGAAAAGGCATTTGCAGCCGGTACGCTGCCCCGCTTCGATATCCCGCCAGCGGTCACCGACGAGGTAGCTTGCGGCGAGGTCGATATTGAAATCTCGCGTCACTTCGAGCAGAAGGCCAGGCTGCGGCTTACGGCAGGAACAGCCATCCGCGTCAACATGGGCGCATACCTTGATAGCGTCCAGGGGCAATTCGTCCATCAACCTGCCGTGCATTGCATCCAGCGTTTCCTGACTCTGCTTTCCAGTCGCAATATCAGGCTGATTGGTCACCACAATGTTGAGAAATCCCGCATCGCGCAACGCCTGCAGCGCCTGCGGAACGCCGGGGAGGATTTCCAATTCATCCAGACTGACCGGTGCGAATGGCCTCCCCTCGCGGACGTGTGAACGATTGATTACGCCATCGCGATCAAGGAAAACAGCCCGCCGCGGGGCAGGCCCACCGCTTTTTACCACTTGGTAGCGATTTGCTGCAGGGCGGGATGCGATACCAGGCAATGCCAAACCACAGCCTGAAATGCCTCGGCATGCGGGGTTACCCGCGACGCTTCGACGGTTGGCACAATCACCACGCAATCACCCACTTGCTTGGTGTACCCACCATCGCGCCCCACCACTCCGAATATTTTCATACCGCGCTGCTTGGCTTCCTTGAGGCCGGAAACGATGTTGGGACTGACGTTTTTTTCAAGATTGCCGCCGCCAACTGAAAAGACGAGGACAGCATCGTTACTGTTGCCTTTGCTGATCTTCAACCAACCTGAAAATACCGTATCCCAACCCTCATCGTTCGTGCGGGCGGTGAGTTCGGACACGTTATCGGTTGGTGCGTAGGCTTCTATGCCGCAGAGCTTCCTAAAATCATTTACCGCATGACTGCAATTACCCGCACTGCCTCCCACGCCGAGCAGGAACAACCGACCACCCCGCTCGCGAAGCGCCACCAACTCAAATGCCAACTTTTCGATCAAGGCGATATCGATTGACTGGGCGACTTTAACGGCTTCCTCAAAATACGTTTTTGCGTGCATGTGGGAGATGGGGGCGGTCGGAGAGGCCAGGATTATAAGTGTTTTGGGGGCGTATCAACCGATTCAGCCCGCAACCCCGCACGCACTAAACACCGAGGCGCAATTTGGCGTGGATATCGCGCCCAATGTTTACCATCGAGCGAAACTCCTCCGGAGTTGCGCTAAGCGCATGATCTCGAATCGTGCGATCCGATTTATCGAGGGTAAAGTGCTTTTCCACGATGCGCGCCCCGCGCGTAATCGCCATCAAGGCGGATTCGATGCCGATCGTATGGTCACTATAACCATCGTACGGGCCTGTTGAAAAATCTTTTGGCAGCCCCACCAAATCCCAAGGTTCGCACGGGTATTTGGATCGACACCACAAATAGCTGATGTTGGATGTCTTGGGGAAAGGAAGATCCACCCCCTCCCACATACCCAGCGAAATAATTGTGGGACGCCCTTGAGCGAGTATTTCCCGCACCATGTCAGGCTTTTCCTTCACAGTTCGTGATGCAATCTTGTAGGTCTTGAATCCGAAATTTTTCGCCATTTCCCAGGCAGATTCTGAAATTACAGACACCATGAACTCGATTCCAATGTGGTCACACCAGCGCTGTAACTGCCGCAAAATCTCCGGGGTAATGTGATTTATCTCATCTGGCTTGTCGCGCCATCCCAGCTGGAATTTGGCGATATCGGCTCCGGCGTATTTGGCCTGCTTGATCAACTCATAGGCAAGACCGAAATTCCCGTTGTGGTTCATTCCGATTTCAGCGATAAACAGCACGGACCTACTCCTTGAGCGAGTGCGCGTTGGCGACGGCATTGGCGGCCAAACTCGGGCCGCGCGTGAGGTTCGAATTTTACCATCGCGAACACCAAGAAATACACTCACAATCGATGAAGCGATCCAAACATTTCCGTAACTACTCTTGTCCTGCGTCTACTCAGGTCGTTACACTATCGCGTAAAAATCATATTATGGTGCCAGCCCCGTCGGCGCAGCCTGAGTAGTATGCCGTCGCAAATCACAGCATCCGCCCCCCCCGCCACAAAGCAACTTGCGGCAACAGAGGACTAATTTCGTGAAAATACTGGATTTGGGCTGCGGCAACCGCAAGCGACCGGGCGCGATCGGTATCGACATCAATCCGGAAACAGCCGCGGACGTGGTTCATGACCTGGACCTGTACCCGTATCCGTTCGAAGTCTCCACATTCGACGAAATTTATGCCGACAACGTCATCGAGCATCTCGAAAACGTGATCCATGCGATGGAAGAACTCCATCGTATTGGCAAGCCTGACAGTAGGGTCAAGATCATTGTTCCCTACTTCCGGGCAAAATGGGCCTTCATCGATCCGACACACAAACATTTCTTTACGACCGAATCGTTCACGTATTTCGAGCCAGGGCACCCGCACAGCAAACTGTATAATTACTCGCGAGCCCGATTCGCTGTCGAAAAAATCGTATTCAACGAAACAATTCGGCGCGGCATGCTAACGGCCGCAATTAAGGCTCTCGCAAATGCATGGCCACATCGATATGAACGATTTCTTGGGCACCTCTACCCCCTCGATGAGCTTACCTTTTACCTTCGCGTTATAAAGTAATTAAGCACTCGGTCATGCCGCCCCCCCATCAGGATCTCCCGCGATGAGTCTTCGCCAGTCCCCGCTGGGGATCTTTGTCAATCCAGCGCATATCGCCGAGCGCAGTCTGCATGCCAGCATCAGCTCACTCGTCAAAGAGCTACAACCAGAGGCAGGTGAATTGTGGATTGACGTTGGGTGCGGTAGCCGCCCCTATCAGGGGCTGTTTCATGTCGAAAAATTTGTCGGCCTTGACGTGCTCGAGAGCGGCCGGTCAGCTGCGTTAAAGCGTCCCGATATATTTTTCGATGGTCGCGATTTCCCATTTCGAGATGGCAGCGCTGATGGAATCCTCTGCACTCAGGTGCTTGAGCATGCGACCTCTGCGGAACATCTGCTGAGTGAGATCGCGCGTTGCCTGAAACCTGGAGGAATGTTGATCCTGACTGCCCCATTTTTATGGGAAGAACATGAAATCCCCTTCGATTTCCTGAGATTCACCCGGTTTGGCCTCCAGCAGATGCTGGAGCAACAGGGGCTCCAGATTACCCGCATGAAAAGTACCACCGGCAGCCTCGAAACCCTCGCGCAAGCACTGTCGATCACCATTTTCAACCACGTGCGATTGCCCCTGCCCGGCTTCGGCCGGCTTCTGACCCTGTTCATCTGCGCGCCCATACAGATTGCCGGAATAATCGCGCAGCGTGTATTGTCTAAATGCGACGGACTTTATTTGGACAACGCAGTTCTCGCACGCAAACCAGACAAACCAGGAACCGCCTGAGTGAGCCCTTTACGCACACCATTTCAGGCGCAACGGGTACTCGTTACCGGAGCCAACGGTTTCATCGGACGTCATGTGCTGAATCGCCTTAGCCAGTTGGGCGCAGACGTTTTCACGTTGACCCGCGCCACAATCAAAAGTTATTCGAACCTTACCCAATTTCACGGCGATATTCGTGATGCGACATTTGTAAATGAAGCGGTAAGCAAAGCGGCCCCAAATTTCATTTTTCACCTTTGCGCCTATAAAAGCCGCGGGGGTGACATAGGCGACTTTGCCCCCGCGATCGATACGAATCTCATCGGATCCCTTAACCTGATTTCAGCAGCCCGCATGCTGCCGGCGCTACGATCCATTGTTGTCATTGGAACTGCCGAAGAGTACGGCGGAAATCCAGCGCCTTTTATTGAAGATATGCGCGAGCGACCGGTCAGCGCATATTCGTTTTCCAAACTTTGCCTTAGCCAACTGTCGCAGCTATTGAGCCGGGTGCACGATGTTCCGCTTACGGTGCTGCGCCCGACCATCGCGTATGGTCCCGGTCAGAAGGAAGACATGTTCCTGCCCGCGCTAATCGGTAAGCTGATCCGGGGAGAGCCGTTCGACATGACCGCAGGACGCCAGACACGAGATTTTATCTTTGTAAGCGATGTGGTGGATGCCATGATTAAAGCGGCAGCCAGGCCATCTGCCATTGGGGAAATTATTAATATCGGCAGCCACCTGCCGATCACCATGGCAGATCTTGCCCTCATGGTCGAGAAAATGACAGGCAAAACCGGGCTGGTCCAGCTTGGCGCGTTACCCTACCGCAAAGGCGAAGTAATGAATTACTGGGTCGACAACGACAAGGCAGCCCGCCTGCTCCAATGGTCGCCAATCGTGACGCTCGAAGAGGGGCTTTCAGAGACCATCGCCCACTACCGCGATAAGCCTTAGCGAACCATGCAGCCCCGAATACATTTTCATTCGGACTGCGCTTTTTTCGCAGGCTGCGAAAACATGCTTGCAAATTTCTTCAACAACGACCAGCTTATGCGCGAATTTGCGGTCAGCTTCAGTTACCGCAAGACAAGCGCCTACGAAACGGGCTTTCGCAGCCGTGTACCAAAGCAGTTTGATGTACGCGCTCTTGATCTGCTCGATATCTCCACCACTCTTGCCGCCACAAAAGCGTTACCAGGGCCGATTGGTGGACTCCTGAGAGCAGTCGTCCACCTCTCACTCCTTCGCTACTGGTTTGTCCTGCGCAATACCGTGACACTGTACCAAGAGTTCAAAGAGGTCGACCTCCTGCACATCAATAACGGCAATTATCCCGGCGCATATTCGTGCATGTCGGCCGTACTCGCAGCACGCCTGCGCGGAATCGAGCACATCGTGTATGTCGTTAATAACATCGCGATTCCTTATTCGTCGCCCCGTCGCTGGTTGGACTACCCAATCGACCGACTAGTAACGGCGACTGTATCAGTTTTTGTCACCGCGTCGGTTTCCGCAGGGATTCAACTTGCACGTGTCTTGCGTCTTCCAAAGGGGAAAACTACCGGGATGCACAATGGTATCTCACCGCGAAACGCAGACGAAACGCGCGAAAGTACCCTGTTGCGACTGCAAATTCCAGGAAACCGCATCCTAATTGGCATCATCGCAGTACTCGACCCGCGCAAGGGTCATTTAGTGCTGCTCGAAGCGCTGGCGCGACTAAAACGCGCGCGCACGAACCAATCAACGCCCTTACCCTTTATAATTATCGAAGGCTCAGGGGAGATGAAAATGGCGATTGACAATTTTATCTCGCGGAGTGACTTGGCCGATGATGTTCGATTGATAGGAAACGAACGCAATATCTTTAATTTAATGAGCGCTGTAGACGTGATTGCACTTCCGTCTATTTCCCATGAAGATTTTCCAAATGTCGTACTGGAAGCCATGTATCTCGGAAAACCGGTAATTGCGAGCCGCCTTGCTGGCATCCCAGAACAGATTCAGCACATGGAAAGCGGCATTTTGGTCGAATGCGGCGACCCGGACTCCCTTGCCTGTGCGATGGATCTGGTCACCACTAACGCTGAAATAAGGGAGATGCTCGGCAGAGCCGCGAAACTTAGATTTGCAGAACACTTTGCCGCAGAAATTGCGGTTAATCGCTACGTTGCTCTATACAGGAAAATGATCGTACTACAAGAAAAGGAACCGGGGTGAAAGTTGTAATTTTGTGCGGCGGCTTCGGGACGCGTATCCGTGACGTCGCGGATGACATTCCCAAACCCATGATTCCCATCGGGGGCTTCCCGATTCTATGGCACGTCATGAAATATTACGCACATGCCAAACATTCACAGTTCGTTCTGTGCCTCGGTTACAAAGGACAAACGGTTAAGGACTTCTTTCTAAATTATGAAGCTCACACCCGCGATTTCACACTTCGTCTGGGGGTAACCCAATCGGTGGAGTACCACAGTACCCATGACGAATCAGACTGGACTGTAACGCTTGCCGACACCGGGCTGAACGCGATGACCGGATCACGCATCCGGCAAATCAGAAGATATATTCAGGGCGAAGACTATTTCATGCTCACCTATGGGGACGGCGTGGGTAATGTCGACCTGAATAAATTGGTCGCATTCCACAAGGCGCACGGCCGCGTCCTGACCGTCACCGGCGTGCGGCCACCCGGCCGTTTTGGCGAGTTGATGAGTGATAAAGACGGTCTGGTGGCCGAATTCAACGAAAAACCCCAAGCCACTGCAGGGCGGATTTCCGGCGGATATTTCGTCTGCAGCAAGGGCTTATTCGACTATCTGGATGATCGCGACGACCTCGTCTTCGAGCAGGAGCCCATGCGCAAACTGGTGGCTGATCGTCAATTGATGGTCTATGAACATGACGGTTTCTGGCAGCCGATGGACACCTACCGCGACTACACCATGCTTAACCGCCTGATCGAGGAAGGACGTGCGCCGTGGATCGTGTGGTGATGCACGAATTATTTTCAGTCCTGAAGGGCAAGCGCGTACTGCTAACCGGGGACACCGGATTCAAGGGATCGTGGCTTTCACTCTGGCTGACGCGACTGGGTGCGGATGTTGTCGGTTTTGCGCAACCTCCCAAGCAGGAGAACGATCATTTCAATGTGCTCGACCTGCGGGAAATCACCCGCCATGTCGATGGCGATATCCGCGATCTACCTGCGCTCAAACGCGTGTTCGATGAATTCCAGCCCGAATTCCTGTTTCATCTCGCAGCCCAATCGCTGGTGCGCTATTCCTACAACGAGCCCAAGCTGACTTTCGACACCAATATCGGCGGTTCAGTGAACGTTCTCGAGTGCGTAAGAACCACACCCTCGCTGCGCTCGGTAATTTATGTAACCTCCGACAAGTGCTACCTCAACAAGGAATGGGAATGGGGTTACCGGGAAAACGACGAACTGGGGGGGCGCGACCCCTACAGCGCATCCAAAGCGGCTGCTGAACTCGTTTTCTCTTCGTACCGCGATTCGTTTTTTTCGCACCGCCATGAATTGGGCATCGCCAGTGTGCGCGCGGGCAATGTCATCGGCGGCGGCGACTGGTCGGCTGACCGGATCGTCCCAGACAGCATCAAAGCTCTCCAAAAACACCAGCCTGTGATGCTGCGCAATCCGGAGTCAACCCGGCCCTGGCAACATGTTCTTGAACCTCTGTCGGGTTATCTGGCCCTCGCTTGCAAGCTGCATGCAGATGCGCGACGATTTTCAGGACCCTGGAATTTCGGCCCCCGCGCCGACTCGATACGTACCGTCCATAACCTTGCCGAACGGATTGTTTCCTGCTGGGGCGAGGGCAAGGTGGAAATCACCCCGGAGCACGCCCTGCCGCACGAGGCGCGCCTGCTGCAACTGAACTGCGACAAATCAATCCAGGGGATCGGATGGGCACCGCGCTGGGGTTTTGATCGCACCGTGGCAATGACCGTGCAGTGGTACCGGAAAATCACGGACGGCGATTCAGCGCGCAAAGTCACCAGTCATCAGATCGAACAGTACATGGAGTCCTGAGATGATCCATGGCGTGAAAGTCACCCCCCTTGAGCAGTTTCTGGACGAGCGCGGCAAGGTGATGCACATGTTGAGTTCCAAAGATCCGCATTTTGAGAAGTTTGGCGAAATATATTTTTCCTGCGTTTATCCCGGCGCCATCAAGGGATGGCACATCCATACGCGCATGACCCTCAATTACGCCGTACCGCACGGCAACATCAAATTCGTCCTCTTTGACGAACGCAAAGAAAGCCCATCCTACGGCGAAATCCAGGAAATCTTCATGGGCATAGACAATTACTGCCTGGTCACCGTGCCCCCGCTCGTGTGGAACGGATTTAAGGGCATCGGATCCGAAATGGCCATCGTCGCCAACTGTGCCTCGCTCCTCCACGACCCCGAGGAGAGCAGTCGCCGCGATCCGTTCGATCCGTCGATCCCTTACAACTGGGACATCAAACATCGATGACAAGCACCGTCCTTATCACGGGCGGTTTGGGCTATGTCGGCGGGAGAATCGCCCTGGCGTTGCGACAATCCGGGAAATACCGCCTGCGCTTGGCGACTCGCGGCGCGGTGACTGCGCCGCCGTCCTGGCTGCCGGACGCAGAAGCAATCACCATGGACGTCGCATCAGACGGTGACCTCGACGAGGCGTGCAAGGATGCAAGCGTAGTCATACATTTGGCGGCGCTGAATGAACACGAATGCATTGCCGACCCACAGCACGCATTGACGGTCAACGGGCTTGGCACACTCAAACTACTGCAAGCGGCGCAACGCGCACACGTTGGGCGCTTTGTGTATTTTTCCACCGCCCACGTCTACGGTGCCCCTCTGATTGGCCGCATTGATGAATCAAGCGTTCCACGCCCAATTCATTCGTACGCCATCACCCACCGCGTGGCCGAAGATTTTGTCCTCGCCGCGCACGCCATGCGTGCCCTTACGGGAATCGTGCTGCGCATGTCGAACGGCTTTGGCGTTCCAGCGCACGCCAGCGTAAACCGCTGGACGCTGATCGTCAACGATCTGTGCCGCCAGGCCGTTTCCACCGGCAAGCTCGTCATGCGCTCGGCCGGCCTCGACCAGCGCAATTTCATCGCACTGGAGGACGTCGGCCGGGCATCGCTGCATGTTCTGAATATGCCGACAGAATCCGTTGGTGACGGGCTGTTCAATCTGGGCGGCACCGGCTCCATGCGCGTAATCGACCTGGCGGAGCTGATCGCACAACGATGCGAGATGGTTCTCGGGCATCGACCGGGCATCGAGCATCCGGCTGCGACGGGCGAGGCACCCCCAATGCTCGACTATCGCTCGGATCGGTTGTTTGCGACCGGCTTCGAACCAGGCTCAAACATGAATGGCGAAATCGACGCAACGTTGCGCCTTTGCAAATCCTCGTTTGGAAGCGCACGGTGACGGCAGCCACTGCGGGGAGCGTCGCCGGCCCTAAGGTAAGTGTCATCATGAATTGCCTGAATGGCGAAAAATACGTCAGAACTGCAATAGAGAGCGTCTACGCCCAGAGTTACGCCAACTGGGAAATCATTTTTCTGGACAATGCATCGACAGACGGCACACCGGCTATCGCACGCAGCTTTGACGCGAAACTGCGCTACTTCAGGAACGAAAGCATTGTGCCGCTGGGCGAAGCGCGGAACCAGGCGTTAAAGCAGGCTTCAGGTGAATTTATCGCCTTCCTGGACTGCGATGACCTATGGTTCCCGCACAAGCTGGAAAAGCAGATTCCCCTGTTCAGTGGCAGGCCGAAGGTCGGACTCGTATTCAGCGACACCGAACTGCGCTTTCAGGCAACCGGGGTGGTCACCACCTACTTCAGGAACCATCGGTACAAACCGCCGCGCGGCTGGATCTTCCCGGCACTGCTGAAGCACTACTCCATTCCGATGCCAACTGCGGTCATACGGGTTGAAGCACTGCGTTCGATGGATCAGTGGTTCGATGACCGCTACCAGGTATGCGATGACTTTGATTTCTTCATGCGCCTCACCTACGACTGGGAATGCGATTATCTGGACGCCACCCTCGCCAGTTGCCTTATCCATGGTGAAGCAGTAACATTCCGCATGCACCAGTATGGGCCTGGCGAAATGGCGCAGACCATCGAAAAATTCCGCACCCGCCATGCCGATTTCGAGCAGCGCTTCGGCGATGAAGTCGGAGCATTCCTCAAGCAGGTTTCGTACAAACAGGGTAAATCATACTGGCTTGAGGGCAAAAACCGGGCTGCGCGCCAGGAATTCAGCAGGCATTTTTCCTCACCCAAGTTCCTGCTCAGTTATCTGGCGACCTTCTTCCCCTATCCCGCGATCGAACGGATTGCCAGACTGCTTCGACGTTAGAACCCATCATTCACGACTGTGTCCCCTCCCACCAATAAGCCCAGTTTGCGCGAAGCCCGCTTCGAGGACTGCGACGGCGTGCTTGCGCTGATGCGCCGGAACGGCCTTCCCGTAGAATCGACGACTGCCCGCTGGCATTGGCTTTGGCAAAACAATCCGGCAATCGCCCTGCTACAGGAACCCTGGCCGATGGGCTGGATCCTGGAGAATGAAAGCGGCATTGTCGGCTATCTGGGCAACGTGCCGATGTTGTACCGGTTTAATGGCAAAACTCTGCGTGTCGGCGCTGCACGGGGGTTTGCCGTGGATCATAGTGCACGCAGCCATAGCCTTCGTCTTGTTGCCGCATATTTTTCCCAGACTGGCGCCGATTTGCTCCTGAACACCAGCGCCAATGCGGCGGCAGCGTCCGTTTGGGGCCTGTGCAAGGCACGCACCGTGCCACAGGCCAATTACGACAAGGTATTGCTCTGGATACTGAAGGATCGGGCCTTCGTTGAATCCTACCTCCTCAAACTGGGCAAAGCGCCGTGGTTGGCGAAGCTCGCGGCGTTCCTGGCGGCCCCAGCCGTGTCGGCAGAGGGCATCGTGCGCCGCCGTATCCCGCGATCCAGTTCATCAGGAGCCGTTGTTTCTGTCCTCGACCCGAGCGAAATCGGGGAGGAGTTTGACGTACTTTGGCAGGACATTGTGAAGTCCCGCCCTGACCGCCTTCTGGCTGACCGAAGCGCGCATTCCCTGTGCTGGCATTTTGATACCCAAAACGCCGTGGAGCGACAGGCGAAGGTGATCGCACTGAGACGAAATGGCGTTTTGAGCGGTTACGCCATACTCACGCGGGAGGATTCCGGGAGGCTGGGACTCAAACGCGCCCGCATCTCCGACATGATTGCGAAAGACGACGACGTCTCGGCTATCGATGACTTACTTGCCGCGTCCTACAAGCAGGCAAAGGCCACTGGCTGCCACGCCCTGGAGCTTGTCGGATTCCCCGGCTTTGTACGCGAACGCGCCCTTGCCGCAAACCCGCATATCTACCAACTGCCCGCTCCGCCCTACTGGTACAAGGCCCGAGACCCGTTGCTTGCCTCGGAACTGGAAAAAGAACTGCACTGGTACGCCTTGCCGTACGACGGCGACGCGACACTCTGATCGATGAACCAGCCGAAACAAATCTCTGACTGGAAGATAGGGGACAGTCGCTCACTCATACACACCTTCTCGGCTGAAGAATTGCACGCGTTTGCCCGTCTCATCGGGGATATGAACCCGCTGCATGTGGACCGCGCCTATGCCGAACGCACTGCCGCTGGCGGTCCCGTCGTTCACGGAATGCTCGCCGCGTCTTTCATTTCCACGCTCATCGGCGTACATATCCCAGGACCGGGCGCGCTTTGGAATTCGTTCCAGATCAATTGGCGAAAGATGATCCGTATCGGCGATACACTTCGCCTCGAAGCGCACGTGACCGCAGTACACACAGGCAGCAGCACGCTTGATCTGGAAATACGCGGCTATTGCAGTGAAGAAGTTTATCTTGACGGTAAAGCAAGGGTGATGATCATGTCTGAATCCAAAATTGGCAAGGCTGCTGGATTATCCGGCAAGCGAATCCTGGTGACGGGGGCGAGCGGCGTTCTGGGCAGTACCATCTGCCAAACTCTGGCCGCAGCCGGCGCCCATCTGGTTTTATGGGGCAGGGATGCAACGCGACTGAACGAACTCAAATCCAGGCTTGGCGAACCGGCAACCTGTGAGGTGGCGGATCTGCTCGATCCGGCCAGCATTGAAGCCGCGCTTGTAAAAACCCTTGCCTCCGGCCCCATCTACGGTTTTATCCATGCGGCGGCCGCTCCCATCGTGTACTCAGCCATAGACGATCCACAAAACCAGGTTCAACTCGGCTTGCATTGGTCGGTGAGCGTCGCGGCACTCAATCAAATCGCCCAGCGTGTTGCCGCGGGCATGCACGACAGCGGTGTCATCGTTGCCGTACTTGCCGACGCCATACTGGAAACCCCGGCTCCAAAGACATCCGCATATGTGGCGGCCAAGCTTGCGGCATTGGGACTCGTGCGCGCCTATGCTGCAGAACTCGGAGTCAAAGGCGTACGGTGCAACGCGGTATCGCCCGGCATGATGGATACCCCCTACACACGGGACATGCCGGTACGCATCAAACAGGTAAAAGCCGCAAGCAACCCGATGCGACGCCTGTGCCATCCGGAAGATGTCGCAAATGCGGTACTGTATCTGGCGGGCGACAGCTCCGGGTTCATCAATGGCGTGAACCTTCCAGTAACCGGCGGATCGAGCATGTCCTAAGCGATGAGTTTGCCGGATATCCCCTCCGTCTGGCCTGCGCCCCTCAGAGCCGAGATCGATGAGGCGCTCAAGTCCCGCCGGATTACCGCCGTTCGCAGTGTATTGCGCAAGGTGGGCGAACTACCCGAAGCGATGCGCGGCAGGCCATTCAACCTTGGCATCGTTCGAACCTTCACCATAGAAACGCAGATCGAAGCCCTTGGGCTTGCGCTCGCTGTGCTGCCTTGCCGGCCGCATCTTTTAGTTGGTCCGCTTGAAAGCCTGGAGCAAACCCTGCTTGATCCCCAATCGGACCTCCTTCGCGCGCAACCCGACGCAATTCTGGCGCTCTGGAGAATCGATGAGCTTCATCCCCGGTTGGCGTACGAAGCCCCCGGCATGTCTGCGACCCAACGCGGGGACGCCGCCGATGCATTAATCGAGCGCCTTGTTGCTTTGTGCAGAAAATTCACGGCAGTTTCGCCGGCACCGCTGTTTATCTCCACCTTACCCTTGCCTCCCGACTTGGCCGGCCATCCCGCGGACAGTCACGACTCGAATGGCCTTCGTTCCATCGTGTTCCGGATCAACCACGCCCTGCTGGCAATCGCATCTGGTGGCAATCAAATCCATATTTTCGATTTTGCAGCTTGGGCCGAGCGCTTTGGTGAGGCAGCGTTCGATCGAAAAATGGACTTCTTTGCGCGCCAGCCATTGTCTTCGGCAGCATTGATGTCCTTTTCCACTGCACTCGCTCGAACCTTCCGGCCGCTGCTTTATCCTTCAAGCAAAGTCCTTGCGCTTGATCTTGATAACGTTCTCTGGGGGGGGGTAATGGGCGAGGAAGGCCTGCAGGGATTGAAAATCGGTCATGACTTTCCGGGAAACGTCTATCGGCGCATACAGCAATACGCACTTAATCTCAGGGCACGGGGGACGCTGCTCGTTTTGCTAAGCAAAAATAACCAGGAGGATGTGGAGGAAGCATTTGGCAGCCTGCCGGACATGCCTCTCAGGCTCGAACATTTTTCGGCGACCCGGATCAATTGGCGCGAAAAGCACACAAACCTTGCTGAAATAGCCACCGAACTCAGTCTGGGCCTCGACAGCTTTGTCTTTGTTGACGACCAGCAATTCGAACGCGAGCAAATGATGTTCAATCTGCCTCAAGTCAAAACCCTTCCGGTCACTGAAGATCCGCTTGCAATCCTGAATGCGCTTACGGGTTGCGGGTACTTTGACGCTTATCGCACAAGCACCGAGGATCTGATGCGCAGCAACGACTACGCCATGCAGCATCAGCGCAAGGAACTCGAACGCAGAAGCGGAAGCGGCGAGGAATTCCTCGCAACCCTGAACCTTCAGGCGACCATCTCCCCGGTCAATGATGCATCGTTGGGTCGGGCGGTACAGATGCTGGCGAAGACCAATCAATTCAACGTTTCGACGCGCCGCCACGACGAAGCTGACATTCGACGCCTGATGGCCGGGCCTCGCAACGTCTTGCTTGTTCTTTCCCTTCGCGACCGCTTTAGCGATCAGGGGATTGTCGGGATCGGCATAGCGGTAACCGGGGCGACCACTGATGAAGTTTTCATCGACAGCCTGCTCCTGAGTTGCCGCGCGATTGGACGGGGCGCTGAGGCCGTCTTGTGGGCAGCCATCATCTCGCGCGTCAATGCACTCGGGTACCGGCGCCTGTCCGCCGATTTCCTTGCCTCCAGTAAAAATCAGCAGGTTGCCGATCTGTTCGATAAGTTCGGCATGCAAAGGATTGGGGAAGACAGCGGGCGCCGGCGCTATGTCCTCGAATTGCCTGCAAATGCACCCACACCCGACTGGATCGACATACAGGATATGCAGGGCAATGAGTAATCAGGAAAAACTGCTCAAAGCGGCCGCAGAGGTCTTCGGAGTCGACCCGGCAACGATAAACGATGACTCTTCGCAAGAAAGCGTTCCAAAATGGGATTCGCTTGGCATGGTAAATCTCGTTGCAGAGCTCGAAGCCGTGTTCGAGGTGCAGTTCGACATTATGGAGATTGCCGACTTCCACACTATTGGCATCATTAAAAGCGTCCTTGTCGAAAAGGGAGTTCGCTTTGAGTGACTCGCGCTTTTCGCTTCTTCGTCTCCTCTCGCGAATCGCAGCGCTTATCGGGTGGACCTGATGGGCTGGCGCAGAGCGGTCTCGCGGATAGTTTCGGAAGCCCATTCGGCTGTGCACTGCCTGAGAGGACCGCGACACGGATTCCGTGTTCTCATGTACCACGCCATCGGTACGCCCGCAGACCGCGACCGGTTTGGCTTGTACAGCATTTCCCCGCCGCTATTTGCAAGCCATATGCGGGCCTTGGCGGCTTATCAGGTATGTTCAATCAACGACATTCAGACAGATGAAGCTATTGATGACAGATTGCACCTCGCAGTAACATTTGACGACGGATACAAGGACAATCTCTATCAGGCCGCGCCGATTCTCGTGGATCTTGGCATTCCGTTCACAATTTTCGTATCGACCGGATTTACACAATCTGCGCACCCTTCGTTCCTGTCTCCTGCAGACCTCAAGGAACTCGCCGGACTACCCCAGGTAACGATAGGCACGCACGGGGTGACGCATACGTCCCTCACCGAATGTGATGACAACTCATTAAGGAGCGAGCTTGGCGACAGCAAAGCCTATCTTGAAAATCTTCTCGGCCTTCCAGTGAGCACGATGTCCTATCCGTTTGGGGCCGTAGACCGGCGGGTCAGGAGCGCGGTGGAGGCGGCCGGATACAAAATGGCCTTCTCCAGCAGGTTCGATATCAATCGCAGCGGACGCGATCCTCTTTTGCTTTGCCGGACGGATATTCTCGCCATGGATTCGGTCAGGATTCTCCGGCAGAAACTCTGTGGCGCCTGGGACTGGTACCGATGGCGCAACCCCGACCCGGCCCTCGCATGAGTCCGTCAGTCGCCATTGTCGTCCCGATCCTGAACGAGGCCGCGTCGCTACCGCAACTGCTGGCAGGGATCGCGCAACAAACCGTGCGGCCGCAGGAACTGCTTTTTGTGGACGCGGGTTCAACCGATGGCAGCGTTGAACTGATTGAAAGCTGGTGGCGTGCTCACGCCTGGCCCCCTGCAGACTGCAAGGTCCTTCGATTGAACGGTGGGCTGCCCGGTGGCGGCCGCAATATGGGGATCAATGCAGCAAAGTCTGAATGGATTGCCTTCATTGATGGGGGAATTTTTCCCGAGCGTGACTGGATCGAGCAACTTCTCGCGTGTGCCAAATCACGCAATACGAAAGCGATGTTCGGCTATTGTCATTTTGACGCGGACGGTTCGTTCGAGCGCGCCATATGCGCTCTCACTTACGGATATCTGGCGAAGCATCCCGTACTTCCCGCATCGCTTTTTCATCGCGACGTACTTCGATCTATTGGTCCTTTCCGCGAAGATTTGCGCGCGGCCGAAGATATCCTTTGGACGCGTCGGTTCAGTCAGCTCTTCGGCCCCTGGCCCACTTGCCCTGGGGCACGAGTGCACTATCGACACTTCCCTGAAAATGTTTTTTCTGCATTTCTGAAATGGCATCGTAACGAGCGCAATGCAGTCCGTGCCGGCGTGCGTAGCTGGCAACATTTTTTCTACTCATTTGGTGTGCCCGCCATTTGGCTTTCGCCGATTTACTCCCCAGCTGGGGGCGGATTACTGATCCTGGGTTATCTTCTTTTGCGCGGGATCGCCGATCCGATACGTCGCAGTGCAGCGCTCCACTGGTGGCAAGGCCGCCCGATGGCGTTTTTCATTGCCATTGGCATGTCCGCGCTCATCGACATCGCCAAATGGTTTGGCATAGTAGGGGGGGTTATGGAGCGCTTGCGAGTTTCGTCTACTGCCCCCCGTGGCAACGGAAACCCGGGGCTTTCGAATATCGATGCTGCCGTGGTATCTGGATTTGGCGATGAGTGGATGCGGATGCCGCAAGACAATCTGTCGGTTGATGAACAGACCGGCATTTTTTCCGACTACTTCGATATTTTCCCCTGGAATTTTCTCCCGCACGGGAGTGTTGGCGCCGATATCGGCTGTGGCAGCGGACGATGGGCGAAACTCGCATCCGAAAAATGCGCTCAATTGCATGCTATTGATGCCAGTACCCAGGTAATCGAAGTTGCACGTGGCAATCTTTCGAACCAAAAAAATATCGTATTCCACCACGCCAGCGTGGGGGAATTACCGTTCCCCGATGCATCGCTCGATTTTGCCTACTCGTTGGGCGTGCTGCACCATGTTCCCGATCATGCTGCAGCAATTCGGGAGATTGCCCGCACCCTAAAACCAGGCGCCCCCTTCCTTGTGTACCTGTACTACGCATTCGACTCCAGACCCCTCTGGTTCCGGGCGCTCTGGTACGCATCAAATCTGATGCGCGTACTCATTTCACGACTCCCCCACGGCCTTCGCTATGTCATATGCCAGATACTTGCGCTGATCGTCTACTGGCCGTTGGCAAGGACTGGAGCTGTCCTGGAAAAAATGGGACATATGCCAGACTCCTGGCCTCTTGCCTTTTATCGCGACAAGTCGTTCTACACCATGCGCACCGATGCGCTTGACCGCTTTGGGACGCGTCTTGAAAAGCGTTTCACGCGTGTCCAAATCAAGGTGCTGCTCGAGCAATCTGGCTTCAACGAAGTCCGCTTTTCCGACAAACCGCCCTTTTGGTGCGCCGTTGCGATTCGTCGCTCGACCGATGACCCACTAGTGGCGGGGGTATGAGCCGCATTGTTCGTGCCCTGGCAACCTCGCTAAGAGTGCTTTCTTACTGTTCCCTTGCCCTCCTTTTGTTCGGCGTGGCAATCCTGCTCACTGCAGGCTTCTGGCTTGCGCCCCCAAAGGATCCGCCTGAGCGATCAGATTTCCTGGTCGTTTTGGCTGGCAGACTGGATCGTTCGACCTATGCGGCCGATCTGTTTCGAGACGGTCTGGCGCCCAAAGTACTGGTTAGTCGTCCGGCGATAGAGCAGTTTGCCAGGGAGCTTGGTGCACTAAAAATTAAATTGCCGTGCGAGGAAAACCTGCACCAACAAATTCTTGTCGGCAAAGGCGTACCGCTACAGGCCATAGAGTTCTTCGGGGAAGGTTCCCTGAGCACGGTCGAGGAGGCGCGAGCGCTGGACAGACGCGTCACCCCTCCGGCCAGACTGCTCGTAGTGACATCACCGTCCCATGTACTGCGCGCGCGCCTCGCCCTCTCGGCTGCGTTGCGTGACCGAGGAATAATCGTGCAAGTCGTTCCCACTCCTTATGAACCCCTTCGGACACGCTGGTGGCAGTCTCAAGAATCTGCGAGATCGGTCATTCTTGAAATCGCAAAGCTGGCTTATTATTTTCTAGGCGGACGATTCTTTTCGCAAGACGGGCATTGAGGGCGGCGGTTTGTCGTCGATATAAAATGCCTTATCATGGAGGAAGAATAATAAAATATCCCCTACCCCCTCCTGGCGCGCCTGAATGAGTTGGTCCGATAGAATCCAAACCGCGCAGCGGCGTCCCCTGCTCTTTGCATGGGCCGTATTCACGCTCTACGGCATATGCGCATGCGCTATTGCACAATTGATCGTGCTGCCGTACATACTGCCCGGCATTCACGCAGGACACGGCTTGCTCGCCGGCGGCGATTTTCCCGGACTGCATGAAATTGCCATTCGCATGACATCAAAAATCGAACGCGAAGGTTGGTCTGCGTGGGAGCTACTGCCCGGCGGCCACTCTGCTGCCGGAGTTGCTGGCGCAATTTACGCCCTGACCTATCCCGAGCCCTGGGTGCTTATCCCCTTCAACGCCGGGATGCACGCGCTTGGCGGCCTGATCATCATGCGGCTTATCCAAATCCTGACCGCAAATACACCCCTATCGTTCTGGTGCGCCGCGCTGTATGTGGCCTTTCCCTCCTCATTGCACTGGGTCAGCCAGATTCAAAAGGACAGCACCTATTTTGCAGGAATGCTTGCAGTCCTTCTTGGTCTGGTTGCGTTGATCCATGCGGCATCCAAAAAAGCGCAGCTATCAGAGATGGCCGTCGCACTTGGATTCTTGCTCCTTGGCTTTTTACTTACCGGCGTGGCCCGGCTCTACGGGTTTGAACTCATCCGAGGTGCAGCAGGCTTGATTGCAGTACTTATCGCCCCCTCCATTTTTCTCAGATGGCGTACAAAAGATATTCCGATCGGCCGCTTGGGCATGGTAGCGGCATTAGTGATAACCGTCGTCATGGCAGGAAAATACCTGCCTCACGAGAAGAGAATCGAAGTCGAATTGCCCCCAGTCGCCGCCGCCAACGCTAGCACCCAGCCGAAGCCAACATTCCTTGATTCATCCAAGGCGCAAAATGCCCTGGAATTGGTGTTTCAGTGGCAGCGCAACGAACTCCTTCCGGATGGCGTGGATCACGCCATCATGCGGCTGGCGGTAGCGCGTCGCGGTTGGAGCGGGCCGTCCTACGCGACTGCGGGCAGCAAGATAGATACAGATGTGGAGTTCATCAGCGCCCGTCAATTCGCACAATATTTTCCCCGCGCCCTGCAAGTCGGCTTTTTGACGCCTTTCCCTGAACATTGGTTTGCACCGGGCGCCAGCCCCGGCGGAACCATCATGCGAAGAGTGGTTGGACTTGAGATGCTGATTCTCTATCCGATTCTTCTGGTCGGCTTGCCGCTTGCCGCCTGGCGATGGCGGCGAAGGGTGGAATTCTGGATGATTGTTACCTTTTGCACCCCAATCATCGTTGCTTACACTTACGTCATGCCAAACATGGGGGCATTATACCGCATACGATACGGATTTTTAATGTGTCTCGCCGCTATAGGTCTGGCTGCGATCTGGCTAAACTTGCAGACTTGGCGGGCTAACCCTAAACAAACGTCTGCCAATTGACCCAACACTCGCACATTTGCCGTTTTTGCGATGCGCCTCTTCGCCACCGGTTTTGCGATCTGGGCCTCAATCCACTTTCGAATGCATTCATTCGCAAGCAGGACCTGAGCCTGATAGAGCCGTTCTACCCGCTCCAGGCCGACGTATGTGAGCAATGCCTGTTGGTGCAGGTGCCGCAATTCGAATCGCCAGCCCGGATATTCAGTGATTACGCTTATTTTTCTTCCTACTCCGACTCATGGCTTGCACATTGCGAAGTATTTGCGAACGAGGCCATTGCGCGCTTTAAGCTTGAAAAACAAAGCCGGGTAGTGGAAATTGCCAGTAATGATGGATATCTGCTGCAATTTTTCCTGCGCGCAGGCGTACCCGTTTTGGGCGTGGAACCGGCAGCAAACGTCGCCATGGCTGCCCAAGCCAACGGCATCGATACCCTAGTGGAGTTCTTTGGCCAGGAACTGGCCACAAAAATGGCGGCGGAGGGAAAGCGGGCAGATCTCATCGTATGCAACAACGTTTTCGCACACGTTCCCGATCTGCATGACTTCACGCACGGCTTGCGTACCCTGCTTAAACCAGATGGGGTGTTGTCTATAGAGTTCCCGCATTTACAAAAATTGATGGAGCAAAATCAATTCGACACAATTTACCATGAACACTTTTGCTATTTTTCGTTCCTGACCGCCAATCGCGTCCTGGCACATTACGAACTTGACATCTTCGATGTCATCCAACTTCCGACTCACGGTGGTTCGCTGCGCGTGCTGGCACAGCACGCCGACAGCGGATCCAGACCAGTGTCAGACCGTGTCGCCCAACTGGTTGAGCAGGAAAACCGCTTTGGCATCGAACGCCTGGATCGGTACCTGGACTTCGACTCCCAGGTGCGCGTCGTGAAACGCGAGTTGCTTAACTTTCTCATTGATACAAAACATCAAGGCAAGTCCATTGCCGGCTATGGCGCACCAGCCAAGGGAAACACTCTGCTGAATTACTGCGGCATCCGACAGGACTTGCTCGACTACACGGTGGACCGCAATCCGGAAAAGCAGGGGCGATTCCTCCCGGGAACGCACATACCGGTATTGGCGCCGGAGAAATTGAAACTCACCAAACCCGACTACGTACTGATTCTGCCATGGAACATCAAGGACGAAGTTATTTCACAAATCAGCCATATCCGTGAGTGGGGGGGCCGCTTTGTGATTCCGATCCCATCGCTGCAGGTGTTGGATTGATTTTCACGCCCACCCCCATTGGCGGCACGTACATCGTCGAAATCGAACCCGAGAACGATGATCGCGGGTTCTTCGCGCGAACATGGTGTGCCGAGGAACTTTCCCGCGCCGGCCTGGTGGCAAACCTCAGCCAGTGCAGCATTTCCAACAACCGTTACGCATACACTCTGCGCGGCATGCACTACCAGACAGAACCAGACATCGAAACCAAGTTGGTGTCCTGTCGTGCTGGCGCGCTGTTCGACGTAATTGTCGATCTTCGCCCGGGATCGCCCACGTATAAGCAATGGTTCGGCACAGAACTGACTGCCGGCAATTATCGCTCGCTCTATATTTCCCCCGGCATTGCCCATGGTTTTCTGACACTTGAAAACAACACCGAGGTGTATTACCAGATAAGCGGAACCTACGCACCAACAAGCGGGCGTGGTGTGCGTTGGAACGATCCAGCATTTGACATTCAGTGGCCTGCCAAACCCGCGATGATGGCCGAACGCGACCGGGATTATCCGGACTTCCTGGCGTGAAAAAGGTTTTGCTCACAGGCGCAAGCGGGTTTATCGGCCGGCACTGCATCCCCGCTCTCGCCGCCCGCGGCTATGAAGTGCACGCCCTTAGTTCACTAAGTAAGCCCAATGAGCCAGATGCGATTTGGCACAAGGCGGATTTGCTTGATGTGTCCAGCATCGGGCCGCTTGTCGAAAAGCTGCACCCATCGCATTTGCTGCACCTCGCATGGTATGCCGAACCGGGGAAATACTGGACATCACCAGAAAACCTGCGCTGGGTTGCCGCCAGCATGGAATTGTTCAGGCAATTCGCCGCATGCGACGGTCAACGACTGGTCGCGGCCGGAACCTGCGCTGAGTATCAGTGGCTTGACGCACTTTACAGTGAGGATTCGACTCCGACGATCCCCGCCACCCTGTATGGCTCGTGCAAGCACGCTACCCAAATCGCGCTTTCTTCGTATGCAAAGCAATCCGCATTCTCAGTGGCCTGGGGGCGCATTTTTTCTCTGTATGGGCCACATGAGCACCCTGCCCGGCTTGCCGCTTCGGTCATACGCTCACTGCTGCAAAGCGAATTTGCCAGCTGCAGTGAAGGCCGTCAGGTACGCGACTACCTTTATGTAACCGATGTCGCAGAGGCCTTTGTCGCCATTCTGGAAAGCCCCCTGTCCGGCCCGGTGAATATCGGTAGCGGTGCCGGCATTGCGGTCCGGGATCTCGTTAAAAACATCGGAGATCTGACTGGAAAACAAGAATTGATCCAATTGGGCCCCCACCCTGGAAATACAACCGAACCGGCGGAGATCGTGGCTGACATTCGCAAGCTTCTGTCGACAGGTTGGCGCCCTGCAACCAAACTCGACAGTGGGCTTACTCAAACCATCGCTTGGTGGCAGCATCAGTTACACACAAGTTAGACAAGTTCGCGAAGCTTTGCCCAGCCGGCACGCTCAGCATCCGTGTCGTTTCTTGGCTACGTGAAAGAAACATGATGAAAACAGCGGCATTAACCACAAAAGCGAAATTAAGACGGCTGATATACGCCGTTCCTGGAATGCGACGGCTGCGCGCAGCGCTTGGTAGACTCATGAACACGCCAGATTTCGATGGCTGGGGAATGGTGACGCACACATTCCCGCCCTGGCACGGAGACGGGAACAAAAATGCTGCCGATTTTTCGCGGGGACATGAAAAAATTCTTCGTGATGTTACGACAGGAAAATTCACGCTGTCACAGTTCCAAGGTCACGAGAGTATCGAACGAGTCCTTGGTGGGTTGATGTGGCGGCATTACCTGGTATTCTGGTCTGCTCGATACGCTGCACAACATTGCAAGCAAAAAATAGCCACACTCGTTGAATGCGGTGTATGTGATGGCCTGACGGCATCCTTTGCCATGAAATCTATCGACAGTCCATTTCGCGCCTACCTATACGATGCGTGGGCCGGCATGCAAGGCGGAAGTTCGATGGCGGAAACAGAAATGGCGGGGAACTATGATTACTTGGAATTGGAAGTAACGAAGGCCAATCTGCGCGAGTTTGAAGACTCGATCGTATTCATCCAAGGCTATATCCCGGGGTCGTTTTCTTCCGCCGGCCTACCCGATGCCATTTGCTGGCTGCATATCGACCTCAATGCGGCTTCCCCGACAAAAGCCACTCTGGAAACCATGTTCGATCGTATGCTACCCGGATCAGTAGTTCTATTCGACGACTATGCTTGGCACGCACATGCTGAGACAAAAAGCGTTGTAGATGCCTTTTTTGCGAATAAATCCGGGGCACTATTGCCATTCCCCACTGGACAAGCAGTCTTTTTCAAGACTTAGCCACCTTCCACAACACGCCCTATGGCAGATCGGTAAAGAGGGGTAATCACAGGCTCGTCAAGATTAAAGCCACCTTTCCCGCCACGCCTGAAACATCAGAACACCCCACAACTCGTTTTGCCAATTGCGTTGGCCCGAGAGGTGTTCTTCCCATTTTTTGCGAATCGGCAAGGGGTCAAAATAGCCTTCGGAGCGCAGTCGCGCCTCACCCAGTAGCGTTTCAGCCCAGTCACGCAAGGGGCCCCGCAACCAACTGTCAATGGGAATGGCAAATCCCATCTTGGGTCGCTCGATCAGTTCGCGCGGCACATGCTTATAGAGAATTTGACGCAGTATCCATTTGCCTTGCCCTTCCCTTATTTTCAAATCCAGCGGCAAGGAGGAGGCCAGCTCGGCTACACGATGATCCAGAAATGGGGCACGCGACTCCAGACTCACACCCATCGTCGCCCTGTCTACCTTCGTGAGAATATCGTCCGGCAGGTAGCTCTGCGAGTCAGCATGCATCATGAATTCGGGCAAACCCAGTCCCGCAGGCCAGCGGGATGCATCATTCGCGATGGTGGATATAAAACGACTTCCCGCCACCATCTCGATTCCGTGCCAAAGAGAAGTCAAATCAAAATACACCTCGCTGGCGTGCCGCGCGCCCAGCAGCCGCGCAAGCTTGTGCAGCTTGTCTCCCGGAGCGTTGTAACGCATGCGTCTTGGGATGGCTCCGTTGAAAAAAGAAAATACACGATCCCAATCCTGGGGAGAAAGAACCCGGATCAGGCGCGCAACCGCCTGGCGGCCCGGCAGGGGCAAGAGTTTTATCCAAGCCCAAAGTTTGCCTCCCCACACATACCGATTGTAGCCGCCAAAGAGTTCATCTCCGCCATCCCCGGAGAGACTGACCGTCACGTGCGCCCGGGTTAGCCGCGCCACCAGATAGGTCGGAATCTGCGATGAATCGGCGAAAGGTTCATCGTAGAGGGTTGGCAACAGTGGGATGACATCCAGCGCATCGCGGGGAGTGACATAAAATTCCGTATGTGATGTTCCCAGATGAGCCGCCACGGCCTTGGCGTGTTCGGCCTCGTTGAAAGCGCTTTCGTTAAAACCGACGGTAAAAGTGCGGACCTTGCCGGCGCTTTGTTTTTGCATCAGCGCCACAATTAAAGATGAATCTATGCCTCCGGACAAAAAAGCGCCGACGGGCACGTCAGCAACCATCTGCCCCTCAATCGCCTGGCTGAGCGCCTCCTCCACCTGATCTACAGCCCGTGCCGGCATAATCCCGTCTCGGGAAGTTTTAGCGTTATCGCCAAACGACCAATATCTTTGCGTCTCAACATGCCCGTCCGTCCGCGTACCGTCTATTCGGGCAATGCACCCAGGCTCAAGCTTGCGGATATGTTGATAAATCGTGAAAGGCGCAGGTATGTAATTGAGCTTGAGATACAGGGCAAGCGCATCCCGGTCCACTTCGGCTTCCCATAGCGGGTGCGCTCGTAACGCCTTCAGTTCCGAGCCAAAAATAAAATGTCCTGCCATATTCCCGTAATAAAGCGGCTTTTCCCCCATGCGATCACGAACCAGGTAAAGCTGCCTTTCGGCCTTGTCCCAAAGCGCAAACGCAAACATCCCCACAAATCGCCTGACTGCCTCCAATACCCCCCACTGCGACACAGCAGCGAGCATCACCTCGGTGTCCGAGTGGCCGCGCCAGGCATGGCCGGGCAACTGCTGGCGCAACTCGGCATGGTTGTATATTTCGCCGTTGAACACGATCGTAAGCCGGCCTGACGATGAAGCCATCGGCTGATGCCCCTCGCTTGACATATCAAGAATCGAGAGTCGGCGGTGCGCCAGGTAAATACCCGACGCATTGTCAGACCATATGCCCATATCGTCCGGCCCACGGTGGGCCAGTTGGAGCACCATTTTGGTCGTTATTTCAAGCAAGTTCTCCCTCGCGATGTCGCGACCGAAAACAAGTTGCCCGGCTATGCCACACATATGGGGGGACGCCTGCGTAGCATGTCGAGATAGAGCGCGTATGTGCTATCGAGGGTTTTCATCAATGAAAATTCATTCATAACCCTTTGATGCGCCGCCTCGCCCAATTCGGAACGTCGAGCAGGATCACGCAACAGCCGGATAATCGCCTCCGCGAAAGCTTGCGGGTTATCAGGATCGACCAGAACCCCGGACGCGCCATCCTGAATAATATGGTTGATCGGATAAATATTGCTGGCAACGACGGGACGCCTCATGGCCATTGCCTCCAGCAAAACGATTCCGAATCCCTCGGCAGTGGATGCAAATACAAAAATATCCAGATCACGCAAAAACTCCAAAGGAGTCTGACAGAATCCCTGTATCCGCACATTGCGCTCAACCGCAAGTGCCTTCGCAAGATCCCTCAAGGTGTTGGCGTAGCCCTTGGGATCGCTTCCGGCGAGCAACAACTGCGCATCCGGGAACACCTTGCTGACTTCGGGCATGGCCTTAACAAGAGTCTCAAGGCCTTTCCGTTTTTCAAACCGGGCGAGACACCCGATAAAGAAGGGCGGGCCAGCAGGCTTTGGAGAAACGTCAGGCAACTCCCGCAAAGAAATGCCATGGTAGATCACGGTAACTTTGTCCGTTGGCAATCCGAGGCTATGCCTGCCCCATTCGCGAGCACGATTTGATACCGCAATAAAGTGATCCGCTCGCCGCCATGTCCAGCGAAAAATTGGCACAACCCAATGGCCGGAATACGTCGTTTTTGTATAGCCGTCATGAATGGTGCTAATCCACATTACGTCCGGACAAAACCACTTCGCCCACGATGCCGCAACATCCGATCGAGGTAGATGCGAATGAAGAACGTCCGGATGCACCTTCTTCAATAACAGCACCAAGCTGGACCACAAGCCAATTTCAGAAAGACCCGCAGATTTCAAATGAACGACATTTATGCCTGCCGCTTCAAAATCGGGCTTGAGGTTCCTAGCCCCACCCGGAATGTCTTTTTTAAAATCGGCAACCCAGACAAGATGACCTCGACGCACCATGTCGCGAGCAAGGTCGAGCAAATGCAACTCCGCCCCCCCCGCCCCGAGAGAATTGATCAGGTACACTATCTTCACAGCATGAGACCCTCTGGAGTCGCCATATGCGTCACTCGTGACGTCGACCGGCAATTGCTTCGTAGGCCTGGATCTCAATTTGCGTCAGCTTGTCAGGCGCCATCATATTCATCGCTATGGCGCGAGCCTGTTGCCCCAAACGCCGCGCCTCATCCGGATCATTGAGCAAGTCGGCCGAAGCGCGCGCCATTGCGCCCCAGTCTTTCTCGTCGACCAAGCGTCCGGTAACGCGATCTTGAATCAGTTCCTTCTGCCACTCGAAGTCATACGCCACAATCGGAACTCCGGCCAGACAAGCCTCAACCAGGGCCCGCCCCATGTGCGGAGATAAAACCAAGCTGGCTTTAGGCAACACATCCGCGATCCACTGCTGCGACTGGTTACCCGCAAAAGAAACATACTCTTTTAAATTCAAGTCCTGAGTCATTCTCTCAAGTTCGCTCCGAAGACTACCATCCCCGACAAACAGCAATTTAAGGTCGAAACCCATGTCGCGAAGTTCTTTCAAGACCAGCAAATTGTGCTGTGAATGTTTTATCAATTCCAGGCGACTGACTGTCATCAAAAAACGGCCATCAAGTCCCAACTCGCTGAGCCTGAAGACACCACCGCTCCGCCTCTTGGGCTCCTCGAAATGTCCGAGGTGTATCAGGTTTCCGTAGCGAAATACAACCCCGGTTTCCGGTTTGGCACCATTGGCAATCGCATAATCAAGGTTGTTTTGATTTGCGCCGGCGACCAGCGCGCATTTCGGGAACACGAAGCGCTCTATAAGTTTCTCCAGCCATCGGTAGCGAAACAACCTGGGGAAAACTGCTCTTCCGGTGACTTCGAAATGACGGTCATAGTTGAAACACACTCGAATCACAAGAGGGACGTGAAGCAATCGGGAGAGAACCCAGCCCATGAGGCCAAGATAGTAAGGATCGCCAATACGGATGATATCGACTTTCTTCTCTTTGGCCATTTTGAACAACAGTCGTATCAATCTGATCTGAGCCAGAAACAGGTTCACTGGCGGGACAAATCGCCAAAATTCACTGGCTCCGATTTTTCCTTCCACAAAAACATGCGAATCCGTCAAGTCAGTCACCACGGGCTGACCAAATCGATCCGCCCCGGTCTCAAACAGGCCGGCAAGTGGATGCACGGAAATGACATGATCAAAGTAGCCGTCCAGCTGCCTGCTTTCCAGAGCCTGGGTAAGATGCCTCTCCCTGATCATCTTCAGGGTGAAGGACATATCCAGTAAAAGGATGGTTCGCATCAATCCCGTCTAGGCATGATCGGCGCCAAATTGCCTGGGCCGGACCAGGAAGTACAAATTGGGCCCGACCAGCGGCTCACCCAATCGCCCCAAAACATATCGAAACAGCGCCTTTACGAAGAGCTTTGCCGATGGTCGCCTGAAATCGGGGAAGCTCCGAGGGTACAGTCTCTCCACGGCGAACCCGTGCTGATCGAACAATCGACTTAGGGTAGCCTTCTCAAAACTACGGGAATGCCCCCAGCGGTGAAACTGCGATTGGCAGTGGGGACAAATTACCTCGTTATCGCGCAGGTTTTCTCTGTAAGGGACTGAGCCTGTGAAATACCCGTCCCGCTTCAATACCCGTCTTACATCATCGAGCGTACTGTGAAGAGTCTCCTCTGGAAGATGCTCGAGAACTTCGGTCATGATCACTTTGTCAAAATGACCCGCACCAAAAGGTATCGCATGGCTATAGCCCTGCTTTGCGCGCTCGCCCAAATCCAGATCCGCTCTTAATTTTTCGATGGTTTCAGCGTTTGGGTCAAGTGAAAATACCTGCACACCCCGGTCAGCAAGCAGTTTTTCCAACATCCCAGATCCTGCGCCGATATTCAAAACGCGCTCTCCCGCTTCACACCGCTCGGCGAAAAAACGCAGCCGAGGGACGCTGGCGTCAAAGCTCCAGCTCGACCTGTTCTGGAAGTGATTCCAGATACGGTCTTGCTCTTGCTGCTCGGGACTAATGGGTTCGTGAATCATTACTTTTTTTCACCACAGAAAACAAACTCCAGACTTATCACGCTGTTCATCTAAAAATTATCCGGAAATACGCAAAAGGAAATGCGCACGCATTCTTAACTCGAACCCGCTTGCGAGCGATATCCGCAACACCCCGCACCCTAGACAACTGAGGCGGCAGTTTTGGGATCCAGCCTGTACCAAGACATCTGCCTCGCGCGCCCCTCCGAACATATCAACCATCGATCAGTATCACTGAATTTTTTCAATTCTGGAATTTTCGACAAATCCCTGGATGAGGTTGTCAGTTCGGTAATATCAAAGAATGCGGACGCATCGGCCCTCAGTTTTGCCAGTTTGTTCTGCGCGTAATCGAAGAGCCAATCGTGAAGTTCTATAAAAATGACCGCGTCTTTGAACGAACGGAAAAGATCCGCGTCAAAAAGTTCAAATTCCGCCCCCTCTATATCGACCAACAGGACCGATGTTGCAAGCCGGTCGACCGGTATGATTTTATAAAACTCCCTGTCGGCAACGCCGTGAATCGAGATTCTGCCGGAAACACCGTTAAGCTCCGCATTCTTCCCAAGAATGCTCCGGCTTTGCCCGGACATTTCGAAGCAATAGGATCTTTCAAAAAGATTTCCCACTAAAACACCTACCGCGTAGTATCCGTCCGCCGCTCCCAAATCGATGAATGTCGAATATTTTTTCGGAACGGTGACAAGCGACTCCAAAACTTCCTTCTCATACAGGCCGAGCATCATTGATGCCCTATCGGTCATTCCCCACCAATCTTCCGAAGGGAATTTCAGCCCTTTGAAGGCGCCATAGGCAATGGCCGCGCCAAACATGCGACTGACTTCGGCGGAAATGTTCTTCCGTCTCTGGTTTATTTTATATTCATCTCCGAACCTGTACCAGATATAAGACCCTACCTCATTCAAAGCGGCGGAAAATTCCTTGTTTTTTACGGCATCGACGAATCTCTTGATGAGCTTCATAGTGGCGCACCCTTAAAAATCTGTTCTCGATAGCTCATCAGGGGAATAGCATGGCCATCTGGTTGATCAAGCCTCGTGCGCTACCGGGGAGGCGCGCCAGCCCACCCCAGCCTCGGTAAAATGACTCGCCGATAAAACAAACTATCTGACCCAACCTTCACATTCGGGCTGTGCATCCAGCGCCAGTAAATTTGCCGCGCAAGTTTGGATTCATATCTGGCCGGGCATATACAACCAGCGGACTTTATCAATATCTTTAATGCAATTTGCCCGGCCTCATGCACAACCAACACAGCCCACAATCCGCATTTCGTTGAAACCGGAAGGGATGCATCGGCCACGCGTTTGCAGTTGTTTAGGAACAGGACAAGGAAGGGCAAATGCCACCAAGGTTTGCGCGCGCCTCCAAAAACCATTCGGTGATCATCATGCACGGAATTCCAATTCTCCCGGCCGTAGTATGTGAACAACGCTTTTTTGACTTGCACGAAATCGCCGTGGATCGATAACTCCTGAATCATCGCCAGGTCCGCCCCCAAAAATCGCGCAAATAACCGTGTTTTGCGCAACGCCGAGGAGCGGTATACCCCGTAAATCGCCGTTGCAGGAAAGTGTTTCAAAGTTTCACGGTATCTGCGCACAAGGCCGCTTACGCCTTCAAAGCTATCCAGATCAGCCGTGTAAAGTAATTCGCGCCCCCCTTGAATAAAGGAGTGTGTATGTGCGGCGCACAAGACCGCCCCCGGACACCTCTCAAACTTCTCAACGCACTCCCGGACAAATGAAGATTGCCGCTGATCATCATGCGCCGCCCACATAAAAAACTGACCGATTGATAGCTCAAAAACCCTGTTGAAATTATTGGCCCCGCCAACATTTTCAAGAGATCTGAAATATCTTATTCTCGAATCTTTCCGAACGTAGTCGGCGCAAATATCGGGGGTAGCGTCTGTCGATGCATTATCCGAAATAATTATTTCCAACTTGTCGTAATCTTGCTCCAGTAAGGAATCGAGCGCTTTCGCCAATCCCTTCTCCCCGTTAAATACGGGCACACCGATACTGACAAGTGGATGTTGGGCTTCATTCACGTGAAACTTCTCTTAACGGTATTGCGCAGTTCAGTGCATGCGAGCAGGGCCAAGAACCACGCCACCATCAGGCTTGCCGCCAGGGCCGCAATAAATGTCACTCGTCCCTCTATGTGACTTAATAGAACACCCGCAACCGCTGCGACCGTCGCCGATACAGCAAGAGGCGCCAGAAAGTCCTTAAGTACCGACAAAGGAATATTCGCTGACGCCAGTCGGCGAAGCACAAGGATTTCGCAGGATACGTACAGCACAATGCCATAGCCACACCAAAACATGGCGGCGCCCATAGTTCCAAAATAAGCGACTACTGCAATCAATACCGGCACGCACACAATAAGCGATCCCAAACTCAATCGGATAACCGGCCTGAGTTCCTTTTTGCTGTAAAGAACGCTCAAGGCCGGATAGGAAATCGCCGAGAGCGCAGTACCCGCCGCCATGACTGACAGAATGGGAGCAACTGCAACCGCCACACTCCGATTGCCGATCCAGGCAAACACGATGGGTTCCGCAAGAAACGCAATGAACGCAGCTGCTGGAAGGATAAAAACACTCATCAGTTGGGAGGCAAGATGCAATTGCCTCTCTAGCTGAGTCTCATCTCCCTCGGAGACGAGCTCCGTAAACCGGGGGGAAAAAGCTTGGATCAGTGGCGAGGCAACCCGCGTCAAACCTGAAGCCGCGGCCCACGCCAGCATGTAATACCCCAGAGCCTCCAATGTCACCATTTTACTGAGGACGAATTTATCAACCTGGGTCATCGCAATGCCGCTAACAGCTATCAGCATCATACCCCCGGCATAGCCTTTCACGGAGGATAGTATCTTGATCGAAAGCCTGGGAGCGCCAGGCTCCATCGGGATACGTCGCCACAGACGATTCCGCAAAACCAACGTTTGAACGATGCAGAAAACAACCTGCCATAAAAAGAACATGCGGATATCAGCAGACACCATCCAAAGCAGCGCGATCGCACCCGCTCCGCGCACAGTCCCAAACACGGCAGCCAGTCCGGAACTCTCGACTTGCCGTTGAAGACCAACCATGCCTCCCAGGTAAAGACCCGACGGAATTTGAATGGCCAGCGAGACCACCATCAGCAAGAGCGCCTCTCGCACCACCTCTGGTGCCAGAGATTTTGTCTGAAACCATCCCGCGCCAAAGAACCAGACGGCAGCCAGACCGCATACACCCAGCATGAGCACAATCCCCCAATAAACCACCTCCAGACTGAATACCAAATCAGGAATCGTTCGTCGCCCCTCGGGACGAACGGCAAGCCAGGCAATCTCCCTTACCGCAGTTGCAGAGATTCCCGTATCCAGGATGCCCAGCACTGCGACTAGGGAAAGGTGAAACCCGATCAGCCCGTAACTCTCAACACCCAAGAGCAGGACATACAGGGGCGTAAGGATTAGCGCGAGGAGAACAGACCACAAGTTCGACAATAGATTCGCCGACACATTCCTGCCCAGGACACTCAAGGCAGGTCAATAAAACAATGGGAGGCGAAAACACAAATTCGCATGCATCTTATTTGCCTCAGTTGATCAATTGCCTCGTTGCAAATGTCGCCCACTACCGCACTCTTTTGAGATAACCGTCCGGTGCAACGCTGATCATCAACCGATGCTCAATTTGCTTGTCAATCTCGAACATCGATTGTTCCTCAAGGAATTCCCATACTGCAGTTTTCGGGTTATTTCCCGGCCCCCAGGGCCTATCCACGGCGGCGGCGGGCAAGTCCTCAATCATGGTGTCAAACACCACGCAGTAACTCCCGCAAGTCGCCAGAGGCGCGTATGCGCGCAACTCCGCGAGTACGTGATCGTGAGTGTGATTGGAGTCCAAGCAGACAAGTACAGCCCCACAACCCCTCGCGCGGTCGCGCACTTGCGAGATTATTTCAGGAGAGATGGAGGAACCCTGAATCATGTCGATACGATTGGACATCGGATGCGCCTCGACCGCGACGCGATTGGGCGCGCGTATGTCAATGTCGATCCCAAGAACCTTTCGGCGTGGTTCCGCTGGATCAAGCATCGTGCCTCCCGCCAGCGCATCGCAATAATCCAACAACGCCAACATTGATGCACTCAAGATCAACGACCCACCATGTGCAATCCCCGTTTCGATGATCAGATCCGGCCTTATTTTCCAGATTAATTCCTGCATCGCAACAATATCCTGTGGATATTGAATAATCGGGCGACCGAGCCATGCGAAGTTGTACGAATACTTAGAGACAAAAGACGCGCGCATAAATGCTGTGCCTGCCTCGGCAAATTCTTTGTTGCGTCTATTCTCCTCTACACGCGCAAGAACTTCATTTTGAAAATCAGTCATGCTTATCACGCCCCCCCTAGCAAACCACACGCCGGATGCCTTGTATCGGCAGCCCCCGCTAACAGCCCTAATTATAGGGTGTACAGGGGCGCGGCCGCACGGCGTTGTAAAATGGGAACGTGCGAAGAATGCTTCAGCCTCAAAGTGGGATGACGCGCCACATTGCCGCATTGACCGACACGCAAATATTTATCCCGGCTTGACACGATTCACAAACCCATCCCGTCACACCCCAATCCATGAATTCAAAATCGCCGCGTCTGCTTTTTTTCGTGACCGAAGATTGGTACTTTTGCTCGCACCGGCTGCCAATCGCTATCGCGGCCAAACAAGCCGGGTTCGATGTCTGCGTATTGACGCGGGAGATTGCCCACGGCGATGTGATCCGTAGCGCCGGTCTCACCTTGTTTAACATCGACCTGACACGGGGCGGCAGCAACCCCTTTCAAGAGCTTGCCGTACTCGCCCGCGTCACCCGTGCCTACCGCAACATCAAGCCTGACATAGTCCACCACGTTGCGATGAAACCAGTCATCTATGGCTCTATCGCGGCGCGCATCAATAAAGTCGGCGGGGTAGTCAATGCGCTTGGGGGGCTCGGGTATATGTTTTCATCGCGAGACTTTTTCGCGAAACTGCTCCGCCCGATTGCCGAATTCTGGCTGCGCGTTGGCCTGCGTCGCGAAGGCAGCGTCACCTTGCTACAAAACCCGGACGACTCCGCTTTGCTGTGCGCGCACGGCATAGTGCGGCGCGAGGACGTGCGGCTGATCCCGGGATCAGGGGTGGACACCCAACAATTTCATCCGACTCCGCCTCCAGGCGGAGCCATTACCATCGTTCTAGCCGCACGCATGCTGCGCGACAAGGGCATTGTCGAGTACGTCGAAGCGTCCAGGCAACTGGGCGGGAATTCGCCGCAACTCCGCTTCGTTCTGGTCGGTGATCCAGATCCATCCAATCCCGCCTCCCTTTCAGCGCAGCAACTTAACGGCTGGGTCACCGAAGGTCTCATAGAATGGTGGGGCTGGCGCGGGGACATCGCGGCGGTCTACCGAGCTGCCCACATCGCCTGCCTGCCCTCCTATCGGGAGGGCCTCCCCAAGTCTTTGCAAGAGGCTGCCGCCTGCGGGCTTCCCATCGTCACTACCGATGTTCCGGGCTGCCGCGAAGTCGTCCGGGACGGGGAGAACGGCATTCTGGTACCGCATCGCAATGTCGACGCGCTGGCAAAAGCGCTGCTCCGCCTTATTACCGACCCGGCGTTACGCGCACGCATGGGAGAGGCCGGTCGGCGAATCGCAGAAAATGAATTTTCCGTGCAACGCGTCATCGCATTGACACTCGCGGCATACCGGACTGTCCAGCGACCCCTAGCATAATTCACTGCACCAGCCGCACCACCATCTCCATGCGATACTAGGCTGTATTTCAACACTATTTACGCCAATTCTGCGAACGACTTTCGAGCGCGATTATCAAACCAAACCCGGTCATTTTGCTGGAGCTCAACGAACTCAATTTTGAGTACGTGGAGCACTACATCGCCCGCGGCGAACTGCCCAATCTAAAACGGCTTATTGCCGGGCACGGCTACGCTCACACGCAATCGGAGGCGGTCTACGAGCACATCGAGCCGTGGATTCAATGGGTGAGCGTTCATACCGGGAAAACCTACGCCGAACACAAGGTTTTCCGTCTGGGCGATGCCCCGGGCTCAGGACTGGAACAAATCTGGGAAACACTGGAAAAACGCGGGCTCACGGTTGGCGCGCTGTCTCCGATGAATGCTGGCAACAGCCTAGTCGCACCGGCGTTTTTCGTACCCGACCCCTGGACGACTGCACCGGTAAGTGGATCGGTCGTGCTAAAACGACTTTACCAAGCCATCGCGCAGGCGGTCAACGACAACGCACAAGCACGCATCACCCCGCGCTCGGCGCTCGATCTGATCGTCGGTTTTGTTGCGTACGGCAGGTTGCGCAATCTCGCCCACTACCTGCGCGATGTATTGCGGGCACCCAAAGCACACTGGGCCAAGGCCTTGTTCCTCGACCGCCTGCTGGCCGATTGCTTCATCAAGCTGTGGCAAAAAAGCCGGCCTGACTTTTCAAGTTTGTTCCTTAACGCCGCCGCCCACCTGCAACATCACTACCTGTTCAATTCCAGCGCGTATTCCGGGCCCAATCGCAACCCCGGATGGTACATCCCGCCATCCGCTGATCCTGTGCTTGAAGTTTGCCGGCTATATGACCGCTTGATCGGCGATGTACTGGCGCTTGATCCCCGACTGCGGGTGCTAATCGTAACCGGCCTTCATCAAGACCCTGTACAGAAGCCAGTGTATTACTGGCGCCTTCGCGACCATGCGGCATTTCTTCGAAAAATACAATGCCGCTTCGCCTCCGTAGAACCGCGCATGTCCCGAGACTTCGTCGTCGTTTGTGACGATGTCCTGCAGGCCGCTGCGGCGCAAGCCCTTCTGGCTTCAGGCCGGGACGCCGGCGGTGTCCCTTTATTCGAAGTCGATAACCGCGGCACCAGCATATTTGTAACACTCACCTACCCGCACGCCATCAAAACGGAATTCCGCGCTCAATTCGGCCAGCGTGTCATCGGTGATTTTTCGGCGGACGTAGTGTTCGAGGCAATCAAGAATGCCCACCACAACCAGGCCGGATACCTGCTTGATACCGGCGCGAAGCGCGTAGCGCGGGACGGCAAGACCGTGGCGCTGACCGATGTCTGGCAGCGCATCGTTTCCGCTTTTACATGACGCCGTGAATCGCCTTATTTTTCACGCGCTGCTCGCCTTCGCGATCACCGCCTTCCTCGCACACTTCCTGCGCAGTCCCGCGCTGCGTATCGGCCTGGTCGATATCCCCGGCGGCCGCAAACAGCACGCAGGCGAAATTCCGGTAATTGGGGGCATCGCCATGTTTTGCGGCTTTACCTTCTCGCTCCTGGGTGTGGGCAAACTGGACGGTGCGAATTTAAGCCTGGTCTGCGCCCTCGCACTGATGATCATGGTCGGCGCCCTCGATGATATGCGTGACCTTGCTGCCAGGCATAAATTCGTGGCCCAGATTATCGCCGCGCTGTTCATGACCTCATGGGCCGGCAATTATGTCGGTCAGGTCGGCAATCTGCTCGGTTTTGGGTCACTAAGCCTTTACAACTGGGCCATACCGTTCACCGTGGTATGCGTTCTCGGCGTGATCAACGCCATAAATATGCTGGACGGCTCGGACGGACTCGCCGGCAGCGTGTGCCTAACGGCACTGACATGGTTCGCCGTAGCGGCGGGCTTGAGTGGTCAGGACATCCCCCTTTTGATCGCGGTGCTGATGATGAGCGCCGTTGCTGGATTTTTGCTCTTCAACCTGCGACTGCCGTGGCAAGCCCATGCGCGCGTATTCATGGGCGATGCGGGCAGCATGATGCTCGGCTTTGCGCTCGTTTGGCTGGCCGTCGACCTGACACAAGGCTCGGGCCGCACTCTGCCGCCGATTGTCGCCGTCTGGATTATCGCGCTGCCACTCGCCGACATGGCCAGGGTCATGCTCACGCGTATCCTGCGCAACCAAAGTCCATTTGTCGCCGACCGCATCCACCTGCATCATCTTTTGATCGCACGCGGCTATAGCAACAATCGTGTCGTGCTAACCATGGCCGCGCTGTCAGCGACGGCGGGCGGTGCGGGCATCGGGGCATGGAAGCTGGGCGTGCCCGAGTATGTGCTGTTCTACGCCTTCATTTTTGCGCTGGCCGCCTATTGCCTTGCCCTGCGTCGCTGTGGCGCGGATAACGCACCTCCCCAATGAGGTACAAGCCGACGGTTTGCGTATATGAAGACGCCTGATCAACGCGCCTTGGCAGGATTTATCCACGACAGTGTGGCCATGCTGCTCGCATGCTTGCTCGCCAATTGGATCTGGCTCAATCTTCAAGGCGGTTCGCATGCTGGCCCGCAGGGCGGATCGCTTTGGATTGTGCCGATACAAATGCTGGTGTTCTGGCGCATGCGCCTGCACCAGGTGATCTGGCGATACTTTGGCATTCCCGATTTCAGCCGGCTACTAAAGGCCTGCGCCATTTCGGCGGCAATCTGCATTGTGATTGCCCTGGCAGTCGGTCTTCCGAATGCATCGGGGGTCGGGGGCGCGTCCATCGTCGCACTTGACAGCCTGTTACTGCTTTTTCTGACCGGCACCGGCAGACTGGCCTTTCGCCTCTGGAAGGAGTCTTCACATCCGGCCGGGAACACCACCGTGCAAAAGCCGGTTTTGATCTTGGGCGCCGGAGACGCTGGTGCCGACCTCCTCAAGCACCTGGCCCGCAGCAGGGAGTGGCGGGTTGCCGGCCTGCTCGATGACAACGCCGCCAAGCATGGCCGGCAAATCCAGGGCTGCCCTGTGCTCGGTTCGCTAGCTTCGCTCCCGCGGTTTGCAATGCAGTTGTCGATCACCCAGGCCATCATCGCCCTCCCCGGGCAATCGCACGCCGCGCGGCGTCGGGCGATGGACCTCTGCACCCAGGCCGGGGTGGCGGTGATGACAGTGCCTTCCTACGATGACATCATGAACGGGAAAATAACCGTCTCGCAAATTCGCAAGGTCGAGTTGGACGACCTGCTCGGGCGCGATCCGGTGATCCTCGACGGCGCGGGGCTGCGCGAGTGGATCAGTGGCCGCACAGTGATGGTCACAGGAGCCGGCGGCTCGATCGGATCGGAACTGTGCCGCCAAATTGCACGCTTCGCACCATCTACCCTGGTGTTGCTCGATGCGAGTGAACTCGCACTCTACACCCTCGAGCAGGAGTTCGTTCGCAACCATCCCGAGCAACATATTGCCTGCGTCATTGGCGACGTGAAAGATGGAACACGCCTTGCGGCGCTCATGCGCCGCTTCCAACCAGCGGTGGTTTTCCACGCCGCCGCCTACAAGCATGTGCCGCTAATGGAGGAACTCAATGCCTGGGAGGCGGTGCGAAACAACGTTGCCGGCACGCTTGCGGTGGCGCGCGCGGCGATTGAAAACGGCGTCGAGAAATTTGTACTGATCTCCACCGACAAAGCGGTCAACCCGACCAATGTGATGGGCGCTTCCAAACGCCTCGCGGAGTTGGTGTGCCACAGTCTCAATACCCAGGCGACGCGGTTTGTGGTGGTGCGCTTTGGCAACGTCCTGGGTTCCACCGGCAGCGTCATCCCAAAATTTCGTGAGCAAATCGCCCGTGGCGGACCGATCACCGTCACGCACCCGGAAATCACACGCTACTTCATGTCCATCCCGGAAGCGGCGCAACTCGTGCTGCAGGCCGGCTTGATGGGCCAAGGCGGCGAGATTTTTGTTTTGGACATGGGTGATGCGGTGAAGATAGTAGATCTTGCACGCGACCTGATCCGGCTATCGGGCTTTGGTGAACAGGACATCCGCATCGAATTCACCGGCCTGCGCGCCGGTGAAAAGTTGTATGAAGAATTACTCGCAGACAGCGAACAAACCCTGCCAACCCCGCATCCGAAGTTGCGTATCGCCAAGACCAACACCCATCCGGATACCGCGTGGCGCGATGAGCTGGCGCGTTGGCTTGGAGAGCCTGCATCGCCCTCCGATGACCTGGTGCGCGCGAGACTGAAGGTCCTGGTGCCGGAGTACGCTCCGACTAACTCTGGGACAAACACCCTACCCGGGTAAGTCCGCACCCTTGCATGATCACGAGCGAGTGCGACACGCGGATGTAAAGGTGATTTTTTTGTCACCAAAATAAACCTGAAATCCTTATCTGGCGCTGTTTTCCAATTTTTAAAGTTAAAGATTTTAGAAAAATTTTCAAAAAACTAAATGGCGTTCGCACCGGACAATGATTCCCACGCCGACACGACTTCATCGACCGCGATATCCCGGACATCGTGGCTTGGCGTCTGCAGCAACCGATGGGGCACGCCCCACGGATGCCATAACTCGGACCGTTCGCTGCCGAACAGACTGACGACCGGTTTGCCCAGTCCGGCAGCCAGATGGACCGGGCCGCCATCACTGCAAATCACCTGATCGCAAAGGGCAAGTCCGGCGATCAGTTCATCTAAGCCTGAAGTTGGCAAGGCCAGCAGGTTTTCGCCCGCACATGCTGCGGCGATCTCCGCTGCGCTGGTGTCATCCCCGGGGAACAGCGAATTTTCGCCGCCGCCGGGCGCCCAACTCAAGAGGATGCGCGCCGCATGCTTATCCCTGAGGCGGCGTATCAAGTCGATGAAGTGGACGTCGGGCCAGCGCCGGTCCGCTTCCCGTGCGCTGATGTGTACGCCAACCAGCGGCCCACCACCACCAGGCAGCCGTTGCCGCCAGGCTTGGAGCAGCACCGGATCGGCAGTGAGTTTTAGCGGCGGCGGCGGTCCGTTCACCCCCAGCACCTGCAGCAGGCGAAACGTATTCTCCACCTGGTGCAGCATTCGACCCGATTGAATCGGCACAGCCATGTCAGCAAGACCGGATCCGTTGTCGAACCCAATGACATGTCTGGGTTTTACCCAACGGGCCAAGCGCTCGGCGCTGCGCTGGTAGCCCGGGGAGGCGAGGATCACGTAATCAATCCCGCGCTGGCGCAAGCCGAGCAGCATACGCAGGCGCTGCAGGTAGAGGCCCAGCACCGTCTCTCCCGGCAGACGATGCTTGCCTTTCTGGTAGCTGAATACCGCGTCCAGATCGGTATTGCCCGCCAGCACCGGTTCGGTGTAGCGGTTGACCAAGGCCGCTATCCATGCCTCCGGATAGCGCGCCCGCAACCCGGCGATCAAAGGCGTGGTGCATACCAGGTCACCGATGTTGTCGCGGCGGACAACCAGGAAACTCGGCCGCTTGGCGGCGGTCGTCACGCCCCCGACTCCAGCGCTTTTAGCATTGCAGCCAGTTTTTCCGCGCGGGCAGCCCAGGTGTAATCGCGCGCTTTTTCGCGCAAGCTGGCACCCAACCGTCGCGCCCGCTCCGGGTCTTTAACCAGTGTGCTAATGGCCGCCGCGAGAGCGCTCGGATCCCCGGCGCGTGTCCATATGGCGTCCTCCTCGGACAGCACGTCATGCAGGGCGGGCAAATCACTTGCCACCACCGCGCATCCCGCCGCCATGTATTCAAACAGCTTGATCGGCGAGGTGAAGCGGCTGTCGGGTTCGTCACGATTGGGCAAAACGGCAATGCAGGCCGATTGCAGGGCCAACGCGACCTGTGCATGCGGCAAATGCCCAAGAAACTCCAATTTCGCCCCACCGGAAGATGCGACAGCCCGTAGCCGCGCCACCTGTTCCGCATTGCCGCCGATGATGCTGATGCGACACCCGGCCAGCGTCGCCGCAGCCTTGACGAGGTCATCGACCCCCTTCCAGCCAAACAAGCTCCCGGCGTAAATGATGTTCAAACCCGCCGACCGCCAATCTTTGTCCGGAAGCGTCTCCGGCCAGTCGACGCCGTTTGCCAGCACTTGCACGCTGCGCCCACCGTGGAGCGCCGCCAATCTCGCCGCGGTGGCCGCAGAATTGGCGATCACCAGCGCGGCACCGCGCATAACCTGGGCCTCCATTCCAAAATTGGCGGCACACCGGCTCTGCGCACCCGTGTCACTAAACACCTCGTGCGCTTCGTATACAAGCTTTATTGCCGGATTGCGCCGAAGCAGCATTGCCGCGAGCTTGAGGTGCCGCACAAAAATGATGGCATCCGGGCTTGCGGCAATACGGCGAACCAGCCGGGAGAAAAACAAACGGTTGGAATGCACGCGCCCCAAGGGCCAGGGCAGTGACCGCGAAAGCGGCGTCAGGGTCAGGCTGGCTGGCGCCCGCAATCCATAAAACTCAATTGGATGTACGCCAGCAACAGGAACATAGGCAAGTTCCACCCGCATTCCCATGCGCGCGAGGTCGGTGACAACATGCGCGACTTGCACGCCTCGCGCCCGATCCAGGGGAAGCGGCTCAGGGAAGGCGTAGAGCAGGGTCACGTCGTCTTCTTACCCTCGATGATGATGCAATCGCCGAACAACATCTCCTCCGAAGAGGCGCCATGGTCGGGAAATTCCCGTCTCTTGATGTTGTAGCGAATGACGCGGGCGATCAAATTCTCAAAAAAACGCTTGATCCACTGCGGTTTGTAAAAGAACGCGTTGGTGTTAACACGTTCGATACTCACGCCGCCGATCATGAGGAAATAGTTCAACTGCCAGAAGTAAATTGGACTGATATGCGCATCGTCAACGGCTTGATCCATGACCTTCGAGGGCTGTTGCATCAAGGGCTTGAAACGCGGGAAATATCCGGAGGCGAGGTATTTAATCCGGGCATCCACTGAAAATGTATTAGGCGTGCTGATGTACAAGCGGCCGCCAGGTTTCAGCACCCGGCACAACTCGCTGGTAAAAGTCCAGGGGTTATGGAAATGCTCGATGCCTTCGATGCTGAACACGTAGTCAAAGTAGCCATCCGGGTAGGGCAGCGGCTTGATGACATCATGCTGCTGAAATCTGACGCGCTCGTCCTTCAGCACAAATGCTTCGGCGTTAATGTCGAGACAGTGAATATCGCTGTACCCGAGCTTGACCAGTTCCTGGGCAAATGCACCGTGCCCTGCCGGCACATCGAGAATACGCCCCTTGGGTGCGCCCTCAAATAATTTCAGCACCGCCGGATAGTGATCGTCCGTGGCAAGGGCGCGAATCTTCTGGTCAGCAGTGTTGTTCATGGATGAGCAAGCCAAAAGGGTCCGATTGCAAGACAGTCAACACGCTTTTCAGTAAAAGCGCGGATCGCCTCAACAGGGGCGCAGACAATGGGTTCTTCATGCACATTGAAGCTTGTGTTGAGTACGAGTGGAATTCCAGACAGCGCATGGTAAGCCGCTATCAAGCGGTGATAGAGCGGATTGACCTCGGCCCGAACCAGTTGCGGCCTTGCCGTCCCATCCACATGCACAACAGCGGGGATGCGCGATATCCATTCCTTGCGCACATCAAAAGTCATGGTCATGAATTCGGCCGTATGCCGGGCTTTTTCGACATTCTCGAACACCTCGTCGGCACGCTCGGCCAGCACACTGGGCGCAAAAGGCATGAATTCAGACCTATCCAGTCGGTCGTTAAGCCAGTTGTTAATGGCCGACTCCGTGGGACGCGCCAGCATGGAGCGATTACCCAATGCGCGCGGGCCAAACTCCATCCGGCCCTGAAACCATCCGACGATGCGGCCATCGTGGATGGCTTTCGCCGCGAGCGCCACAAGCGCCGTCTCATCGTGCCGCTCAGCCACCAGATTCACGTCGCTCAGCGCTGCGAGTATCTGCGTATCATCGAACGCGGGCCCCCAATAGACATCGTGCAGGGGCGTGGTATGTCGCATGCTTGCCGGATCGCGGCGCGCCAACTCAAGCAACACTGCACCAACACAATTCCCGGTATCGCTCATCGCCGGGAATACAAAAATACTGTCGACCTCAGGTAGGGCCGCGATACGCTGATTGAGCTTCACGTTGGCAAACACGCCGCCGTTCAGGGCGATACGGCGCTGTCCTGTGGCCGCAAGATAATTACGTACCATCTGTACCACGACATCCTCCAGCACCCGCTGCGCCGCCGCAGAAATGTTTTCACGACTATGCCCTTTGATGGCTTGCTCAAGAAAGGCGTAGCGCCGTGTCTCTGCGTCGGGTGAACCCGCAAATTCCGAATCCAGGCACTGCCCGTCTGGCGACAGTTTCAGCGCGCGCTTGAACGCCTCGTAAAGTGGCGCCGGGTCGCCAAGGGCGGCAAGTCCAACCACCTTGCCTTCATGGCGCATGACGCGAAATCCCAGCAATTCGGTGATAAAGCCGTAGAAGGCTCCCGCAGAAGCGCCAAAGGCATCGGTACTAAATTCTCGCTCGTAGCGGCCATCGCGCCAAATCCCGGATGTATGGCTGATATTGCAGTCGCCGTTACCGTCCATGGTAATGACGGCGCACTCCTTAAAGCCCGAATAATAGGCGGCGGGCAGGGCATGCGAATAGTGGTGGTCAAAAAACACCGTCGACGCGCCGCCAAATCCCTCTGCTTTGAGGAATTTCTTTTCGAGAAAATGATCGTCGAAGGATTTTCCGCGCGACTCAAGGCGTTCAAGAAAATTGCCCGAATGCATTTGCGGGCGCGGGCCGCCGGCATTACGCCGGCGCGCCCTGTGGATGCGTCGCTCGATTTCTTTGTACCAAGTCTCCCGGACAAAATATTCTTCCGGAAAAAACGTATAGAGCAGAGCCAGGCGTTCGACTTCTTCGCGTTTGTGTCCGGCAAGGCGCAATACTTCGTCAATCGCAAGATCAGACAACTTGCCGCCGTCATTCTTGATCCGGGAAAGACGTTCATCCGAAACGGCCGCGAGCAGCCGCCCGTCCTCAAACAATACGGCCGAGGATTCATGTCCTGTCTGCAAACCAAGAATCAAAGACAACTAGGAAGCCCTCATTGGGAAGAAGAGGCTGACGGAACCGGCGGGCGGAGCAATTGAAGCAAGGCAGCCCCGATTCTGTCCAAGGAAAAATCGCCGGCCATGATGCGGGAACGGCCCTGCCACGTCAAGCGTAACGCCCTGTTTTGCAAGGCGGCAATTACTGCGGCGCGCAGCGCCGGCACATCGCTGGCGGGCACAACCGCGCCCGCTTCAAATTTGGTGATCCAGTCGGAAATCCCCGCCCCGTCGCTGGTCACCGTGGGCGTGCCAACTGCAGCCGCCTCGACCGTCACCATATTGAGCCCCTCACAAAGGGTCGGGTTGACATGCAGGTCGGCTGCGGCCAAGTGCTCGAAGACCGACTCGCCCTGCAGGGGGCCGGTGAAGCGCACGGTATGTTCCAGCCCGGCCGCCCGCAACACCGGCCAGACGCCCTGGGCTAACCACGGATCATCGGGGCCGCACATCAGCCAGCAACTCCCCGGAACCGCGGCAACAATTCCCGCCCACGCCGCAGCCAGATCCTGCAAGCCCTTACCCTTGTGATTGCCGCTCAGGCTAACCACCAGCGGGGCTTCAGGAGCAATGCCATGACGCTTTCTGACTGACTCACTGACCGAAGCCCGCCTGGTGAAAATGGCGTCCAAAACCGGCATCGGTACGACCAATTGAATGGGCAGTAAAGCGATGCGTGATTGATCCGCCCCCTCCCGGATAAGAATGCGCTCCAGGGAGTCGCACAAGGCGCGCATGACATCAATGCCCGGGAAGGAATTGCGCAGCAACCAGGTCACCATGGGAGTGCGACGTTTGCCCACCCCGGCCTCGGGGCAGTCGAGAATATCGCCGCCGATATAGCTTGCGACAAGGTGGGTATGAATCAAGCCCAATCGCTTCAGAAAGGCCGCGGGAATGGCGTAGGTAAACCCATCGCTACAGACCAGTACGTCCGGCTTGAAATGCCGTATTGCCTCGTAAATAACCCACATGCGATGAACCAGATTGCGGCCCTCGAACGCGCGGCGAAAGATGCGGTCCGGCAGCCACGTCAGCAGTCGCTCCCAACCGCGTCGCGGGTCATACCACAGGGTCGAAATGCCGTCCCCCGCCTCCCGGTAATGGTCTTCAAGCTGTCGCTTTCCCCGCGCCAGGCCGCGGCGCTCCTCGAGCGCACACACCTCCTCACCCATCATTCGCAGCTTGACCAGCATCGGATATTCGCCGGTCCACGCCTTGGGGTGCAGGTAAAGAATCCGCATGCTTTAGCCCCGAACCTGAGCCAGCGCCAGCGCCACACGCTCGCCAAATGCGCGGCGCGAAAACCGCTCGAGATGGGTAATCGCCCTTCGCGGCTCAGGTCTTGCCGCAGCGTGGGCAAGCCGATCCAATAGCCGATCAAACGCCAGGCCGTTGTCAGCACGCGGGTCTTCGAACAGCCAGCCCGTTTCACCATCCACCACCGTCTCCGTGAAAGGGGGTGCATTCACCGCCAAAACCGGCGTGCCGCAACTTTGTGCCTCAATCAGATTCAAGCCCAAGGCCTCTTTTTCCGGCAATCCCGACAGCACATAGTCCAATTGGCCATAAACCGCCCCGACATCGCTTTGCTGCCCCCAAAAACGCACCTGCTTGCGCGCCGGAGCGAGCGCACGGCGAAGGTCGCGCACCGACGCATACCCGCCGCTGCCGAAAATTTCCAAATTGACAGTTGGATGCTTGGCCAGGATAGGGGCGAGTATCGAGAACATCCTTGGAAACTGCTTTATTGGCGTCAGGCGCGACACAATACCCACGGTCAGGCCGGGGCGACGAGAAAACGCCGGTCTGGGCCGAAATACATCCACCAAAGGCGCAAGCACCCCCAACAAACGGTCCCGCAGCTTGCGCCGGTCCCAGTCGTAGGGGCTGGCCGCCCGGAGCGCCCCTGGCGCTTGCGGTGCACCTCCGGGACGCATGGCGAGGTCGGCAATACCGTACATCGGTTCTGGATAGACGTTGGCAAAGCCCTTTTTTTGGGCGCTATCCATGACGTGCCGTGATACGGCAAAAAGCCGCTCATAGTGGGCAAATCCGGCGGGACTGCGTTCGTATAGCGGCATATGCACAAACCCGGTGAGCCGGTGCCGTTTTGCCAGTGTGGCGGCAAAATCAAGGCTTGCCGCTGTATGCGTAACAATCAGACTGCGGCTTGTTGGCAGCGCATTGAGTATATCCGTCTCGTTCGCAACCTCACGCAAGCGCACCCCCTGCATATTCAACTGACGCCAAAACGGGGCATCTTTGGCAACAAATAGTTCGACTTCCCAGCCGAGCGCGATCAGCGCTTCGCTGAAGAAGCGCGTGTAGACCTCGCCGCCGCCGAAGGTTTTTTGCAGGTTGATCTGGTAGCAGACTGGCATCGTGTCTCAGCGTTTATATCGGCACACGAAAACGTTCCACCCACAACGCCAATACCAATAAGGGCCAAAGCCGCGTGCTGTGCGACCCGCGTCCGGACAAATGCTCCGCAACATAGCGTTCTGTCACATCCTGACGAAACCAGGGCGCCAGCGTGCGCTTATCAACCAAAGTGTCACGGAGCATGTCAGCCAGGTCTTCCTTCAGCCAGCGCGACAGCGGCACCGAAAATCCCTTTTTCGGCCGATCCATGAAACCAGCCGGCAACCAGTCTTTGAACGCCTCTTTGAGGATATGTTTGTGCCGGCCCGCAGCCGATAGTTTGTAATGCCCCGGCAAGCTCGCGGCAAATTCGATCAGGCGATGGTCAAGGAAGGGCGACCGGCATTCCAGTGAATTGGCCATGCTGGCGATATCCACCTTGAAAAGGATGTCCTCAGGCAGGTAAGTCGTCATATCCAGGGCGAGGTAGCGGTTGACGACATCATCGCCGGGCCGCTCGAAATGTTTTTCCAAGTATTCAGTCGTACGCGAAGCGCCAATCGCCGCCCTAAAATTAGGCATTAGCATGTCCTGCTTCTCCGCATCCGGGAAAAATGCCAGTAGGTGCTTGTAGGCGTCGAGGCCGCGCATTTGGAGTATTTCATCTGCGCGCGAAGCCGGGAAGCGCTTACCACGCCGGTCGGCGCGAAGACGCGATTCGAGCGCAATGGTCGCGCGTCGCATGCCGCGCCACAAGGGCTTCAGGCCGCGGCGCTCCAACCACTCGGCGCGGCGGATCTGGTAAAACCGCCGGTAGCCTGCAAACACTTCGTCGCCGCCGTCGCCAGTGAGCGCCACCGTCACCTGGGATCGCGCAAACTGCGAAACATAGAACGTTGGCATCACCGAGTTGTCGGCGAGGGGCTCTCCCAAATGGTCGATCATCTTCGGCATGATGTCCACCGCATCGGCTTTGACCATCATTTCGTTATGATCGGTGCGAAGGTGGGTCGCGATGTCCCTCGCTTGCGGCAATTCGTTAAATCGCTCGTCCTCAAAGCCGATGGAAAAGGTCTTTAACGGAGAAGCGCCAAGGTGCGCCATCGCTGCCACCGTAATGGTCGAATCGATACCACCGGACAGAAAAGCACCCAGGGGCACATCCGACACCAGGCGCAGCTTGGTGGCCTCGAGCACCTGCTCGCGTAGCGCCTCGCAAGCGTCCTTGAACGACAAGGCACTGCGTTTGGTAAGGTCGACATCCCAATAACGGAATAGCCTTTCGATCTTGCCATTTTTCACAACCATCGCATGCGCCGGCGGCAATTTCCGAATAGCCGCAAACCCGGACATGGGCGCAGGAATGTACTGAAAACTGAGGAAATGATCGAGCGCCTGGTAGTCGGGTTGGCGCGGCAGGGCCGGATCCAGTGCAAAGAGGGCCTGAATTTCGGACCCGAACAGAAAACCGTGTGGCGTTTGGGCGTAGACCAGCGGCTTTACGCCAAGCCGGTCTCTCGCGATAGACAGTGTTTTTTCAAGCCGATCCCAAACAGCAAAGGCGAACATACCGCGCAGCTTCGCGAGGCACTTTTCCAGCCCCTCTCGCGCAAACAAGCGCAGCAGCACCTCGGTATCGGAATGGCCGCGAAAGATTTCACCCGCGCTCGCCAGGTTTTCTCGAAGCTCCCGAAAGTTGTAAATCTCGCCATTGAAAATAATGACGTAACGCCCGTCCGGACTATGCATGGGCTGATGGCCCAACTCGGATAGATCGAGAATGGAAAGGCGGACGAAACCCAGCGCAGCCGCATCTTCACGCCAGATGCCATTGTCGTCAGGCCCGCGATGATGCAGGCTGGCAATCCCGCGCTCAAGGTCGACCCGCCCCCCGGGGGCCACGATGGCGCCGACGATGCCACACATTAGCGGCCCCCTTTCAATAGCACTTCCAGTTGGGCCGAAGTCCTCGCCCAGGTGAATTGGGCCTCGACGCGCCGGCGTGCAGCCTCGCCCATTTGCCGCAACCTCGCTCGGTCACTCAAGGCCTCGTTCAAGGCAAGCGTCCATGCCGTTTCATCGCCCGGAGTCGCCAACCAGCCCGTTTCACCATCAGCCACAACTTCAGGCAAGCCGCCATTGCGCGAAGCAAGCACAGGCAGGCCACAAGCCATCGCCTCAGCCACACTGATGCCAAAGGCTTCTTCGCCTATGGAAGGCTGCACGTAAAGATCAGCCTCGCTCAATACACCAGGCAGGTCGGCGTGAGCAACCCGCCCGGCAAAATGAACCCGATCAGCCACCCCGAGGGCGCTAGCCTGGGCTTTCAAGTTAGCCTCCTCAGGCCCGGCACCGACCACCAGATAACGCACGTCCGGCGCGAGTTGCGGCAATACGGAAATGATGATGCGCAGGCCTTTCCAGCCGACCAGCCTTCCCACGCTGGCCAGGATGCGCGCGTCAGACGGAAAACCCCAGGTCGCACGACGCGCCGGGTCGCGCAGCATGGGACGAAAACCTTCGATGTCCACGCCGTTGTGCACGATCGATACCGCGCGGCCGTAACGCAACTCCTGCTGGCGCGCCGTGTAGCGGCTGACACCCACCAGGTGGTCAATGGCGCCAACGAACCAGCGGTCACCGGCAAAAAAATCCGTACCCCCGGTGTGAAACAAGGTCACGGCTTTCATTCCACGCTGCCGCGCCCACCACATGACGGGAAAATCAAAGGGTTTGCATATCACGATCGCGTCGTATGCGCCCGATAGCAGGTGATCCAACGCATGGCGGGCAAACGAAAGGCGTTCCATCAACCGCTGGAAGCGATGCCCGAAGTTCGGCCAATCCTGCTCGAGTCGGAACGGAAATTGCACAAGCCGCAGCTCGTCATGCCAGGCCCCGCCCCTATCCCCCGCCACCAGGGTGACTTCATGTCCACGTCGTGCGAGAGCCCTGCCCATTTCCCAGTAATAGGTTTCGAGCCCACCCGGAATAAAGCAACTGGTGACGTTGTACATGCAAATTTTCATGGCACCGCCGGTCGCGCCGTTGGTAGCGACAGCCGACAACCCAGGCCAAGCAACATTCCATTTAATGCCCAAAACAACAAGGCTTGGTCACGTACAAACATATCGTTGACCATATTCCGCAAAAATACGCCAAGAACAAGCGCAATGCCACACACGCCGATCATCACCAGCCGCCGATCGCCTGAACGCCAAAACCGCAAATATTCACGCAGCAACGCGCCAAATACCAACAGTATGGCCACCATCCCCGGTAAGCCCATTGAGAGTCCATAGTTGAGGACGACATTGTGCCCGTGCCAGAGCATCAGGTTGTCAGGAGGAACAAGATCCGGATGGGCCTTACTCAGCGCGCGACGTCCAAATCCCGCTCCGCTCCAGGGCGTTTCCAAAATGCGCGCTACCACCTTAGGGAAAAAAAATAATCGACCGTCTTTGTTCATGACCGTACTTGGCTGCGCAATGGCTTGGAAGCGCGTTGCCTGTGTCAGCTGTAAAGCGAGTAAAGTCGCCAAGGCGACCAAAATAAGCATTCCCGCGACACGCTTGATACCAAACCGAAACCGCGTGCCGCAAAGGATTAACGCCACCAAGACCTGTACAAACAAAACTGGCCAAATAATTCGCTGCAAACAGTAATAGCCCGCGATAAGCAACAGACCGAGCAGCGCCCAAGACAGGCGGCGCAGCCATTTATCATCGGATAGAAATAAAAGCAGGCACGCCATCGGTGCGACAGCCACAAGGTAGCCTGCAAATGCAGCCGATCCTCCAAAGGGGTAGGCGCTCGATTCGCTCCACAATCCAAGCTGGGCGCGCATCCACAGAGCGCTGATACACAACACCAACGCGCCCGCGCTCAGGGCGAGCAAAAACCACCTTATCCGCCGCCATTCGCTCGTGATGACGAAAAACCCAATAAAAACCATCATCGTGTACATCAACTCATTTTTGACCTCCGACAGGCTGTAGTCCGGGTCTACCGCATAAAAAAGTGATGCAAGTACTGTTGCTCCCCAAAACAACAACACTGGTAAAAATGGAATCTGCGGAACCGATGATCGCCTCCAGACAAACATCGCGTAGACAAAGGCAAGCGCAACGCACAGCAGGCGAAACGCCACCGTTCCGGAAAAGGGCAGGATAAACAGCAGCAGCATAAAGGGCAGCAAACCCGCTTCGGTAAAGCGCCTCATCCTGCGACCCTAGCTTGCCTGTCCAGCAAGCGGTCGTACAGATTCTCAAACTCTTCGCATACGCGCGACCAATCGAAATCACGTTCTATCTTGGCCTGCAGCCAGCGCCCGGCGGCTTCGCGTCGCTGCGCATCGGTCACGTAGGCATCAACGGCTTGGCAAAGCTCTTGCGGATTGGCCGGATCGGCGACAAATTCAAACCCCGCACACTCTTGCAAAAATTCGGTGACCCCCCCTCGCGCCGCCGCGACAATAGGCAGGCCGGCTGCGGCGGCCTCCAGCATCACTGTGGGGAAGGGATCGTCCCACAAGGATGGCAAGACGAACACGTCTCCTGCAAGCAGAAACTCATGCATCTGTGCCGGGTGCAGGCTGCCCACCCAACGCACCCCGGGCATGGCCGCCATACGCGCGACAACAGCCCGTCCATATACGGCCTTCTCATTACGAGGGTCATCGCTGTCGCGCACATTGCCCGCAACGAGCAGGCGAACACGATCGCCACGCACTGCCCGCAGTCGCTCATATGCATCGAGTAATTCCTGAACCCCTTTTTCTTTCACCAGTCGCCCGGCAAAGAGCAACACGACAGCCTCCGGATCATCCACGCCGTATTTTTCCCGCATCGCGCTTCGCTGCGCGGGCGCAAGTTCCCAATGCGGCCTGCAGCGCGCGGTATCAACGCCCGTATAAATAACACTGACGCGCTCTGCGGCGATACCGTTTGAATTCACCAGCCATTGCGCCATGTAGTGGCTGCAGGCTACCCAGTGCCTTACTGCGGCAAGCGCATCCCTCGGAAGCGGCTTTTCGTTCGCCACGTGCACCACGGCAGGCATTGCCGCACGACGGATCTGCTCATGCAAAGCGGCAAGCAGTTTGGGTTCGTTGTGGATATGCACAAGCGCCGCGCCCTCGTCGCGCGCGATGCGCCACATGCGCTGCGCATAGGGAAGTGGATCGAGCCGGGTAATTTTCTGCAACAGCCGCCGATAAAGACGTCCGATGCGAACCCGCCGCACCTGCATGGCGTCAAAGGACTCTCGCTCGACTTGCTCAGCAAAGGCCCGGCAAATGACAACCGGGCGATAGCGGCGTTGCCGGCGGGCCACCTGCTCGACGCGTAGCTCGGTTCCGGCCGGATAGACGGGCGGGAAGGGATTGTGGTCGGGCAAGAGGTGAGCGACCGTGACAGTGGGGCGAAGCATCAGTGCAAAGTGCGCCTTAGCGCCGAAAAAATCTCGTCGACGCCAATTTGGTCCATGCAGTTTTTCGGCACATACGGGCATTGCTTTTCCACACAAGGCTCACACGTCCGCGGCTTTTGCACGATGGTCGGCTTGGCATTTCCCGCCCGCGGCCCTATCAGCGTGGAAAAGGTCGGCGCATACAAGGCGACCAAGGGGATATCCAGTGCGCTCGCAAGATGGCCAATCCCTGTGTCTGGGGCCACCACGCAGGCGGCACCAGCCAACACTGCGGCCGTACCGGCGATATCCAGCCGGCCGGCAAAGTTGTGCACGCCCGGTATGCCGTCCGCCAGCTCCGCCAGAGGCGCCCGATCCTGCCCACCGCCTGTCAACACAATGGCGTGCGATGGCCAGGTCATCCGGGCTTGTTCCAACAATTGCCGCACTTTTTCAAGCGGCCACACCTTGTACGCATCGGCCGCATACACATGCATCACCCAATACGGCCCGGCACCGATCTCATCGCGTAGCATTGCTGCGCTTTTACGCGCAGCCTCCTCCGCCAGAAATACCCGCGGCGAATTGCCTGCGGGCGCGATCCCCAAGGTGTCCAGGATACGCAGGCGATTCTCGATGTAGTGGACGCCCGGCAGCGTCGTCTGGTCGACTTTGCGTTCCCGGTTGGAAAGCAAAAATCCGTAGCGTGTGCCGGTCGTGGGAATGCGCACAATGAACGGACTGCCGGAAAGATAGCAAAGCGGAAGAATATCGGGGTCATTGCCGTGCAGGACAAGGGTCAAATCCGGACTGAAATCGCGCAACGCGCGCAGGGTGGCAAAAAAACGGCGGTACTTCCCCGAATAGGGAATAAGCGCGTCAAGATCCGGATCTGCCGCAAACAGGGGGGCCCAGGCGGCGCGACAAAAAAGCCGGATATCAGCTTGGGGCAGTGCCGCGCGTAGCGCCGGCAATACGGGCGTCGACAGCACCGCATCGCCCAGCCCCGTGGTCAGCACCACGAGAACCCGCTTGACCTCATCCAACTGCAATTGCGCGAGCGGCCGAACCGGCATGGTGCCGGTCCTGCGCCGAACGTGGGAGAACAGCAGGGAATCGATAAAAGGCAGATTCATTTTTCGAGTGCGGCTCGCACCAGCGTGCCCTTGCCCATCACATCGCGGAAAATCGCCTCCATACGCGTGAGCATGATGTCCGCGGAAAACCGGGCCTGCGCTTCAATAATTGCCGCCCGTCCCAAGCGCTCGCGCAGCGGCGCGTCATCGCGTAGTCGCACCATCGCCGCGGCAAGCGCCTCTGGATCTTGCGGCCGCACCATCATCGCGGTGACGCCATCACGGGCGATCTCGCCAATCGCGCCGACATTGGTCGTTATAATCGGCAAGCCGCACGCCATTGCCTGCATGATGGCCTGTGGCACGCCCTCGTTCGCATAGGAGGGCAGAACAAAGGTGTCAAAGCTCTGCAGCCAGGGCACGACGTCTTCACGCTGCCCGGCCATGATCACGCGATCGGCGATGCCAAGCTCCTGCGCCTGACGGCGCAGGTTGGTTTCCCCAGGCCCCGCACCGACAATAACCACCTTCAAATGGCCGTCGTCAATCATGGCGAGGGCATCGAGCAAGTAACGATGTCCTTTCCAACTGCGCAGGGTCGCCACGATCCCGACCAGAAAATCGTCCGCCGCAAGTCCGAGCGTCGCCCGGGACGCGAGCCGATCGCCGGCTCGGAAATGAGCAAGATCAATCCCGGTCGGAATGGACACCACACGCGCAGGGTCGGCAGCAGTTTCACGGACAACCTGCAGTCGCAAGGCCTCGCCTGTGGTCACTATCCGCGCGGCTGCCCGCCTATAGAGCCAGCGCGTTCCCATGTTGGAGGGGATAGGCGCGGATATGTGCCTGGTGCGCACCACTGCAGGCGCATTCCTCAAGCCAATACAGGCAAGCGCGGTCAGCCAACTATCCGTGGAGCTATGCGTATTGACGATATCCACAGCCTCAGCTGAAAGAAAGGATCTGAGTGCGCGATAGCCGGCAATGGTTTTGCGCTCAATGGGAACCGCACAGGCGGGCAGACCTCGCTTTAGGGCCTCCGCGTAAATGCGCGATTGCCGCGGGGCCGCAAGGCGAACCTGATGCCCGCGTCTGGCCATTCCGAGCGCCTCATTGAGAACGCGCAACTCCTGCCCGCCCCACCCGCATGAGGCCTCCGTATGCACGATCCTCATGCGTTACCGCGCGAATGCACATCGCGCGCACCCAAGCCAAAGCGAACGATTTGCGTACGGAAGCCGTTCCCCGCACCAAAAACGCGACGATTCATGCGTCTGAATCCTCCGGCAACTCGGCGAATTGGATCCGATAAAGACGCGCGTAAAGTCCATCGCGGGCCAAAAGCTCCGCATGGCTGCCAATCTCGGAAATTCGTCCGCGCGACATGACAACGATGCGATTCGCATGCTCGATAGTCGATAGCCGATGCGCGATGACAATCGTGGTCCTCCCCCGCATCAGGGTCGTGAGCGCCGCCTGCACATGCCGCTCCGATTCGCTATCGAGGGCCGAGGTTGCTTCGTCGAGAATGAGGACGGGAGCGTCTTTTAGCAACGCACGCGCAATCGCAATGCGCTGCCTCTGCCCCCCTGACAGGCGGACACCATTTTCTCCGATGAGCGTATCAAAGCCTTGCGGCATCTCGCGAATGAAATCCAGCGCATGTGCGGCGCGGGCGGCCTCCTCGATTGCCTCCCGCGAAGCGTCGCGCATGGCGCCATAAGCGATATTGCCGGCCACCGTGTCATTGAATAAAACCACGTCTTGGCTAACGAGTGCGATGTTGTCGCGCAAGTTTGCCAGCTTCAGCGCTTGCAGGTCATGTCCATCGAGGAGAATGCGCCCGGTCGTGGGTTGGTAGAAACGGGGAACCAGATTCACAAGGGAAGTCTTGCCGCCGCCGGAAGTTCCGACCAGTGCGACGGTCTCCCCCGGTGCGATGTTTAGCGAAACACCATCGAGAGCCGCACGCGAAGAGCCGAAATAGACCATCCCGACATTTTCAAAGCGAAGTTCACCCCGCGCGCGTGAGATCTCCTCGGTTCCCTCGTCAAGCTCCTGCGCCTCATCGATCAGCTCAAACACACTCTCGGCAGAGGCCAGGCCGCGCTGAAGCGGTGCATTGATATCCGCGAGGTGTTTAAGGGGGGTAAGCAACATGAGCATCGCGGTGATGAACGAGACAAAGCTGCCCACGGTAAACCCGCCGCTTTCGGAATCCTGGATGGCGAGGCTGATGATAATGGCCAGCGCCAGCGCCGCGAACAATTGCGTGATTGGCACCGTCGCCGAAGCGGCGATGGTCTGGCGCATATTGAAACCGCGCAAGGCCTGGTTCGCGCGGTTAAATCGCTCGGCTTCGGCCGCCTGCCCGCCAAATATTTTCACCACACGGTGGCCTCCGATCGACTCCTCGAGCGAATGGGTGATGTCGCCCATAGCCTTCATCGAGCCCACGCTCATGCTTCGCAGGCGCTTGGAAAATACCTTGATCGCGATCGCAATTCCAGGCGCTATCAGAAAGGTGATAAGCGTAAGTTTCCAATTGAGCCAGAACAACCAACCGAGCAAACCGAGCACGGTAATGGAGTCGCGAACCAAAACCGTAAGCACGGTGGTCGCGGCGCTCGTAACCCCGCCCACATCGAAAGCAATTTTGGAGATCAGGCTTCCGGAGGACTGGTTGTCGTAGTAACGCACCGGCAGTCGCAGCAATCGACGAAACATCGCGTTACGCAGATCCATCACGACGTGATTGGATACCCACGCGAGCGTGTAGGACCCAAGATAAGAAAGCACACCGCGAACGAGAAATATCCCGATCAACGCTGCCGGTATCAGGTAAGGGTTAGCGTTGCTTTTGTTTACGAAACTGCCGTCAAGCAGCGGCTTCAGCAAAGCCGGAAACAAGGGCTCGGTGGCGGCCGTCAAAACCATGCTCAATATGGCAAGTGCGAACACCTTCCAGTACGGACGGACGTACCGAAGCAGCCGAAAATACAATTCACGTGAACCGGGAGCGGACGAAGCCAAGGAAAGTGGCGCTCGTAAAAGAGTGAATTATAACTGCTCTTCATCCCGTGTGAGTCTAGGCTTGGCGCGTATCACCGCCTGAAAATACGCCGCAAGAAGGCCAAACACCGACCCCGTTCGCGGGCACCCCATTCTTGAGCGCGCCGTCTGCGTCACGTCAGGCCACGGTCGCCGGCGCGTGCTGTCTGAACCACTGCAGCAGATGTAGCGCAGATTCATCGACGTTCAACACCCGCTCGGTGCATTGGGCAATCGTCCGCATTTCATCCGTCCCGGCTTGCGTCATCAAAAGTCTGCCCATCGCGCCCCCAAACGCCTCGATACCTCGACCAATCAACACGATCGCGGCACCCGTTTCCGACAGCCAGGCCCCCGAACCAATTTTATCCGTCATGAGTGTGCGCGTCCCGAGCAGGGCCGCCTCGACTGCAGAGTAGTTAAAGGTTTCGATCCAGGAGGGCACCAAGTGCAGATCTGCCGCGGCGTAGTACTGTTTGACTTGTTGCGATTCAATATTGCCGGTGAAGATCACCTTCGCATCAAGCTTCAACTCGCGCACAATGCCCTCAAGGTGCTGACGATAACTACCCAAGCCCTCCACCTGCCGGTCGCCCCCGCAAACAAGTAATACGGCTTCAGGCGACGCTCGTACCGCCAATGCAAAACCCTGGATCGCAAGTTCAATCCCCTTGAACGGGGTCAGGCGGCACATGATCAGCGCTATGCGGCAGTTTTCTTGCAAGCCATGCCCTTGGATTACGCTCGTTCTAGCCTGTGCCCGGAATAAGGCCATGTCTTCATTGAGCAGCATCCTGTCGATGCAATGTAAGGGGATAACGGTGATGCGCTCGGGGCCGATGCCCGCCTTGATCATGACATCTCGTGTGACCCGGGAGTTAGCCCGCAAACCGTCGGCTCTCGAAAAAACCCATTTTTTTACCCTTGCCTTCAGCCAACTTGTGGGCTCGCCCGGGTAACCCAAGGTCACGCCCAGGTTTTCGTGGTCATGCACGCATAACACCCACCGGATACCGATAAACGGTGCTAAAAGCGCGACGAATTTTCCCAAGCCGTCACCCTCCACCATGTAGATATCGCAACGCGTGCGGGAAATGAAATTCGCAATGGCGATAAGACTGGTGAAAAACCGCCTCCCCCCGAGAAACGGCTTCAGGAGCTTATCCGGGAGCCAGACCCAAGGGTTGCGCTTCTCATTGTGAATACCCCATATGTTCACCCCATCTTCCTCAACACGGCTGAGTCGAACCACGGTAGGCAAGCGCTGATCTTCGGTAAAAACGTGAACTTCATTGCCCGAACGCTGCAGCGCCTTGGCCACGTCCAAATGCACTGAGCGCCATATGCCTGCTGCCAACATTCCGATGCGCATCTGCTTTCTCATTTTTTTGTTTCCCGCCCCGATCTGGAGCTTCTTGACCCTGCCTCGATTCGGCGGACGCCGCAGGCCTAGACAGCCAGCGTGCCTCTGGCCGCAATCAAAGACCGATACAAGCGGGCCAACTTTGCCGCCATCGCCTCGGTTCCAAGACCCGACACCGCAATCCGTGCAGCCCTACCCATTGTTTCTGCCTGCGCAACTTCGTTTAACTTTCCCATCGCGAGGGCCAATCCCACAACATCGCCCGCCTCGCACACTCCACCCCCGACGCCCTGTTCCACGAACTCCGCCGCGCCGCACTGGGTCGTCGTGATGACGGGCAGACCGCTTGCCATGGCCTCCAGCGCCGCATTGGGGAAGGGGTCGTAAAGCGTTGGCAATACGAAACAGTCGGCAGCCCCGTACCAAGGCTTTACGTCCTTCTGCGGACCCATGAAATGCACGCGCGGTGCAACACCCAGTTCCATACACAGCCGCTGCATAGCCTTTTGCCGCTTGTCTTCCCCGACCACAAGCAGATGTGCGGAGGCCAAAGCGGGCATCGCCCGAAGCAGTTGCGGCAATCCTTTTCTCTCGAAGCCCGACCCAACGAAAAGATAAAGCATCGTTTCGGGCGCAAGCCCCATAGCGGCACGCACAGCCAATCGTTGGGATTTGAGCCGCGGGTGGAAAACATCAAGATCAACACCGTTATAAACAACGTGCAGCTTTTCTTCAGGCGTTCCAAAGTGGCGGCGGATTTCGTCGCGAACCATTTTGGAGTTGCAGATCACCGCCCTCAGCCTTGGGCTTTTGAACAAGCGCCGTTCCGCCGCCAAAAGAAAACGGTGGTATGGGTTCAGCGCCAGTCCGATGCGGCCTGCGGCCCCCAGCACGCGCGCCCGGTTTTCCAGCCATTGCGCATGCACGCCGTCACCGGCACGATACACATCGCAGCAGGCAATGCGCTCATGGGATTGCACAAGGTCAAATTCCCTTTCGGAAAGCGCCCGGCACACGGCGCGCGAGAAACTCCAGTCGCGCCATGTCCGCCCCAGGAAAAAAGGCTCGCATCGCACCAACTCCGTTGCACCCTGCCCGACGGCACCGTCACTCCAGTCTCGCGCAAACACCGTTACGGCCACGCCTTCGTGCGCCAACGCGGTCACGGCTCGGGAGACGAAGCGCTCCGCCCCACCGTAGGGGTTATACCGTTGTCTGACAATGGCGAGTTTCATGCGAGGGGACATCGCGCCATGCGACGAATCGTCAAAACAACGTAGCGATCCACGATCGGCAAGCTCGTGTTTCTGGTGAAGCGCAATTTAACCGACAAGCAATGCGCGCGCAGCGTTCAGCACGGCCTCAACCGGCAAGGTCTCCAGGCAATCACTCACCTTGCTGCCCCCGCACCCGTCGTTGCCGCAAGGCCTGCACGGGTGAAGGCTCGAACTGACGACCCGGTGCGCTACCGCCCACGGCCCCCATTCCATCTCTCCGCTCGGCCCGAAAAGCGCCACCACCGGTGTACCCATCGCAGCGGCCATATGCATGGGCGCCGAATCAACGCCGATAAAGAGGCGGGCACGGCGCGTCAGTTCCGCGAGCGTTTTCAAGGAGAGCCCCCCCGCAAGACTCAAAGGCTTCGTCCTGGCCTTGGCAAGGACTGCATCGATCAACGCCGTTTCATCCTGGGTCGGCGCCGCTGTGATCACCACCCTTTGCCCACTCTCTTGCAGCAGATCGATTAAGTGTGCCGTGCGCTCGGCAGGCCAGCACTTGAATTGCCAGCGCGAGGCAGGATGCAGATGAATGAATCCGCCCGCCGTAAGCGCATGCTTGGCAAATAAAGCATCCACTTCCATCTCGGCCGCCACTCCCGGGACCAGGGTCAATCGCCTTTGCTCGGGCGCGGCATACACGCCAAGGCGCCGCAATGCGTCAAGATTCCACTCAACCATGTGGCGGCGCGGATTCTTCGCCATGGCGAATCGGTGGGTGAAACTTTTTTTCCACTGTTGGCTGCGCCCGGCGTAATCAGGGGCGACCGCATACCGGGGTTTAAGCAGTCGTACCAACGCCGCGCCACGGGGATTCTCAGACAGATGAATGATCAGGTCATAATGACGTTTGCGCAACGCCGAATACAGGCGCCACTCCGCCGCCAGGCGCGAGAAGAAGGGGAGCCTCTTCCAGTTCCTGTCAATGTCATGGATTTGCGCAATGGCCGGGTGCAAGGCAAGCATGTCACGCGTGTCGGAATAGACAAGCGCATCGATCTGCGCCGCCGGGGCGTGGGCTTTGAGCGTCGTGAACACGGGAGAGGTCAGCAACACATCGCCGTGATGGCGCAACTTGATGACCAAAACGCGCACGACGCCGCTCAGGTCAATGGCATCTTTCAACATGACCGGCAAGATAGCAGAAAAGCGCCCCTGCATTCCGCTCTCGGTTTGGTGAAGTCAAAAAGTAAGCAAGCGCTTACAGCTTACAGTTTTCAGTTAGGCTCGCGCTTTAATGGCCCGCGATGCTGCCATCGAAGCTTTTGCTACGTCTACGTGTCACCGGACACCAGACGTCGTCCGCCGATTCGCCACTTAAACTCGCTTTTTTCCATTTTTGCAGTGATGCACAACACCACGAATCTACATTGGGAAATTATCGTTACGCCTTGACTTATCAGGTTTTTTAAAACTATAGTACTCCGATGGATAGTGAACTTACCAGCCTTGAGGAAAAGATCGATCGCACGGTGGCACTCTGCCAGCGATTGCGCACCGAAAACCATGACCTCCGACAACAACTTGTCAATGCGCAAAGCGACAACAAAAACCTAGCCGAAAAGGTGGAAGCCGCTCGCGTCCGTCTCGAAACCATATTGCAGCAAATCCCTGAATGACCGCTAAAGCCAAAGCCCTTGATATCAGCATAATGGGCCGCAATTACAAAGTCGCCTGCGCTGAAGAGGAACGCGAAGCGCTGCTACAAGCGGTGAGCTACATTGATCGAAAAATGAACGAGATCAAGGTGGCGGGAAAAGTTGCCAGTCTGGAACGTATCGCTGTCATGGCCGCGCTCAATATCACCCACGAGTTGTTATCGCAAAAAATTGGTGGCTTTGATACTGGCGAAATGCGGCGTAGAATAAATGCCATGCAGGTGACGCTCGACGAAACACTGTCAAAGCAAGACAAGTTGTTCTGACAATGCGGTTCGCTTTCGCAAGTTAGCGGGTTTCATGCCAGTGCAACTGGGTCCAACTGGGTCAAGTGTTAGCCGGGTCGCCCCATCGTATCAATGTCCCCTGCGATGTGCGTTAAGGCCAGCATCTTCTTGAACCAATTTCTCCAATGGCCGCCGACCATTGCGCCACTGTTGTGCGCGTCCCATTGCCGGATGTGCCTGATGTGACCGGAACGCGGCCAAATTGAACCGCAAGGTTCAGGGGATAGGTCTGACGGCATTTGCGGGGGGCGCCATTCCAAACAAAACGCAGGCAGATGCCTGCGTTTTGCTTTTGGCGGATCAGCACAAAAACCACGCGCCCAATTGCCTCCCCTTTTAGCCTCCCCTTTTCGCCGTGAAGGCTTTACCATTCCTTGTTTCAATCTGAATACTCCCCCATGCGCTACTGGCTGAGTAACACGGATATAAATAGCTAACTTGTTGATAATAATAAATTTATTATCATTTCTACCACTCAATAAAAAGGCCATTTTCTATATTGGGTGGGAATCTGGGTGGGAATATAGTTCGCCTGCCTCGCGGCAAGCCCTAGGGGGTACCGGGGTACATGGGCTTTCCGTGCTCACCCCTGCCGCCATTGAATTGGCCTCATGGATACACCCCCGCCCCTTGAGCCTTTCTATTTTCCGGCGCAAAATTTTTTCATGGAATGGATCGAAGCCTTTGCGCTCATGCCATTCGAGCGCCCGCTAATCTGGCTCATGCTCTGGCCTGCGCCTTCCCTCTATGCCTGGGCAGAGGGGTATCGGTCTAAGCGGCTTTACTTGGTCAATCTACTGATCGGCTGGCTCCCGCCGTTCTGGCTGATTACTTGGTGGCTGGCGATATTCCCGCCGATGCTTGAGCGACCTCTGCCAGTTTGGTCGCCACGATTTCACTCTCCTTGGAAAGCAAGAATTCCCATTCCGCTGCTGGATCATGCCCAGCGCGACGTGCAGCCTTCCAACCCCCAGCAATGGAACGGGCTTGGGTGAGCGATTGCTGGCCGTGACGCAGCCAGTCTGGGATACTCTCGCCTGACCCACCGTCGCGTGAATACCCGCCGATGGTGTACTTTGTTCGGCTTCCCTGAAACTCATATTCGATCACCCATGTTTTTGTCCCGTGCGGTCGTATCCGCAGAAACAATCCATCACCATCACCTAGTAGCCGGTCACGTTTCGGATCGGGCTTTGCTGTTTCACAAGTTACAGCGGCAAGCTTACCCATATCGCCTCCTTGGGTGGGGTTTTGGGTGGGAATCTGGGTGGGATTTTACAGGACGATCAAGGAACAATCCAGCAGGCAGTCGGTCTTATTCCCCCTTAAATACAGGGGAGAGCGCGCAACTCAGGAACAATAAGGAATCTATATGCGTTACTGGCTGATGAAGTCCGAACCCAATGAGTTCTCCATTGATGACCTTGTCGCGGCGAAACAGCAATCGACGCCGTGGGTCGGCGTAAGAAACTATCAGGCGCGCAACTTCATGCGCGACCAGATGCAACAAGGCGATGCGGTATTTTTCTACCACTCCAGTTGCCCCGAACCGGGCATTGCCGGGCTCGCCGAGGTCAGTTCGCCAGCCTATCCGGACGCCACGCAATTCGACAAAAACAGCCATTACTTCGACCCTAAAGCGACATCCGAAACGCCGCGCTGGATGCATGTCGATGTCAAACTGGTCAAGAAAACCCGGTTAATAAGTCTCACCGAACTTCGTGGCCACGATGAACTGGCGGAAATGCGCATCCTGGCGCGCGGCAACCGTCTGTCGATCACACCCGTAACCCCCGCAGAATGGCGCTTCATCAACCAAAAACTCATCGCAAAATAAACCATCCCATGGCTCTCCAGAACGACACCTTCATCCGCGCACTGCTGGGCCAGCCAACGCCCTACACCCCCATCTGGCTGATGCGCCAGGCCGGACGCTACCTGCCTGAATACAACGCCACCCGAAAGCGCGCCGGGTCCTTTCTGGGCCTGGCCAAATCACCGGCCTATGCCACCGAAGTCACATTGCAGCCGCTTGATCGCTTTCCCCTGGATGCAGCCATACTTTTTTCGGACATCCTCACCGTCCCCGACGCAATGGGGCTGGGCCTTTATTTCGCCGACGGAGAGGGGCCCAAGTTCAAACATCCCCTGCGCGATGAACGCGCCATCATGGCGCTGGCACAACCGCCAATGGAAAGCCTGCGCTACGTCACCGACGCCGTTGCGGAAATCCGCCGCGCCCTGTCCGGGCGCGTGCCGCTGATCGGCTTTTCCGGCAGTCCATGGACCCTCGCTTGCTATATGGTCGAAGGGGGCGGCAGTGATGACTTTCGCACCGTTAAATCAATGCTCTACGCCCGCCCTGACCTGATTCATCGCATCCTGGAGGCAAATACGATAGCGGTTACGGCCTACCTGAACGCGCAGATCGAAGCGGGCGCGCAGGCGGTGATGATTTTTGACACCTGGGGTGGCAGCCTCGCCCATCAGGCCTTTCACGATTTCTCTCTTGCCTATATCCAGCGCATCCTCGTCGGACTAAAACGCGAGCACAATGGCGAGCGCATACCCAGCGTGGTATTCGTCAAGGGTGGCGGCGCTTGGCTGGAAGCCATTGCCAGCTCCGGCTGCGACGCTTTGGGCATCGACTGGACGCTGGATATCGGCGAAGCACGCGAGCGCGTCGGTAATCGCGTGGCCTTGCAAGGCAATCTGGACCCGATGGTATTAATGTCATCGCCCGCTGCAATCGCACGCGAAGCCAGGGCCATACTCGACGCCTATGGTCCCGGACCAGGACACGTTTTCAACCTCGGACACGGCATTTCTCAATTTACCCCGCCGGAAAACGTTGCAGTTTTAGTTGAAACCGTGCATCAGCACAGCAAAGCGCAACGCCAAAACAAGCGCTGAAAAAAAATCCCATTGCCGCAGGCTTCCCACTTCGTTGATGCCCTCACTTATGCACAACAGTCCGCCCCAAGCCAATACCGGCGCGGGTTTTCGGGCAGTTCAGAGGGGGAGTTCGCAACCATTTGTTTTAAATAGGTTTAAATACCCGCCAAAAAATTGTGCATGGTGAAAATATCCTTTACTTCAGTATAGTTACCGTACCACTACAAGACTATCCACAAACTTATCCACAGAAAATGTGTAGAACTGGAAAACCTCATTTGTACCAAGGGCCTTAAGCAATTTCTCGCAGAAGAAGGTTTAGCTTCGCGGCGGAAGTTTATTTACCGATGAGCATAGTCGTCGTTGCGCTGGATGTTCCGCTGGCGCGCCTATTTGACTATCGCGCCAGCGATGCACACCAGGATGACGTGGGTCGCCGGGTGCTGGTTCCCTTTGGCAACAAGCTCCTTGTCGGTCTGATCATTGAAGTGCGCGAAGCAAGCGAAATCGCTCCGGGGAAACTGCGCGAAGTGCGTTCCATCCTGCGCGACACGCCGCCCTTGCCTGCAAGTTGGCTCGCGCTAACGCGCTTTTGCGCAAACTATTATCATCGCCCGCTTGGCGAGGTGATGCTTAACGCCTTGCCGCCCCGATTGCGCAAGGCCGCCCCGATGGCCGACAAACCGCAGCTGCTTTCACTCTCAGCGCTGGGGCGCGCAGAATCAGACACCCTCCCCTCCCGGCAAAAAATAAAAAAAATTATCCTGGGCCGCCTGGGGCAAGGGCCGGCAAGCCATAGCGAACTCATCGCCATCGCCGCCTCGGCAGGCAAAGCGCTATCAGCACTGCGCGAAGCAGGATGGGTGAGTGCATCGGCAATGCTTGCGGCGCCGCCAAATAGTGAATCCGTCTCCGAACACCAGCTGAACTCCGACCAGGAAGCGGTCGTCACACAGATCAGCAAGGGGTTGCAGCAATTTGGGGTGTTTCTCCTGCACGGCATCACAGGCAGCGGAAAAACCGAGGTCTACATGCGGCTCATCGCCGCCAGCGTCGCGGCGGGCAAACAGGCACTGGTGCTGGTTCCGGAGATAAACCTCACCCCCCAACTGGAGGAGACATTCCGCCGGCGATTTCCCGGCCTGCCCTTGCTGACATTACACAGCGGGCTTGCCGAAACCGCACGCGCACAGCACTGGCTGGCGGCGCAGGAGCAAGCCGCCTGCATCGTACTTGGCACGCGTCTGGCGGTTTTCACCCCGCTGTCGAATCCCGGGCTGATTGTCGTGGATGAGGAACAAGACGCCTCCTACAAGCAACAAGACGGCGTGCGCTACTCCGCACGCGACCTTGCCATCTTTCGCGCGCAGCAAGACGGGTTTCCCGTCGTCCTGGGGTCCGCCACCCCCTCTTTGGAGAGCTACGCCAAGGCGGTTTCCGGGCGCTACGCCCTGCTCAGCCTGCCACAGCGCGCGCACGGGCAAGCCAGCCTTCCCCGTGTCGGCCTTATTGACCTGAACGAGCAATCAGAAGGTGACGGCCTGTCCGCGCCCTTGGTTGCGGCCATCGAGGCGCGCCTTACACTCGGCGAACAAAGCCTTATTTTCCTCAATCGCCGCGGCTATGCCCCAGTGCTCGCCTGCGCTGCTTGCGGCTGGGTGAGCGGCTGTCCGCGCTGCTCCGCCAGAATGGTCGTGCACCTGTCCGATGGCGTTCTACGCTGCCACCACTGCGGCGACGTGGAACGCATCCCACGCGCCTGTCCGCAATGCGGCAACGCCGACATCCAGCCGTTTGGCCGCGGCACGCAGCGCCTCGAACTTGCGCTTGCCGCGCGCTTTCCAACAGCACGCATTCTGCGGGTCGACCGCGACAGCACGCGAACGAAGGGGAGCTGGAGCAATATGCGCGAGGCGATCCGCGACGGACAGGCGGATATTTTGCTCGGCACGCAGATCCTCGCCAAAGGCCACGATTTTCCCAACGTGACACTGGTCGGTGTTCTCAACGCCGATGCCGCGCTGCACGCATCCGACTATCGCGCCGGTGAGCGTCTGTTTGCCCAACTCGAGCAGGTGGCAGGCAGGGCTGGGCGGGCCCAACTGGCCGGCGAGGTTTTGATACAGACACGCTATCCCCGCCACCCCTTGTACCAGGCACTGACACGGCACGACTACGCCGGATTCGCCAAGGCAACGCTGACCGAACGTGAGCAGGCGGGCTTTCCCCCTTATGTTTTCGAGGCCGTTCTCCGGGCGGAAGCGCCCGGCAGCAAGTCCGTCCTTGAGTTTCTTTCGCGCGCCCGCGATCTGGCCCCGACGGACCAGGAACAGCTGATGATTTTTGATCCGGTACCCATGTCGGTTGCGCGCATCGCCAATCGCGACCGGGCGCAACTGCTGGTGCAGTCGTATTCACGCCCCGCCTTGCAGACCTTCCTGAGCGGTTGGACAGAGGCGTTGGCGAAAGAGCGCGCACCCGGCTTACGCTGGCATCTGGACGTCGACCCGATAGAGTTCTAGAGTACCGCGGCAATCGTTCTCCTGCTTCGGGCAAAGCGTATAATGCGCAGCCCTGCGGTTTTCCGTTTCACCGGTCCCCACCCCACACGACATGTCGGCTGCAATCAAATCACACATCGCCGGGTTGTTCGCGCATGCGCTCGCCAAGGTGGCGCCCCAACAACCGGCATCCCTGGTCGAAATCGAACGTCCGAAACAGGCGCAACACGGCGACTGGGCCTGCAACCTTGCAATGCAACTTGCTCGTCTGGAAAAAAAGAAACCGCGCGAACTGGCCGAAGCGCTGATCGCCGCCCTGCCCGCTTCCGACTGGGTCGAAAAGGTCGACATTGCCGGCCCCGGATTCATCAACATACACATCCGTCACGCTGCCAAGGTCGCTGTCATCCGCACCGTGATCGCGCAGGGCGCTCAGTTCGGCATGATTCCGGCCGCAACCGGGCAGCGGGTTCTGGTCGAATTCGTATCGGCCAACCCGACCGGCCCCCTGCACGTGGGACACGGTCGCCAAGCCGCCCTCGGCGACGCCATTTGTGCCTTACTGCAATCACAAGGGTCACAGGTAAGCCGTGAGTTTTACTACAACGATGCGGGTAACCAGATTGAAAACCTCGCCCTTTCGGTGCAGGCCCGCGCGCGCGGCATAGCACCCGATACGCCACAATTTCCGGCCGATGGCTATCGCGGCGATTACATCCTCGATATCGCCAATGATTTTCTTGCGCTAAAAACAGTGTCGGGGGAGAAGGTTGCCGCAGTCACCGCCAGCGGTGCTGTCGATGATCTCGATGCGATCCGCCGTTTTGCCGTAGCCTACCTGCGCAACGAACAGGATATGGACCTCAAGGCATTCGGCGTGCGCTTTGACAACTACTATCTGGAGTCTTCACTGTACTCAGAGGGGCGCGTCGAGGCGACAGTCAACGCGCTCAAGGCGAGCGGCGAGACCTACGAGGATGGCGGCGCGCTATGGCTGAAAACCACCGATTACGGCGACGACAAAGACCGCGTGATGCGCAAGTCTGACGGTGCCTACACCTACTTCGTGCCGGATGTCGCCTATCACATCACCAAATGGGAGCGTGGCTACGCCCGCGCCATCAACATCCAGGGCTCTGACCACCACAGCACAGTAGTACGCGTGCGCGCCGGCCTGCAGGCGGTCAAACGCGACATCCCGGTGGACTACCCCGACTACGTGCTGCACAAGATGGTGACCGTCATGAAAGGTGGCGAGGAGGTAAAAATCTCCAAGCGTGCCGGCAGCTATGTCACCTTGCGCGACCTCATCGACGAAGTCGGGCGCGATGCCACGCGTTTTTTCCTGGTGTCGCGTAAAGCCGATACCGAGTTCGTCTTTGACATCGACCTCGCAAAATCGCAGTCCGAGGAAAATCCCGTCTATTACGTGCAATACGCACACGCCAGACTGTGTTCGGTGCTGGCCCAGTACCAAAGCGCCGGCACATTGCCCGGCGCCGAAGGCGCGGACCTTTCTGTGCTCGACAGCCCGCGTGAGCTGACCCTGCTCGCGCGATTGGGCGAATACCCGCTGGCGCTGGCGCATGCCGCCGAAGAACTCTCGCCGCACCTGGTTTCGTTTTACCTGCGCGAACTGGCCGGGGATTTTCACAGCTACTATAATGCCGAGCGTATGCTGGTTGACGATGAGCGCCTGAAACACGCGCGCATTGCCCTGGCGAGCGCCGTCAAACAGATCCTTGGCAACGGACTCGCCCTGCTGGGCGTGAGCGCGCCCGAGAAAATGTGATCCCGGATGAACAAAGACTACAAACCACGCCAGGCGGCAAGAAAATCCTCAGGGGGCAGCACCCTCCTCGGTGTGTTCATCGGCCTCATTTTCGGTCTCGCGCTGGCGGCGGGCATCGCCGTCTATATCAACAAGACGCCGATCCCCTTTCTCGACAAAGTCAAGCCTGCGGACAAAACCGCATCATCCAAGACGCCAGCGGTGGCGCCAAATCTGTCCGAAACGCTGAAAACCGCTCCTGAAAAGCAAGCTGGCGACAAACCGCGCTTTGATTTTTACAAAATCCTGCCCGGCCAGGAGGAACCCGTATCCGAACAGCAAATCAAACAGGCGGCGAAAGATGCGGTCAAAGCCACGGCAGAGGGCAAAGACCTGAAGGATTTTTACCTGCTGCAAGCCGGTGCTTTTCAGAACCCGGCCGATGCGGACAACCTGAAAGCCAAACTTGCCTTACTGGGATTGGAAGCCGGCGTGGAACCGACCAATCTGGCCGAAAAAGGCATTTGGTACCGCGTGCGTATCGGGCCCTATACCAAGATCGACGACCTGAATCGCACCAGGGCGACACTGGCGCAGAACGGAATTGAAGCAACACTGGTCAAAGTAAAAGATAGCAGCGCAAAAAATTAGCTTCCAGATGGCTTACGCTTAACTCGGAGACGCATATGTTGAAAATTTTTATCGCCGGACTTTTCTCCCTTATCAGCCTCGTTCCGCTCAACGCCGCAGCGCAGGGGCCGCAGCCTGGCATCGACTATGCGGAGCTCAAACAGGCGCAGCCGGTTGATTCTGGAAACAAAATAGAAGTCTTGGAATTCTTCTGGTACAACTGCCCGCACTGCTACGCACTGGAACCAACGCTGGAGCTCTGGGTGAAAAAAATGCCCAAAGATACACAGTTCAAGCGCGTACCTGCGATTTTTAACGATCAGTTGGCGCTTGCCGCCCGCGCCTACTATGCCCTCGAGGCAAGCGGCGACGTGGAACGCGTCCATCGTGCCTTATTCGATGCCATCCACAAGGACGGCCTTAAAATAACGGACGAAAAGGCCCTCGCCGAATGGCTGGGCAAAAAAGGCGTTGATGCGGCCAAATTCGGCGCCGCCTACCGCTCTTTTGCCGTTGAAAGCAAACTCAAGCGCGCGCTGCAATTGACACAGGCCTACCAGATCGACGGCGTGCCTTCACTCACCGTGCAAGGCAAATACGTGGTCAGCACAGGCAAGCACGGCAATTCGGGCGCCATGCTCTCTACCGTTGAGTTTCTGGTCGCCAAGGCACACGCGGACGCCGTAAAATCACCGGCAAAGAAATAGTCACGCCGTCCGCCTGGACGGCGGGCGGCCGTACTCACCGGGATTGCAGCGGTTCCAGCGCGAGCATCGCGGCACGCCAGGACTCAATGCCGCCGCGATACCAAAGAACCCTGGTGTAGCCAAGCACACTGGCCCGAAGCGCGGCGTTGTAGGACAACCAGCACTGTACGCTGGCGCAAAAAAACACCATCATGCGATCCTTGTTTCCCTGGGTAATGCGCGCCAGGGCATCGCCAAACGCCACCTGCACCGGATCAAAAAAATTGCTGCCGCCTCCGGCACCGCTAATCCAGAGCGAACCGGGCAAGGACAAACGCCCCTCCGCTGACAGCACATCGATGAGCAAAGGCGCATCGGCCGAGGCCAGCAGCGCGCGCAAGCTTTGCGTATCCACGACAGCCGCACCCGGAATCTCAATCGGAGTAGGCGCGGTATAGGGGGCCCGGCGCAATGTCGGCGACGGCCTAACGCCCCAATCGCGCCCTTCATCGGCATAGCCCTGCGCCGCCACCCCCAATGGCAGCACGCACCCGAGCAGTAGCAAACCCCTGCAAACCGACCTTGATAAGGATCTTGATAAACACAAACGCATCGACACAGCCTACTGCGTCACCCGGGCTTTGGCAATTTGACCGATAAAGCCGTATCATTTGACGCTATTCCCTGAGGCTGCCATGCGCGTACCCACCCCGATCGCCCGCCTGCTGTTGCTGCTGTTGCTGTGCACCTTCTCCGGACTGGCTTCGGCGCAAATTCAACTCAACCGCGAATACACGCGCATCGACCCGGCCGTGCCGCCCCGTACCGCCGGCCAGATCGAGGTCATCGAATTTTTCTACTATGGCTGCCCGATCTGCTATGAGCTGGAGCCCGCCTTGTCGCGCTGGCACACGATCGCACCCAACTACGTCAAGCTCACGCGCGTGCCCGCGCTGTCATCAGAAAACTGGGAACCCTTCGCCAAGCTCTTTTACGCGCTCGAGGCCACAGGCGACCTCGGCCGGCTGCACTTCCCCATTTATGACAACTTTCACTTTGACGGCATCAAACTGAACGACGAAAAAATAATGCTCGACTGGATTACCCGCAACAAGGTCGACGTGCAAAAATTCACCGAGGCCTTCAACGCAGAGACGACAAAAACCAAAGTCGAATCGGCACGCAAACTGCTGCATGATTTCAACATCCGCGGCGTGCCGACACTGATCGTTGACGGCAAATTTGTCACCTCGGCACGCCTTGCCGGCGGCACCCGGCAGATTCCCTCCGTCCTGAATCAGCTTGTGGAAATTGCGCGCAAGGAGCGGGGCAACTGAGCGATAGTCTCAGGGTGGTCATCACCGGCGCCTCGAGCGGCCTTGGTGCCGCCCTCGCCACCCACTACGCGACGTCGGGCGCGACAGTCGGCCTGATCGCCAGGCGCCTCGACCGGCTGGAAGCCCTGGCCGCGGCACATCCCGGAAAAATGGCCGTCTGGGCGGCTGATGTCACCGACAGCGCCGCCATGCAAATCGCCGCCAAATCCTTCACGAATCGATTCGGTCCGCCAGACATCGTCATTGCCAACGCCGGGGTTTCCGTCGGCACCCTTGGCGACAGCGCCGGCGACCTGCCCGCGTTCCGGCGCGTGATGGACGTCAACGTCTTTGGTATGGCCGCGACATTCCAGCCCTTCATTGAAGCGATGCGCACGCGCGGGCGGGGCAGCCTGGTTGGCATCGCCAGTGTCGCCGGGTTTCGCGGTTTGCCCGGTGCAGCCGCCTATAGCGCATCAAAATCCGCCGCAATCACCTACCTTGAGAGCCTGCGCACCGAACTTCGCGGCTCGGGCATCGTAGTGACCACCATCTGCCCCGGCTACGTGCGCACACCCATGACCGAGGTCAATCCCTATCCCATGCCATTCATCATCGACGCCGACGATGCGGCCAAGCGCTTCGCCCTTGCCATCAAACGCAAACGACGCCGCGTCGTCATTCCCTGGCAGATGGGTGTGATCGGCTGGGTGTTGCGTCTACTCCCCGGATGGCTGTTCGAAAGACTGTTCGCGCACGCGCCGCGCAAGCCGCGTCAGCTGCCGCTATAACCATGCGGGCAAACCGGTCGACCTGATCACCGCTGAACTAACATCCTGGTATGGCAGCCGTGCAATCGCAGGGCTCGAAGACCTTGCCCGCCTGCGACGCACGTCGACCCGCTGAGCCAGCGCGCGGACGGTCTTGCCGGCCGTCCCTCAAGAACAGGCATCAATCTGCAGGTCCTTGCGACACGTAGCTGCCGGGGGCGGCTTCGATCACTTTGAGTTTGCCCTCGCCTGGCTGGCGGGCGGGCACTTTCGTGTCCGAAATGGACGTTATCCAACCCTGCCAGTCATTCCACCATGAGCCTTCGTGGTGCTCGGCCTGCTCCAGCCATACGTCCACCGATTCGGGCAGTGCATCGTGCGTCCAGTAGCCATACCTGTTGGCCGCGGGCGGATTGACGATGCCGGCGATATGGCCCGAACCGCCCAACACAAAACGCGTGTTATCGCCAGCCTGGGCGAGCAGGTGTGCACCCTTGTAGGTCGATTTCCACGGGGCAATGTGATCCTCGGCGGTGGAGACAAAGTAGGCCGGCAGCTTTATTTTACGCAAATCAATCGGGACGCCGCAAAGGGCAATACCGCCGGGCTCCTTGAGCAGATTATTGAGATACATATTGCGCAGATAAAAGCTGTGCATCGCCGCAGGCATGCGCGTTGAATCGGAATTCCAGTACAACAGGTCAAATGGGAACGGCTCCTTGCCAAGCAGGTAGTTATGAATGACAAAAGACCAGACCAGGTCATTGGCGCGCAGCAGATTGAAGGTGGCGGCCATCTCCCTTCCCTCCAGGTAACCGCGCTCATTCATTCGCTTCTCCAGCGCACCGACCTGCGCCTCGTCGATAAACACCCCCAGTTCGCCCGGAATCGAAAAATCCAGCAGCGAGACAAAAAAGCTTGCCGACGCGACACGCTTGTCTTTTTTCGCCGCCATATACGCGAGGGTCGCGCCCAGCAGCGTCCCGCCCAGGCAATAGCCGATCACATTGACATGGCGCTCACCGGTCGCCAGTGCGATGGCATCGATCGCGGCGAGCGGGCCCTCGGTCATGTAATCCTCAAATCCCTTGCCGGCGAATCTGGCGTCCGGATTGACCCAGGAGATCACGAACACCGTATGCCCCTGCGAAACCGCCCAGCGGATAAATGAGTTTTTTTCGCGCAGGTCGAGAATGTAGAACTTGTTGATCCACGGCGGCATGATCAGCAAGGGACGTTTGAATACATCCTTGGTCATGGGATCGTACTGTATGAGCTGCATCAAGTCATTCTGGAACACCACCTTGCCGGGCGTGGTCGCGACATTGACGCCAACAGCGAAGGCCTTCGGGTCGGTCATCCGGATATGCAGCGCGCCGTCCCCGTCCCCGATATCTCCGAGCAGATTACTGAGTCCGTTCAGCAGGTTCTGTCCGCCGCTGTGCGCGGTTTCACGCAACACCTGCGGGTTGGTGAGCGCAAAATTGGAGGGCGCCATCGCGTCGAGGTACTGCCGGGTGAAAAAATTCACCTTTTTACGCGACTCATCCGAAAGGCCTTCCGTGTGCGCCACCGAATCCTGGATATGGCGCGATGCGATGAGATAGGATTGCTTGATATAGTCAAAAAGGAAGTGGTTCTGCCAATCCTCATCACGAAAGCGGTTGTCTCCCTTTATCGGTGAAGCAACCGGCTCGGGCACGCCTCCGGACAGCCTGGCCATGGAAAACTGCCACAGCGACATGTAGTCCCAGAACATATTTATCTGCGTCGCTGCAATCTGGTATGGATTGGCGAACATATTGGCCGCCAGATCCATGTAGGCCTTGGCGATGCCAAATTCGTCCGGCGGCGGGGCGTTCCGATGATCTGACTGACGTTTGAGAAAATCCTCCAGGATCCGACTCGACTGGCGCGCGACATCGCCGAATACCCGGGCGAGTTCGGCCGGGTCCGGAGCAAGCGGCTGGTTCATGGCTCTCTCCTTAAAGACTTCTAAACGCTGCGATAGCGTAGCACGCCCCCTGCGTCGACCTCGCGCGTGACACGGCCCTCGGCCAGCAGGTAATGAAGATGGGCCATCGCCTCGCCCATGGCGAAAAATGTCTGGTGTATATCCAGTTCGCGCCGGAACAGCGTGGTCAGCACCTCTGCCGCGCTGCGCGGTTGTGCGCACGCCTCCTCGAGTTCGCCCAGACGCAAGCGATGGTGCTCGCGCAATTGCCCAATGCGCACGTGTGTGCTGCGAAAGGGCAGTCCGTGCGAGGGCAGCGTCAGCGTTTGCACCGGCAGTTCAAGGTAGCGCTCGAGCGAATCGAGGAACTGCTTGAGCGGATTACCATCCGGATTGATGCCCCATACGCCGACGTTGGTCGAAATGCGCGGCAGCACCATGTCACCCGAAATAAGCACCCCCAGCGCCTCACAGTAAAGCGCGGCATGCTCGGGGGCGTGGCCATAGCCGGCGATCATGCGCCAGCCATTGCCGTTGATCTCCACCACATCGCCGTCCATGATGCGCACGAATCCGACCGGAAAATCCGGGACATTGCGCGCGTAATGATTGCCACGGGTCGCCAGTTCGGCAACGCGCGCCTCGTCCAGTCCATTTTTCCGGAACAAGGCCAGCAAGGCTTCCTGCGACGTGCCACCGCGCCCCTCGGCAATGAGGTGCGCCATCATGTACTCACCCTGAGGCATCACCAGCGGAACGTCAAATTTCTTCGTCAACCAGCCGGCAAGTCCGGCATGGTCGGGATGATAGTGTGTGACGATGACACGCTTTACCGGTTTGCCCCCCAGCTTCGCCGCAAACACCTGCTCCCACAAATCGCGTGTCACGTCGTTGCCAATGCCACAGTCAACGATGGACCAGCCCTCGCCATCCTCAAGCAGCCACAGGTTGATGTGATCCAGGGCAAAAGGCAGCGGCATGCGCAGCCAGTGCACCCCGGGGGCGATTTCCAGCGTCGTGCCTGGCGCAGGCGGCGTGCGTTGCGGATAATCAAACAACAGGTCTGGGGGGGCGGGTTTGGACATGGGCTGGGGACGCAAGAATGGTTGAGAAGTGCCGGCGCGCGGACGGTTCGGCTAGAATCAGCGCAAAGTTCACTTTGCGCTTGAATGTTCATTTTCCCAGAATTCCCGGAACCCAAGGTAAAAGGTAAAAACAAGGCAAAAACAGGGTGAAAACAAATCCCTTTAAGTGCCAAGGAACACCCGGTTTCCCCGATCACCAAGCCACCATGCCCGACCACAAAATCGAAGCCCAGACCTACACCATCAGCGAACTCGCGCGCGAATTCGACGTGACCCAGTGCGCCGACACCATGCAAGTGCGGCCGCCAAGGAACACCACGAAGAGCGCCGGTCTGTGCCGCCTGCCCCATTACCGGGGGTCCCGATGACCGATTTTCCCGCACTGCGCTTTGCCCATGGCGAAGACATAGCCGCGCTGCGCGCCACCGTGCGCGACTTCGCCGTGGCCGAGATCGCGCCGCGCGCCGCCGAAATCGACCGGTCCAACCAGTTTCCGATGGACTTGTGGCACAAGATGGGCAGCCTCGGGCTGCACGGCATCACCGTCGAGGAGGAATACGGCGGCACGCCCATGGGCTACCTGGCGCACATCATCGTGATGGAAGAAATCAGCCGCGCATCCGCCGCGGTTGGTTTGTCATATGGCGCCCACTCCAACCTGTGCATCAACCAGATCCGCCGCAATGGCACGCCGGAGCAAAAGAAAAAATATCTTCCCCGGCTTATCTCCGGCGAGCATGTCGGCGCACTCGCCATGTCGGAACCGGGCGCCGGATCCGATGTGGTCAGCATGAAATTGCGCGCCGATTACAACAAGGGAAAATTCACCCTCAACGGCACCAAGATGTGGATCACCAACGGCCCGGATGCAGACACGCTGGTCGTCTATGCCAAGACCGACGCCAATGCCGGGCCCAAGGGAATCACCGCCTTTCTGATTGAAAAAGGCATGAAGGGCTTTGTCACTGCGCAAAAACTCGACAAGCTGGGCATGCGCGGCTCCAACACCTGCGAACTTATTTTCCAGGACTGCGAAGTCCCGGAGGCCAACATCCTCGGCGGCATGGGTCGCGGGGTGAACGTGTTGATGTCCGGCCTCGATTACGAGCGCGCGGTGCTCGCCGGCGGGCCGCTGGGCATCATGCAGGCCTGCCTGGATGTGGTGATCCCCTACGTGCACGAGCGCAGGCAATTCGGCCAGGCCATCGGGGAATTCCAGTTGATGCAGGGCAAGCTTGCGGATATGTACACCACCATGAGCGCCACCAAATCCTATGTCTACGCCGTGGGCCAGGCCTGCGACCGTGGCGAGGCCACGCGCAAGGACGCGGCGGGCGCGATCCTTTATTCGGCCGAGAAAGCCACCTGGATGGCCGGCGAGGCGATCCAGGCCCTGGGCGGCAATGGCTACATCAACGACTACCCGACCGGGCGCCTGTGGCGCGATGCCAAGCTGTATGAAATCGGCGCCGGCACCTCGGAAATCCGCCGCTGGCTGATCGGCCGCGAATTATTCGGCGAGACGGCTTGAAGGGCACGGCATGAGCATTGAAAAGCTGCTCGACAACAACCGCCTCTGGGCGGATGCCGCCGTGGCGAAAGACCCCGGGTTCTTCGCCCGGCTGACCGCACAACAGGCGCCGGCCTACCTGTGGATTGGCTGCGCCGACAGCCGCGTGCCGGCGAACGACATCGTCGGCCTGCTTCCGGGCGAGCTCTTTGTTCATCGCAACCTGGCCAATGTAGTGGTGCACACCGACCTCAACTGCCTGTCGGTGATCGAGTTCGCGGTCGACCTGCTGCATGTGAAGCACATCATTGTCTGCGGCCACTATGGCTGCAGTGGCGTGCAGGCGGCACTGGCGCGCAGTCGCATCGGCCTCTCCGACAACTGGCTGCGGCACGTGCAGGACGTGCATGAAAAACACGAGCCGGGCATGCGCAGCCTGCAAGATGCAACGCGGCGGCACGACCGCCTGTGCGAGCTCAATGTCATCGAACAGGTGATGAATGTCTGCGGCACGACCGTGGTGCAGGACGCGTGGGCCCGCGGCGACACCCTGGAGGTTCACGGCCTGATCTACAGCCTGAAGGACGGCCGCCTGCGTGACCTTGGCCTTTGCGTCAGCGCCACCGAACAGCTGCGTGAACAATACCTGGCAGCGCTGGCGCGACTCGAACCCAGCCCCGCGGCCAAATCTTGAGCGCCACCACATACCCTGACCCTTATCGCAAGTGAATTGGAGGTTCCCATGCTCAATGACCCGATTGTGATCATATCCGCCGCCCGCACGCCCATGGGCGCGTTTCAGGGGCAGCTCAAAGACCTTGCCGCGCCGCAACTGGGTGCCGCCGCCATTCGCGCCGCCATCGCGCGCGCTGGCGTCAAAGCTGAGGCCGTCGAGGAGGTCATCATGGGTTGCGTCTTGCCGGCGGGCCTTGGGCAGGCGCCGGCACGCCAGGCCTCGCTGGGGGCGGGGCTGCCGCTTTCAGCCGGCTGCACCACCGTCAACAAAATGTGCGGATCGGGCATGAAGGCGGCGATGCTCGCGCACGATCTGCTCGCCGCGGGCAGCAACGACATCATGGTCGCCGGCGGCATGGAATCGATGAGTAACGCCCCCTACCTGCTGCCCAAGGCACGCGGCGGCTATCGCATGGGTCACGGCCAGATCATCGACCACATGTTCTACGACGGCCTGGAGGACGCCTACATCCGTGACGAAAAAGGCGGCGGCCGACTGATGGGCAGCTTCGCCGAAGAATGCGCCGACAGTTTCGGCTTCACCCGCGAAGCCCAGGATCGGTTCGCCATCACCTCGCTCGAACGCGCACAAAAAGCCAATAACGAAGGCAGCTTTACCTGGGAAACGACGCCCGTTTCCATCAAGGCCGGCAAGGACGAGCGCCTGATGGAAAAGGACGAGCCGCCCTTCAATGCCAAGTTCGACAAAATTCCCACGCTCAAACCGGCTTTTCGCAAGGACGGCACAATAACGGCCGCCAACGCTTCGTCCATATCCGACGGCGCCGCGGCCCTCGTCATGATGCGCCGCTCCACCGCTGAAAAACTGGGCCTGACCCCGCTAGCGGTAATCGCAGGACACAGTACTCATGCGCAGCAACCGGCGCTGTTTACCACAGCGCCCGTGGGCGCGATCCGCAAAGTGTTTGAAAAAACCGGCTGGAGCGCGGGCAAGGTCGACCTGTATGAAATCAACGAGGCCTTTGCCGTGGTCACCATGGCCGCCATGCAGGAGCACAAGCTGCCGCACGACAAGGTCAACATCCATGGCGGCGCCTGCGCCCTCGGCCATCCCATCGGCGCCTCCGGCGCACGCATTCTCGTCACCCTCATCGGCGCGTTGCGCAAAACCGGCGGACGCCGCGGCGTCGCCAGCCTGTGCATAGGCGGCGGCGAGGCGACCGCCATGGCTATCGAATTGCTCTGAAAGTCGGGGAATGGCTAATGGTGAATAGGGAATGGGAAATGGGGAATAGAAAATGGTAAAGCCCGGACATCAAATGCCCCCACCTACCCGTTCCCGATTCACCATTCACTATTCACCATTTCCCATTTCCCATTTCCCATTTCCCGTTCACCTTTTACCGTAACCCATGCAGCTCAGTCCAGAACAGGAAATGATTCGCGACGCCATCCCGATCCACGGCGGCTAGGGCTAGGTCAACGACGTCCCGGTAGGGCGGATCTACCGCGATGTTAGAGTGTGCTAAATATATGAGGGTGCCAGCGACATTCAACGATTGGTCATAGGGCGCGCCATCGCCAGCCAGGCCGGTTCATAAGGAGCGACGACATGCCGCAAGTAATCGATTTTTATTTTGATTTTTCCTCGCCCTACGGCTACATCGCCAGCCAAAAGGTAGAGGCACTGGCGGCCAGGCACGGGCGCAGCGTCACCTGGCGACCCATCCTGCTCGGTGCGGTGATGAAGATCACCGGCGGCGCGCCGCTGCCCGGCATTCCACTCAAGGGCGATTACGCAAGGCATGATTTTGCCCGCAGCGCGAAATTCCACGGCGTGGACTACCGCCTGCCCACGGCCTTCCCGATTGCATCGCAAGCCCCGGCACGCGCATTTTACTGGCTCAACCAGCACGATCCGCTGCGCGCCAAGGCGCTCGCCGCCGCGCTCTATCACGCCTATTTCGTCGACGACATCAACATCTCCAATCCAGAAGACACCATCGCGGTGAGCGCGAAATTCGGCCTCGACGCCGAAAAGCTTCGCGCCGCGCTGAACGATCCCGCCATCAAGGATGCGGTGAAAAACGAGGTGGATGCGGCAATCGGGCTCGGCGTGTTCGGCTCACCCTACATCATCGTGGACGGCGAGCCCTTCTGGGGTGCGGACCGCTTGGATCAAATCGACAAATGGCTGGAAACGGGGGGATGGTGAGCGCTATCAAACGTCTTTGTGTTTTTTGCGGCTCCAACAGCGGCGCCAGTCCGGCCTATGAAGCGGCGGCGCGCGCCATGGGTCAGGCCTTGGCCCGTCGCGGCATCACGCTGGTCTACGGCGGCGGCAATATCGGGCTAATGGGGGCGATCGGCGACGCCGTCATGGCCGCCGGCGGAGAGGCCATCGGCATTATTCCCGAAGCCCTGATGCGCAAAGAGCACGGCCATCGCGGCATTACCGAATTGCGCGTGGTCAAGTCCATGCACGAGCGCAAGGCCATGATGGCCGACCTCGTCGACGGCTTTATCGCCATGCCCGGCGGCTACGGCACCCTCGAGGAGTACTGCGAGGTGCTGACCTGGACGCAACTGGGGTTTCACCGCAAGCCCTGCGGCCTGCTCAACGTGGCCGGATTCTACGACCCGCTACTGGCCTTTTTTGACCGTGCCACCGAGCAGCAATTCGTGCGCGTGGAACACCGCCCCCTGGTGCTGGCCGAGACCGACCCGGATACGCTCATAGAACGTATGAGCGCGTGGGAACCGCCGCCGGTGCAGAAATGGTTTGCGAAAAAAGCCGAAGATCCGCGCTGAACCAGGCCCTGACAGCAGACCAATACCACCATGCCCGCGATCAAGACCAAGCTCACTCCGCGCAAGGCTGATTTCGCCGCCAATGCCACCGCCATGGCAGCGCTGGTCGCCGACCTGCGCGACAAGATCGCGCAGGTTTCGTTCGGCGGCGGCGAGCAGGCGCGCGCGCGGCACACGGCGCGCGGCAAGATGCTGCCGCGCGAGCGCGTGCGCGCGCTACTGGACCCCGGATCGCCGTTCCTGGAAATCGCGCAACTCGCCGCGATGGGCATGTACAACAACGATGCGCCCGGCGCCGGCATCATCACCGGCATAGGCCGCGTCTGCGGTCAGGAGTGTGTCATCGTCGCCAATGACGCCACGGTCAAGGGTGGTACGTATTACCCGATGACAGTGAAAAAACACCTGCGTGCCCAGGACATCGCGCGCGACAACCATCTGCCCTGCATTTACCTCGTCGATTCGGGTGGCGCCTTCCTGCCCGAACAAGACGATGTCTTCCCGGACCGCGACCACTTCGGGCGAATTTTTTACAACCAGGCGACGATGTCGGCGCTGGGTATTGCGCAAATCGCCGTGGTCATGGGATCGTGCACAGCCGGCGGCGCCTATGTGCCGGCGATGTCGGATGAGTCGATCATCGTCAAGGAACAGGGCACGATTTTTCTCGGCGGCCCGCCACTAGTCAAAGCCGCCACCGGTGAGATCGTCAGCGCCGAGGAACTGGGCGGCGCCGACGTTCACACCCGCATCTCCGGCGTGTCCGACCATTACGCCCAGGATGACGCGCACGCGCTGGCCATCGCACGGCGCATCGTCGGCCACCTCAACCGCAAAAAGAACGTGACGCTGGCCTTGCGCGACCCGCAGGAGCCGCTGTATCCGGCCGCCGAACTGGGCGGCGTCATTCCCGCCGACACGCGCAAGCCCTACGACATCCGCGAGGTCATCGCGCGCCTCGTCGACGGCTCGGAGTTGGACGAATTCAAACAAAACTACGGCACCACGCTGGTCACCGGCTTCGCCCATATCCACGGCTATCCGGTGGGCATCGTTGCCAACAACGGCATCCTTTTTTCCGAGTCGGCCCGGAAGGGCGCGCACTTCATCGAGTTGTGCGCGCAGCGCGGCATTCCGCTGGTATTTTTACAGAACATCACCGGTTTCATGGTCGGCAAGAAATACGAAGCCGGCGGCATCGCCAGCGATGGCGCGAAAATGGTCACCGCCGTGGCCTGCGCCAACGTGCCCAAGTTCACCGTTATCATCGGCGGCTCATTTGGCGCCGGCAATTACGGCATGTGCGGCCGCGCCTTCAACCCGCGCTTTGTGTGGATGTGGCCCAATGCGCGCATCTCGGTGATGGGTGGCGAACAGGCGGCAAGCGTGCTCGCCACGGTGCGCCGCGACGGCATCGAGGCCAGGGGCGGCCAATGGCCGGCCGCCGATGAAGCCGCCTTCAAGCAAGCCATACTCGAGCAGTACGAAACCCAGGGTCATCCTTATTACGCCAGCGCCCGCTTGTGGGACGACGGCGTCATCGCCCCCGAGGACACGCGCCGCGTGCTGGGCCTGGCGATTTCAGCGGCCCTCAACGCCCCGATAGCGCCGACAAGCTTCGGCGTGTTCCGTATGTAGAGCGGCAATGATGCGCCAACCCAGCTTCAATACAGCGCCGGCGCCGTCCTATAGCCGCCTTCCCCATACTATTTTCATCCCTATAGAACCCCTATGAGCAAAGCCGCGAAATTCAAACACCTGCTAATCCAGATCAACCAGGGCGTGGGCCTCATCTGGTTAAACCGCCCGGACCTGCGCAATGCCTTCAACGACAACATGATCGCCGAGCTGACGGCGGCACTAAAAACACTCGAAGCCGACACTGCCGTGCGCGCCGTGGTGCTGGCCGGCACGGGACCGGCTTTTTGCGCCGGTGCCGACCTCAACTGGATGAAGCGCATGTCCGGCTACAGCTTTGCGCAAAACCACGCCGATGCGATGGGCATGGCCAGCATGCTCAACACGCTCTACATGCTGAAAAAGCCGACCATCGCACGCGTGCATGGCGCCGCCTTTGCCGGCGGGGTGGGGCTTATCGCCGCCTGCGACATCGCCGTGGCCGCATACGAAGCAGAGTTTTGCCTGTCTGAAGCAAAGCTGGGGCTGATCCCGGCCACCATCAGCCCCTATGTGATCCGGGCGATGGGCGAGCGCGCTTCGCACCGCTACTTCCTGTCCGCCGAGCACTTCACCGCCGCCGAGGCCTACCGTATCGGCCTGGTAAGCGACATCACGCCGCTTGCCGAACTCGACGAGCGTATCAACGCGCTGCTCGAGCAGTTGCTGCTGTGCGGTCCGAACGCGCAAGCGCTGTCCAAGGATCTCATCCGCGCCGTCGCCGGCAATGCCATCAACGCCGGCATGATCAGCGACACGGCCAGTCGCATCGCCACGGCGCGGGCCTCCGCCGAGGGCCGGGAGGGCGTCGCCGCCTTCCTCGAAAAACGCAAGCCGATTTGGAACAAGCCAGCCGCTGCGGCAAAAAAATCAGCTGCCAAAAAAGTCGCCGCCAAACCAGTGAAACACAAAAAACCCTGAGGCATGTTCGACAAAATCCTCATCGCCAATCGCGGCGAAATCGCCTGCCGCGTCATACGCACGGCCAGGCGCCTGGGCGTGACAACGGTGGCGGTGTATTCGGATGCCGACGCGCAGGCGCGCCACGTGCTTTTGGCGGATGAGGCCTTGCGCATCGGCACGGCCGAGGCGAAGGACAGCTACCTGCGCGGTGATCGCATCATTGCCGCAGCCCAGGCCACCGGCGCGCAGGCCGTTCACCCGGGCTACGGCTTTTTGTCCGAGAACGCGGATTTCGCACAGGCCTGCGCCGACGCCGGCCTGGTGTTTATCGGCCCACCGGCCGCGGCCATACGCGCCATGGGCTCAAAGAGCGCGGCCAAAGCACTGATGCAACAAGCCGGCGTGCCGCTGCTGCCCGGCTATCACGGTGACGATCAGGACCTCGCCCTGCTGCAAAAAGAGGCCGGCAAGATCGGCTATCCGGTGCTGATCAAGGCCTCGGCCGGCGGCGGCGGCAAGGGCATGCGCGTTGTCGAAAAAGCCGCAGACTTCGCCGCGGCACTCGCCTCCTGCCAGCGCGAAGCGAGGGGCGCTTTCGGCGATGACAAGGTGCTGATCGAACAATACCTGCAACGCCCGCGTCACATCGAAATGCAGATTTTCGCTGACACGCAAGGCCATGCCGTGCACCTGTTCGAGCGCGACTGCTCGGTGCAACGCCGCCATCAGAAGGTGCTCGAGGAGGCGCCCGCGCCGGGCATGACGGCCGCGCGGCGGGCGGCCATGGGCGCTGCCGCGGTGGCGGCGGCCAAGTCCGTGGGCTACGTCGGCGCCGGCACCGTGGAGTTCATCGTGCCGGGCCTTGCCATCACAGACGGCGACGGAGCGCCTGCCGATACTTTTTATTTCATGGAAATGAACACCCGCTTGCAGGTCGAGCATCCGGTGACCGAGATGATCACCAGCCTCGATCTGGTCGAGTGGCAATTGCGCGTCGCTGCCGGCGAAGTGCTGCCGCTGCTGCAGGAACAAGTGCAGATGCGCGGACATGCGCTGGAAGCGCGCATTTACGCCGAGGACGCCGCGCACGGCTTTCTGCCGGCCACCGGGCGCATCCATCACCTCGCCACGCCGCCCGAGTCGGCGCATATGCGCATCGATACGGGTATCAACGCCGGGGATACCATAACGCCCTGGTACGACCCGATGATCGCCAAGCTCATCGTCTGGGATGAGGACCGCGCCGCGGCGCTAGCGCGCATGCGCGCTGCGCTGGCCGGCTTCGAGGTCGCCGGCGTCACCACCAACACCGGCTTTCTCGCTCGCCTGGTCGGCTGCAAGGCCTTCGCCGACGCCGACCTCGACACTGACCTGATCGCGCGTAACCACGCTGCGCTGTTAGCGCCGCAACAAGCGCCCGGGGATATCGTGCTGGCGCTGGCCAGCTGTGCCGAGCTCCTGCATCAGCAGGCGGCGGGCAGGCAGCAGGCTGCGGCCACCGCCGACCCGGCATCGCCATGGGCGCTCGCCGACGGCTGGCGTCTCAACCAAGACAAGCACCACGCCTTGCGTTTTTACGACGACGATCTCAATAACGGTCACCAGACCACAGTCACGGTGCATTTTCGCGCCATCGGCTGGGAGATCGAACTAAGCGGCGTTCGACGCCGCTTGCGCGGCGAACAGCTGGCCGGCGGGCGGCTGGCCATCTGGTTGGACGACTATGCGGTATCGGGCACCGTTGTCCGCCGCGGCGCACGCTTTGACGTCTTCCATGGCGCAGAGCATCGCTGCCTGGCGCTGCGCGATCCACTCGCCGATGCCGCCGATGCCGCCAATGCCGATGAAGAAACGGGTAATCTCGCCGCACCCATGCCGGGCAAGGTCATCGCCGTACTGGTCAAGCCAGGCGAGCCGGTTACGCGTGGCGCGGCATTGCTGATACTCGAGGCGATGAAAATGGAGCACACCATCTGCGCCCCTTACGAGGGCACAGTCACGGCGGTGCATTTCCAGGCGGGGGAACAGGTCAGCGAAGGCGCGGAGTTGTTGTCGCTGGCGGCACTGACTGCACTGGCGGCACCTGGGCCTTCCCTATCGCCGGCAATACCCCCATCGACAAACGCGGCCAAGCCATGAGACTGCCTTCGCGGGTGCGTATCGTCGAGGTCGGCCCGCGTGATGGGCTGCAAAATGAACCAGGTGTCGTGCCAACGGCGCTCAAGGTGGCGCTGATCGAACAATTGGCCGACGCCGGCATGCCGGCAGTGGAGGCCACCGCCTTCGTGTCAGCCAAATGGGTTCCACAAATGGCCGACCACGCTGAGGTGATGAGGACAATTCGCCGAAAAACCGGTGTCAGTTACCCGGTGCTGGTACCCAATATGCGCGGCCTGGAAGCCGCGCTGGCCACGGGGGTCACCGAGATCGCCATTTTCGGCGCCGCCTCGGAAAGCTTCAGCCGTAAAAACATCAACTGCTCCATCGCCGAAAGCTTTGAACGCTTCGCACCGGTGGTAACAGCCGCGAGGGCGCAGGGGGTGCGCGTGCGCGGCTATATCTCCTGTGTCATCGACTGCCCCTACGAAGGCGCGATCGCCCCTCAGGCGGTGGCTGTAGTGGCAAAAGCCCTGCGCGACATGGGCTGTTATGAAATTTCCCTTGGCGACACCATAGGTTCGGGCACGCCGGCAAGAATGCAAACAATGATTCACGCCGTAAACACCGAGGTGCCTATCACCGAACTGGCGGTGCATTGCCACGATACCTACGGCCAGGCCCTGGCCAATATCTACGCGGCGCTGCAGCTTGGTGTGGCCACCATCGACAGTTCAATCGCAGGACTCGGGGGCTGTCCTTATGCCAAGGGCGCCAGCGGCAACGTCGCCAGCGAAGACGTGGTCTACATGCTGCACGGCCTGGGCATTGCAACCGGTGTCGACCTCAATGCGCTATTGCGCGCGGGGCAGATGATCTGTCGCCAACTGGGTCGAGAGCCCGCCTCGAAAGCCGCGCGCGCGCTGGCGGCCAAAGCCGGCTAGGGCATGGCCATGCCAGCCTTCGCCATCGTCCGGGTCAATCCACCCGGATTCGGGCACGCCGGCATTTTCAGTGAAGTCACCGAAACCCTGCACCACGGTCTAACCGAACTCGGATCTCGAAACACTGGGGGTGCAACGATCACAGGTGATCCCCATCGGCGATGCGCCGACGATGACGCGGATCCCCGCAGCGCGACATCGACGTGTTGTTTTACGGCGCACTGACAGGACGGTGCGGGCGCTGGCGCAACTTTTACGACTATGATTCGCACAACATGAAAACGATAAGACTGCGATATGGCGGCGACTGAAATTCTAAAATCCGGTGACGTCCCCTCACCTTGCATCAATTTTTGTCGTCTGGACGTCAAGGGTGAATTCTGCCTTGGCTGCTATCGCCACGTGGAGGAAATCGCCGCCTGGTCAGCTTACAAGCCGGAGCAAAAGCAGGCGGTTCTGGACAAACTGCCCTCGCGCCACCCGTGACACTGCCCGCCTCGATTCGGGTGTTCGAGCGCGGCTGGTTGTCTTGCAACAACATCCTGCTACTCGGCAAGAACGGCGCGGGCAGCGGTGCCGCGCTGATCGATTCGAGCTACCTCGGTCATGCGCCGCTGACGCTTGCACTGCTCAACCACGCCCTCGCCGGCACCCGCCTCGACTGGCTGCTCAACACACACTGTCACTCCGACCACATGGGCGGCAACGCCGCAGTGCAAAGCGCCTTTGGCTGTCGCACCAGCGTGCCCGCCGGGGAAGCCGCGCTGATCGACCGCTGGGACGACCGCGAACTGCTGCTCTCCTATGCCGACCAGCGCGCCGAGCGCTTTGACTACGACGACACGTTTGCAGAGGGTGACATACTGACCATGGGCGGGCTTGAGTGGCAGGTCATCGCCGCGCCGGGGCACGACCCGCACGCGGTGATGTTCTGGTCGCCGCAAGAGCGCATGCTCATTTCCGGCGACGCGCTGTGGGAAAACGGCTTCGGCGTGATTTTCCCGCGGCTGTTGGGTGATCCGACCGAGGTGGCGAACGCCTATGCGCAAACGCGCGCCACGCTGGAGCGCATCGCCGCGCTGCCGGCACGGGCGGTGATCCCGGGTCACGGCGCCGTGTTCGAAGATGTTCCCGGCGCGCTGACGCGCGCTTTCTCGCGACTGCTTGATTTCGAGCAGGACGATAGCCGGTTGGCGCGCCATGCCATCAAGGTGATGCTGATGTTTTCGCTGCTTGATCGGCGGCGCATCACGCTTGCCGAGCTACCCGCTTATTTGCAAGGGGTAAAAATCATAGACGATATCAACGCGCGCTTTTTGCAGCTCGCGCCAAGCGCCCTCGCCGATTGGCTGGTGGCCGACCTGCAACGCGCCGGCGCCATCCAATGCGAGAATGGCATCATCGTGCCGCTGGTGGGCGCCTGAATCGGCAAATCGGCTGGAAACGACCGCTAGTCGCGGCTTTCCAGGCATCGCTCCGGCTGCGGCCAGCAATGCGCATGAAATAAAGCCATTGCACCGCCGCACAAGCTGATTATTTTTTGTCGCCTTCCGTGCCGCGGCTGGCTGCATTCTGGCGCAGCGCGCGCCACGGATATTCATGGCCTTGCGCGTCGGTGATGCGCCCGACGATGCGCTCGTTGGTGGCGCGGCCCTTGAACAGCAGCGCATCCTCGCCCGAGCCAAAGCGGAAGAACAGCAACTCGCCATGCACAAAGCCGCGCTCGATCGGGAATACCCGCCCGCCTGCTTTGGCGCGGCCGCCGAGTTCCTGGAAGTTTTGCTCCAGCTCGAGCTCGACCTCCATCGGCCCTCCGGTCCGGGCCAAGGGCACGCGGGTGCGCCAGCCGCCGGCAAGACGCGCCGGCACCAGCCATAAATGCAGCGTGCTGGTTTTTTTCAGTCCGATTTTCTTTTCCGGCACATCCAGCGTCACGCTCATGTCCGGTTTCCAGTCGCCCATGTCCCAGTCGTGCGACACGATGCGCGCACCCGGTTTCATCTGCGAGAGGATGCGCGGCCGCAGCGCAAGATTCACATCGGGCAGCAGGTACATGGTCAGCACGTCGGCAGAACGGATATCGGTCGCAAACAAATCCTGCACAACGAAGCCTGCGCGCGCCTCCACGCCAAGCTGCTTGGCCACCGCGCGGCTTTTTTCCACCAGGCGCGGGTCGATCTCCACACCAAGGCCGCGCGTACCGCGCTTGAGGGCGGCGGTGATAACAATGCGTCCGTCACCGGAACCAAGATCCACCAGGTAGTCGCCCGAGCGCACGCCGGCCAGGTCGAGCATGCCCTCGACCACCCGGTCCGGGGTTTGCACATAGGGCACCTCTTCCAGGGCCTGCGCCAGCATCGGCTTGCCGCCGGCGCAAAGCAGCAACGCCAACAAGGCCGCCGGCGCCGCCCGGGAAGTCAACAGACGACAAAACAAACCATGCATGCTCAACTCACTCCTTGTTAGCCGTTCAAGCCGCGCTCAGCGTTGCGCCATTTTTTGGCCGTGCTCGCGGATGGCGTGAAAACCCACGGTGGGCCAGCGCTCCGTCGCCAGTTGCAGGTGATAACGGTTGGGCGCGAGGTAAACGGGGTTGTCGTCGACATCGCTGCCCATGTGCGCGGCGAGATCTTTTTCACAGGCGCGTCGCGTCGCCTCGTCCGGAAAGGTCAGCCAGCGCGCCGTGTAAATATCGGCGGGGTCGTAAAGCGCATCGACCTTGTATTCGCTTTGCAGGCGCTGCGCCACGATCTCGAATTGCAGCGGCCCGACCGCACCGAGCAACTGGGTGTTGCCAAAAGCGGGCGTGAGCACCTGGATGGCTCCTTCCTCACCCAGTTCCTGCAGACCCTTTTGCAGCTGCTTGGCCTTGAAGGGGTCCTTCGGGCGCGCCATGCGAAACAATTCCGGCGCGAAATAGGGGATGCCTTTGTAGGCGAGCGCCTCGCCCTCGGTGAGGGTGTCGCCAATCTGCAATTGACCATGGTTGTGAATACCGATGATGTCCCCCGCCACCGCGTCTTCGCTGGCCACGCGCTCGTTGGCCATGAAGGTCAGTGCGTTGGCCAATTTCATTTCGCGGTCGGTGCGCAGGTGCCGGACCTTCAATCCCGGCTGGTAACGTCCGGAGCAAATGCGGAAAAAAGCGATCCGGTCTCGGTGCCGCGGGTCCATGTTGGCCTGGATCTTGAACACGAAACCGCTGAATGCCGGCTCGGCCGGCTGCACCACGCGCAGCGTGCCGTTGCGCGCTTGCGGCGGCGGCGCCCATTCGAGCAGGGCCTGCAGGATTTCCTGCACACCGAAGTTATTGATGCCCGAACCGAAGAACACCGGTGACTGCGTGCCGGCGAGAAACCGTGCGAGGTCAAAGGGCGTACTGGCATCGCGCAACAGGCCGACCTCGTTGCGCAAAGTGCCCACCTCGCCCGGATAGAGCGCATCGAGTTTGGGGTTGTCCAGACCGACGATCATTTCGCCCTCGTCGCTCCTTTTTTCCTCGCCCGGAGTAAAGCGCAGCAGGCGGTCGTTGAGCAGGTGGAAAACACCGCGAAAAGACTTGCCCATGCCAACAGGCCAGGTGATGGGCGCGCAGTCGAGCTTGAGCACCGACTCAATTTCCTCCAGCAGCGACAAGGGATCACGCACTTCGCGGTCCATTTTATTGACGAAGGTGATGATGGGCGTGTTGCGCAGGCGGCACACTTCCAGCAGCTTGATAGTCTGCACCTCCACACCCTTGGCCGCGTCGATCACCATCACCGCCGCGTCAACAGCGGTGAGTACGCGGTAGGTATCCTCGGAAAAGTCCTCGTGTCCCGGCGTATCGAGCAAGTTCACCGTATGGCCGGCGTAGTCAAACTGCATCACCGAACTGGTTACCGAGATGCCCCGCTGCTTTTCCACCTCCATCCAGTCGGAGGTGGCGTGGCGCGCGCTTTTTCGCGCCTTGACGGTGCCGGCCATCTGAATGGCGCCACCGTAGAGCAGCAGTTTTTCCGTCAGCGTGGTCTTGCCCGCGTCGGGGTGGGAAATGATGGCGAAAGTGCGCCGGCGCGCGACATCGCGCAACAGGTCGGCAGGCAGGGTGGGGGCGTTCATGGTTTTTCTGGGGAGGGTTATACGCTGGAAATCCGCGCCAGGCGCGGCTTTCCAGCCGGTAAGCTTGGCGGCTTAGAGCAGCATGGGCAGTTGCTTTTCGAGGCCCTCGGTGGGCAGGCGCTTGAAACCGCTTTTGGCGAACTGGTGCCAGCGACCGATGACATGGCATAGCAGCAGGTTGGCGCGCGAGGCCGGGTCAGCCTCATCATGGCCCTGGGAAGCGGCCACGCGCAGGCATTGCTTGAGGGTCGATTCGAGCCGGTCATGCAACTGGTTGATGCGCACCTGCAGGCGCTCGTCCTCATTGACCAGGGCGTCGCCCAACAACACCCGCGTCATGCCGGCGTTCTTCTCGGCAAAGCCGAGCAGCGAGTTGATGATCACCTGCAACTGGCGCAGGCCGTTGTCTTCCTCGGCCGTAACCTTGTTGATGAGGCCGAACAAGGACTCTTCGATAAAGCTGATGAGGCCCTCATACATCTGCGCCTTGCTGGCAAAGTGGCGATACAGCGCTGCTTCGGACACATCGAGTTTCTTCGCCAGGGCGGCAGTGGTGATTTTCTCGCCCTTGGGATCCTGCAGCATCTGTGCGATGACTTGCAGAATCTGGAGTTTTCGTTCGCCGGTTCTGGGGGGCATGGTGTGCTCCTGGGGAAAGGCTGTCTGGGAAAAAGGGCAGGCAAGAGCAGTACCGAGAAAGCGTGACTGCGGGTCGCGCCCATTCTATCACTCATGTGAGCGCTTGCTTACATCCGAATGCCTAATTTCGTTGCCAGTGCCGGCAACTTGAGCACGCTGGTCGTTTTTGCGTCGACACAGGCTGGTTGGCGCGTATCGCGCGTAATCCAGACCGTTTTCATGCCCAGCTTTTTGGCCGCGCGCAGGTTGGGCAGCGAATCCTCCACCATCACGCAGCGCCGTGCCACGAGGCCTTCGCGTTGCAGCAAATGACGAAAACCGCCCGCTTGCGGCTTGGACTTAAAGCGCACCCGCTCAACCGAATAAACGGCGTCGAACAAATCGCTGATATTCAACAATTCGAGGACGGCCTCGGCATAGTGCGTGGGCCCGTTGGAAAAAAGGATCTTCCGGCCATGCAGGCGGCGCAGCGCATGACGCAGCCCCACCTCAGAAACCATCATGCGCGCCAGATCGGGAAACTGGTGGGTGTGCCACAGGAAATGCCGCGGGTCGGTGTCATGATGACGCAGCAAGCCGAGTAAGGTGGCACCATAGCTGCGCCAGTACTGCGCGCGCAGCGCACCCGCCTCTTCATGAGAAAGGCGCAGATGCTCGCTTATATAGGCGGTCATGCTGCGATTGATATGCGGAAAAATATGCGGCGACGCGTTGTGCAGCGTATTGTCGAGGTCGAACAACCAGGTGAATCGGGTTTTCATCAGTGACCTGCGGTAAAGGTGAATACATAATTTTTGTCATTGCGCGCGCAGCGAAGCCATCTCGTTAATTTTTGTCATTGCGAGCGCAGCGAAGCAATCTCGTCGCCCTGCTGACTTCCATCGCAATGCTACAAGATTGCCGCGTCGGCTGCGCCTCCTCGCAATGACGATGGCTCATTCTGGAAGCAGTGACCTACGTAAAGGTGAATAAACAAGTTTTGTCATTGCGAGCGCAGCGAAGCAATCTCGTCGCCCTGGTGACTTCCATCGCAATGCCACAAGATTGCCGCGTCGGCTGCGCCTCCTCGCAATGACGACGGCTCATTCTGGAAGCAGCTCTTGGTTGAAAAAGGTTCTAGAATCCGATCCATCATGCAGCTTAGCGTCCATTTCACGCTTGAACAGCTTACCGCCTCCGAAACGGCGCTGGCGCGCGGCATCAACAATGACCCGCCGCCCATTATCGTCGAGAATCTCAGGCGGCTCGCCGCCGGGCTGGAACAAGCGCAAGAGGTGATCGGCTACCCACTCGACATTTCCAGCGGCTATCGCTCGCGCGAACTCAATATCGCCATCGGCGGTGCGGAAAAATCGCAGCACTGCCTGGGCCTGGCCGCCGACTTTACCTGCCCCGAATTCGGCACGCCGCTAGCAATCGCCGCCGCGCTGCGCGACTCCGGACTGCGTTTTGACCAGTGCATTCTCGAGTTTGGCCGCTGGGTGCATCTTTCCTTCAGTACCGAACCACGTGGACGCCTGTTGACCATCCATGATGCGAAGGAAGGCTACCTTGTCGGGTTGTGGGATACCGAGGGCAACAAGGTGGGTTAGGCGGGCTGATTCATCATCCCTGCGAATCCCGCTCCGGGGACCAGACCGGTGATCCAGTGTCGTAGGGTTCAAAATACAAAGTCACCGGCTTCCTGCTTGCGCGGGAATGACGGCATTTTCAGTATTTCCACAAACTCGGCGTCACTTGCTGCGAATCAGCGTGCCAATGCCCTCGTCGGTGAGGATTTCCAGCAGCAAGGCATGCTCTACGCGGCCATCGATGATGTGCACGCTCTTGACGCCGCTTTTTGCCGCCTCGACCGCCGAGGAAATCTTTGGCAACATGCCGCCCGACAGCGTGCCGTCCGCCACCAGTTCATCGATAAGCTTGGGCGTCAAACCGGTCAACAGCTTGCCCTTGCTATCGAGCACGCCGGGCGTGTTGGTCAACAGCACCAATTTTTCGGCCTTGAGCACTTCGGCGATCTTGCCGGCCACCAGATCGGCATTGATGTTGAAGCTCGTCCCATCCTTGCCCACGCCTATGGGTGCCACCACCGGGATAAAACCGCCCGCCTCCAGCGTGTCGATGACAGCCGGGTCGATGGATGAAATCTCGCCAACCTGACCGATGTCGAGCATTTGGCCGGGCTTGTCCTTGTCCTCGATCAGCATTTTTTTGGCGCGAATAAAGCCGCCGTCCTGACCGGTCAGACCGACCGCCTTGCCACCGGCCTGGTTGATCAAAGTGACAATGTCTTTGTTAAGCGCACCCAGCACCATCTCGACCACGTCAAGCGTGGCGTCATCGGTGACGCGCATGCCCTGCACGAAGCTGCTCTTGATATCGAGCTTCTTGAGCATCTGCTCGATCTGCGGGCCGCCGCCGTGTACCACCACAGGATCCATGCCCACAAGCTTGAGCAGCACCACGTCGTGGGCGAAACCGGCCTGCAGCGCGGGATCGGTCATGGCATTGCCACCGTATTTGATGACGATGGTTTTGCCATGAAAACGGCGGATGTAAGGCAGCGCTTCGGCGAGCACCTGGGCTTTGATTTCTGCAGTGGCAGTCATGGTCGGCGACTTGATTTTGGAGTCAAGATTGTACCCCCCGCGCCAGCCCGCCGCGCCGGCAAATAAAAAGCGGCCGGGAAAACCCGGCCGCTCCCACACCCCGCGCCAAGGACGAAGACCACGGGAGGTCGGCTTCCCTCGCGCGGTGCCGCAGCAGCGGCGATATGCCGCCGCCGCGATACTCTACTGCACGGTAATTTGCTTGCTCGCAGGCGCCGCTTTTTTCGGCAACACCAGTTCGAGCACGCCGTCGCTGTACTTCGCCTGCGCGCCGGCTTCGTCGACTTCACGGCCGAGGCGGAAGCTGCGCGAATACTTGCCCAGAAAGCGCTCGGTATGCACGACGCGCTCGCCTTCCTTTACTTCCTTTTCATTGCGCGTCTCGGCGCTTATCGACACCACGTCACCGTCGACACTGATGCGGATATCCTCTTTTTTCACCCCGGGCAGATCGGCCAGCACCTTGTAATCGCCATTCTGTTCACTCACATCAATTCTGAACTGGCGGATATCGTTCGCAGCCGGGCTGTCGTAGGAAACCGGACGCACGACAAAGCCTTTTAACAAGTCGTCAAAAATGTCCCCCAGCGGGGCATAGCGGTTCACATTTACCATGATCGTCTCCATATCTGTGGTCGAAAAATTCGTTCAGGCTCGCGCCCATGTTTCCAATATGGGGAAGCGCGGCGGCGTTTCAAGAGCCCGCTCCCGCGTATTGCGCCCTCCTCGGCAAGCGGTTAGAGTGCCCGAAGCAAACTCTTGCATATAGCCGTGCCCGACGAAAACACAATCGCCCTTGAACTTGAGCAGACCCGCCCTTATCTGATGAGGTTCGCCCTGCTGCAATTGCGCAACGAAACGGCGGCCGAAGACGCGGTGCAGGAGACCATGCTCGCGGCACTGCAAGGGGCCAGCCGCTTTGCCGGCCAGTCTTCTCTCAAGACCTGGCTGGTTGGCATCCTCAAGCACAAGATCATCGACCACCTGCGCCGCCAGGCGAGGGAGCCGCAAGCCTACGAAACCACTTGCGACGATTTCGACGCCATGTTCGAGGGCGACGGGCACTGGAGCGAAGCGCCGGCAGACTGGGGCCGTCCGGAAAACACCCTGGGGCAAAAGGAATTTTTCAAAGTCCTCGATTTGTGCATGGAAGCGCTGCCCGCGAATACCGCGCGCGTCTTCATGATGCGCGAATGGCTGGGGCTGGATACCGAAGAGATCTGTAAGGAGTTGAAAATGACCGCGACCAACTGCTGGGTGGTGCTGTACCGCGCCCGCATGGGCTTGCGTGCCTGCCTCGAAAAGAACTGGTTCGGCAACGAACGTGCCACCGCCTGAGAATCGCAATCCATGTCATTCATGCTCAACTGCAAAGAGGCAAGCCGCAAGATTTCCGAAGCCGAGGACCGCGGTCTTCGCTTCGGCGAGCGGGTCGGCTTGTGGGCGCATTTGAGTGTATGCACCGCCTGCACCAACTTCAACAAGCAGATGGCGCTGCTGCGCAAGGCGATGCAGCACTATCGCGATCCGCGTGACTAGCGCTGCGCCGGGCGGCCCGGCTTCCGCGGGTGACAGCCTATGCTCGCGCTGCGGGACGCGCTTCGAATGCGGTGCCAAGGCGGGCTCCGCGACATGCTGGTGTTTCAATCTGCCCCCGCTTACACCCTCGGACCGTGCCGCCACCTGCCTGTGCCCGGCCTGCCTTGCCGCGTTGACAGCGGCCCAGGCGGGCGCTAAAAAAGCCTAGTGCTTTTTCATGTCGCCGTGATCAGCGGCACCATGGCCCTGCGCCCCGGCCGAGTTGCCGCCAAGTGACTCCACCGCAAGCTCCACCTTCACCTCGCCCGCTTTTTCGAACTTGAGCGTGACCGGCACCTTGTCACCCTGCTTGAGCGGGGCCTTGAGGTTGATCAGCATCATGTGATAACCGCCGGGCTTGAGTTCGAGCGCGCCGCCGGCCGGAACGATCAGCGACTTGACCTCGCGCATTTTCATGATGTCCTTGTCCATGGCCATTTCGTGCAATTCCACGCGGGCTGAGACGGGGCTGGACGCGCCGACCAGCCGGTCGGCGGTCTTGCCGCTGTTGCGAATGGTGGCAAATCCGCCACCCACCGCCGCGCCCGGCGCGGTGGCGCGCGTCCAAGGCTTTGCAATGCTGATGCCCGTCGATTGCGCCATCGCGGCCGAAGCCAGCACGAAACCGGCAACGAGTAGTGCGGGTAGTAATAGCGAGCGAACTGTCATCTGATTTCCTTAAATTAAAATTGCCCTGCACAAGCGGCACTGCACCTCAGGGTTTGCCCAACAAAGCAGCCACGTCGGCCTTGCTCGGCCGCCCGACTACGAATTTCGGTTCACCCGAACGACCCAGCATGGCCACATACGGCGTCATGCCGCGCCAATCGGGATCGACACTGTAGCGCAAGGCCATGGCCTGCCCCTCGAACACATACATGGCGTCGCCTTTACGGTAGTGTTTGTCAGCCGCCATGGCTTCGGGTTGCTCGGTGCCATCCATCACCACAATCACCAGCTTGGCCTTGATCTGCCCCTTTTTGACATCTACGGCGAGCGCTTCGATGACATCTGGGCAATAGGCACAGTCGGTGGTCGTGAACACCACCACACTCGGTCGCGGCAGCTCACGCTTCATTTGCGCCCAAGTCGTTTTATCAAAAGTACGCACACCCTTGGGCGCAGACACCGCAGGCACCGCCATCAGCCCCAGCACTACGCCGGCAAGAATGAAATTACGCAGCAAGCTTGAATACATGGATTTCCCTTTCCGTCCGCCACACCACCCAGCTTTCGCCATTGCGCGTCACCAGGCGCGGGTGGTCGTTGTCCCTGTCGCTCACTGCAAGCTCGCGCATTTCAAAATGCTGGCCCTTGTCTTTGGACAACCAGGCGCGAAGACGCGTCCGTTCGCCGTCGAAGCTGCGCCACACCACGGCGACGCCGTTGTCGTTTGCCGCGATATCCGCATGCTCTGCGCGTTCATCGGGCAAGTCGCGCACCGGCCCCGCTGGTTTGCCGGCAGCGTCCAGAAGGCCGTAATGCACCGCCGCCTTTCCACCGCGCAGGCCAAACCATACCGAATGAAATCCACCGCCGCTGGCGTTGGCCAAACCCGGTCCGTGATGCGGGCAAGCTGCGAGCTCCCATTGGTCTTCAGTCGCACGCGCCGGCACCCGCGACCGGCCAAGGGCGGAAAGCGGGGCGAACGCATGGTCGCGAATGCTTTTTGGAAACACGTGCCGCCACATCGCCACCATGCCGGCGTCGGGCGTCTCCACCAGCGCGATACGACAGCACTCGCACGAGCCGTCAGCGAGCTTCAGGTCGGGCTCAAAGCTCTTGCCGCCATCGCGGGAGATTTTTCCGTAGATCGCAGCGCCGTTGTAGGCGGCACGCTTGCCACCCGATTGGGCGCGGGCCAGTTCGGCATCGCGCTTGTCTACCCAAAGCACATACAGATTGCCCTTCGAATCAAAAGCCGTCGATTCAAACCGATGCGTAATGGCCTGACGGTCGTCATGCACGGTGAACACCGGCGAGAATGTTTTTCCGCCGTCCTCGGAACGCAACATGCGGATGTCGCCGGTGTAGGGCTTGGGCATTGGTTTGGTGTAGGTGATCACCACCCAGCCCCTGAGGCCAAAAACAATTTTCGGCCGGTTTTCGCCATCCGCTGCGATACGATCGCCCTGGGTGTCGAGCACCCGGCGTTCGCTCCAGCTGCCGCCAAGATCGGCGCTCGATTGGACAAACAGGCGCGCCTTTTCATCCAGGCCGGCAATCCACAATTCGCCCGAAGGCGAAAATGCGGCACCCAGGGCCAGGCTGGGCGCCGGCCGCCGGGCAGCGGGCTTGTCGCCCGCACCGAAGAGGCCATGATTCGCATGCTGCGCGACCACGCCACCCGCCCATGCCGTCAAGACAAGGGCAAGCGGCAGCACACCACGGCGAAGTAATGCATTCATGATCGACCCCATGTTAACCCCTAAAACCGCGTGCGCAAGCCGGTGGTGATGGTGCGCGGCATCGCACGCACGGTTTGCTGGATGCTACTGGCACTGCTGTCCGAGTACTCTTTATCAGTCAGGTTGACCACAGAGGCAAACACATCCAGGCTCTTGTTAACACGGTAGGTCGAACTGGCGCTCAGTAGCGTATAGCCGCCCTGCTGCACCGGATCGGTCACCGCATCGGTCAGGTTGAGCGTTTGCTTGGCGCTGGCGCGTATATCGAAGCTGTTGGCCCACTGTTCGTTTGGCGTCCAGACCAGGCTCGCACCCAGAACGTTCTTTGGTATCTGGGGCAGTTGGACATTGATCGGATCGGTGGTAGTCACGCTTTGGTAAAAGCTCAGGGTTCGCGTGAAATAGGTGTTCAGGCTGATGGCCCGGCTCGCCTGCCACTTGCCCTCAAGTTCCAAGCCGTTGGAGCGCTGGTCCTGGCCGTTGGTGTAGTGGGCCACTGATCCCGGGCAGGCGGTATTGGCCACACCGGTGTACCCGGCACCACAAATATTCAACACCGCCTGCGGAATGGCGCCGACCGCGGCAACCTTGCCAGCGCTGACCGTGTAGGTCGTGACCACGTCCTGGACCTTGGCGGCGAACAGCGTGGCGCCGAGCGAATAATTGCCGCCCCGCCAGTCCGCACCAACTTCGGCACCCCGCAGGGTTTCCGGGCCCAGCAAGGGATTGGCGATCGATATGGTGGCGTTGCCAAAACTGCGGTAAAGATTATTCAGCCCCGGCGCACGAAAAGCGCGATAGGTGGAACCGCGCAACGAGAACTTGTCATTCAGTTCGTAACGCGCCGAAAAAGCCGGGTTGAATGCACGCTTGGACACATCGTCCACCGCGCCACCCGAGCTTGAGCTTATTGCGGTTCCGGCGGTGTTGAAATTGGTCTGTTGCGCAATGCCCTTGGTGCTCGCATAACTGTCCCAGCGTGTACTGATGCTCAACTCCAATGCGTCTAGGGGCGAAAGCTTGAACTGGCCGAACACACCGGTGAAGGTCTGCGCACCACCGCCGTAGTTTTTGCGCTGCAGCCGCATTGCAGCGGGCAGCGCTGCGGTAGGCGTGGCATAACTTTGCTGATCGTCTTCACCGGAAATCTTGCGCAGGTCCGCACCCAGCTGCATGCCGGTGAGCAGACCGCGGAAGGCGCGTGAATACATCACCGATCCGCCTTTTTCACGATAAGTGTTCAGATCGTAGGAGGTGGCGTACTGTTGGGTCGCCGCCCCCTGCTGCGCGGCAGTAGCCCCGAGAGAGCTGATGGGCGCACCGCACGCAAATACCGTGCTGGTATAGCAACCCGCTCCATTGTATTTGTCGAAAGTCAGCCACTGCGACCAATAATTGGCCTGGACATTGGACTTGTCGTCAAAATACTTGGTCACGCTGCCGGCGAGGTCCGGACTGCGTTGTACATTGCTGCCGTACAAGTAGCCGCCGATGTCCTCGTTCTGCTTGTGATAGCCCATGCGTACAAAACCATTAAGGTCGGTTGAGGGCTTGAAAAAAGCCGTCAGGCGCATGTTTTCGTTATAGGCCGTCGACGCGCCCCGGCCCGGCCAATACTGCGCGTTGTAGGCGGGAACGATGGTGTTATAGCCGTCGGTGTTGAAAGAATCGGCCGCCAGGTTGATGCTCAGGGCATCCGAGATGACAAAATTCTTGCTGATCGCCCCGTTAAGCGTGGTGCGGCTGCCGATACTGGCGCTGGCCTCGCCGTCCGAACCCCTTGGTCGCTTGGAAATAATGTTGATCACACCGCCCACTGCGAGATTGCCCCACAAGCTGGAGCCGCCGCCACGCACCACCTCAACCCGCTCAATCGAGGACAAGGGGATTTTGAACCACTGGATGGTGGTGTAGAACGGATCGTGAATCGGCATGCCGTCGAGCAGCACCAGCACCTTTTTATCCATGCCACGAAACTTGATATTGTGCCCGGTCGGGTCGGTGATGGCCGACTGCGTTCCCTGCACACCCAGACCCGGCACGTTGCGCAGCAACTGGTCAAGACTCTGCGCCGGGGAGTTCTGAATTTCCTTTTGCGTGATCACCGTGGTGTACAAGGGCATATCTTCAAGACGCGTATCGCCGCGGCTTGCCGTAACAACGACTGCCCCCAGTGTTTCAAGGACGGCGGGAGTGGCAGGTGCCTGTTGCGCCTGCGCCGCGTGGGCGCAAAAGAGTGCGCCGACAAGCGCGGGGGAAATGGCCATGCGGAAGCCGGCTTCCTTCATGGCATGAATAACATGCAAAAACGGTTTCATTAGGTTCTCCTGAACCTGAATTGAGAGCTGCGGACGCAACTTATTTGTCCGCATGCGGCGCCTCAGCGCCGCGCCACTACAACGCGAATTTCAGGAGAGAACCGGGGGGGCTCGTGGATGAGCGGGGAAATAGCCGAAGGGCTCAGCCGGCGGGAGCGCGGCAGCGGCCAACTGGAAATCGGCAGCCTTGGGAACGTGCAGTGCGCTTGAAACAGCCGCCGCTGGCAAAGCGAATCCATCAGCGCCACGGGTACAGAAGGAGCAGTCCGGCAAATGCGCCGACTCCACCGGTTGGGGCAACACATTCCCACCGCTGAATGTCTTGACCCCGCCAACTGTACAAATTTCCGTCGAAGGATCGAAGGCGCCAGCCGGTTTCGCGTTGGCGGCCAGCGGCCATAGCGCGTTAAACGCCATAGCCAAAATAGCCAGCCAGACCGCAATGCGGCGCGATTTCAAGGACATACCCATTTACAAATTTTACCCAAAAAGCACCCTCCAGGCAATGCAGGCCACATCGCCGGGGGCTTTGCCGCCTAGCTTTTGGTTTCGATGCCGGTGACCGCCTGCACGCCCATGACACCGAACAGCGCCAGGATCAACTCGTTGGCACCGCGAATTTTTACCGCCTTGCCGGCCTGGTGAAGTTTGCTGAAAGTGTTGAGCAACTGGCCCGCGTTAGCGAAATCAACACGCGCCACAGCGGAAAAATCAATCACCACCGGATTGCAGCCGGCGGCGTAATCAACAACAGCCTTCAGCGTGCCGCAGTCAGTGCCGGTAATCTCCCCGCTCAAGCACATAAGCTGTTCCGACAACGGCGCCGGCGATGCTCCGGCGGGGGACTGCAGCGTTTGCGGCACGACCGCGGCCGGCTCCCAGGCCGGCGGGGACAATTCATAGGTAATGGCAAAGTTGAGCGCAGCCTCTTCATAGGCATCCTGCAGGCCAAGCATCTGGTAGACCTCGAGCAAGAGAAGCCAGACCGCCTGGTCGGTACTCCCATCACCAAGCGTCGCCTGAGCGGCGAGCAAGGCGATGAACCGCCCCTCGGCCGATAAGGCCACAGACGTTCCACCCCGCCTGAGTTGCTGCAGGCATTGCAACAATATGCGGCAACCGGTCGCATCAACCGCGGCCAGCTTGGCCAGATCAAGGCGCACCGCCGGGCTCTTGCCCGCGATCTGCCGCATCTGGTCGATTTGTGTGGTGATACGGGCATCGAGCACATCGCCAAACTCGACAAAACCGCAGCCTACGGCGCTGGGCGTCGCGGCAATGGTCTTGGCCTGCTGCTCAATCCAGGTCGGCGGTGAGCGCTCGAACTTGGCCGCAAACGCCAGCGCGCGCTCCTCGTGCTCTTTTTTCATGCCCAGGTGCTGGTACATGTCAAACAACATCAGCCACACCTGTCGCGCGACCTTGCCGGCGTCATCTTCGTTCACAGCCTGTAGCAGCACGGCGAGCGCACTTTGGTCCTGGGCGTTGGCAAACAGGATCGCCGCCTCCTCGACCACGGCCAGCGCATCTGGGCTGCTGGTAACCTCAATGCTCATCACCGAGTCGGGCGGCGGCGGTTTGCGCTGCGGCCTTGGCGACAGGGGTGGGGGCGGTGTCGGCGCAAGCCTTGCCGCAGATTTGAGCGCCTTAGCCATCGCCGGCACAGCCGCCAGCGGCGACACGGCGGGGGCAGATAGACCAGATGCCGCCGTTACCAAACCGGCGGCACCCATGGGCAGCGCAACAAAGCTGGTGAAATCGAGCGAGAGGTCGGCGTCCTGATCAAGCGCAGACGCGTTGGGCAACGCGCGCTTGTCAGGCTGGGCCTGACTTTTCGCTACCGGACCCGAAGCAGGTTTTTTTGGCTCGGGCTTTTTGGACGGCGAATCGTCTTTCTTACCGAACAGGGAAAAGACCACGGTTTGCCTTGGTTTTGCGTGTCGGAGTGAACGTAACGTCGCCGCCGATTATTCCACCGTCATCAGCGCAAATCAATGGAAATCCCAACCGGCTTTCAGCCGGTCGGATACCCGCGACATGGCCTGCATAAACAACACAACAAGCGTTTCTGCGGCCCGCCCGTCTCCCCCGGACAGGCTTCCAAAGGAGACGGACTGCAGGCTTGCGGCACGCTCAGAACAAACCGCGCACGCCAACCAGAACCCCGCGCCCGGGCATGGGCGCAACATCCTTGACAAAAGAAACATGGTTACGCGCCTCCTGGTTGAGCAGGTTGTTGCCGCGCAGGAAGGCATCCCAATTCGCAGCGCCCGTCCTGAAACGATAACTCACGTTGGCATTGACCAGTGTGTAGGCATCCGTGGCGCGCTCGTTGGCACTGACGCGGTTTTGTTTTGCCGCATGTTCAACGTCAATCCCGGAACTCCATTGCTGGAGGCGATACTCCAGGCCGACGCCAAGGCGCAAGGGCGAAATGCGCGGCAGCGGCTGGCCGGTATCGCTGATTGTCGCCCGGACGTAATCGGCCTTGAGTTTCAGATCAAGATCCCCGCCCTTGTCCATGATGCGAAACCGCCCCTGTGCCTCCAGGCCGCGAAACTCCGCCGGGACGGCGCGGAACACCGACTCGGGCAGAATTTTTGACGCCGCACCGGCGTTGTTGGACACGGTGGAGGTGCCGTCGCCAAAGTCGGACAAATTGTCACCGGCCGCGCTGCTGTGCCCGGCGGCATCGCGCGTAACGCCGCTGTCGGCCAGGGTGATGAAATTCCTGAAACGGTTGTAGAACACGCCCACTGACCCGGAATTGGCGCCCGAGCGCATGCGCAAAGCCACATCAACGGCCTTGGACTGCTCTTTGCCAACACTGCTGTTGCCGACCTCGAAGCGACCGGTCGCAACATGCGGGCCGTTGGCGAACAACTCGGCGTAGGTCGGCGCGCGTTCGGTGTAAGCGGTGTTTGCCGCGACAGAAAGCGTCGGTGAAATGGCGTACACGACGCCAAGGCTCAGGGCCTTCGGGGCAAAGTCCCGCGTCTGCGCGGCGCCAAAGCGCGGCGTGCCGGCCAGTGACGAGGCGGACGTGGTTGGAATCACCGCGCCGCCACCTGCCGATTTCACCCGGCTTGCGTCCACCCTCGCACCGGCGTTGAGCTTCCAGCCACCGAGCGGCAGCTCTTCGTAAATGAACAGGCCCCTGGCTTCGGTATTCGTTTGCGGCACGAAGGCCTCGTTGCCAAGCGCGGAAAAATCGGCGTTATTGAACTGCATCCCGATCATGCCGCGGAGCGGGCCGAGGGTGCCGTGCTTTGCCTCGATACGAGACTCATAGCCCTTGTTCTTGAACGTCGTGGCGACTACGCCGGCATCTATCTCGCGATGCTCGTAGCCGGTGCGGCCGTACTTGAACTTCACCCCCTCGATGAAACCGCCGACCTCGCGCACCTCCCCGGCAAGATCCCAGCGCGCGCTTTTCATATCGACGCGCACCGCCGCTTCTATTGGCGAACCGTAATTGGTATTAAAGTCCGAATAGGAGAGTCCGGCGAAACCCTTGTCCCAGGTCAACGAGGCGCCCAGCGCACCGCCGTCGGAATTGGCCCGGCTATTGCGAACAAAATCCCGGGGCTGCGCGGTGGCCGCGGTATCGGCAGCGCGCTGGCGCGCCGAGCGCGCAAAACCCGGTATTTGTGTGTTGTCCGTCTTGCGCGCGTACATATCCGCGTGCACGGCAAAGCTGCCGTTCCCGGCATCGATCTTCACCGCCCCGCTTTTTTCGTTGTCGGCACCGCCAAAGCGCGGTTCGATGGCACCGGTCACGCCGTTGATCGCCTCCTGGGGCACACGGTTGTCGATGACGTTGACCACCCCACCCACGGCATTGCCGCCGTAGAGCAGCGCCGCCGGTCCGCGTACCACCTCGATGCGATCGGCGATAAGCGGATCGACCGCCACCGCGTGATCAAACGACAGCGAAGAAGCATCGAGCACGCCGACGCCGTTTTGCAGGATGCGCACGCGGTCGCTATCGAGACCGCGGATAACCGGCCGGCTGGCGCCGGCGCCAAAGGAGGTGCCCGAAAGCCCGGGCTCGCCCGAGAGGGTCTCGCCAAGCGTGCTGGCGCGCCTTAGCATCAGACTCTGGCCCTGCAGTACCGAAGCGGGAACGGCAAGGTCGAACAGACTGCTCGAACCCAGCGGGTTGGCAGTGACCGTGACGGCAACGTCGCTTTGCTTCGTTTCGGGGGCTTTTTGTTGCTGTTGTGCGTAGGTACCTGCCGGGAAAGCCAGCGCGCACGCCACGGCGATTCCCATTTTTCTTTGATTGAACATGCTTTGCTCCTAATGCGCATACCGTCGAATGCGGCCTGCGCCGCAACGGCAAACATGGCCGCCTCCGCAAGAGAAGCGGCGTCCTTTGCAGCAGACTAGGAGACAGAGGGCGGCGCGCGCGATTCAAAAACAAGGCGCGGCGCAAAAGGCAGCGGAAGGACAAAAGCGGCGACAGCGGTGTCGCCCCTGCAGGAAGCGACGCCGGCGGTCGCACCACCGGGCATGGCGCTGTCAATGGCATGAAAGACCAGGCACTGCTCGGCCGGGTGGCCGGTTTGCGGCGTGTTCTGCTCACCGCGCGCGAAGGCAAAGCCGTCATCAGACTGTCCGACCGCATTGCCGGTCGCCGATCCCATGACGTGGCCCATGCCGTGCAACAGCGCCGCCTGCTGTGAAAACAGCAGGACCAGCGCAATCAGCACATGGCGCAACAAGCGGGTCATGTCAACCGCACCCTCATCCGCATTGCGAATGCAACAGCGACAGTGACGATAAAAAGCGCGTAAGCGAACTCTGCATTGGATTATCTAGGCACCAGCACTGCATCGGTCAGACGATAGTAAAGACCTGTGGGGTCGTCCTTGAGCACGGCCATTTTTCCGCTGATCAGAATGGGCCCGAATGTATGGGTCACCGCGACCTTTGCCTTTACCTCGATCAGGCTCTCCGCCCCGCCGGGCAGGCAAAACCCGCAGGTTACCGGTCTTGCCGAGAGCAGGAAGTGCTTTTGCTTGTTGCCGGTTTCGAGCGGCATCATGAAACCCTGCAGCCGCACCTCTTTTTTATCGAGCGCGGTGACGGCGTCGGAAAACTGCGCATGAATTTTTTTGTTGACCTTGACCTGTTCGACCTGGGTGAGCGTCATCCAGGACACGACTCCCGGAGCTTCGGGCAGCGGCTTGGACGGGATGCCGTCCAGGATGGGTGAACTAAACTGCGGCTGCGGTGAAATCGCACCGGAAAACGCATGCAAGGAAAGCGCCGTCATCATGACGGCCGATACGATTGCTATAGCGTGTTTCATTTGGCCTCCCGATATTTGGGCTCGCGACGGGAGCAAAATGCCCCCGTCGCTTCACGATCAGTGTTTGTGTTTCATACCGCAGTATTTGCCGATACCGAGTCCCTTGCATTCTTTTTCCAACTGCGCCTGGCAGTCTTTGTACGGCTTGCCGCTCTCCAGGCATTTGGCGGCATTTTCATGCACTGTCGCCATGACGCGGTGATTGGCGATGTCTCCCTTGCGATGCTCTGCAGCGTCCTCTTTTTTATCCGCCGCACGCACACCCGTTGCAAAACTGCAGGCCAGTACGCCCATGATGGCATAGGACAACAAGTACTTAGGCATGGTTCTCTCCTTGATTGAATTAAACATCCGAAAGGGTCTTGGCAATATCAGTGCGATACGCGGCCCAGGCCGGGAGCACGGCGGCGAGGACCCCCACCAGCAGCGCCAGCACCAGCAAGGCCAGTTCTTCGCCAAGCCAGGTGAAGCCGGTCAGCACAATGCCCTGTTCGGCCGCCAGCCAGTTGCCGAGCACGCCGGTAAGGGCATGGCCGAGCGCCAGGCCCAGAAGCGCACCGGCCAGGGCCAGCAAAACACCCTCAAGCATCATCAGTGCCATCAATTGCGCCGGGCGCGCGCCGAGGGTGCGCAGGACGGCAAGGTCGGAGCGCCGCTCTTCGAGTGCGTTATACAGGGCGATGAACAGCGACAGGCCTGCGGCCAGCACCAGCACCAGGGCAAAACCGCGCAGCACCTCGACACCGGCACCGGCAATGCGAAACAGGCGCGCCGTTTCGTAGGCCGGCGAGGCCGCCTGCAACTCGCTCTGCCCGTTGATGAAACGCGGTAGTGTCGCCGCCGCCAGCGGCGAGGCGTACTTCACCAGCAACACCGTCACCTCGCGCCCCTCTTCCATCGCCTTGCGATCTTCGGCGTCTTTCAATTCGTGGTGCACTTCATGCACCTGCCAGACGCTCTCGACCGAAGTCAGCACCAGCCGGTCGAGCACGCTGTTCGACGGCTTGAGCACGCCCACCACGCTGTAGGGTGAATCCCCGTGCTCATCACCGCTGCCACCAATGCCATGAACGCCCTTGAGCGTCGCACCCGGGGCAAGGCCGCTGCGCGCCGCAACCTCGGCACCAAGCACGGCCTCCATCGGCCGCGACCAGAGGCGGCCGGAGGCAATCTGCGCGCCGTAGTGCGCGATGTAATCAGCATTGGTTCCGACAATGCGATAGCCGTTGAAGCTGTCGCCCATGGCAAGCGGCATCGCCTTGGCGACGAGGCGGTTGCCTGACAATTCCTGCGCCGCCTTGAGGGGAATATTGCCGGTGGGTACGTCAAGGTGATAAATGCCCGACAGGATGATCTGCATCGGACTGCCCTTGGCGCCGACGACAAGATCGATGTCCCGGGCATCTCGCTGCATGCGCTCCTCGAGTTGGGCGGTGGCGAGCATGAGCAGCGTGATGGTGGCGATGCCGAGCGCGAGCAGCAGCACGTTGAGCGCCGTATTGAGCGGCCGCGCACGCAGGTAGCTTGCGCTGAGCGTGACAAGATTCATGCCGGAGGCGCCAGTTCGAGCACCTGTCCAACACGCCTTTTGACACGCTGGTCGTGTGTTGCAATCAGCAGCGTTGCGCCAACCGCATCGGCCTGGGCAAACAAGGTGTCGAGCACGCGATCACAGGCGGCATCGTCAAGGCTTGTCGTCGGTTCGTCGGCAAGCAGCAATGCCGGCCGGTTGACAAGGGCACGGGCAATCGCGACGCGCTGCGCCTGGCCCTGCGACAAGGCACGCGGCTTGGCTGCGGCTTTGTCGGCGAGACCCAGTCCGCCGAGCAATTGCATCGCCCGCGCACGATCCTGCGGCAGGCCCGCCAGGTATTGCGGCAGCAACACGTTCTCGAGCACGCTCAGTGTTCTCATCAGATGCAGTTTTTGCAGCACGATGCCGATGCGCCGGGCGCGAAGTCGATCGAGTGCCGCGGGCTTGAGCGCGGAAAAGTCCTGCCCGTCCACAACCACCGTCCCGGCGGACGGCTGCAAAAGGCCGGCGATAATGTGCAGCAGCGTGCTCTTGCCGCAACCGGACGCACCCAATATCAGCCAGCGCTCGCCGCGCCCGGCATCCCATGCACGCAGGGACAGCGCGCCTTTGCCGCCATAGTCGTGCCGCAGTTCGCGCAGTGACAGCATTTCTACGCCTGCCCGGACTTGCAGCCGGCCGGAAACAAGACTTTGCAACTCTTTCCCCGCCCCGTCCCGGGGCGCGAGGCAACAATCCGCTCAAATGGCTGGGACATGCCTTATCTCCTTACACCACTGCCGCCACCGCGCAAGCTGCGCGGCAACAAAGGCCGCGCGCCAGGACGGCACGCGGCACGCAAAGTCGGTCTAGGAGAGGGCGGGGGGCGCGCGCGAATCGAACACGACTCGCGGCGCACGGGGTGAGGGGAGGGATAAACCGGCTGCAGGAGTAACGCTGCTGCAATGCACTGACGCTGGCTGGGCAATGCCCGGCAGCACACCGTCAATGGCATGAAACGCCAGGCAGTGTTCGGCGGGATGGCCGGCGGGCGGCGCGCCCTGCTCGCCGTGCGCAGCCGAGGCTAGCTCTTCGCCAAGATGCACCATCGCGTGCAGGTGCGCCCCCTGCTGCGAAAGCAGCAGCATCAGTGCAAGGAAGGCGTGGCGCAGTATGCGTTTCATATCGGTCAGTCCACTACGGGAATCATTCCTGTTGTCATTGTCAGTGTACGCAAGGAATTGCTAAGCCGGGTCGGCAAGACATTGCTCCAGGCCTTTGACAAACAAGTCCTCGGGCAGCTTGCGGCCGATGAAAACCATCTTGCTCTCGCGCTTTTCGTCGGCACCCCAGGGCTTGCCAAGATCGCCGCCCATCAACATGTGCACGCCCTGGAACACCACGCGGTTGGCATTGGATTTCATCGACAGCACGCCCTTGTAGCGCAGCATGTCGTTGCCATAGACCTGCACCAGGCCGGAGAGAAACTCCTCGAGCTTGAGGCCGTCAAAGGGGCGCTCGGAGCGGAACACGAATGAGCGCACATGCTCATCGTGCTCGTGGTGGTCTTCTTCCAGAAACTCCGGCTCGATTTCCAGGATGGCGTTGAGGTTGAAGCCGCGGATATCGAGAATGTCCTTTAACGGCGTCTCGCCGAAATGCACCTTGCGGATGGGCGCGCGCGGATTCATCTTCAACAGGCGCACGCGCAGCTTTTCCTGGTCGCCCTCGGCGACGAGGTCGGTCTTGGACAGCAGGATGCGGTCGGCAAAACCCACCTGCTCCTGCGCTTCGCGAAAATCATCGAGCTGCTGGTTGGCGTGCTTGGCGTCGACCACGGTGATGATGGAATCGAGCAGGTAATAATTGCCGATGTCCTCTTCCATGAAAAAAGTCTGCGCCACCGGACCCGGATCGGCCATGCCGGTCGTCTCGATAATGACGCGCTCGAAATTGAGCGTGCCGGCCACGCGCTTATCCCTGAGCTCATTGAGGATGCGCGTCAGGTCGCCGCGCACGGTGCAGCAGATGCAGCCGTTGTTCATCTCGATGATCTGCTCGTCGCGGTTCTGCACCAGGATCTCGTTGTCTATCCCGGCCTCGCCGAATTCATTTTCGATCACCGCCACTTTGTGGCCGTGCTCTTCCTTGAGGATGCGGTTGAGCAGCGTGGTCTTGCCGCTGCCCAGGAATCCGGTAAGGATGGTGACCGGTACCATTTCTTGCTGTTCCATTGCTCTCTCCGATTCAGTTCAGGCCCTTCCGGCCATTCAAGCCACGACACGAATTCAAATACACTCGGGGCATCGCCCCTGCACCGTAACCTCGACACGCTCCGGGCGAAATCCCGCTGGCAAACGCATCGCCTGTTTCGGCAAATCATCCAGGCACAGCAGCCTGCCGCAGCGATTGCACTGAAAATGCGCGTGCTCACGATGGGTGTCGGTCGCCGCCGAATAACGCCACGCCCGGTCCGCTCCGGGTACGCGGTGCGCCAGCCCCTTTTCCACCAGCCAGTCAAGGACGCGGTACAAAGTGACCCGGTCGACCGTTCCGAGTTTGGCCAGTGATTTTTCAATTTCATGGTGGGACAAGGCGCTTTTCGCCGCCAGCAAAACCCCGAGTGCACGCACCCGCGGTTCGGTAATGCGGTCTCCGGAATCCTCCACCCGCCGGCGGGCTGACTCGATCAGGCGTTTGTCAAGCATCGGGGCATTCTAGCCTGCACATGCCATTATTGCAATTTAGTTGCATAAACAAGATCACTCAATGCTGGTGCGCGAACGAGACAATCGCCACTCCGGCTCCAATCAGAAGCACCTGCCAACCGGCCTCTTTCGCATCCCAGCGTCGCTGCATTTCGGGGATCAGGTCGGCCACGGCGATGTATAGAAAGCTCGCCGCCGATAACGCCAGCATATAAGGAACAAGTTCCTGCATCTGCTTTAGCACGAAGTAACCCAGCACGCCGCCCAGCACGGCGGTCAGACTGGACAGTAGATTGAACCAAAGCGCCCGGGCCCGCGAATAGCCCGAATGCAGCAGCACCATGAAGTCACCGATCTCCTGCGGAATCTCGTGAGCGATGATGGCAATGGTGGCCGACAGGCCCAGCGTCGGATCGGTCAGAAAGGCAGCCGCAATCAGTATGCCGTCGGTAAAATTGTGTAACCCGTCACCGAATAGTATGAGCGTGCCGGAACGACTTCCGCCGCCCGGTTCCTGTTGGTGAGCAACGCCGTCGAAATGAGCATGACGCCAGAGCAGGGCTTTTTCCAGCAGGAAGAAACCCAGGATGCCGGCGAGGAGCGTTGCAAACAGGGCATGTTGGTCGGCATGGCTTTCGAATGCCTCGGGCAACAGGTTAAGCAAGGCGGCACCAAGCAGCGCACCCACCGCAAGACTTACCAGGCGATGGGCCAGCGGCGCGAGCACGGTCAAGGCCAGCAGCGCCGCGGCGAGCATGCTGAGGACGCCACCCGCCACGGTGGCGAGCAAGATATAAGTCAGGGTTGAATCCATGTATCGCCAATGAGCCAGTTGCGGGAAAGCGGCGATTTAAGCACCGCCTGATCACAAATGCAACATTGTTGCATTTATGATGCAAACACAGGCAGCGAAATTACGGCGCAAGGATGGACTCGCAAAGCGGCGCTATTCGACCGAGACAAATATGCTGGAAAGGCACGACTGGCGCGGCTTTCCAGCATTTGTCCTTTCCCACTCCAGCGCAGGACACCACTTACCGGCCCACTCACGAGGCCTTGGTCAGACACGCCGCAGCAACAAGCCCTTGAGGTATTCGCCTTCGGGGAATTCGATGCGCACCGGATGATCGGCGGCGGCGTGAAAACGGCCGATGATGTTGGCCGACATGCCGGCATCGGCCGCCGCCCCGGCGACAATTTTCTGAAAAAGATCGGCTGAGATGCCGCCCGAGCACGAAAACGTCGCGAGCAGGCCGCCCGGTCGCAGCAGGCGCATGGCATTGAGGTTGATGTCCTTGTAGCCGCGCGAGGCCTTTTCGGCGAATGAAGCCGTGGGGGCGAACTTGGGCGGATCGAGCACGATCAGGTCGAACTGGCGCTTTTGTTCGCGCAAGTTGCGCAAGGCCTTGAACACGTCCGCTTCCAGCCACTGCGCCCGCGCCGCATCGAGCTTGTTGAGCGCAAGATTATCCGCCGCAATGGCCAGCGCCGGACCGGAGCTGTCTATCGACAAGGCCGAGCGCGCGCCGCCGGCGAGCGCGGCGATGCTAAAGCCGCCGGTGTAACAAAAGCAGTTGAGCACGTCGCGGTCGCGCGCGAGCTGCCCGATCTGCCGGCGGCTGTCGCGCTGGTCAAGGTAGAACCCGGTCTTGTGACCGGCGGCAATATCGACGCGGTAACGCAGGCCGTGCTCGATCATCTCTAGCGGGCCCTCGGGCGCCGCGCCGATCAGCGGGCCGCTGCGCGAAGCGAGGCCTTCGAGTTCGCGCACATCGGCGTCGGAACGCTCATACACATTGGCGCAGCCGGTCTCCTCGACCAGCAAGGCGGCAAGCGTGTCGCGCCAGCGCTCGGTACCGGCCGACAAAAATTGCGCCACCAGCGTGTCGCCATAGCGGTCCACCACCAGGCCGGGCAGGCCGTCGCTTTCGCCATGCACCAGGCGCAGCCCCGTGGCGGCGCGCTCGGGCACCAGTTCGCGCCGCAAGGCCAGCGCGCTGCGGATGCGGCGGCGGAAAAATGCCTCATCGACGGCTTCGGCGGCATCAAAGCTCCAGATGCGCGCGCGGATCTGCGAATGCGGGCTGAACGCCGCGCGACCGCGCAGCTCGCCGCCCGCGTCGCGCACCTCGACGGTGTCGCCAGCCTGCGGATTGCCGGCGGTGTGATCAATGGCGCCGGAAAAAATCCAGGGATGTATGCGCGCCAGCAGTTTTTCGCGGCCGGGCTTGAGGACGATGCGTGGCGTGGGTTTCATGTCGTCGGCGCAAGCGCTGTTGGGTGAATGTTGATATAAAGCGGGCACGCATTGTACCGCCGCCAACAGCCACCACCGGAACACCCATGAAAAAAATACGCGTCGCCCTGATCGGCCTTGGCATGGCTGTCACGCCCCACGCCAAAAGCCTCGTCGACCTCTCCGACCGGCTTGAAGTGACGCACGCCTTCAGTCCGTCCGAGGCGCGCCGCCGCGCCTTTGCGCAGAACTTTGCCTTCCCGCTGACCGCCCGTTTCGAGGACATTCTCGAGGACAAGAGCGTCGAGGCGGCGCTGGTGCTGACCCCGCCCAACACGCACTTCGAGCTCGCCTCGCGCCTCGCCGCCGCCGGCAAGCACGTCCTGTTGGAAAAGCCCATCGAAGTGAACACCGCGCGCGCCGAGCAACTGGTTGCCGCTTTCGAACGGGCCGGACGCTCGCTTGCCCTGGTGTTGCAGCACCGCTTTCGCCCCGGCTCGCTGCGCCTCGCGCAACACATCAGCGCGGGGGCGCTCGGTGAGATCGCCGCCGCCACGCTCAGCGTGCCCTGGTGGCGGCCGCAAAGCTATTACGACGAACCGGGGCGCGGCACGCTGGCGCGCGACGGCGGCGGCGTGCTGATGACCCAGGCCATTCACACCCTAGACTTGTTCCTGTCCCTCGTCGGCCCGGTCGCCAGGGTCAGCGCGCTAGGCGGCACCAGCCGCACGCATCGCATGGAAACCGAGGATGCCGTGGGCGCCGGACTGCAATTCACCAATGGCGCCTTTGGCGCGCTGTGGGCGACCACCGCCGGCTATCCGGGCTTTGCCGAGCGCATCGAGCTCATGGGCACGCGCGCCACCGCGGTGCTCTGCGCCGGCAAGCTGGACATTGCCTGGCACGACGGCAAACGCGAGGCGTTGGGCGAACCGGGCGCCGGCGGTGGCGGCGCCGACCCTATGGATTTTCCCAACGACGCGCACCGCGGCGTGCTGGCCGATTTTCTTGACGCCATCGAACAGGGCCGCGCGCCGCGCGCCAGCGGCCGCGAGGCGCTCAAGGTGCACCGCCTGATTGATGCCCTGCTCGAGAGCGCAAAAAGCGGCCGCGCCGCCAACGTCCGAAGCTAGGCCGGGCTAGACCAGGCCAGCCAGGCCAATCAGCGCACCGGCGACGATCAACCACAGCGGATTGATGCGCGTGACCATCAGCGCCACCACGGTGGCTGCGGTGAGCGCGTAAGCGGCCAGGCTGTCGTTGGCCGAGCGCGTGAGTAAATAACCCGAGGAAAGCATCAGGCCGACGGTGAGCGGCGCCACGCCAAGCTGCACCACGCGGCGCCAGTTCGCCTCGCGAAACCTGTCCCACACCCCCGCCACCAGGCAGGTCAGCACACAAGAGGGCCCGACCATCGCCAGCGTCGCCGTCAGCGCGCCGGCCAGACCCGCGACTTTCCAGCCAACCAGGCACACAATCAAAATATTGGGACCGGGCGAGGCCTGGGCGATGGCGTAGAGGTCGGCGAACTGCGACGCGCTCATCCAGCCGTGCACTTCAACGACGTTGCGCTGCATTTCTGGCAACACCGTCGGCGCCCCGCCCACCGCCAGCAGCGACAGCACGGAAAAATCCAGCGCGATCTGCAGCAGCAAATCCATCATGTCCCGCCGCCCGGTTGCCGCGCGCTTGCCGGCACATTGCGCTGCCACCACCAGGCCAGCGCGATGCCCGCGGGGGCGAGCACCAGCAGCACCTGCACCAGCGGCAGGCGCAGCAGGGCCACGGCGACGAAGGCGGCGATGCCCACCAGGCACAGGATGTTACGGATGCGCGCCACCAGCGCCATCTTGAGGCCCATAGACACCATCATGCCGGCGGCCACGGCGGCCACGCCGCGCAACACCGACTGCACGGCGGGCAGATTACCGTAGCTGGTGTAGAGCATGCCCATCGCCAGGATGATCAAAAACGGCGCGACCATCAGCCCGGCAAAGCCCGCCATGGCCCCGCGCCAGCCGCAAAAACGCAGGCCCAGCACCAGGGCGAGGTTAAGCGTGTTGGGGCCGGGCATGAACTGGCAAAGCGACATCACGTCGACAAATTCGGCCTCACCCAGCCAGCGCCGCTCCTCCACAGCCACGCGGCGCGCCCAGTACAGCACGCCGCCAAAGCCGCACAGCGCGACGCGCAGGAAACCGGTGAACAACTCATACGGCGTGGGTATCACGGTGCCCGTCGGTGTTGTGCTCATGCCGCCACTATTCCGTCATTGCGAGGAGCGCAGCGATGCCCCGAAGGTAATCCCCGGAGGGGACGAAGCAATCTTGTGGCCATACTGCCCGTATCGCAATTACGACGAGATTGCTTCGCTGCGCTCGCAATGACAGCGGCAGTACGGGATCGTTTCGCTGCGCTCGCAATGACAGCATTGACAGCAATGGCAGCAATGGCGACGATGATAGCAATGGTGGCAATAGCAGCAATAGCAGAACTCATTTTCTTTTCTTTGCCCTGGGATGCGCTGCGTCGTAAGGCCGCGTCGTAAGGCGTCGGCGTGACAGTCCCGGTCCCGCGCACGCTCATGGCGCCTCTATTCCGTCATTGCGAGCGCAGCGAAGCAATCTTGTGGCCATACCGCCCGTATCGCAATTGCGACAAGATTGCTTCGCTGCGCTCGCAATGACAGCAGCAGTACGGGATCGTTTCGCTGCGCTCGCAATGGCAGCAATGGCAGCAATGGCGACGATGATAGCAATGGTGGCAATAGCAGCAATAGCAGCAATAGCAGCAATAGCAGCAATAGCAGAACTCATTTTCTTTGCCCGCGGATGCGCCGCGTCGTAAGGCGTCGGCGTGACAGTCCCGGTCCCGCGCGCGCTCATGGCACCTCTATTCCGTCATTGCGAGGAGCGCAGCGATGCCCCGAAGGTAATCCCCGGAGGGGACGAAGCAATCTCGTCGCGCTTGTGACGCCGGTGCCGATGCGACGAGATTGCTTCGCTGCGCTCGCAATGACATCGATGACTGCGATGACAACAATGGCGGCAATGGCAGCAATGGCAGCAATGGCAGAACTCATTTTCTTTTCTTTGCCCGCGGATGAGCTGCGTCATAGGCTTTGGCCAGGTGCTGAAAATCCAAATGCGTATACACCTGCGTCGTCGAGATACTCGCGTGCCCGAGCATCTCCTGGACCGCGCGCAGGTCGCCCGATGACTGCAGCACATGCGTGGCGAAGGAATGGCGCAGCATGTGCGGGTGCACGTGCACCGGCAGCCCGGCGCGTTGCGCCCATGCGGCGAGGCGCTGCCCGACCACGCCCGGATTAATGCGCTGGCCGCGCGCGCCGACAAACAGCGCCGCCTCATCCGGCCGCGCCAGCTCGACACGCACCGCCAGCCACGCGGCGATGGCGGCGCGGGCTTTGGCACCCACAGGAACCGTGCGCGTCTTCGAGCCCTTGCCCGTCACCGTGACCTCGTCTTCATGCAGCATGCGCTTGCCCTCGGCGGCGTCTATGCCCACCAGCTCGGCCAGACGCAAGCCGGACGAGTAGAACAACTCGAACATCGCCTTGTCGCGAACTTCGCCGACACCCTGCGGTTTCGCCTCCAGCAGTTGCGCGGCAAAATCGGGGGACAGGACATTGGGTAATGCCTTGGGGCTCTTGGGTGCGCGCAAGCCGGTGCACGGATTGGCGGCAAGGCCGTGGTGCCGCACCAGCCAGTTGAAAAAACCGCGCCAGGCCGAGAGCATGCGCGCGATGCTGCGGCCGGACATGCCCGCGGCGCGCAGTTGCGCCACGGCGCGGCGGATGTGCTGCGACTGCAGTTGGGCGAGGTCAATGTCGGGGTTGATGCTGAGCAGCCGGCGCACGCTGTGCTCGTAACTCACCACCGTGGTCGGGCTGAGGCGACGCTGGTGGGCGATCTGCTCGACAAACCCCTCGAGCAGCACAAGGCGCGCGTCCTCGCTCACTTCGCGGCAGGCGGCGCGATGCGCGAAAGCCCCGTCGTCATTTTCAGCTCAGCGGCCGGCCGGCTTAAACAAAGCGCGACAGCGCGGCACTCGCAAGCTCGCCCAGGCGCTTGAGGTACATACGACCCATGTCGTGATGAAAGCGGTCCGGATCCTCGCTCGCCAGCACCAGCACGCCAAAGCATTCGCCATCGGCAAGCGCAATGAGCGAGGTCGAGCGGATATGGGTGGCGGCGTCGCCAAACCAGGACAGCACCTCATCGTTGTAGCCCGGACCGCAATAGGGCAGCTCCAGGGCGGAGACAAAGGCCTTGAGTTCATCCCCGGCAGCGCCATGTTCCGGGCCCTCGCCCTGTCCGCGCCAAAAGCGCAGCGTCACATGCGGCACGGCGAAATCCTCGCGCAGGTTGTAGTTGAGCGCGCCAAGTTGCGAGGGCAGGCCGGAGGCCGCCAGCATGGCAAGGCACAGGCGGTGCATTTTCTCGCCTATGTCCATGTTCTCTTCGCCAAACTGAATGAGCTCGGCGAGCTTGGATTCGATCACCTTGTTCTTGTCGCGCAGCGAAAGCAGCTGCCGGTCGGACAGGGCGATGGCGTGGCCGCCGTGCGGATGCGGAATCGAGATAGCCGACAGCATATCGGCGTGATCCTCAAAAAATTCCGGATTGTCTTTCAGGTATTGCGCGACATCATCGGCATTCATGCGTGGTCTTTCCCCTGTCTGCGTTAAAGCGTTATAAAGCGCGCGCCCGGCGGGTGCTCAGCCGCCGGTGTCAAATTCACCCTCGAACACGGTCACTGCCGGACCCGTCATGAACACCGCGCTATGCGCATTGTCCGCGCCATCCCAGCGTATCGTCAATTCGCCGCCACGCGTCTGCACGCGCACCGGCGAATCGAGCAGGCCGCGGCGTATGCCGGCCACCACCGCGGCGCAGGCGCCGGTGCCACAGGCGAGCGTCTCGCCGGCACCGCGCTCGAACACACGCAGACGGATACGCCCGCGGTCGAGCACCTGCATATAGCCGACGTTCACGCGCTGGGCAAAGCGTGCGTGACGCTCGATCAGCGGGCCTTCGGTCAGCACCGGCGCGGTATCGACATCGTCCACCACCTGCACCGCGTGCGGGTTGCCCATAGACAGGGCGCTGATCTGCACGGTGCGCCGGTCCACGTCCAGCGCGTGCACGATCGCGGCGACATCGGCGCTGAACGGAATGCGCGCCGGCTCGAATATGGGCGCGCCCATGTCGACCGTGACCTGGCCGTCGGACTCAAAGCGCGGCGTGATCAGCCCGGAGAGCGTCTTGACGCGAATCTCGTCCTTGTCGGTAAGGCCGTGGTCACGCACAAAGCGCGCGAAACAGCGCGCGCCGTTGCCGCATTGCTCGACTTCGCCGCCATCGGCATTCCAGATGCGGTAGCGAAAATCGGCGCCCAGCGCGGACCCGGCCGGGTCGGGCTTTTCCACCAGCAGTATCTGGTCGCAGCCAATGCCAAAATGCCGGTCGGCCATTTTTTGCGCCAATGCCGGCGTCAGCGGCACCGACTGTGTCACGCCGTCGAGCACGACAAAGTCGTTGCCCACGCCCTGCATCTTGGTAAATTTTAGTTTCATGTCTGCGGTGCCACGGTTGTCGGAGCGGTCGGGGCGGTCGGCGGCGTCAGGCTATCCAGCCCCAGTTTTTTGTAATCGCGAAAAATGCAGCGGTCCATCACCACCCGCATACCGGCGGCATGCGCTTTTTGCGCCGCCTCTTCGTTGATGCAGCCCTCCTGCATCCAGATTTTTTTCAGGCCCAGCCGTATGCACGCATCGACCACGGGCATGACCTCGGCGCCGTTGCGAAACACGTTCACCAGGTCGACGTGCAAGCTCGCCGGCAGTTCTGCCAGCGTCGCATAGGCTTTTTCGCCCAGGCCTTCGCTGATGCCCGGGCGCACCGGGATGATGCGAAACCCGCGCAACTGCATGGCGCGCGCAATACCGTGGCTGGGGCGCTGCGGTTTGGGTGAAAAGCCGACCACCGCGATAGTCTTCACGCCATCGAGCATGGCGCGCAGGGTACTGGCATCAAAACTGGAAAATGACATGCCGCTATTGTAGAACGCGCGCCATCCTGTGCGCGAGCACTTGTCATGGCGCGAGCACTTGTCACGGCGCGAGCACGCATCGCGGCGCGTGCGGCCCATGCCGGTGCGATCAGTGCCACTACGGGAATACCACTGCGGTGAATACCAATGCGGCAAATAGGCCGGGGTCAATACCATTTGGCTTCGCCCGGTGGACGCGTCTTGAAGCGCTTGTGCGTCCAGAAATACTGTTCGGGCATGCCGCGCGCGCACGACTCGATAAAGGCGTTCATGCGCAGCGTGTCAGCCTCAATGTCATCCGTCGGGTAATCATCCCAGGCCGGGTGGCAAACCAGCTCATAGCCGGCCCCTCCGGGCAGCATGCGTGTCACGCAGGGCACGATGCGCGCGCCGGAAAGGCGCGCCAGCCGGGTCATGCCGGTGACCGTGGCCGCCGGCACGCCGAAAAACGGCAGGAAAACAGCGTCGCGCGGCCCGTAGTCCTGGTCGGGCAGGTAATAAAACGGCCGGCCTTCTTTGAGGGCCGCGAGCGCCGGGCGCACACCCTGCTGGCGCGAGAACAGGCGCTGCCGACCGAAGCGCGTGCGGCCGTCGAACAAGCGGCGGTTGAAAATGGGGTTTTTCTGATTGGCGTACATGCTGGAAAGATCCCATTCGCAGCACAGCCGCGTCCAACCGGCGTCGAGCGCGACAAAATGCGGCGCCAGCAGAATCAGTGGCCGGCCCATTTCGCGCTCCAGGTGTTCGCGCCCGCGGATGCGCACCAGGCGCGTGATGCGCTCGCGCGACGACCACCACAACAGGCCGCGTTCGAGCACGCTGCGCCCCAGCGCGCAAAAATGCCGCCGCGCCAGCGAAATTATTTCATCCCGCCCAAGCGCCGGAAAGCAGCGCACGAGGTTGAGCAGACAGACCTCGCGGCGTTCGCGCGCCAGCCGGTAGAGCAGCATGCCGAAGGCCTCGCCGATGCGCGACAGCAGCACCAGCGGCAAGAAATGCAGCAGCCACAGCAGGGCGATCGATACGCGCGCGATCATCGCGGCGACGGCGCCGCCGCCGGCCCCGCCGGCTGAGCGCCGGCCGGAACCTTGTAGCGGTTATAGCCCCAGTAGTACTGCGCCGGGCATTGCCGTACCAGGCCTTCGACGGCGCGGTTGAGGTGGCGCGCCGGGCGTTCGTCTTGCTGCGCCTCGGGCATGGCAGCCAGGCGCAGGGCATAGCCGCGCCCGCCGGGCAGGCGTTCGGCATAGGCAAGAATAAGGGTCGCGTCGCAGGCCTGCCTCAGCCTGTCGACCAGTGTCATGGTGTAGGCGGGCCGGCCAAAAAAATCCGCCCACTCACCCTGCCCCACGCCCGGCGCCTGGTCGGGCAGGATGCCCACGGCGTGACCGCGCCTGAGCGCGCGCAACAGCGCGCGAATCCCCGACAGGTCGGGCGCGGCGACCAGCAAGCCGGGCCGGTCGCGGCCGGCCCGCATCGCCGGCGCGATAAGTTTTTTTCTCGGCGGCGTGTAGAGCACGGTTAGCGGCGCATCGGCGCTGGTGCGGCTGGCGTAGTACTGCGCCGTGATCTCGAAGCAACCCAGGTGCGGCGTCAGAAAAAGGATGCCCTTGCCGCGCGCGCGCGCCGCCTCAACCAGCTCCCAGCCGGCGACCTCGCGCACCAGGGCGGCAACCTGGCCCTGTGGCCGCAGCCACAGCGCCGGCAACTCCAGCACGCCGCGGCCGGCAGCGGCGATCGCGGCACGGTGCATGGCGGCGCCGGCGTAGCCGGCCTGGGCCAGATTGGCTCTGAGCTGATGACGGTAACGCGGGGAAACGGCATAAATGAACCAGCCGAGCGCGGCGCCAAGGCCGTGCAGCAGCCGCAGCGGGAGGGCGGCCGCGAGCCGCAACAGGAAAGACATGAATAAGGTGGCCAGGATACGGGGTATAAAACGCAGGTAGGGGGAGAAGCTTGGGTTGGGCGAAACGGCCGTGTTAAAATAATGCTCTTTTAAACTGCAGGAATACGCCAAGCATGAGCAGCTTCCTCTTCACCTCAGAGTCGGTATCCGAAGGCCATCCGGACAAAGTCGCCGACCAGATTTCCGACGCCATCCTTGACGCTATTCTAGCGCAGGACAAACGCTCCCGAGTCGCAGCAGAGACATTGGTAAAAGACAACCTCGTCGTGCTGGCGGGTGAAATCACCACCGGCGCACGCGTCAACTTCGACGAAATCGCCCGGCGCACCATCAAGCGCATCGGCTACACCGACCCGGCCATCGGCTTTGACACCAACACCTGCACCGTCATCGTCGCCTACGGCGAGCAAAGCCAGGACATCGCCCAGGGCGTTGACGAGGGCAAGGGCCTGAACCTGGACCAGGGCGCCGGTGACCAGGGCCTGATGTTCGGCTACGCCTGCGACGAGACGCCGCAGCTGATGCCCGCCGCCATCCACCTTTCGCACCGCCTGGTCGAGCGCCAGTCCGAATTGCGCCGCGACGGCCGCCTGCCCTGGCTGCGCCCCGACGCCAAATCGCAGGTGACGATCAAATATGTCGACGGCAAGCCCGATTCCATCGACACCGTGGTGCTCTCCACCCAGCACCAGCCCGGCCTCACGCACAAGCAGATCGAAGAGGCGGTGATCGAGCAAATCATCAAACCGGTGCTGCCCAAGGAACTCATCAAGGGCTCGATCAATTACCTCGTCAACCCGACCGGCGCCTTCGAAATCGGCGGCCCCAAGGGCGACTGCGGCCTCACCGGTCGCAAGATCATCGTCGACACCTACGGCGGATCGGCCCCGCACGGCGGCGGCGCCTTCTCCGGCAAGGATCCATCCAAGGTTGACCGCTCGGCCGCGTATGCCGCGCGCTACGTCGCCAAGAACGTGGTTGCCGCCGGCCTTGCCAGCCGCTGCCAGATACAGGTTTCCTACGCCATCGGCGTGGCCAAGCCGACCAGCGTGATGGTCACCACCTTCGGCACCGGCAAGATCTCCGACGAGAAACTGTCGGAACTGGTGTCACGGCACTTCGACCTGCGTCCCAAAGGCATCGTGCAGATGCTTGACCTGCTGCGTCCCATCTACGAGAAAACCGCCGCCTACGGCCACTTCGGCCGCGACGAACCGGAATTCACCTGGGAAGCCACAGACAAAGCCAAGGCGCTCGCCGCCGACGCCGGCGTCAAGTAAGCCAGCGCTGCACGAGACGTGCAGCCAATAAAAAAGCCGGCCCTGGGCCGGCTTTTTTATGCATACAAAACAGCATGGATGACTGAAGATGCCCGTCTGGAAAGGCTTTCCAGTCACCCCCCTGCCGTCAGTGCGAGTACAGCAAAGCAATCTCATCGTCCCCGTTACTACCGTCGCAATGCCACAAGATTGCCGCGTCGGCTTCGCCTCCTCGCAATGACAACATTTTCTTATTTTTAACCAACCCGAATAAGCACAGACAATCATGATAAAAACCAATTTGAAGAGAACTGGCAACTCTTGAAATAGGCACCCTCCTTGTCATTGCGAGCGCAGCGAAGCAATCTCATCGCTCAAATGACCAGGTCACAGCACCACGAGATTGCTTCGCTGCGCTCGCAATGACAGGAAGGTTTGCGCGGTGCGCTAGGCGCTGACCGCCGCCGCGGCCTCGGCAAACAAGCCCACCGGCATGGCGCAAATACCGCGCCCAAGCAGGCCGCGACCGTCGGCCGAGACCATGCCGGTCGACAGTAGTGGTGATTTTGCGCTTGCAGCCACCGCCGCCGCATCCAGGCCTATGGGCACACCGAGTACAGGGTGCGGGCCGACGAGTTGGGACAGCGCGCGCGCTTCATCCCCTTGCGGCAACCAGGGCGCGAACGCCGCCAGCAGGCTGGGCGCACGACGCAGCACCTGACCGCCCAGGCCGAAGGCGTCGATGATGCCGCTGTCGCCGGTGGCGGGCGGAAATTGCGGGTTCTCGGGCGCGCCCTTCATGAACGGCCCCTTCACCAGTTCGGCCGGCGCGCTGAACCAGCGGCCGGGCAAGCCGGCGAGCTGGATGCCGGCAACCTCGCCGTTGGCGCACATTTTGGTCACCAGCGTTGCGCCGGGCGTGCCGGCGGCGGCATCGAGCATCAGCGCGCACGCGGGCATCCACAGGTTGAGAAAGTACAAAGGCGCCTCGAGCACGGTGCGCAGCGCCGCCTTGGCAGAGTCTGATTCGGTCTTGCGCGTGGATAGCACCGCGTGCAGCACGGCGTTGCCACTGGACAGGCGGTTGTGCAAGTCGTCACCTTCGGTCAGCGCCGAGCGCGCGATAGACAGCAGGTCGACCGGCGTGTCGAGCAACGCGGCAAAGCCGGGCGCCAGTTCGCGCTCGCGAAACGCCAGGCGGTCGATGACGGCGCGATCGCGCGAGCCAAAGCGCATTTGCGCACCGGCGCCGGTGCCAAGAAACGCGAACCAGCTGCGCCGGCCATCGCTGATCTCGGCCAGTGTCGTGCCCGCTGAAACCATGGCCACCAGCGGGATCGACACGCGGTGCAGAAAGGAGGGCTCGAGCGTGACCGCGCCGCTGGCGATGAGTTGCTCGGCCGCCGCTTCGCTAGACGCCCAGCCCTCGTGCAGGCAGGCGAGCACCGCCGCGTTGCGCATCGGCGGCGGCGGCTGGCGCGGGTTGGCCAGCGGCGGACCGGCGTGCAGCAGCACGCGATCAGGCAGCCCGATGGCCTCGCGCGCACTGGGCACGCCGCTCCAGTAAGGGGTGCTTGCCAGCATGCGCGCGAGCGCGTTGGCGTTGGCGTTGGCATCGCCACGATCGTTCCGATGGGGATTGGGATTCTGATTGGGATTCTGATTCTGATTCTGATTGTGATTCTGATTGTCACTGCTGCTCATTGCCGGCTTTCGATAAAAATATGCCGCGAGGATAGCGGCTTAGCTTGGCGTGGCGCAAGGGCGGGGAACAATCAAACAAGGAATAAACGGGTGTTTGCACCCCTGTTCGGTGCCAGAGCTGCCCGCCCCCACACTTAATATGTCGGACTCACCTTTGCAAAAGAGCAGCATGCTCAAGCGCATCAACACCAGCCAGCTTCGACTCGGCATGTATATCCACGCGCTGTGCGGCTCATGGATGGACCATCCGTTCTGGAAAAGCGCATTCGCGCTGGACGACCCGAAAGCCTTGCAAAGGCTGCTCGGCAGCAACGTGCGTGAGCTGTGGATAGACACCGCACTGGGCCTTGATGTCGAAATGATCGGGGGCGTGACAGGGACGGAAGAAGCAGTCGGGGAGCAGGCGCAAGAAAAGCTTTTCGCCGCCACGCCGCCCGCCGGCGGCCCCGCGCGCATCAGCCTGAACGCCGAACTCGAGCGCGCCGGTGAACTGTGCGCGCGCGCAAAACCGGCGGTCGCATCAATGTTCAACGAAGTGCGCATGGGCCGGGCCATCAACGCCGAAAGCGCGATGCCCATAGTGGAGGAAATCACCAATTCGGTCATGCGCAACCCGCACGCGCTGATCAGCCTGGCACAACTGAAGACACGCGATGACTACACCTATATGCATTCGGTGGCCGTCTGCGCGTTGATGGTGGCGCTGTCAAAACAGCTCGGCCTCGATGAAGAGCAGACGCGGCAGGCCGGCCTGGGCGGCATGCTGCATGACCTGGGCAAAGGTGGCATCCCGCTCGACATCCTGAACAAACCGGGCAAACTCACCGACGCTGAGTTTGCCCAGGTAAAGCGGCATCCGGAGCACGGTCACCGTCTGCTGTTGCAAGGTGGCAGCGCCGGCCTGGTGCCGCTCGATATCTGCTTGCATCACCACGAAAAAATAGATGGTTCCGGCTACCCGCACCGGCTGGCCGACGGGCAGATCAGCCTGTTCGCCAAGATGAGCGCGATTTGCGATGTCTACGATGCCGTCACCTCCAACCGACCCTACAAGGACGGCTGGGATCCGGCTGAATCACTAGGCAAAATGGCCCAATGGATAGGGGGACACTTTGACGAAACGCTATTCGAGGCCTTCGTCGCATGCCTGGGCATTTATCCGGTCGGGTCGCTGGTCGCTCTGGAATCCGGGCGACTGGGCGTGGTGGTGGAACAGTCCGAAGGCTCGCTGCTGATGCCGCGCGTACGGGCCTTCTATGCCATCGAGTCGGGCGCGCAAATCCCCCCGGAGCTCGTCGACCTGGCACGTCCTGACACCCACGATCGCATCATCGGCCGCGAAAATCCGGCGGTGTGGGGTTTTACCAACCTGGCCGCGCTGTGGGCGGCGTGAGCGCCATTAAAAAAATAGATAATGCCCGGAAACGCCCGTCTGGCGCGGGTTTCGGGGCAACTTTCACTGCAAATTCCGCGCCGGCGCTGGCGCGCAGCAAGACAGTTGCGCTATACTTCCGTCCGCTTCGAGGAGCGTTGCGACGCGTCATCCATCCGGATGGCCGCCAGGCTCGAGGCAATCACCACCGCAACGGCGCTCACGAACTTTTTTCGACACTGAAAGGAGCGCGTGATGAGCGCCGTACTTAAGTCCAAAGATTCCAAAGCATTCAACGATTTCAAAGTGGCCGATCTGGGCCTGGCCGATTGGGGCCGCAAGGAAATCCGCATCGCCGAAACAGAGATGCCCGGCCTGATGGCGATCCGCAAGGAATTCGCCGCCACCCAGCCGCTGCGCGGTGCACGCATCACCGGCTCGCTGCACATGACCATCCAGACCGCGGTGCTGATCGAGACGCTCAAGGCGCTCGGTGCCGAGGTGCGCTGGGCCTCGTGCAACATCTACTCAACACAAGACCACGCCGCCGCCGCCATCGCTGCGGGCGGCACGCCGGTGTTCGCCTACAAGGGCGAGAACCTCACCGAATACTGGGAATACACCCACAAGATTTTCGAGTGGGCCGACGGCGGCTTCAGCAACATGATCCTCGATGACGGCGGCGACGCCACGCTGCTGTTGCACCTTGGCACCCGCGCCCAGACGGATCTGTCCCTGCTCAACCATCCGGGCAGCGAAGAGGAGACCATCATGTTCGCCTCGATCAAGGCGACCATCGCCCGTGATCCGAAGTGGTACTCGACCCGCCTCAAGCAAATCAAGGGTGTGTCAGAAGAGACCACCACCGGCGTAAAACGCCTGATCCAGATGCACAAAGACGGCCAGCTCGCCTTCCCGGCGATCAACGTCAACGACTCGGTCACCAAGAGCAAGTTCGACAACCTTTACGGCTGCCGCGAATCACTGGTGGACGGCATCAAGCGCGCCACCGATGTGATGATCGCCGGCAAGGTTGCCGTGGTCGCCGGTTACGGCGACGTGGGCAAGGGTTCGGCACAGGCGCTGCGCGCCCTGTCAGCCCAGGTCTGGGTGACCGAAATCGACCCGATCTGCGCACTGCAGGCGGCGATGGAAGGCTACCGCGTCGTGACCATGGACTACGCCTGCGACAAGGCCGACATCTTTGTCACGGCCACCGGCAACTTCCAGGTGCTCACGCACGAGCACATGAAGAAAATGAAAAACGAGGCCATCGTCTGCAATATCGGCCACTTCGACAACGAAATCGAAGTCGCGGCGCTCAAACAGTACACCTGGGAGAACATCAAGCCACAGGTCGACCATGTGATTTTCCCCGACGGCAAACGCATCACCCTGCTGGCCGAGGGACGCCTGGTCAATCTCGGTTGCGGCACCGGCCATCCTTCGTATGTAATGAGCTCCTCGTTTGCCAACCAGACCATCGCGCAGATCGAGCTCTTTACCAACCCGACGAAGTACCCGGTCGGCGTCTATGTGCTGCCCAAGCACCTCGATGAGAAAGTCGCAAGGCTGCAGTTGAAAACACTCAACGCCCAGCTGACCGAGCTCACCGACGCACAGGCAAACTATATCGGCGTCACCAAGGCAGGCCCGTTCAAGCCCGAAGCCTACCGCTACTAAGGCCTCAAGGTTTAAACGGTTTGGCGCGAGTCGTCGGTCGCACGACTCGCGTCAGCCGCGCCGCAAGCAGCGCGCCGGCTTTTCGCCGCTGATGCGGCCCCTTCTTTGGAGGCATCCGCCCCTATGGAAAGTCAGAAGCAGTTCCCCCGCAGCTTCAGTTTCGAATTCTTCCCGCCCAAAACGCCCGAAGGCATAGAAAAACTGCGCGCCACCTGGAAGCAGCTGGCACAACTCAAGCCGCGCTTTTTTTCCGTCACCTATGGGGCCGGCGGATCAACACAGGAGCGCACCCTCGCCTCGGTGCTCGAGATCATCGCCGACGGCCATGAGGCCGCACCGCATATCTCTTGCATAGGTTCGACCCGGGCCGACATCGCCGCGACGCTGGATCTTTACAAGTCAAAGGGCATACGCCACATCGTCGCCTTGCGCGGTGACCTGCCATCGGGCGCCGCGAGCGTCGGCGACCTGCGCTACGCCAGCGAACTGGTGGCCTTTATCCGCGAACAAACCGGCGAGCACTTCAACATCGAGGTGGCCTGCTATCCGGAAATGCACCCACAGGCGCGCAGCCCGCAGGAGGATTTGCGTCATTTCAAGCAAAAGGTGGATGCCGGCGCCAATGCGGCCATCACGCAGTATTTCTTCAATGCCGATGCCTATTTCCGCTTTATCGACGAGTGCGAGGCGGCGGGCATCGCCATCCCCATCGTGCCGGGCATCATGCCCATAGGCAACTTCTCGCAACTGGCGCGCTTCTCCGACGCCTGCGGCACCGAGATCCCGCGCTGGCTGCGCCTGAAAATGCAGGGCTACGGCGACGACAGCACCTCCATCCGCAGCTTCGGCCTCGACGTCATCACCGAGCTGTGCGACAAACTGCTCTCGCAAGGCGCCCCCGGCCTGCATTTTTACTCGATGAACCAGGCGGGGCCTGTCTCGACGATATGGCAACGGCTCGGGCTATAGCCCGAACGGATGCCATCGTAAAACCACCGCAACGGCTCGGGCTATAGACCGAACGGATGCCGACGCGCAGCGCAGCTAGACTGGCAGGGCGTAGCCCTTTTCGCGAAATAGTTTGAGGCAGGCATCCACCACCGCCGCGTCATAACTTGTCCCGCGACCACGTTCAATTTCCGCCAACGCCTTGTCCTGGCCCAATCCGGGGCGATAAGGCCGGTGCGAGGACATCGCCTCCAAGGTGTCGGCCACCGCCAGGATGCGCGCCTCGAACAAGATGGCCTCGCCCTTGAGGCCTTGCGGATAGCCACTGCCGTCGATGCGTTCATGGTGCTGCAACGCCACCTGCGCCACCGGCCACGGAAACTCGACCGCCTTGAGGATGTCATAGCTGGCCTGCGCGTGGCCCTTGATCAGTTGGTACTCCGCCGCGCTCAGCTTGCCCGGCTTGGACAGTATCTCGGCCGGAATAGTGACCTTGCCGACATCATGCAGGTGGCCGGCGACGCCCAAGCCCTCGATGCGCTGCGCATCCAAACCCAGCTCGCCGCCGATCGCCATGGCGATCTTTGCCACACGCTTTTCGTGTCCGGCCGTATACGGATCGCGCATCTCGCCTATGGTCATGGTCACCTCCACGGTGCGCATGAAGGCGGTCTGCAGCTGCGCAAGATAGCGCGCGGCCTGGTCCTCGGCGCGCTTTTTCTCGGAGATGTCCTGCACCATGCCGACGACCGCCGGCGTGCCGGCGAAGGTCGCAACCGAGCCTTGCGAGCCCATGTCGAAAGTCGAACCATCCTTGCGCAGACCGACGCTGACGAAGGCGACCGGAGTCCCCTCATCCATCACTAGCGGCCGCAAAGTGTCGTTCATCAGTTCGCGCGAGGACTCAGCGACCACAGACAGCGCATCGCGACCGAGCATATCTTGCGGCGAGTCGTAACCGAACATCTGGGCAAAGCGGCGGTTCACAAAGCTGAACCTGCCCTCCTGGATAACGTAGATGCCGGTAATGACCTGGTCGAACAAGATGCGAAAACGCTCTTCCGACTGCGCCGTTGCCAATTGCGCCCGCCATTTCGCAGAGACATCACGCACGATTGAAATGACTGTGTCCCCCTCCATGGGCAGCACGCGGACCTCGAAATGCTTTTCCACGCCGCCGTTGGGCAAGGTGTAGATAAATTCCTGCAAGGCGCCCGAATCCAGGGCGCGGGCAAAAGCCTGCATAAACTGGTTGGCAAGCGGCGCCGGCAACACGGCGCCGACCTTCTTGCCCAGCAGTTGATCCGGCGGTAGCGCCAGCAGGGCCGGATCCACGGCGACGAAGTTGAGGTACTCGCCATCGCGCCGGTTGGCCAAAATAGTATCCGGGATGGCCTTGATCAAGCTGCGGCTCCTTGCCTCGCTTTCACGCAAGGACTGTTCTGCGACCAGGCGTTGCGCTTCATCCGCAAATTTATCCATTGCGAAATTGATGCTGGCCGTCATCTCGATCAACAGCTGCTGCGCCGATGCGTCAAAGGCGTTTTTCTCGTCCGCGTAGAGCGTAAGCGCGCCCATCACAAGGCCTTTGCGCTGGATCGGCAACGAGGCCGATGAGCCCCATCCGGCACGCGCGGCGCTCTCGCGCCATGGCGTGACCATGGGGTCGGTCTGATAGTCCTGGCACCACAGCGCGCGGCATTCGCGCACGGCAGTGCCGGTGGGACCGTGGCCATAGGGGCTCGCGGCATCAACCGATATTTGTATATTTTTGAGGTAATCCTGTCCGGAACCAAAGCTGGCGACCCGGCCGAGCATGCCCGAATGGGCATCGACGAGGCCTATCCACGCCATTTGCATGCCGCCCGACTCGACTGCAATGCGGCAAATGTGCTCGAACAATTCCGGCGCAGCGCGGGATCGTGCAACCGCCGCGTTGCTATCGCTCAAGGCCGCATAAAGCGATCTCAGGCGCTGCGCGCGCGCCTCAATCTGCTTGCGCTGCGTGATGTCTTGCACAGTGGCGAAAAACGAATCGGCGCGGCCGGTCGGCTTGCGGACACAACGCACGTTGATTTCGGCGAACACCACAGTGCCATCCTTGCGGATGAAACGCTTCTCCAAGGTATAGCCCTCGGACTCGCCGCGCATGACGCGGTCAAACTCGACCACGTCTTTTTGCAAGTCGTCCGGGTGCGTCAGCGCAGACCAGGTTTTTTCTGCTAGCTCAGCGCGCGAATAGCCCAAAATTAGGCAAAGCTGGTCGTTAAAACGGCCCCAGCGTTTGGAGTCAGGCTCGGTGATGGCCATGCCGACAAAGGGCATGTCATAAAACCGCGTCAACAATTTGTCTGTTTGCGCCTGCGCAACAAGCATGTCGGCATACCTTTGCCTGCGCACAAGCAGCATCAGCGCGGCGGTCACGGCGGCAACTGCAAGCAGGACAATCCCACTAATCCAAAAGGCGAGTTGATACAAGGGCGCCAGGGCTTCGCTGCGGTCCATCTTGGCAATCAGCTGCCAATCGCTGCCCTGTACCGGCTGATAAGCGGCGAGCACTTCGACGCCGCGGTAATCCAGGCCGGTGATTACCCCTGCTTTTGAAGACAAAATTGCCGCAACGGCGGGCACTTGCTTTTGCGACAAAGGCAAACGCAGCGACAAGGCGTCCACGCCGTGGCGCAACTGGTTGAGATAAAGCACAGCATTGCCATCGCGGCGCACCAACAATGTCTCGCCGCTTGGACTGGCCGTCGGCCATTCCTGCACAAATGGAAAGAGAAAAGTACCTGCATTGATATGCATCACCACGGCAAGCGACGCCGAGCTCGCGCCCGGCGCGCGCAATGGCGCTACCAGCGTCAGGCTTGGGTGTCCGTGCGCATCAACATACAGCTGGCTGCGGCGTATCTCGCCGTCCGCAAGGGTGCTTACCAACAGCGCCGCAAGTTCGGGGGCCAGCACAAACGGCTGGCCCACGCTTAGCAGGCGTTTTGCGTCTGCGTTAAAGAGGGTGACCGAGTCGTAGGTGAATGCCTTGCGCAGTGCCTCCAACTGGGACCGCACCAATTCGAGCTCTTTCGTATCGCCGGTGCCTTGCCAGGCAAAAACACGCGTGGCGAATCCGGTGCCGGCGATCAGGCTCTCGGCATCGCCTCGGCGTTCAGTCAGCCAGCGCTCGATTTCTCCGACCTTGATGCTGGCGATGGCCGCAAGGTTTGATTGGACCTCTTGTTCCGTTTGATCGGAATACAAAAACAACACCGATACGCCGGCGACCGGAACGATCAGCACGAGCATGAACAGCGCGGCCAGTGTTGTGCGCAAGCGCGACAGCGGCCGCAAACCACCCTGCGCCAAAGCGGCAGCGTGCCCGACTCCCGACACCCCCGTCAATTGGCTTGTCAGCCAGTAGAGCAGCGCGCTCGAGGCCAGAACAAAAGCCAATCCATCTAGCACTTCGATGCCGCGTCTCAGCATCGGATCATCGATTGTCGTGGCGACCAGAACAGCGGACGCAACAATCCAGAACGCGGCAAATAGCGCGTAGAGCGTGACGACCGCGGCCGGAGTAAGGCGGCGGCTCATGAACATTGGAGAATCGCTGTTCTCACGCTGTTCTCATAAGCTGAGATACGCAACATGGGGAGAGCAGCCAAAGTATCACAGGCCACAACACTTCACAATTCTTAATAAATCAAGTATTCGCTGAACAAGGGGCAAGCCCCCTTGCATATCCCCCACTGCAGCGGGAGGCTTGTTGAGGCGGTCTCAGTTTCAGGACTTGGTCAGCGCTGCCTCATAACAATGACAAGATAGCGATGACAATGACAATGACAATGACCATAGCCCGGAAAATAACCCGGCAAACATCGGGCTATTGGGGGCATGCGAATGCGGGCAGGCGCCTGTCTCCGTAAGCACTGTTACAACTCGTAATTCTCCTGCCCACCCGCCATCGCCTTGTCTATGGTCTTGCGCGTCAGTTGCGGTGCAAACAACTCGATGAACTCATAAGCGTAGCCGCGCATCATCGCGCCGCGGCGCAGCGCAACGCGCGTGGTGGAGGAGCGGAACAGGTGGCCGGCGTCGATGGCACGAAGATGGCTGTCGCGTTTGGCATCGAAGGCCATGGCCGCAACAATGCCCACGCCTAGGCCCAGCTCGACATAGGTCTTGATCACGTCCGAGTCGATGGCCGACAGCACGATGTCGGCCTTGAGTCCGCGCGTGGTGAAGGCCTCGTCGATGTGCGAGCGCCCGGTGAACGCCGGGTCGTAAGTGACGATAGGATATTTGGCCAGCTCCTCCAGCGTCAGGCGCTCGAGCTTGGCCAGCGGATGCTTGGGCGGCACCACCACGCAGTGGTGCCAGGTATAGGCCGGCAAGGCCAGCAACTGCGGATAGTGGTCCAGCGATTCGGTGGCGATGGCGATGTCGGCCCCACCGGTGATGGCCATCTGCGCCAGTTGCGGCGGATTGCCCTGTTGCAAGGTCAGCTTGACCTTGGGATAACGCATCTTGAATTCATGCACGACCTTGGGTAGCGCATAGCGCGCCTGCGTGTGGGTGGTGGCCACAGTCAGCGTGCCGGCGCGCTTGTCCTGGAATTCGCTGCCGACCCGCCTGAGGTTGTCCACCTCCTGTAGCACACGCTCGACAATTTTCAGCACCGCCTCGCCCGGCTCGGTGAGGGCGACAAAACGCTTGCCGCGGCGCTCGAAGATCTCGATACCCAACTCTTCTTCGAACTCCTTGATCTGCTTGGACACCCCCGGCTGCGAGGTATGCAGGGTATTGGCCGCTTCGGTCAGGTTCAAACCCTGACGAACCGTCTCGCGCACGTAGCGTAATTGCTGAAAATTCATGATCTTGCCTTTTATATATACGATTTAGTTATTTATATATCTATTGTTATTCTTTTTAATAATAACCGGAGTTTATTACGATTGCGTCCTGTTTGGGAAGCATCCAAATAAGCAAATGCACTTTCGCGGTTCCGCAACCAGGGCCGCGTCAACTTTCGGTGAAGCCATGTACCAATACGACGAAATCGACCAGGGCATTGTTGACGAACGCGTCGCGCAGTTCCGCGACCAGACGCGCCGTTATCTGGCCGGCAAGCTGTCTGAAGACGACTTTCGTCCGCTACGCCTGCAAAACGGCCTCTACATCCAGCGCCATGCGCCGATGCTGCGCGTGGCCATTCCCTACGGCCTGTTGTCGGCGAAGCAGCTGCGCAAACTCGCGCATATCGCGCGCACCTACGACCGCGGCTACGGTCACTTCAGCACGCGGCAAAACATCCAGTTCAACTGGCCGACGCTCGAGTCCGTGCCGGACATCCTCGCCGAACTCGCATCGGTTGAAATGCACGCCATCCAGACCTCGGGCAACTGCGTGCGTAACACCACCACCGACCACTTCGCCGGCATCGCGCCCGACGAGATCGTCGATTCATTCATCTGGTGCGAGCTGATCCGTCAATGGTCGACGCTGCACCCCGAATTCGCCTTTTTGCCGCGCAAGTTCAAGATCGCCGTGACTGGCGCCAGCACCGACCGCGCCGCGATCCAGGTGCACGACATCGGCCTGCAGGCGGTAAAAAACGCCGCCGGCGAAACCGGCTTTCGTGTGCTGGTCGGCGGCGGGCTAGGCCGCACGCCCATCATCGGTCACTTCATCCGTGAATTCCTGCCCTGGCAGCACCTGCTGAGCTATCTTGACGCCGTGTTGCGCGTGTACAACCGCTACGGCCGCCGCGACAACAAGTACAAGGCGCGTATCAAGATCCTGGTGAAGGAACTCACGCCGGCGGTGTTTGCGCAAAAGGTCGAGGAAGAATGGGCCCATCTGAAAGATGGCCCGGCGACACTGATAGCCGAAGAAATCGAACGCATCGAAGCGCGCTTTACGCGCCCGCAATACCAGGTGCTGAAGGCGAACGACGTCGAATTCGATGTGGCGCTGGCAACGCGCCCCGGCTTTGCCGCCTGGGTCAAACGCAACGTGCACGCGCACAAGCTGCCCGGCTACGCTGCGGTGACGCTGTCGCTCAAGAAGACCGGCGTCGCACCCGGTGATGCCACGGCCGACCAGATGGACGCCATCGCCGCGCTGGCCGACAGTTACGCCTTTGGTGAACTGCGCGTCTCGCACGAGCAGAACCTGATTCTCGCCGACGTACGCAAGTCCGACCTGATCGCCATATGGCAAGCCGCCAAGACGCTGGGTCTCGCCACCCCGAACATCGGCCTGCTGACCAACATCATCGCCTGCCCCGGCGGCGACTTTTGCTCGCTCGCCAACGCCAAGTCGCTGCCGGTCGCCGATGCGATCACGCGCCGCTTTGACGACCTCGATTATCTGCACAACATCGGCGAGCTCGACCTGAATATTTCCGGTTGCATCAACTCCTGCGGCCACCACCATGTCGGCCATATCGGCGTGCTTGGCGTGGACAAGGCCGGCGAGGAGTGGTACCAGGTATCGATAGGCGGCTCGCAGGGCGTGGAAGCCTCGCTGGGCAAGGTGCTCGGGCCGTCCTTTGCGCAGGAGGAAATTCCGGACGTGATTGAGAAGCTCATCGACTGCTACATCGAGCGTCGTGACGGCGATGCGGAGCGCTTTATCGACACCGTGCGACGCATCGGCCTGGAGCCCTTCAAGCAACAGGTTTACGCGCGCGCAACAACAACAACAACACCAGCGCCAGGAACGCCGGAAACACCAGAAACACCAGAAACACCGGAAACGCTGAGCGCCTGAACAGCCAGACCGACCTATTGGATTGGATTCGACCATGCCGACACTCATCAAGCATCGCAAACTCGCCGCCGCAGCCGACACCTGGACGCTGCTACAAGAAGGCGAGGCCTTCCCCGCCTGTGGCGATGTCATCGTCCCGCTGTCACTGTGGATGGGCAAGCGCGAAGTGCTGCTCAAGCGCGTGGGGCGCACCGGCGTCTGGCTCAAGCCCGAGGAGGAGCCCGCGCTGCTGGCCCCCGACTTTGCCGTGCTGCCGCTCATCGCCGTGCACTTTCCCGCCTTCACCGACGGCCGCGGCTACTCCACCGCCCGCCTGCTGCGCGAACGCCACGGCTTTCGCGGCGAACTGCGCGCCTTTGGTGACGTGCTGCGCGACAATATTTTTTACCTGTCCCGCGTCGGCTTTGACGCCATCGCGCTGCGCGAGGACCAGGACGCGGCGCAAGCGCTGGGCGCATTCGGCGATTTCAGCGAGGCCTACCAGAGCTCGGTGGAACGTCCCCAGCCGCTGTTCCGCCGCCGCACCGGATCGAACGCGTGAAGGGCACCGTCTATCTGGTGGGCGCCGGTCCGGGTGCGCCCGACCTGCTGACCCTGCGCGCCGCGCGCCTGCTCGAGGCAGCGGACATCGTGTTCCATGACGCCCTGGTTCATCCTGAAACGCTCGCCCTTGCCGCCAAGGCGGAAAAAATCGCCGTGGGCAAACGCTGCGGCAAACATTCCACGGTGCAGAAGTTCATCAACAAACGACTGGTCGATGCGGCACAAAAACACAAAATCGTCATACGCCTCAAGGGCGGCGACCCTATGCTGTTCGGTCGCGCCCAGGAGGAGATCGACGCCCTGTCAGCGGCGGACATCGCCTTCGAAGTGGTGCCCGGCATCACCGCCGCGCTCGCCGCCAGCGCGCAGATCGGCGTCTCGCTGACGCGCCGCGGCCTGTCACGCAACGTCGCCTTCCTCACGCCGCGCGTGGGCGACACCGAGCATGCCGGCGACTGGGCCGCCAGCGCCATCGGCGCCGATACGGCGGCAATCTACATGGGGGCAGGTCAGGCACAAATGATCAGCGTCACACTGATCGCCCGCGGCATGTCGGCGGACACACCCGTTGCGATTCTTGAGAACCTGTCCCTGCCCGATGCCAGCGTGCGCTACGACACCCTGGGCGCACTGCCGCGTATTGCCGCCGCAAGCGGCGCCGGTCCGGCGCTGATATTGCTCGGCGAAGTCTTGCGCGAGCAACTCGGGGCCCAACTCGCCCTCGCCGGCAAGTTGCACCGCGCCCGCGCCTGAGCGGGATCCACCTTGGCGCCCTCCAGTCGCTGACCACGGCGCAATCAGAGTGCTACACCCGAGTGCGCGACCCTTTGCCTGCACCGGGACAACAAGGCTTATCCGCGCCGCAAAACAATGGCATCATTGCGCCCAGTCAAAACTCTTCAACCTGCAAGGAGGCCACCATGTCCGGAGGCGCGCATTTAGATCCGTCGAACAAAAAAATCGCCATGTTCATCTCCATACTGGCCGTGGTGCTGGCGTTTTCGGAGACCCTGGGCAAGAGCGCGCAAACGCTGGCGCTGACGCTGAACATCGAGGCATCCAACCACTGGGCGTTTTTCCAGGCCAAGACCATACGCATGACCACGCTGCGCACCGCCGCGGAGGCAGCGGAACTGGAGATCGCGCGCGGCCCCGGCGCAGCCGCCAAGGAATTGCTGCAAAAACGCGCCGACGACTGGAAAAAAACCGCGGCGCGCTACGACAGCGAACCGGAGACACAGGAAGGCCGCAAGGAATTGGCCGCTCGCGCCAAGGCGGCGGAAAAAAGCCGCGACCGCAACCTGGCCGCCTATCACCACTACGAACTCGCCTCCGCGGCGACACAAATCGCCATCGTGCTCGCCTCGGCCCAGGTGATCACCGGCGTGGTGGCACTGATGTGGGGATCGGCTGCGCTGGGTGTCGCGGCGGTGGTGTTTTGCCTGATCGGATTCTTTGCGCCGCTGTCGGTGCACTTGTTCTAGGAATTAATGTTCTAGGAATTGATGTTCTTGGAATTAATGTTCTCGGAATTAATGTTCTAGAAATTAATGTTCTAGGCATTAATGCCGGGCTGCATTTCCCCGTATTCGTTTGTCATTGCGAGCGCAGCAATCTCGTCGCTATTGGGACGTCCTTGACCATGCCACAAGATTGCTTCGTCGCTCCGCTCCTCGCAATGACTTGGTCTTCGGCCAATGGCAGCGGAGCCGCTGCTCCCAGTCCACAATTATGAACCTCAGGGCATGATCTCGCCGCCATTCGGGTGCAGCAACTGGCCGCAGTAATAGCGCGCCTCGTCCGAGGCGAGAAAGACATAGGCCGAGCTCATGTCTTCGGGCGTGCCAAGGCGCTTGAGTGGCAGGCTTTGCGCATGGGCGCGCTTGACCTCCTCGGCCAGCGGATCGAAGCCGGTGTCGACGAGGCCAGGGGACACGCCGTTGACCAAAATGCCGTGCGGCGCCAGCTCTTTCGCCAGCGAACGCATGAACACGATCAGGCCGGCCTTGGCGGCCGAGTAGGCGGTGTAGCGCTCGCGGCCGATGTAACCGAGTTGCGAGCAGGTGAATATCATGCGGCCGCTCTGGGTGGGGATCATGTAATGCGCCGCTTCCCGCGACACCAGGAATGCACCGCGCAAATGCACTGACATCATGCGATCCCAATCATCGACGCTCATCTCGGTGATGGCCTGCGGCCGCTGGATGCCGGCGTTGCTCACCAGGATGTCGAGTCGGCCAAAAGCGGCATCAACTCCCTTGAACATGGCCACCACATCGGCCTCCTTGCTCACATCACAGCGCAAGGCCACGCCGCGCCGGCCCAGTGCGGTGATTTGCTTGACCAGGCTATCGGCTTCGCTTTCGCGATCGATCCAGGCGATGGCAACATCGGCACCTTCGGCCGCATAAGCCAGAGCAACGGCACGACCGATGCCGGTGTTGCCGCCGGTAAGCAGCGCTGTTTTTCCTTCCAGTCGTTTCATTCTTTTTCCCCCTCGGTGATAAAGCGCTGCAAATGGATACGGGGAGAATACTATTCCAGCATCCGGCGGCATGGCACGCGACTTGCATTCCATCTGATAAACGCCGCTGCGCCATACTCGCACATCAAGACCACCTGGCAGACCACCTGGCCTTGAGCAGCCTGTGTATCTGGTGTCAGTGCGTGCTATGCTCAAACGCACGAAAAAAGTGCGCTGGGAAATATAATTACGAACACCGGTGGACTGATCAAGTGATCCACTGATCAACCAATCAAGGGATGGGTTTAAGTTTTTGCTTTCCGGTTTTAGCGCTGTATGGTTTTTGAAGTTGTATGTTTTATGCACCCGAGTACCCGAGCCGCTATTGGCGTGATTACCCATTGAACAAAAGGAGAACCTGGTGAAATTTTACAAACTTACCGCCATCGCCGCCTGTCTGGCTGCGGCTGCCGCGCTGGCCCTGCCGGCCTCGGCGCAGGAAAAAACCAAGCTGCGCGTCATGGGCATGCCCTTGTCCACGGGCAACATCCTGAAAAACCGCGAGCAGCCGTTTTTTGAGAACTTCGCCAAGAAAACCGGCCTGCCCATCGAGATGGACTACAAGCCCCTCGATTCGACCGGCATCAAAGAATTCGAGCAATTGCGCGTGATAAAAACCGGCCTGTTCGACATCGTCGGCTTGCGCATGGGCCAGGTGTCACGCGACGAGCCGACCATACTCGGACTTGACCTGGTCGGCCTCAACACCGATTACAAGATGGCGAAAAAAGTTGTCACCGCCTACCAGGACTTCGTCGACCTGCGCCTGCAACAGCAGTTCAACACCAAGTTGCTGGGCGTGTGGCCCTTCGGCCCGCAAATCATTTTCTGCAAACCGGTGATCAAGGACTTGAGCAGCCTCAAGGGCTTGAAGGTGCGCATCCTCGACGGCGTGATGGCCAAGTTCATGGAAAAAGTCGGCGCGACGCCGGTGACCATGGCCTTCGGCGAAGTGGCGCAAGCCTTGTCGCTGGGCACCATCGACTGCGCCGTGACCGGGCCCTCCTCGGCCAACTCGGCCGGCTGGCCTGAATCGGCGACGCACGTCTATGCGCTCGGCCTGCAGGTCGCCGTCCAGGGCTACGCCATCAATATGAACTCCTGGAAAAAACTGCCGACGGACCAGCAGCAAAAACTGCGCACCGCCATCGAAGGCCTGACCGACGACATCTGGAAGTATTCGGAAGAGCTCTGGTCGGACGGCATGCGCTGCAACCTCGGCCAGGACCCGTGCACCACCGGCAAGAAATACAAGATGACGCTGGTCAAGCCCACGGCCAAGGATCTCGCCTTCGTGCAAGGCGCAGTGCGCGAAATCTCCCTGCCCGCCTGGTCGGAGGCCTGCGACAAGGTCAATCCGGGCTGCTCGGATAATTGGAAAAAAGTGGTCGGTCCGCTCGTCGGAATGAAGTAAGCAGTCGCGCAAAACGCCCCGTCCTCTGGCAACAAAGGCGGGGCGTTTTGCTTTCAATGCCACCCCGTCAAACCAACAAGGAGTCTGCGATGCAACGCCTCGAGACCGTGCTGGCCGCACTATTCGGCCTGGTGTTTTTATTCCTGTCGTTCGCCGTGGCGCTGGAAACAACCATGCGCAAGGTGTTCAACCAGTCCTTGCAGGGCGTGGACGAACTGGGCGGCTACTGCCTCGCCGTGGGCGCGGGACTGGCGTTTACGCTGGCGCTGATTTCGCGCGCCCATATCCGCATCGATTTGCTGCACGAGCGTTTGGGCAGGATCCCGCGTGCCTTTCTCAATCTGATGAGCACGATTTTCCTGGTGCTGACCGCGTTCGGCCTGGTTACCATGGGCTGGGTCAGCCTGCAGGACTCCATTTCCATGAACAGCACGGCGCAGACCCCCTGGGCGACGCCGATCAAGTATCCGCAATACGTCTGGGTTGCGACGCTGGCGGTATTCGCGCTGGCCACCGCGGGCTATGCCTTGCGCGCGCTGTGGCTGACAGTGACGGGGCGCATTGACGACCTTGATCATGAATTTCAGCCCAAAGGCGCCAAGGACGAACTGAAGGAAGAACTCGACGATATCAAGGCGCGCGGCGCGATCGATGCCGCCGGCCTCAAGGACTCGGCCGGGAGCAAAGCATGAGCATGGTCGCCATCGGCGTCACTGCATTTTTCATCATGGTTGGCCTGATGCTGCTGGGCCTGCCGATCGCAACCGTCATGATGCTGGTCGGCCTGGGTGGCGGCATGCTCGCCTATGGCGATGCGTTTCTCGGCTCTTCCGCTTCGGTGGCCTGGGGCACCATGAGCGAGAACGGTCTCACCGCCATTCCGCTGTTCGTGCTGCTTGGCGAGTTCCTGCTCCGTAGCGGCATGGCCGACAAAATGTATTCAGCCTTTGCCGCCTGGCTGGGCGGCCTGCCCGGCGGGCTGCTGCATACCAATATTGGCTGCTGTGCGCTGTTCGCCGCAACCTCGGGTTCGTCGGTGGCCACCGCCGCAACCATAGGCACGGTGGCGCTGCCCTCGCTGGCAAAACACGGCTATCCGATGAAGGAGGCGCTGGGCTCGCTCGCTGCCGGCGGCACCCTGGGCATTCTTATCCCGCCCTCTGTGAACATGATCATCTATGGCTCGATGACACAAAACTCGGTGGGCAAGCTCTTTATCGCCGGCATCATCCCCGGGCTGCTGCTGGCCGGCTCGTTCATGCTGTGGATTTATATTTCAGCGGTCATGAACGGCGGTGGCGTCAAGCACCCGCCGGTGCCGCTGATCGAGCGCATGCGGGTGCTGGTCAACCTCGGCCAGCCGCTGACCATTTTCGGCCTGGTGATGGGCAGCCTTTATTTTGGCATCGCCACCGCCACCGAATCGGCGGCGCTGGGTGTGGTGGTCGCGCTGGTCTTCATCGCCTGGAGCGGCAAGCTCAAGTGGGCGCTGCTGCAGCAATGCTTTTTGTCCAGCGCACGCACCAGCGGCATGATCCTGCTGATCGTTGTTGCCGCCTTTGTGCTCAATCTTGCGCTATCGCTCACCGGCATCGGCGAGGCCCTGACCAAATGGGTGACCAGCTTCGGCCTGTCGAAAACGCAAATGCTCATCGCGCTGATCGTGTTCTACCTGATCCTGGGCATGTTCATGGACACGCTGTCGATGATGGTGGCGACCATTCCGCTCACCTACCCGGTGGTGACTTCGCTCGGCGTCGACCCGATCTGGTTCGGCATCTTCATCGTCATCATGTGCGAGCTGGGGCTGATCACGCCGCCGGTGGGCATGAACCTGTTTGTGGTGCAGGGCATACGACCGGATCGGGGCAGCGTGTCGGATGTGATCCAGGGCGCGATTCCCTACGCCATCATCATGATCCTGTTCACGCTGCTGCTGATGGGCTTTCCAGAACTGGCCACCTGGCTGCCGGAAAAAATGCGCGGTTGATCGCGGCATAGGCTGGAAACCCGCCACTGGCGAGGCTTTCCAGCCTGTTATGCGGCAGGGATGCGGGCGAACAGCGTGCGTTTTGGGTGCAAAAAATTAGGCCTGACGCGCGAACTCCATGCCGTTGCGACCATCTGTTGCCAGGCTTTTGAGTCGCGCGCGGCCAGACTGACGAGCTCATAGCAGGCGAGCACGCGCGGGCCGCCATCGAGATTCAGGAAACGCCGCGCACGCACGCAACCGCGGACCAAAGCCAGGCCCGGCATGTGCTCGGTGTCATACCAAGAGGCGATTTCCGCCTCCCATCTTTCGGCCGGATCAAATTCGACACTGTAATGAAAGGGCGCCACCGCGCCAAACGAGGCGCCCGGCCGGTCGAAGCGGCACACCAGGCGCGCGGCCGATATACGCAGTCCGGCCAACTCACGCACTGCAAGCGTCGCTTGTTCAATCGCCCTCATATCGGCCGCCGTCAGCACCGCCGCTTCGCCCAACTCACAATAGATGTAAGCCTCGGCCCCAACCAGTGCGCGATTCGTTTGCATCGACACCAGGGCGGGCGTGATGCGCGCGGACAAGGCCGCGAGCCCCCGCGCAAAGGCCGCGGTATCCACGGCCGTGCCTACGCACTTGAGCAGGATGACAGCGACCTTGTCCATCGCGACCGAGTGTCTTGGTGTCTTGTGCCTGGGCGCCTAAGTACCCGGGTGCCTACTCGATATGCAGCGCGACCAAAAAGCGCGACACCATGTTGTAAGAGGCGATGGTCGCGGCAAGCTCGACGCGGCTGCGGTCGTCGTACTGGGCGCGCACCCGCTCAAACAAGGCGTCGGGCACCTGGACATCGCGCGTCATGACGTCGGTCAGTTCGAGCGCCAGGCGCTCCCCGGCGGGAATGGCGGCGCCAAGCGGCGTTTCGCGCACCGCGGCGATTTGCTCGGCGCTGACGCCGGCCTTTTCCGCGTGCGGCACGTGCGCCTCAAATTCATAGGCGGCCTTATTGAGCACGGCAATGCGCAGGATGATGAGTTCACGCAGGCGCGGCGCCAGCGAAGTTTTGTTGCGAATCGCCGTCATCATCTGCTCCCACCCATCACACACGGTGGGGCTGTTGAGCAGCACTTTGTAAAGCAGTGAAATACGCCCACGGGAGCCAATGATGTTTTTTTCCAGCTCTGCCAGTTCCGGGCGCGTGCCCGGCTCAACCGGTGTGATGCGGGGTGCGGCGCTCATGCGCAATCTCCCGTGTGGGCGAAAAATACGGCCATAGCTTGTGTCATGGGGAAACCCTTATTTGCCAAAGCCGAACAGTTTCGCCGGATTGTCAGTGAGTATCTTGCGCCGCGTCAGCGCATCGGGCGCCCATTGGCCCAGCAGGTTGAACAATTGCGAGCCGCCAATCTTGTCCGAAAACGAAATGTGCGGATAGTCACTGCCCCAGATGAGCCGGTCGGGTGCCGTTTCGATGAGCGCGCGCGCGAAGGGCGCGGCATCGTCGAATGCGGGCATGACCGACATGCGGTACACGCCGGTGAGCTTGACCCAGCATTGGCCGTTGCCGTTGCGCAGCATGGCGAGAAAATCCTGGAAGCCCTGTTGCGCCACGCCGTCCTTGGCCAGGTACATGCCCATATGCGCCACGGAAAAATCGCACTTGAGGCTTTTCATCACCGGCATCAGTTCGCTGGTCAGCCAGCCCGGCCCGAGAAAATCGAGGTGCCAGCCCAGTTCCTTGCAACGCGCATCAAGACGGCGGATGCGCGGCAGCATAGTGTTGGAAAAACCCGGCTCGAAGGGTTTCACCGGCGACACGTTGACGCGCACGCCACGCACGCCTATGGCGTCCAGGCGCGCGAGTTCGGCATCAGGCGCCTCTTCATGCACGTCGACGATACCGCGGCACACGGCGGCGCCCATTTCGACCATGGCGTCAACCATGCAGCTGTTATCGCGGGCGTATGCGCTCGGTTGCACGAACACAAAACGCTCAAAGCCCTCGGCCTGTGCGTGGGCGAGATAATCGGGCAGCATCGCCACCGGCGGCTTGTAGCGCAGCACGTCACTGCCGTACGGATAGCGGTCTGCCGGCCCGAAAACATGAAAATGGCTGTCGCAGCCAAGGGCCGGCGCCTTCCAGTCGGGTTTCATATTGAGTGCATTGGACATGTTCTTGCTTACTCCACTTTAAGGCCGGCTTTGCTTATGACCGTTTTCCAGGTCTTGATCTCTTCTTCGACGCGCCGGGTGAGTTCGGCCGGCGTGCTGGCAACGGCACGCGCACCCTGCGCGATAAAGGAGTCCTTGAGCCGCGGTTTATCGGCGGCGCGCATGATTTCCTGGTTAAGGCGCGCGACCACAGCCGCGGGCGTGCCCGCAGGCACCGCCACGCCCCACCAGTAGGACATGTCATAAGCCGGCACACCCGCCTCGACAAAGGTCGGCACATTGGGCAGCAAGGACGAGCGCTCCTTGCCCGAAACGGCAAAGCCCTGCACGCGGCCGCTGCGCACGTGCGCCATGCCGCTGGCGAGGCTGGCGATGGAAATGTCGAGGCGCCCGGCCACGACCTCGGCGATGGATGCGGCCACACCCTTGAAGGGGATGTGGGTCATCTTGCTACCGGTGACGCTGAGGAAAAGTTCGGTCGCCAGATGGGCTGACGAACCCTGGCCGCCGGAGCCAAAAGTCAGTTCGCCGGGCTTGGCCTTGGCCAGATCGACCAAGGCCTTTACCGACTTTGCCGGCAGTTCCTGGCGCGCCACCATGATGGATGGGGATTCGGCGATCTGGCTGACCTGGGTGAAATCCTTGAGCGGGTCGTAGGGCAGCTTGGTGTAGAGCCCCGCCGCCATGGCAAACGAGTTGTCGGTGAGCACCAGGGTGTAACCATCAGGCGCCGACTTGGCCACGATATCAAGGCCGAGCGTGCCACCGGCGCCGCTGCGGTTCTCGACAATAACCTGCTGGCCGAGTTGCTCGGTCAATTCGGCCGCCAGCGAACGGGCCGACAAATCGGTGAACGCCCCCGGCAGGTAAGGCACGACGATTTTCAGCGGTTTGGACGGCCACGCGGTTTGCGCGCTCGCCGGCAGCACGGGCATTAATGCAATGGCCAGCGCCGCGGCAATCAGTGATCTGCTTAGCATTTCGTCTCTCCTTGGGTATTGTTGTAATTAGGTGTTGTTGTAATTAATCATGCTGCGGCAGTCGCCGCAACAACGGTCTGCCAGCGTTCGGCCAGTCTGTCGCGCCGCGCCGTATCAAGAAACGCATCGAAGCCCTGGTCAATGGCGATGGGCACACGCACGGCGCGGCCCAACTGCGCCGGTATGTTGCCTGCGGCGCGCAGCGGAAACAACTCGGATTCGCCCAGCCTCGCCTGCCCCGGCTCCGACAACAGGTAATCAAGAAATTTGCGCGCCGCCAGGGGGTGCGGCGCACTCACCGGCACAAAAGCAATGCGTGACACGGCCGTTTGCGCCATCGCGGTGGGGGCGACGGCGAGCCTGGCATGGGCGCGCAGGGCACGCAGCGCAAAAGCGCCGAGCACATGGTAGGCGAGCGCGGCACGGCCGCCGGCCACCTCGTCCACCAGCGGCGGGTTGGAGCCATACATGCGCGGCCGCGCGACGACCAGCGCACGCATGAACGCGTCGAAAACACCCTCATCGGCGCTCTCGTGCAGCAGCGCAAGAAAACCCAGGCCGTTATTGGCGATGTCATAAGAGGCAAGCTTGCCGCGCAAGCCCTGCGGCGCGGCATGGAGCAGCGCCGTTATTTCGGCCAGCGAACCGGCCGGCGTGTTGGCCTCAAGCAGGTCGCGGTTAATGAGCGTGACCAACGGTTCAAGTGTTGTGGCAAAAGCCATGTCGCGATAATTGGCCCATGCGGGGAACCCCGCCCCGGCCGCGCCCGGGCACGCTTGCGCATGGCCGGACTGCGCGAGATCCATCTGCAAGTCCATGGCCGAACTCCACAATACGTCGACCTCACCCCGCCCGCCTACCAGCGCATCCAGATAGCGCTGGTGCAGCGTGCCGCTGATGCCATCGACGAACGCGACCTCTATGCCAGGGTGCTGCGCGGCAAAGCCGGCGAGCAGCGGTTCGCAAAAAGGCCTGAAGGCGGCGGAAAAGACGACCACCCTGCCCTCGTCGGCGCCGCCGTGTGTGGCAGCCTCAAGCATGGGCGTCGGCGATTGCGCGCCAGGCGGCGCCAGGCGCAGCCGCATTGCATGAAAATCTTATCGGGGATGTTCGGATGACGGTGACTCCGCGGTGTACTGGCCGTGCCGGGGTAAGCGAGAGGCGTCGGCCTGCACGCCGCCTTGCACTTTTGCACTCGTGCACTGTTGCACTCTTGCTCTCTTATACGCTTGTCCATTTGCAACTTGTACGCCTGCAAACTTGTACATCTGCGCCCCTTCTGCACGGGGTTGGAAATGTTAGCGCCCAATGCTAACAATGTCCATCATCGTGGGAAAATTTACAATTATTCAAACGCCGGAAAACAGCCTGCGGCGCTTTGGTTAGAATGGCTGCATGAACAGCCTGGAAAAAATGCTGAGCCTGCTCGACGTGTTCACGCCGGCGGCCCCGGTCTGGTCCACCGAGGACCTGATCCGCTATTCAGCTTGTTCCCGCTCCACCTGCTACCGCTACATCAAGGTGCTGCAAGGCGCCGGCTTCGTCACCCCCGTCGCCAAGGGCTCCTACATCCTGGGGCCGCGCATCATCGAGCTGGACCGCCACGTGCGCCTGTGTGACCCGGTCTATGCCGCCGGCGGCCCGCCGATGCGGCGCCTCGCCGCACGCACCGGTCACAGCGCCTTGCTGTGCGTGCTGTTCAGCGACACCGTCATGTGCGTGCGCGAGGAAATCGTCGCCGATGCGCCGGCGGGCCTGTTCAGCCGCGGACAAAAGCGCCCGCTGTTCTCCGGTGCCGCCTCCAAGGTGATCCTCGCCAACCTTCCCGCCCACCAGCTGCGCAGCCTGTTCGCCAAACACCGCAAAAGCATCGCCGCCGCGGGACTCGGCGCCGACTGGGAAAGTTTCAGGAAGGCGCTGCGGCAAATCCGCCAGGACGGGTACTGCACCAGCAGCGGCGAGTTCCTGCAAGGCATCATCGGCGTCGCCGCGCCGCTGTTCAATGGCGCGGGCAATGTGCTTGGCAGCCTGGGCATCGCCATGGCGGCCTCGTCGGTCAAACGCGCCGAGTTGCCCGCGCTGGCCAAGTCGGTCATCAAGGCGGCGCAAGATGCCAGCGCACGCATAGGCTCAGGCGAGCACGGCGTGGACCTGCCGGCGCGCGCAGTTGGTTAAACCAAGCGGAATAAGCGGCGACGCATTTACTTTTCACGCATAGCCGGCTTTATCAGGCGCTGCCAGCGCGCGATGTCCTCGATTATGAATTTGCCAAAACGCTCGGGCGTGCCCCCTTCCGCATCGGTGCCGATGTCGGCGAGGCGCTGGCGGGTGTCGGGGTTGGCGAGGACGCGGTTGATCTCGACATTGAGCTTGGCGATGATGTCTTTTGGCGTGCCTGCGGGCGCCAGGATGCCGGTCCATAAAGCGACATCAAAATTGCCGTAACCGGCTTCGGCAAACGTGGGTACCTCGGGAAGATTCGGCCGGCGTTTTTGCCCTGACACGGCGAGGCCGCGTATCGCGCCCGCCTTGACGTGTGAGATCAGCGTCGGCACCGTCAGGATCGTCATCTGCGTCTGCCCCCCGAGCACCGACACAATGCCCTGGCCGCCGCTCTGGAATGGCACGTGCACGATATCAATGCCGTTCTGCATTTTGAACAATTCGGCGGCAAGAAACGCCACGCTTCCCAGGCCGGCTGAAGCGTAGTTGAGCACACCGGGCTTGGATTTTGCGAGCGCGACGAGTTCGGCAAGCGTTGTGGCCGGCACAGCCTTGGGCACCACAAACATCGTCGGCAGGGTGGCGGTGAAAATGACCGGCTCAAAATCCTTGAGGCTGTCATAGGGGAGCTTTTCGTGCAGTGCCGGATTGGCGCTAAAAGCGATATCGGCCATCAGGATGGTGTAGCCGTCGGGTGCTGCCTTGGCCACGCTGCCCGTACCTATGATGGCGCCGCCGCCCGGCCGGTTCTCGACCACAACCGGCTGGCCCAGGGCCTCGGCAAATCGCGGCGCAAGAAGCCTGCTTGTCGTATCGACGCTGCCGCCAGGGGCATAGGGTACGATCAGGCGGATGGGACGGTCCGGATATTTTTGCGCCAGCACCTGCCCGGCCATCGCCAAAAACACCAAACCTGCAATACACGCGATCTTGTTCATATTTTTCTCCTTGTTATATGCGCTCTGTCAAAGGCGGCGCGTCTTATGCGGCCGTCCTCGTCCTGATTGATATAAAGATTGATATAAAGATTGATATAAAAATTGATACAAAGATTGACACAAACGTGGTGCCAACTTGGCAGCACTTTGCACCAACGCCCATAGGCCCGAACACGGGATTAAATCTCCGGAATGACACCACCGGCAATGTGTTCGGCGGCCAGAAAGCCAAACGTCATCGCCGGACCAAGATTGGAACCGGGGCCCGGATAGCTGCCGCCAAATATTGGCGCCATATCCGTGCCCACCGCATATAGACCCGCAATGGCCTCGTCCCGGGCATCTAGAACCCGGGCATGCCGGTCTGTCTTTACGGCGGTAAAAGTGCCAAGGTCGCCCGGCAAAACACGTACGGCATAGAACGGTGCCGACGCGATGGGTGCGAGGCAGGGATTGGGTCCGCGACCATGTGAGGGGTCGCCATGGTAGCGGTTGTAGACGTTGCTGCCACGGCCGAATTCAGCGTCAATGCCGGTCAAGGCAAAGCCGTTAAAACGCGCCACGGTCTCCTCCAGTACGGCGACCTCAATACCCGTCTGCCGGGCCAGCTCGGCTATCGTCGCGCCGCACTTGAGGTAGCCGCTGCGCACGTAAGGCCGCAATGGCACGGGAAAGGGCTTGGCAATCCCCAGCCCGTAACGCCGTATGAAGGTCGCATCGCAGATGAACCAGGCGATTGCGGGCCGCGTGGCAAGCGGCGCATGCAGCATGCCATGCACAAAATCATGGTAGGAGTTGCTCTCGTTGACAAACCGCCGCCCCGCAACCGTCACCGCGATCACACCGGGTTTGCCGCGCTCGAAACTGTGCGGATAAACGCCGAAGCCGCCATTGCGATAAGCCACCCGCGACACCGGCATCCAGGAGCCCGCGCTACTGCAACTTTCATCGATCGCACCGCCGGCCGCCACCGCCATGCGCAATCCATCGCCGGTGTTACCCGGTGCCGCCAGGGAATAGTGCTCGCCCTCTGCCGGTGCGTGCGGATAGAGGCGCTGGCGCAACTGCGGGTCGTGCGGAAAACCACCGGCGGCGCACACCACAGCCCGGCGCGCGCTGATGGTGACGCTGCGCCCCTCGCGCATCACGAGCGCCCCGATGACGCGGCCTTCGCTCAAGCAAAGACGCGTCGCGGGCGCGCGCAGCCACAAGGGAATACCAAGATCAAACGCGGTCTTGGCCAGGCGCGCAACGAGTGCGTTGCCGCTCATCAACAGCATGTCACGGCCGTGCAACAGGACATCGGTGGCATGCTTGCAGATGCGCCCTGCCACGTACAAGGCCGATCGCACCGAACGCAAGGCGTTGGAGAAATGGCGGAAGTCCGGGCCAGAACCCACCTTCAGACCAAACAGTGTGAGTTCACGCACCGGTGGCCGCAGCTGCGCCAATCGCGCGCCCAGCGCACGGCCGTCGAAGGGCGCCGCGCAGATGGCGCGCCCGCCAGGCAGCGCACCGGGTTGTTCCGGGTGGTAATCCGGATAGTCGCGTCCAAGCAAAAACGCCACCGCCGTTTCACGTTCGAAGAACGACACCATGCGCGGGCCATTTTCAAGAAATGCGTCGACGCGCGCCGGGTCATACGATGCGCCCACTTCCGCCTTGAGATAGGCGCGTGCGGCATCGCGCGAGTCGGCGATACCGGCCCGCTGTGCCGGCGGGCTGCACGGAATCCACAACCACCCGCCGGACAGGGCCGTGGTGCCGCCAAAGCAGGCTTCCTTCTCGATCATCAGCACATCAAGGCCAAGCTTGCGCGCGGTAATGGCCGCGGCAAAACCGCCGGCACCGCTGCCGATCACCAGCACATCACATTCGAGCTTTTCGTCGTTCCCGACCCCGCTCATGTCGCCCTCGATGGCCATTTCAAGCGCCCAGGATACGACGCATGCCCGCAAGAGCGCGGCGGGCACGCTCAAGCGGCGTCAGATCGGAATAAGCGCCAGGCACTTCGAGACTGAGGGGTATGTCCGCGGGCAATGCACTGACAAGCTCTGCCAGCGGCAACCCGCCCTCGCCCGGATAGAGCCGGCCATACCGTGCCTCACGCGGCAGATCCGCCTCTGGCGGACGTGCGGCCGGGGCATCGCAAAGCTGCGCATAGGATAAAAGCCCGGGGGCGATGCCCCGTATGGACTGCGCCGTACCGCCTGATCGGTCCAGATGCAGTGCATCGACACAAATGCCGATGTTGGCATGCCCCACGCTGTGCGCCATGCGCGCCGCGTCCTCTATCGTCGCCATCATCCGGAACGCCATGAATTCGAGCATGGGCTTGATACCGAAACGGCCGCTGGTTTCACACAGCTCGGCAAGCTTGTCCACCACCCTTTTATCCTCGGCCTTGCCGTGTTCACCCAAGGCACCCGATGTGCACAACATGAACCTGGCACCCAGCTCGGCGCCAAACTCCATGGCTGGAATCATCGCCTTGATGTCGGTATCCGGCCAGAAGCGAAACACCTCAATGTCCAACAGCGTCAGCCCTGAAGATTGCATGCGCCGCTTGATCTCCCTTTGCATTGCGGCATCGGCCATGATGTCGGCATCCGTCTCCATCACCGGCCGCAGGCGCAGTCCGACCGAGTCAAAGCCGGCGGCGGCCGCAGCCTCTATCTGCTCAAGCGCGGACGCGGGCAGCACGGTCAGGGGCGCGAGCGAGAGCGGGTTCAAGCCGAGCCCATCGCCAGCAAAGCTGCATAAACCCGGCGCTCCAGCAACACCCCTTCCACCGTACGCAGTTCCCGTTCGCGAAACGCGCGTTCCGACGGAATGCGTATTTCATCGACGCCCGGTTGTCGCGGCATCGCCTTGATCTTGGTCACCAACTCGGCAAGCTGCTGTTTGAACTGGCCTGCGGGCATCAGCAGGTCGGGCGTAAACACCACAAACAGGTAACCAAAATCAAACACCTCGCCATGGCGGCGTTTCGATCCGGCGAGCAGGCCCAGCGCCTGAATCATGAAAGACAGGCCATAGCCCTTGTGCCCGCCAAAGGGCAGCACCCCGCCCTTGGAAATTTCCACCGCCGAACGCGTCGGATGACCCATTGCGTCCAGGCCGACATCCTCGGCAAAGTCTTCGCCCAGAAAGGCCTTGAGCACGACCTCGCCCCACATCGTCGCACCCGTGCCCATGTCAAAAATGATCGGGTGCGGATCTGAGGGCACGGCGATTGCAAGCGGGTTGGTGCCAAGGGCGGGACGCGTCGCGCCGCTTGGCACCACCATCCCGCCGCCACTCGCAACATGGATGCCGATGAATCCGGCGCGCGCTATTTTTTCCAGGTAATAGGCATTACGCCCGCTATGCCAGGTGTTATTGACGCCGACAATGGCCACGCCGGAAGCACGCGCCTTTTCAATGGCGATTTGCGCGCCGCGATGGACTGCGACATAGCCGGGGTTGTTGCCGCCATCAACGACCGCCGAAACCGGGGTTTCGAAACTGATCGATACCGGTGTGCGCGGGTCCTGCAGTTCGGGCGTGTCGGCAATGGCAAGAATGCGCGGCAATCCGGCAAACGGATACCCGCAAAGCATGGCATCGACAAGATGCGCGACCACGGTCTGTGCGTGTTCTTCGGCCAGCCCCAACGAAAGCAAAGCCCGGTAGCCCAAATCGCGCGCCGCGTCCGCTGACAGGCGGACAGGATCGGTGATGACGCGGTCACTCGCATTTTTCATGCCGCAAAGATAACTGAAGTGTCATTTAATCGCAATTAACGGGATTTATTTACCTTCTGAATTGGATGATAATCACGCCACAGAAAAGGAGATTCGATGCAAAAACGCCAACCCGGCCGCGCCCATTGCCGGCGCCGCCAATGCGGGCCAGCCCGATGACCGGATTGCGGCCACCCAACTGCAACTGCATGCCCAAGCAATGATTGTTTTACAAGAGACAAGAGGCCAGCGCATGACACCGTTAAACCCCACACCCACCACACGTCTGGCCGAAGTCTCACCCGAGGGTGCGGACAGCTTTCGCAAACTGCGCGAACAGATGCTGCAAGCGGGCCCGCTGGACAACACCACCTGCGAGCTCATCGTCATCAGCGGATTCGCCCAGCTCGGGTGGGAATCATCCTTCAAGATCCACGCAATACGACTGGTGCGTGCGAACGTGGCCAAAGCCGTGCTACAGCATGCGGTCATGGCGCCTTTGGGCGCCACGACCGTCGTCTACCAGGTGGCCCTGGCGCTCAAATGGATAGACGAGCTCTACGCCGAAACATGAGCCGCTTCGCCGATTGAGGGCGCGAACAAGGCTTGTGGCTGTTCTGCGCTCATTCAGTCACTTCAAATTTGACCTGCTGCGCGAGCCTGGTCCAGTTGGCGATCTCTGATCGAAGGTATTTATCCATGTTGCCCGGCTGGCCGCCGATGATTTCCGCACCGAGCGCCTTCAGGCGTGTCTGCACTTCCGGATGCTGCAAGGCCCGGGTGGCCGCATTGTTCAGGCGCTCGACGATGGCGGGGGGCGTTCCGGCCGGAACAAAAATGCCAAGCCATTCGGCGACACTGAAACCCGGATAGCCGCTTTCGGCCACCGTGGGCACATCAGGCAGCGCGGCGCTGCGCTGCAGGCTGCTAACCCCCAGCGCACGCAGTTTTCCGCTGGTGATGTAGGGGTAGGCGGTCGGCAGCACGGCAAAAACAAACGTCACCTGGCCACCAACAAGATCGGTCATCACCGCGCCGCCACCCTTGTACGGAATGTGCTGCACATCGATGCCGGCGGCGTGCTTGAACACCTCTGTCGTAAGGTGGTTGCCGCTGCCATTGCCGGCGGAGCCGTAATTGATGCTCCCGGGCTTGGCCTTCACCAAGTCGACGAGGTCCTTGACCGAATTGGCCGGCACACCCGGATGAACCACCAGAACCGTCGGCACCGTCGCGAGCAGGCTCACTGATACCAGATCCTTTACGGGGTCGTAGGGAATTTTTTTGAACAGGATGTGATTGGCGGCAAGCGCGGTCGAGGTCAGCAGGACGGTGTAGCCATCGGGGCGCGACTTGGCCACGGCATCCGTACCGAGCATGGAGGCTCCCCCCGCACGGTTCTCAATGACGATGGACTGTCCGAGTATGTCGGCCATGCGTGGCGCGACAATACGCGAGGTGATGTCGGTGACGCCGCCCGTGCCGTAGGGGACGATCATGCGTATGGGCCGGCTGGGATAGTCCTGCGCAGCCGCCAGCCCCGCAAGAGCGAAACATCCGGCCAACAGCGATGAGATGGAAAAATAAATCGAACGGGTTTTCATGAATTCCTCCGGGCTAAAAATTCCAGCTTGCTTTGCTTGCGTTCTGGGGCAGGCTTGGAAACAATATCGACAATATCGCTAAAAGCGTCTGCTTGTTTTGATGCAATCTGGTAAGGGGCACAGCTTGCGCCGTGCTTTCGCAAAACACCTACTGCAAGCTCAAGCCGGTGATGTGTTGAGCGCGCGCAGGGCTTGTCGTGTGGTGCCCCAGTTGGAGGAGAACACCGGGCGCCCCAAATCGCGGCGCAGACCGTCGAGGATGTCGCGGGTGGGAAGCTGCGCGCAGGCGATGAACAAAGCATCACAAGCCTCGTCCACGGTTTCGCGTGCAAGCTTGTCCACGGCAGCGGATTGAATGCGGCCTAGCGCATCGACATCCGGCGCATAAAAGCTGTTGAAGCGCCGCACGCCAATGCCGCCATCGGCAAGAAAAGCCTTGAGCTGGTCGTTGACCGTGTCCGTGTAGGGCGTCACCAGGGCGATGTTCTTGGCGCCCACTTCTTGCAGCGCGAGCACCATGGAGCGTGCCGTGGTTACAACCGGCTTGCCGGTGATCTGGGCCAGTTCGGCGGCGAGCTGCGCATCGCCGGCCGGGCCGGAAATAAACCCGGCCGCGGTGCAGCCGTAAGCGACCACATCGATGTCCGGCGTGGCAAATTGCTTGGCCAGCGCCAGCGCCTGCGCCTTGTAGGCGGGCAGGGTCTCTGGCGTGAGCAGGCCCTTGCCGCGCGGAATACGCAGCGTGGTGCAGGTGGCGCCAGGCGGCAGCCAGGCGCGGATTTCATCGTCAAAGGTGGTGTTGTTGATCGGCACCATCAGGCCGATACGCGCAGCGACGCTCATTGTTTTTCCTTTGCTCAGGACGGCAGGCTCACAGGACGCACGATCTTCGCACCGGGCCATACCGCCGCGCCTGCGCGCTCATATTGCTGCGGATACGCCGGCTTCACGCCCAAAGCCTCGGCAGCGTGCCAGCCCCAGCGCGGATTGTCGAGCAGGGCACGGCCCAGCGCGACCATGTCGGCCTGCCCGGAAGCGACAATCTGCTCCGCCTGCTGCGCCTGCGTGATCAAACCGACGGCGCGTGTGGCGATGCCGGTGCGTGCGCGCACTGCGGCGGCAAACGGCACCTGGTAAGCGGGTGACACCTTGATCTGCTGCGTGCCAACCAGGCCGCCGCTGGATACGCAGACGTAATCGCAGCCAAGCGCCTTGAGCGCCGCGGCGAAAGTCACCGCGTCCTCCAGTCCGAAACCGCCTTCCGCCCAGTCGCTGGCGCTGATACGCATGCCCAGCACGCGTTCATCCGGAATCGCTTTTCGCACCGCTTCCGCCACTTCGAGCGGAAAACGCATGCGGCCCGCGGCGTCGCCGCCGTAGGCATCATCACGCTGGTTCGACAGGGGGGAGAGAAACTGGTGCAGCAAATAACCGTGCGCGCCATGCAATTCGATGATGTCAAAGCCCGCGCGCACAGCACGCACGGCGGCCGCTACAAAACCCTGCTTGATGCGTGCGAGGCCGGCTTCGTCGAGCTGCCTGGGTACCGGGCTGGCGGCGTCAAAGGCCAATGGCGAAGGGGCCACCACCTGCCAGCCGCCCTCGGCTTCGGGTAATGGGCCGCGCCCCGCCCAAGGCAGGCGAATGGAGCCCTTGCGCCCGGTGTGGGTAAGCTGGATGCCGGTGCGCGCACTACCGTAGTGGCGGCAAAAATCGACTACACGCTTGAACGACGGCTCCTGGCTGTCGGCATAAATGCCCGGACAACTGTGCGAGCCGCGACCGGGCGCCTCGACCGCCACCGCCTCGGTCATGATCAGGCCCGCGCCCGAATAAGACATATGCCCGAGATGCGCCAGATGCCATTCGGTAAATGCACCATCGACGGCGCTGTACTGCGCCATGGGGGAAAGAGCGATGCGGTTTGGCAGCGTGACGCCACGCAGCGTGATAGGGGAAAACAGCGCGCTGGTCATCAGCTTGCTCCGGTTGAAAATAGCATGGGACGCGCACCGCGTGCGTAAGGCATCAGGGTATTGATCACGGGGTTAAATCAGGATGTCAAACGTCAAAGGTCAAAGGTCAAATGTCGACCCTCAAACAGGAAATATCAAACAGCAGCACCGGCGGCTGCCTGCGCCAGCTTCGCCGCCTTCACCATGGGGCGTGTGATGGCATGCGGCGCCTGCCGCGCGCCCGCGGCAAGAGGGCGCCAGTGCAGCGCGCGTAATTCGCCAAACTCGTGCTCAAGGCGGACAAAACTTTCGCCACCGTCTTCACTGCGAAACAGCTGGCCAAGGTTGGTGCAGACAAAAATGCGCATCGGATCGGACGGGTGTGTGGCCACGCACCAGGGCGTGCTATTCAGTTCACCCGGCAGCGGCACCTGCTCCCAGCTTGAGCCAAAATCGCGACTGCGCAGCAGGCGACCGTCATTGCCCGGAGGCCCGTTGCCGTTGGTCAGAAACACAATGGCCGGGTTGTCCAGTCGCGGCACCACGGCGCGCGTGTATTGCCAGGGCGAATCGAGCTCCTGGAACTGCCAGGTCTGGCCGCGGTCGGTGCTCCGGTGCAAGCCACGATTGGTGGTGGCAAAGACCGTGGACGAGCCGTTGTCGTTGCGCACAACGGCGATGCCGTGCACGTCGCCCGATACCAGCCCCTTGTCGAGCAGCACCCAGGTGCGCCCGCGATCGGTGCTGCGATAAATGCCGCCGATTTCGACCGTCGCCCAGACGGTGTCGCGCACCACCGGATCGAACAGGATTTGGGTGACCCGCGTCGGCCCCATATTGGCCTCGGAGAACTGGCTGATGCCGGGCGCGTCGAGCTTCTCCCAGCTCTTGCCGGCATCGGCCGAACGGTAAAAACCGGCAGGCCGCGTGCCGGCGATCAGCACATTGGCGTTTTCAGGATCCTGCACGATGGCCCAGACATCCTGCATCGGCGAAGGCAGCGGCGTCCAGCGCGCCGGGGCCTCGTCCCAGCGGAACACCCCCATGTCGGTACCGGCAAACAAATAGCCCGGCGTGGCGACATGGCTGGCGATGGCCCAGACGCGTGCTTCAAGATACATGCCCGAGTGGCTGTTTGGATGGACCCAGGTCTCGCCACAATCCTCACTGAACCATCCGGAGTGGCCGGCCGTGCCGGCATATACGTGAATCGTCTGTTGGCTCATGGCGGCGGGAGGTTGTACGGAACGTTAAATTATCCTACCATTTGGAAAAATATGTCAATTCAAAATATCCCCACTGAAGGAACGCCATGCCCAGCCTGCTCCATTCCATCCTGATTTCGATCGCACTGCTGTTGCCCCTTGCCGTCAATGCGCAGGCGCAGGCGTTTCCGACCAAGCCGGTGCGCATCGTCATCGGCTTCCCGCCAGGCGGCGGCATCGACATCGTGGCGCGCATCATGGCGCCCAAGCTGTCCGAGGCGCTGGGCCAGCCGGTCATCGTCGAGAACAAGCCGGGCGCCGGCGGCGTGGTCGGCACCGACTTTGTCGCCAAATCGGCGCCGGACGGACACACCATTTTCTTCGGCACCACAGGCAACATCAGCATCAACCCGGTCTTCATCCCCAACCTGCCCTTCAACATGGATCGCGACCTGGCGCCGCTCACGCAGGTGTCTTCGGTATCCTTCCTGCTCTATGTCAATCCGTCGCTGCCGGTAAAAAATATCGGTGAGTTGATCGCCCACTCCAAGGCCAACTCGGGCAAGGTCAACTTTTACTCCAGCGGCAACGGCGGCCTGCCACATCTCGCCGGCGAACTGCTCAACGCGGTGGCCGGGATCAAGACGGTGCACGTGCCCTACAAGGGCAGCGCACCCGGACTCAATGACTTGATCGGCGGCCAGGTGCAGTACGGATTTGACGCGGTCGCGATCGGGCTGCCCCACGTAAAAAGCGGCCGCCTGCGCGCGATTGCCACCACCGGCCCGAAGCGCCTGTCGATACTGCCCGATGTGCCGGCGGCCAACGAATCGCTGCCCGGCTTCGAGGCGGTGAACTGGTACGGCATGCTGGTGCCGGCCGGCACGCCGCGCGAAGTCATCGCCCGCCTGCAGCGCGAGATCGTCAAGGTGATGGAAATTCCGGACATCCGCGACAAACTCATCGCCCAGGGCACCGACCCCGTCGGCAGCAGCCCCGAGGAGTTCGGTGTATTCATGAAATCCGAAGCAGTGAAATGGTCGCGCGTGATCAAGGGTGCGAATATCAAACCGGACTGATAGGCCGGCACGATCCTGCGACTGCCCCAGGGGTAGGGGTGGCCCAGGGGTGCCTAGGGTGCCTTAGGGTACGGCTTGAGAGTAAATCAGCGCTGCACCGCGTAGGGCCGCATCATTTCATTGTCTTCGTGCTCGAGCAGATGGCAATGCCACACATAGCCTGGCGCAGCGGTGGCATCAAAGGGGAAGGCCCCGCCCGAGGCCGGCGCAAAACGCACCATAAACCGCGTCACCTCGCCCGGGTTGGCGCGCAGCGTGTCCTTCCAGCCGCGCTCATTGGCGTCGGGTAACACCGGCTTGCCTGAAAGATAAGACGCCAGCTGCCGCTGCGCCTTGGGTGCTTTTGTATAAGCCTTGACGCGCAGCGCCTCGCGGTTGAGTGCCTGAAATTGCACCAGGTGCAGGTGTATGGGGTGGGTGTCTGCGGTGAGGTTCACGATTTCCCACAACTCGGTGCTACCCAGGCGCGGTGTTTCACTCACCGGGTCGGACCAGGTGCGTCCGTCGAGCAGCATCCGATGCGGCCCCTTGCGCCCGATGTGCTCGTCCAGGGTCAGGGTTCGCGTCAGCGTTGGCGCACCGAGAGCCGGCACATCAACCAGTTTTGCCGGAATCGCACTGGCATCGGCGCTCGTCAGCGGCACCCCGCGAAACTGCATGACAACACCGGTGGAACGCGGATCGGTTTTATCGCCCACCGGAAACGGCGCCACGGCATCGTTGGTGACCACTATGGTCTTGCCCTGCCCGAGCCCGGAAAAATCAACAATGACATCGGCGCGCTCACCCGGAGAAAGCATGAGCGTCTTCACCTCCACCGGCGCCGCCATGAAACCACCGTCCGAGCCGATCTGCACAAACGGCCTGCCGTCGGAAAGACGCAGACGGAAAAAGCGCGCGTTCGACCCGTTGAGCAGGCGCAAGCGGTATTTGCGCGGCTCGACGTTCATATAGGGCCAGGCCTTGCCATTGACGACAATGGCATCGCCGAAAGACTCGGGGTTCCAGAACGGATGCACCGCCGGATCGTTGCCGCGCTGCGGATAACGCAACTGGCCCTTGAGGTCGAAACTGCGGTCCTGGATGAGGATTTCACGCTCGTAGTCGCCCGCGGGCAGATTGAGTGTGCGCTCCAGTTCCGGTTCACGCAGCAAGTAAAAACCGGCAAGCCCGGCGTAAACGGTGATGCGCGTGGCACCCATGACATGGTCGTGGTACCACAGCGTTGCAGCCGGTTGCGCGTTCGGGTAGTCGTGCCATTCACCGGCGAAAGCGCCGCCCTTGCGCTCGAAACCGGGCGTGTACCAGGCATCGGGATGACCATCGCTTTGCGCGTGCACCTCGCCGCCATGCAGGTGGGTGATAAGCGGCACCGGGCCGGCGTAGCGTTCGCGCGGACCACCGCCATGGTGCGAATGCGCGCCCTGCTTGGCACCCAGCGGATCCGCCCAGTGCAGCGTCTGGTCGACGGGCAGCGCCGCAAGCAGGGTCTGGTTTTGCAACGCGTTGCGAAAGCGCGCGCGCAGCGGCTTGCCGCGCTCGGCCTCTATGGTCGGACCAGGATAACTGCCGTCATAACCCCATAACACGGTCGGCGGAAGGTCGGCGTGCAGCTTTTGCCGGAACTCGGTGACGGCAAGATCCAATGTCGGACCGGACACGCGGCGCGGACGCGGCATTTCATCGACAAATTTGCGCAGGCGGCGCGCGTCCAGCGCCGCGGCGGAGGCGGCAAACACAGGCGCAAAGGGGACGCACAAACCACCTGCGGCGAGCACACTGCTTTGCAGGAATTTTCGGCGGGTAAAGGGGTTCATTGCTTCGATCCGTTTGAAATCCGATTTTAGCAGGCGGGTGGCGGGACCGCTGCCGCATCACGCAGCCCACTTGGCGCATCGCCTGAAAACCCGCGCCAGATGGGCGTTTCCAGTCGACGATGCCGGTCGCCGCTGCTGATCGATTGCATCAAAACGGTAGCCAGTGCGCGACAGTGCCGTCACAATGGCGCATGGCAAAAAACCTCCTGCTGCACAAACGCGCCGCAACACGCGACGATCTCGGACTCACGCCGGCCGAGTTTGCCGTGCTGCGCCGCCTCAATACGCCGGAAAAAATTCAAGCCTACGTTAACGCCATTCCGCACAACTGGGAGTTGGGCGGCGAGACCTGCCTGTCGGTGCGCACCGTGCTGCATGAAAAGCGCGCGCTGTGCATCGAGGGCGCGATGCTGGCCGCGGCGGCGCTGTGGGTGAACGGCGAGCCGCCGCTGATCATGGACTTGCGCGCCACGCGCGACTACGACCACATCGTCACGCTGTTCCGGCGCAACGGCTGCTGGGGGGCAATCTCCAAGACCAACGGTCCCTATCTGCGCTGGCGCGACCCGGTCTACCGCAGCTTGCGCGAGCTGGCGATGAGTTATTTTCACGAATACGCCAACCGGCGCGCGCAAAAAACCCTGCGTGAGTATTCCGCCGGCTTTGACCTGCGCCGCCTCAAACCCGAACAATGGGTCACCAACCCGAAAAGCTGCTGGGACGTGGGCTGGGCGATCGATGCCGCGAGGCACTACCGCATCGTCACCAAACGCCACGAAAAAACCCTCAGACTGCGCGACCCGGTGGAACGCGAAGCGGGCAGGCACCGCGTGCACCATCCGCCCAAAAGCAAAACCTGAAAGACCGGGTAGACCGCAAGAACCCGGGCTTTCCAGCCCGGCCCGCGGCAATACCGCCGCCCCGTCAGCGCGCCCTACTCGGCTTTGATGTTGGCGTCCTTGATGACTTTTTCGTACAACACGAGGTCGGCCTTGAGCACCTCGGCAAAGCGCTCGGGCGTACTGGTCACGATATCGATGCCCAGCGGGGCGAGTTTTTCAGCGACGATTTGCGGATCGCGCAGGATGCGACTGATCTCGACATTAAGCCTGGCAATGATGTCTTTGGGCGTGCCCTTGGGCGCGAGAAAGCCGGCCCACACATCCATGCCGTAGCCGGGCGCGGGCGCCGCCTCGGCGATGGTCGGCACATCGGGCAGGAAAGCGGTGCGCTTGGTGCTCGCAACGGCCAGCGCACGCAGCTTGCCGCTGCGAATATGCGGCAGCAGCGAATTGATCGCACCAACAGTGAAGTCGATCTCGTTGGCGACCAGCGCCGGCACGATGCCGGCCGCGCCCTTGTAGGGAACGTGGATGAAATTGGCCCCGGTCATGGACTTGAGCCACTCGGTGCCCAGTTGATGCGGTGAACTGACGCCGGCGGTGCCAAAGGTCAGGCCCTTTTGCCGCGTGCGCGCCAGCGCGATGAAATCCCTGACATTGGTCACAGGCAGTTCGGCATTGACCGTCAGCACAAAGGGCACGACCGCAGCGAGGATGATCGGCTCGAAATCTTTTACTGGGTCAAACGGCAACTTGGTGACGAAGTGCTGCTGGTAGGCGTGTGAGGCGGTGGCGATGAGAATCGTATAGCCGTCGCCAGGTTGTTTGGCGACGTAGTCGGTGCCGACAATGCCACCGGCGCCGGGCCGGTTCTCGACCACCACCGGCTGCCCCAGCACCGGCGTCAGGCGATCGGCGATGATGCGCGCCAGCACATCGTTGGAACCGCCGGTGGTCAGCGGCACGATGATGCGAATCGGACGGCTGGGATAGGCCGACTGGGCCAGCGCCTGCGACGCGCCCGCCAGCAGGGTGGACAAAAACAATCCGTGCGCCGCCAGCCGCAAGAACCGGCGTGCAATAGGGTTTGCTTGCATGGTGTTACTCCTTTTTAGATACGCTGCCGCCGGTTTGAAAGCGGGCCTTAATCAACCCATAAATACGACCATAAAGGCGGCGTAATTTGTGCCAAGTTTGGCTTGAAACCCTTTTTCAGTGCGGGTTCTCATTTTTGTTGATTTTATATTTTATTCCACCATCATCAGCGTCACCGACGCGCTCATTCCGGCTGCAGCCCCGCAGCTTGAACAAGCTTGGCGGTGTTGGCGATGTCTTTTTGCAAAAATGCGCGAAACTCGTCGGGCGTTGTCGTCGTCACTTCGGCACCCTGCGCGGCCATGGCTTCCCGCACCAACCGCCATGGCGCAGGCGGAAAATAGCACGGCGCAGACCGTCAGCGTATACGGTATAAATGGCGGCCGTTAAAAAGTTCATCAGGAGAGCAAAGCATGCAGTCGTCGTTGATCACCGGTCTGCGCAGCGTCGAGCTCGGCGTTGTCGACATCGCGGCAAGCGAGGCGTTTTATACGGGCACCTGGCGCCTTTCGGTTGCCGCACGGGACGGTGCCGCCGTCTACCTGCGCGGAACCGGCGCCCCCCACCACTTGCTGTCGCTGCACCCGCGCAGCAGCACGGAACTGCTCGCGATCACCTTCAATGCCACTTCGCGTGGCGCCGTCGACACGCTGGCGCAGCGCATCGCCGACAAGGGTGCCCGGCTGCAAGCACCGCCTGCCGCAATCACCACGCCGGGTGGCGGTTACGGCTTTGCCTTCCGCGACGCTGAAGGCCGGCGTTTTTGCATCGTCAGCGATGACCTGCGCCACACCGACGCCTCAGCTGTTCGTGACATGCCGGAGCGGCTTGCCCATGTGGTGCTCAATTCGAAGGACGCCGATGCGGCGATGCATTTTTTCACCGAGGTGCTCGGCTTTACGCTCTCGGACACCACACGCATGATGCATTTCATCCGCTGCAACAGCGACCACCACAACATCGCCTTCGCTTTTGCCAAGGAGGCCACGCTCAACCATATCGCCTTCATGCTGCCCGACTGGGAGTCGGTGATGACAGGCGGCGGCCGCTTGCGCGACGCGGGCTATCCGATCGCGTGGGGTGTCGGCCGCCACGGTCCCGGACACAATGTGTTCGCCTACTTTATCGGCCCTGAAAATCTGGTGATTGAATACACCGCCGAGGTCCAGCAGGTCGACGCCAGCTATGTGGCGGGCAAGCCCGAGGACTGGAAGTGGCTGCCTGGACGCCTGGACCAATGGGGCATTTCAGAAGCGCCCTCGCCCCGCCTGAAGGAGGCGCAGACACAAATCCATTTTGCCGAAGAATAAACCCTGATACGCTGCACCGCACAACGGCAGCACACGCAGACATGGCCTTGTTGCAGCGAGAATCTATAGAATATGGCGTCACGCAAGACCAAAAAGAAGTGCATCGATTAAACCGATTCAAGGAGGAGCAAACATGACGTACCAAAAACCCAAGTTGCTGTCGGGGCTGCTCGCTTGCGCGATCGCCTTGTGCAGCGGCGCCGCAGCGGCACAGACGATCAAGATCGGCCTGCTCAATTCAACCTCGGGGGTATTCGCGACCCTGGGCGATCAGATCGACAAAAGCGTCAAGCTGTACATGAAAGAGAACGCCGGCAAGCTGCCGCCGGGCGTGAAAGTAGAATTGATCGTGCGCGATGACGGCGGCCCCAACCCGGATACCGCCAAAAGACTCACCCAGGAATTGCTCACCCGCGACAAGGTCGACTTCCTCACCGGCTTTATCTGGACACCCAACGCCATGGCGGCAGCGCCGATGCTGGCCGAGACCAAGACGCCGCTGGTGATCATGAATGCCGCGGCATCGGTCATCACCACCCGTTCGCCGTATTTTGTGCGCGCTTCACTGACGCTGTGGCAAAGCGGCTACCCGATGGGCGTGTGGGCGGCGAAAAAATACAAAAAAGCCTACACCATGGTCACCGACTTCGCGCCCGGACACGATGCCGAAACGGCCTTCATCAAGGGTTTCAAGGACGGCGGCGGCGAAATCATCGGCAGCGTGCGCATGCCGATCAAGAACCCCGACTTTATCGCCTTCATGCAAAAAGCCAAGGACGTGAAACCCGACGTGGTGTTCAACATGGTCACCGCAGGCGCCCCGTCGACGGCGATCCAGAAGGCCTACAACGACCTCGGTCTGCGCCAGGCCGGCATTCCCTTTATCGGCACCGGCGACTCGGTCACCGAGGAGGAACTGATCAACATGGGCGATGCGCCGCTGGGCTACATCTCGGCCTGGAATTATTCGATGGCCGGCGACCGCCCCGCCAACAAGGCCTTCGTCGGCGCATGGGAACGCGATTACGGCAAGACCATCCCGCCGGGCTTTATCGCCGTGGGCGCCTACGATGCCATGGACATGATTTACACCGCCATCCGCGAGCAAAAGGGCAAGGTGGACGGCGATCAAGCAATGAAGATCCTGTCCAATTACAAAAATCCAAACAGCCCGCGCGGCCCGATTGCGATTGATCCGGCGACACGCGACATTGTGCAGAACATCTACATTCGCGAAACACGCAAGGTCGGCGGCCGCAACATGAACGTCGAGATAGAGACGATCCCGAACGTCAAGGATCCGTGGAAGGAATTCAACAAGCCGTAACGGCAGTTGCGGCACGGGCGCGCCACTCTACGCGCACTCGGCGCGCCAAATAAAAAGGCTCATTTAGCGAATGATGTTGTTGAACTCATGCTCTGACCGCGAGAGTGAGCAACCGTGCGGGATCGGGGCTGAAGCGGGGCGACCGGTCGAGAACTCTAAACCATCCGAGGTAGTTGGTGAGGTATTTCGTGGCAACACCCT
>CAMDDU010000005.1:0-153107 GCA_945892985.1 Bordetella parapertussis
AGGGGAAGGGAGATTGATCGCAATTTTAGCCTTGTCATTGCGAGCGCAGCGAAGCAATCTCGTCGGGCTTGTGACTTGTGACGTAAGTCGTGGCCCTACGAGATTGCTTCGTCGCTTCGCTCCTCGCAATGACCGGGAATATGGCGAGGGGAAGCATTCCATGTTTTTCCCCGTCGAGGGGAAGGGAGATTGATCGCAATTTTAGCCTTGTCATTGCGAGCGCAGCGAAGCAATCTTGTCGCGCTTGTGACGTAAGTCGTGGTGCTACGAGATTGCTTCGTCGCTTCGCTCCTCGCAATGACAGGGAACATGGTGAGGGGAAGAATTCCATGTTTTTCCCCGTCAAGGGGAAGGGAGATTGATCGCAATTTTAGCCTTGTCATTGCGAGCGCAGCGAAGCAATCTTGTCGTGCTTGTGACTTGTGACGTAAGTCGTGGTGCTACGAGATTGCTTCGTCGCTTCGCTCCTCGCAATGACCGGGAACATGGTGAGGGGAAGCATTCCATGTTTTTCCCCGTCAAGGGGGAGGGAGCTTGATTGCATTTTAGCCTTGTCATTGCGAGCGCAGCGAAGCAACCTTGTCGCGCTTGTGACGTAAGTCGTGGTGCTACGAGATTGCTTCGTCGCTTCGCTCCTCGCAATGACAGGGAGCATGGTGAGGGGAAGCATTCCATGTTTTCCCCCGTCAAGGGGAAGGGAGATTGATCGCAATTTTAGCCTTGTCATTGCGAGCGCAGCGAAGCAATCTTGTCGCGCTTGTGACGTAAGTCGTGGTGCGACGAGATTGCTTCGTCGCTTCGCTCCTCGCAATGACAGGGAACATGATGAGGGGAAGCACTCCATGTTTTCCCTCACTTCTTAGCCGCCGCCGCCGCCGCCGCCTCGGCCTTGGCTTTTTCTTTGTCAAACGCGGCGCGGTTGAAGGATTGGCCGGATTCCTGCGCGACCTTGCGGATGACTTCCCAGTCGCGCTTGAAGTCTATGGGCAGCCAGCGGTCGGCGCCCTGGAAGCCCTTAACCATTTCGGGCGTGTACTTGAAGTTATAAGTGCAGTCGCGCAATTTTTGCTGCAGCGCCGGCGCGAGGTCGTGGGCCATCGACAGGCCGCCGGGCGGAAAATCGCGCGAGCGCCAGATGATCCTGAAGTCCTCCATCCTGACTATGCCGCGTTCGGCCATGCGCACCAGGATATCGTGGGCGATGGGCGCGGCGTCGTAGTCGCCGCTCGCCACGCCGGCGACCGAGTTCTCGTGCTTACCCGAATAGAGCACCTTGTAGTCCTTGTCCGGCGTCAGGCCCTCGGCCGGGAACAGTGCGCGCGGCGCGAGGTTGCCCGAGTTCGAGGACGGTGCGGTGTGCGCGACTTTCTTGCCCTTGAGGTCGGCGAGTTTTTGCAGCGCGCTGTCTTTTTTGACAATGACCCACAACTGGTAACCCTGCGGCCCCTTGGCGTCGCCCCTGATGCCAAACGGGATGGCGCCGGCGACGTTCACCGCAAATGCCGTGTCTCCCGAAGACATGGTGCCGATGTGCATGCGGCCCGAGCGCATCGCCTCGATCGCCGCGGCGCTCGAATAGACGTCGTAAAAGCGCACTTTCTTGCCCGAGCATTGCGCCAGGTGCGCGACAAAGGGCTGCATCAGTTTGTTGAACACCGCCGGGTCCTCGAGCGGCGAGTTGGTGAAGAACAGCGTGTCCGGGTCCTTCACGCGCCGCGCGTCCCGTGGGGCGTCGGCCAGCAGGTCACCGTTCTCGTCGCAATAGGGCGTGTCCAGTTCGCCGCGGTTCTTGCAGGCGTCCTGGGCGAAGGACGCGGCGGAAAAAAGCCATGCAGCGATGGTAAGCACGACCTTTACATTGCGCGGCATGCCGGCTCCCTTTGACTATGTCATTCCGAGGCCAAAGGCCGAGGAATCTGCTTTTACGTATGCCCTTGCGTAAGCGGTAAGCATCGTCATTGCGAGCGCAGCGAAGCAATCCCGTCGCGTTTGTGACTTATGTCATGGCGCTGCGAGATTGCTTCGTCGCTTTGCTCCTCGCAATGACAGAAACATCTGCCGTTTCCGTTACTTTTTCGCCGCTGCGGCTTTGGCGCGTGCTTCTTCTTCGCGCTTGGATTCTTTTTCGTAGCCGGCGCGGTTGAATTTCTCGCCGCCCGCCTCGGACACATGGCGCACCACTTCCCAGTCTTTCTTGAAGTTCACCGGGAAAAACCGGTCGGCGCCGTCAAAGGCCTTTTGCATGTCGGCGGGGAAGCGGTAGTCGTAAAAGCACTTGAGCATCTTGTCGCGAAAGACCGGCTCCAGGTCGTGCGCATAGGCGAAGGACGAGGTCGGGAATTTCTGGCTGCGATAAATCACGCGGAAGTTGTCTTCCTTGATCTGGCCGCGTTCGCCCATGCGGTGATAAACGTCCGAGGCCACGGCCGCGCCGTCGTAGTCGCCCGAGTTCACGCCGAGGATGGACTGGTCGTGCTTGCCCGAGAACAGGATGCTGTAGTCCTTGCCCGGAGCGAGGCCTTCTTTCGGGAACAGCGCCATCGGCGCCATGTGGCCGGAGTTGGACGAGGGCGAGGTGTGGGCGAATTTCTTGCCCTTGAGGTCGGCGAGCTTCTGGTAGGGGCTGTCTTTTTTGACGATCACCAGCAGGTTATAGCCCTGGAATTCTTTTTCCGTGCCCTTGACGGCGAACGGGACGGCGCCGGCGATGTTCACCGCGAAGGCGGTCGGACCGGTGGAGAAGCCGCCCACGTGCAGGCGGCCCGAGCGCATGGCCTCGATTTCGGCGGCGTTGGACTGCACCTGGTAGAACACCACGCGCTTGCCGGTGCAGGTGCCCAGGTGCTCGGTGAAGGGCTTGAACACCTTTTCGTACACCGCCGGGTCTTCGACCGGCGTGTAGGTGAATACCAGCGTGCCCGGGGTCTTGAATTTTTTCGCGTCTTTGGGGGTGTCGGCGACAAGGTCGTTGTTGTCATCGCAATACAGGGCGTCGAGGTCGCCGCGGTTCTTGCAGGTGTCCTGGGCGGCGGCGTTGCCGGCCAGGCCTGCCAGGGTGAAAACGGCGGTCAACAGCGCGGATAGCGCGGCGGCGCGCTTGAGATGTTTGAGCATGGTATTCCTCCTTGAAATAGGGGATGCGGCGCTAAACGGTTTTGGAACGCGTATGACCCTAGCAGATAACAATTGCGGGTGAAGGCGTGGGCTGTCGTTGCAGGTATTAGTCGGTATTTGCCGGTATTTATTTTCGCCGCTGTTGCACAGCCGCCCGCGGGCGCTTCGGCTGTCCGTAATATAGCCCCCGCGGGCGGCGGCCGCAACGGCGGAGCGGGGGTATTTCCCCTCTGCCGTGCTAACATTTGCACCCCTTCCGAGATTCACGCGAACGCACAAATCATGAATGTCGTCATCCTCGCCGCCGGCCAGGGCAAGCGCATGCACTCCGACCTTCCCAAGGTGCTGCACCAGCTTGCCGGCATGCCGCTGCTGGCGCATGTCATCACCGCGGCGCGCGCGCTCAAGCCGACGCGCATTGTCGTCGTCTACGGCCATGGCGGGGAGCGCGTGCGCGAGGCATTTGCCGCCGATGCTGATGTGGCCTGGGTCAGGCAGGAGCCGCAGCTTGGCACCGGCCACGCGGTGATGCAGGCGGTGCCGCTGCTCGATGACACGGCGCCGACGCTGGTGCTCTATGGCGATGTGCCGCTGATCCGGCCGGTGACCTTGCAACGGCTGATCGGGGCGGCCGGCGAGGGCGTCGGGCTGCTCACCGTGGAGCTCGATGACCCCGATGGCTACGGCCGCATCGTCAGGAGCCGCGGCAAGGTGACGCGCATCGTCGAGCACAAGGACGCCACCGACAAGCAACTGGAAATTCGCGAGATCAACACCGGCATCATGGTGCTGCCCACGGCGCGGCTCAAGGCCTGGCTGACCGCGCTCAAGAACAACAACGCGCAAAAAGAGTATTACCTCACCGATGTGATTGCCGCGGCGGTGAAGTCCAGGGTCGCGGTCGGGACGGCCGGCTCGGACATCGACTGGGAGACCACCGGCGTCAACAGCAAGGCGCAACTGGCGGAGCTCGAGCGCATCTACCAGTTCGAAGTGGCCGACATGCTGATGGAGAAGGGTGTCACGCTGTCCGACCCCTCGCGTATCGACGTGCGCGGCAGGCTCACCTTCGGCCGCGATGTGGCCATAGACATCAACTGTGTGTTCGAGGGCGATGTCACGCTGGGCGATGGCGTCACCATCGGGCCCCAGTGCGTGCTGAAAAACGTCCGCGTTGCCGCCGGGACGCGCATCGAGGCCTTCTGCCATTTCGAGGACGCGGTCATCGGCGCCAATTGCCGGCTCGGGCCGTATGCGCGCATCCGCCCGGGCAGCAAGCTGGCCGAGGGCGTGCACATCGGCAACTTCACCGAGGTCAAGAACAGCGACATTGGCGCCGGCTCCAAGGCCAATCATCTGTCCTATATCGGCGACAGCACGGTCGGGCGTAATGTCAACGTCGGCGCCGGTACCATCACCTGCAATTACGACGGCGCCAACAAGCACCGCACCGTCATCGAGGACGATGTGTTCATCGGCTCGGACACCCAACTCGTCGCGCCGGTGCGCGTCGGGCGCGGCGCGACGCTCGGGGCCGGTACCACGCTGACCCGCGACGCGCCGCCGGACCAGCTCACCCTCTCTCGCGCCAAACAGGTGAGCATCCCCGGCTGGAAGCGTCCGGTCAAAGCCCCAAAGGCGTGACGTGCCCATGGAAAAGATCCGGCACGACATCCTGCACATGCTGAGAGGGTTGTTGTTCCTGTCTGTCGACCAGCCAGGAGCGCCAACCTAAAGTCCACCCCAAGTCCACCCCAAGTCAACCCCAAGCCAAGCCAAAGCGCAGCATTAAGAAAAGCCGGCCCAACGGCAGAACAGACGTCCGAGTAATCCCTTAGTTCCTTTCCCCGAAAGATCCTTGTCATGTGCGGCATTGTCGGCGCCATCGCCAAACGCAACGTAGTACCCGTCTTGCTCGAGGGCCTGAAGCGGCTCGAATACCGCGGCTATGACTCGGCCGGCGTGGTGGTGGTCAATGACGGCGCACTGCGACGATTGCGCTCGACCGGCCGTGTGGCCGAACTTGAAAAACTCGCCCAAGGCGAGGGCCTTTCGGGTGCGCTTGGCATTGCACACACGCGCTGGGCCACGCACGGCGTGCCCTCCGAGGAGAACGCCCATCCGCATGTGTCGGGCGGCATTTCGGTGGTGCACAACGGCATTATCGAAAACCACGACACCATGCGCGACATGCTGCGCGCCAAGGGTTATGTGTTTACCTCCGACACCGACACCGAGGTCATTGCACACCTGGTGCATGCCAAGATAAGCGGCGGGGCGGACCTGCTCGAGGCGGTGCGTCTGGCGGTGGCCGAACTCACCGGCGCCTACGCCATTGCCGTGGTCGACGCCGCCGATCCGTCGCGACTGGTGGTGGCGCGAAATGGTGCGCCGCTGCTGCTGGGCCTTGGCGAGGACGGCAATTTCGCCGCCTCCGATACCTCGGCGCTGATCCAGGTGACCAAGCGTGTGATTTATCTGGAGGATGGCGATGTGGCCGAGATCAGGCTCAACGGTGTTCGCATCATCGACGCCGGGGGCGCGAGCATCGAGCGCGCGGTGCATGTCTCCAAGCTGACCGCCGACGCGGTTGATCTGGGCCAGTACGAGCATTACATGCAAAAGGAAATATTCGAGCAGCCTATGGCCATCGCCAACACGCTGGAGATCGTGACCGGGGCGCATTCGATTTCGCCGCAGATCTTTGGCGCCGGCGCGGAAAATATTTTCACCGAGATCGATTCGGTGCTGATTCTCGCCTGCGGCACCAGCTACCACTCGGGTATGGTGGCGCGCTACTGGCTCGAGGGCGTCGCCGGCATCCCCTGTAACGTCGAGATCGCCAGCGAATACCGCTATCGCGATTCGGTGCCCAACCCACGCGCGCTGGTGATCGCCATTTCGCAGTCGGGCGAGACCGCCGACACGCTGGCGGCGCTGCAGCACGCGCGCTCGCTGGGCCACAAATACTGCCTGTCGATTTGCAACGTCCCCGAGTCGGCGCTGATCCGCGCCGCGGACCTGCGCTTCCTCACGCGCGCCGGCCCGGAGATCGGTGTCGCCTCGACCAAGGCCTTTACCACGCAACTTGCCGCGCTGGTGCTCTTGACCATGACGCTGGCCAAGATGCGCAAGCGCCTGTCCGCGGAAAAAGAGGCGCAATTGCTGGTGTCGCTGCGACACCTGCCCAAGGCGCTGGAAAAAGTCTTGCGTGTCGAGCCGCAGGTCAAGGCATGGGCGGAGAGATTCGCCGGCCGCCATCACGCGCTGTTTCTCGGGCGCGGCATCCATTATCCGATCGCCATGGAGGGCGCGCTCAAGCTCAAGGAGATTTCCTACATTCATGCCGAGGCCTATGCGGCCGGCGAGTTGAAGCACGGCCCGCTCGCGCTTGTCGACAAGTACATGCCGGTGGTCGCGGTCGCGCCCAACAATGCGCTGCTGGGCAAGCTCAAGTCCAATCTGCAGGAGGTCAAGGCGCGCGGTGGCGAGCTGTTCGTGTTCGCCGACGAGGACACCGAGCGCAGCGGCGAGCAGGGCGTGGAGATCATCCTGCTGCCCGAGCACGCCGGCATCCTGTCGCCCATATTGCACACCATTCCATTGCAACTGCTGGCCTACCATGTCGCGCTGTCGCGCGGCAATGACGTCGACAAGCCGCGCAACCTCGCCAAGAGCGTCACGGTTGAGTAGCGCGGTGGTGGTGGACGGCGCGCCCTCGGCGCTGTCCGTGCTGAAGGAGGTCTTCGGCTATCCGGCGTTTCGCGGCGCCCAGGGCGAGATCGTCAATCACGTGCTGGGCGGCGGCGACTGCCTGGTGCTGATGCCCACGGGCGGCGGAAAATCCTTGTGCTATCAAATCCCGGCGCTGCTGCGTCACGGTCCGGGCATCGTCATTTCGCCGCTGATCGCGCTGATGCAAGACCAGGTCGCGGCGCTGCTCGAGGCCGGTGTCAAGGCGGCCTTTCTCAATTCAACGCAGTCGGCCGAAGAGGCGCGCGGCGTCGAGGATGCGCTGCTCGCCGGGGAGTGCGACATCGTCTATGTCGCGCCCGAGCGCCTGCTGACCGGGCGCTTTCTCAACCTGCTGGAGCGCTTGAACGCTTCGGTCGGCGTGGCGCTCTTTGCCATTGACGAGGCGCATTGCGTGTCGCAGTGGGGGCACGATTTCCGGCCCGAGTACATGCAGCTGTCGACGCTGCACGAGCGCTTCCCCGATGTGCCGCGCATCGCGCTCACCGCCACCGCCGATGAAATCACCCGCGCCGAAATCATCGAGCGCCTCAACCTCACCGGATCGCGCCTGTTTGTTTCCAGCTTCGACCGCCCCAACATTCGTTACCGCATCGTTGAAAAGGGCAATGCCCGCGCGCAGTTGCTGAATTTTTTGCAGACCGAGCATCCGGGTGATGCCGGCATCATTTACTGCCTGTCGCGGCGCAAGGTCGAGGAGACCGCTGCGTGGCTGGAGGAGGAGGGCATCAGCGCACTGCCCTATCACGCCGGTATGGATACGCAAACACGCGCGATGAACCAATCCCGCTTTCTGCGTGAGGACGGCATTGTGATGACCGCGACCATCGCCTTTGGCATGGGCATAGACAAACCCGATGTGCGCTTTGTCGCGCACCTGGATCTGCCCAAGAGCATAGAGGGCTATTACCAGGAAACCGGCCGCGCCGGCCGTGACGGCATGCCCGCCGATGCCTGGATGGCCTACGGCCTGGGTGACGTGGTCAACCAACGGCGCATGATAGACACCTCGGAGGCGCCCGACCAGATCAAGCGCATCGCCGGTGCCAAGCTCGATGCCCTGCTGGGCCTGGCAGAGAGCACCAGTTGCCGTCGCGTGCGCCTGCTTGATTATTTTGGCGAGCCGTCCGCGCCCTGTGGCAACTGTGACGTGTGCCTTGAGCCGCCGCAGGTGTGGGACGGCACCGAGGCCGCGCGCAAGGCCTTGTCCTGCGCGTTTCGCACCGGCCAGCGTTTTGGCGCCGGTCATCTGGTGGACGTGCTGCTCGGCCACGACAATGACAAGGTGAAACAGTGGGAACACGACAAGCTCAGTGTGTTTGGCATCGGCAAGGAGCTCGATGAAAAAGCCTGGCGCGCGGTGTTCCGTCAGCTCATTGCGCTTGGTTTTTTGATGACCGACCATGACAGCTATGGTTCGCTCAAGCTGACCGAGGCGAGCCGCGCGGTGCTGAAGGGTGAGCGGCAGGTGATGCTGCGTAAAGCCACCGAGGGCAAACGCGCCTCGGGCTCGCGCAAGACCGCTGCCAAGCCTGCCGCCGCCGGCGGGCTCGAGGGTCGCGCCAACACGCGCTTCGAGCGACTGCGCACCTGGCGCGCGGCGGTGGCCAAGGAGCACGGCATTCCCGCCTATGTGGTGTTCCACGACGCCACGCTGGCCGAGATCGCGCGTGTGCAACCGGCCAACGAGGAAGAACTCGGTTTCATCTCCGGTGTCGGTGTGCGCAAACTCAAGCGTTACGGCGACGAGTTGCTGGAGATATTGCGGCAGGAGTGAGCCGGTTCCGCGTCCATAGGCTGGAGACGCCCGACTGGCGGGCATTTCCAGCAATGGCTGGAAAGCCTCGCCAGTAAAGGGTTTCCAGCTATCGGCATGTTTGAGACGCGGGCCGAGCCAGAGCTATGGCGTGGCTTTTGGCGGCGCCATGTCCTTGGGAAGCCATAGCCACATCTGCCCCCAGGAGCGCGTTTGCCGCGTAATATTGTTGTCATTGCGAGCGCAGCGAAGCAATCCCGTCGTTCTTGCGAGCGCCGTCGCAACACCACAAGATTGCCGCGTCGGCTTCGCCTCCTCGCAATGACATGGCCTTGTTATACCCTGGGTATTGCACTCGGTTGTTGTAGTGCAATGGCTGTTTTGCCATTGCGAGCGCAGCAATCCCGTCGTCCTTGTGACCGCCGTCGCAATACCACAAGATTGCCGCGTCGGCTTCGCCTCCTCGCAATGACAGGGCCTTGTTACAGCCCGGGTATTGCACTCGGTTGTTGTAGTGCAGATCTGCCAGGCGGCAGTGAACTTTCGGCGGTCTCGGTTATCATAGTCCCATGCCTTATCTGACCGTTCTGCAAAAACGCCTCGTCGCCTGGCTTTGCCTGGCGATGATGCTGTTTGCGCAGGGCGCCTATGCCAAGCAGGCCTGCTTGGTTGTAAAAGCGGCGGTGGAAGACATGCCCTGTCACCAGCAGGAGCAGGGCGGCAATAACCTTTGCCAGAACCACTGCCTTGCCAGCCAGCAGACACTGGATGCGGGCAAGCTGCCGGTCGTGACGCCGGCCGCCGTCCCGGTTTTGGTGGTGCCGAAAATGTTCGCCGGCGCGTCGAGGCAAGCCGCCGACCACTGTGGCGGCATCGCGCTACACCCGGGCGCACCACCGATTCCCATCGCCTACTGTCGTCTGCTGTTTTAGCCCCTGATTATTGAAGCGCTGCGCCGTCACCGCATGGTGGCGGTCTGGTTTTTCCATCAGGAGGCAACATGACATTTCATCAACGGGTTCGCGTTGCGGCCCGCACGGCTTTTGCGGTGGCATCGCTTGCCATTGCGGGCGCCGCCCCCGCCCACCCGGTCACCTACAAGGGCAATTTGATGCTCATGGGCGAGGCCGGCCAGAAAATGCAGGATTACTCGGCCGGCTACACCTTTGCCGCGGACAAGGCGGTGAGCGCGGGCTGGATGTACTTCCAGTCCGACCGCGGCGACCGCGACCGGCGTATTCCCAACGTGCACCTGAGCTATCTCGCCAAGCGCTGGAACCTGCCCGAGGCCCAGGCGAATATTTACCTGCAGGCGGGCATGGGCGATGCCGCCGGTTCGGATTTCCGCGGCTCGAAGACGACCTTCATGCCCGGCTTCCAGGCCGACTATGAAACGCAGCATGTTTATGTCGCCTACAAGTGGCACGGCTTCAAGGCGAGCGGCTTCAGCCATTCGTTCAATCAGGTGGAAGGCGGCTTCGCGCTCTACGCCGGCGAGTACGACGAGGTTTCGCCGTGGCTGATGTTGCAGGTGCGGCGCATGTCCAACTTCGACAGCAAGACCGAAATCACGCCGACGCTGCGCCTCGTTCGCAAGAACGTGTTTTTTGAAATCGGCGTGTCCACCGAACGCAGCCCCCGCATCAACCTGATGTTCAATTTCTGAAACGAGGAGATCTCCATGAAACGCATGTTTATCGCATTGGCTTTGCTGGTCGCGGCGTTGCCGCTTGAGTCCGCCCTCGCCGCCACGCTGCGCGCCGAGGTCAACGGCATGGTCTGCGCCTTTTGCGCGCAAGGCATAGAGAAAAAAATCCGCGCGCTCGACGCGACGCAGGACGTGTACGTCAACCTGGCGCGCAAGACCGTCGCAGTCGAGGCCAAGCCGGGCATGGCGCTCGACGAGGCGGTGATCCGCAAGGAGATCCAGGAGGCCGGCTACGAGGTGCGCCGTATCACCGAGACGCAGGCGAGCATTGCCGACATCAAAGCCGAGATGAAAAAGAAAAAGTGAAACCGCACGCGACTGTTTCATGGTTGTCGGTGTTTGCCAGCACCGGCACGCTGGTGTGCTGCGCGCTGCCGGCGCTGCTGGTGGCGCTGGGCGCCGGTGCGGCGCTGTCCGGCCTGCTGGTGCACCTGCCGCAGCTGGTGTGGTTGTCCGAGTACAAGCTGCCCTTGTTCGGCTTCGCCGGCGCGATGCTGGCGGCGGCCGGCGCGCTGCAGTGGCGGGCACGCCAGCTCGCCTGCCCGCCCGACGCCGGGCTTGCCGCCGCGTGCAGCACCGTGCGCGACGGTTCGCTGTGGGTGTACGGTGTTTCGGTGCTGGTCTATGTGACCGGGTTCTTTTTTGCCTTTGTGCTGCCGTGGCTGACGGATGAATGACGCACATTCCCCGCCCACCGGCGCAACTTTCGTGCTGATTCCTTGTCTATAATCGCGTTATGGGAAAATCACTCCGACGCGTTCTGGCTTGTGTGCTGATGCTGGCGGTCCCGCTGCAGGGATTCGCGGCAGTAGCCATGCTCAACTGCGCTCCCGACCATCACAACGCGGCCGGCCCGGGGTCGCACGCGTCCCACGACCACGCGGCGCATGCGGCATCTCCCGCATCGCAGGTGGCCGGAGCGCAGCATGACCATGCCACGCATGGGCACGACGGACATGCAGGACTTGGCGGGCACGCGGATGAAGCGACCACGATGGCGGGGATGAATGAATCCGCCCCGGTCTCGATTGCCCTGCAGTCCCTCGACGCCATGGCGCAATTGGCCAACACCAGCTGCAGTGCCTGCGCGTCCTGTTGCAGCGGCGCTGCCATCGTTTCTTCAATGCTCATTCCCGCGGTATTCACCGCCGGGTTTGTGCCTTTCCTCGCAGCAAGCGACGACGCCGTCAGCTTTATCACCGACGGGCCCAGTCGCCCGCCCCGACCCTTCCTCGCGTAAGCGGCGCTGCGCGCGCAGCCGGTTGAAGGGCTGCGCCTGCTTCTGCCGCAGCAATGCGTTCCAGCCGGTGTTTTGCGGCTTGGTTTCATACGTATTCGTGCGAGGATTTCATGTTCAAACCCCATATAGCGGCCGCGCTGGCCGCCGCGCTGGCTGCCGGTACGGCGGCGGCGCAAACCGGCGCGTCACGTCCAGACCCAATGGACGCAAGCGCGTCCGTGCCAGTGATCACTTACAAGTCGTCGTTTGGCGCCTACCGCGCGCAGTCCGAGCCCGAGGTCTCGTCCTGGCGTGACAGCAACGACACCGCCGCGCGTATCGGCGGCTGGCGCGCCTATGCACGCGAAGCACAGGGCGCCGCAACCGCACCGACGGTGCCCGCGGCCACGCCGCCGGCGCCCGCCAAGCCAGCATCGGCGGATGCCAAAAAGCCAATGCACGACGGCCATCACATGCATGGCGGAGGCAAGCATGCGCACTAAAACTCCTGCAGTCACGCTGGCGGTTCTGGCCGCCTTCACGCTGTCCGCGTGCGCGAGCTTCAGTCCCGATGGCGGCTTTGCCGGCGTCGAGGGCGCCGCGAAGGACCGGCTTGGCAAGGACCTCAAGTGGGCAAAAACCGACGCCGATCGCGATGCGCTGGAAAAGCGTGTCACCGAATTGCTGGCCAAGCCGCTGTCGGTTGATGACGCGGTGCAAATCGCGCTGCTCAACAACAAGGGCTTGCAGGCATCGTTTGCCGAGCTGGGCATTACCGAGGCCGAGCTGGTGCAGGCTGGCCGCCTGCCCAATCCGGGCTTCAGTTTCGGCCGCAACACCCGCGGCAACGAGGTCGAGATCGAGCGCGGTATTCATTTCAATCTTGCGCGCCTGCTGGCCATGCCGCTGATGTCAGAAGTCGAAGGCCGGCGTTTTGCGCGCGTGCAAAGCGAGACGACGCAGCAAATGCTGTCGCTCGCCAGCCAGACGCGCAAGGCCTGGATCGCTGCCGTTGCAGCCGGTGAAACCGTTGGCTACATGCAGCAAGTACGGCAGGCGGCCGAGGCCGGCGCCGAACTGGGGCGGCGCATGGCGCAGGCGGGCAACTGGAACAAGATCACCCAGGCGCGCGAGCAAAGCTTTTACGCCGACGCCGCGCTCAACCTGGTGCGGGCCGAGCGTGCGCAACTTGCCGCACGCGAGCGCCTGACGCGGCTGATGGGCTTGTGGGCAATGCAGACGGCGTTCACGCTGCCCGCACGCCTGCCCGAGCTGCCGGCTGCGGCGCAAGATCTGCCAGGCGTCGAGCAGACCGCGCTGGCGCAACGCCTGGATGTGCAGGCGGCGCGCCTTGGCGCGGAGCAAACGGCTAAAAACCTCGGCCTGACGCGCACCACGCGCTTCATCAATGTGCTCGAGTTGGGCGTGGTGCATAACAACTCCAATGAGAAGCCCATCCAGCGCGGCTATGAATTGCGTTTTGAGTTGCCGCTGTTCGACTGGAGCGGCGCGCGCGTTGCGAGGGCCGAGGCGATTTACATGCAGGCGGTCAATCGCGCCGCCGAGGCGGCGGTCAACGCGCGGTCGGAGGTGCGCGAGGCCTACCTGGGCTATCGCAGCAGCCACGATATGGCGCGCCATTACCGTGATGAAATTGTGCCGCTGAAAAAGCGCATCTCCGAAGAGAACGTGCTGCGCTACAACGGCATGCTGATCGGCGTGTTTGAGTTGCTGGCCGATGCGCGTTCGCAAATCGCCGGCGTCAACGGCTATATCGAGGCGCTGCGCGACTTCTGGCTGGCCCAGGCCGACCTCGACATGGCCTTGATCGGCAAACCCACACTGAGCGCCGTTCCGGCGGCCGGCATGACGCCCGCGGCGACGAACGCCGCCGCGCACTGATTAGGAACAGAACATGACTTCACGCAGAGAATTCTTCAAAGGTGCCGGCGCCGTCGGTGCGGCCGTGGCTGCATCGGCCGTCAGCAAGGTGGCGATGGCCGCGCTGCCCGAGCCGGTGATCCAGACCAAACCCGACACCATGCCGCCGTTGGTGCCCAATAGCGGTCGGCCTTACAACCCGGTGGTCACCCTCAACGGCTGGACGCTGCCCTGGCGCATGAACAAGGGCGTCAAGGAATTCCACCTCGTGGCCGAACCGGTGGTGCGCGAAATGGCACCCGGCTTCAAGGCCCACTTGTGGGGCTACAACGGGCAGTCGCCGGGGCCGACCATAGAAGTGGTCGAGGGTGACAGGGTGCGCCTGTTTGTCACCAACCGCCTGCCCGAACACACCTCGGTGCACTGGCACGGCCAGCGCCTCCCGAACGGCATGGACGGTGTCGCCGGTCTCAACCAGAAGGCCATCGACCCGGGCAAGACCTTTGTCTATGAGTTTGTCGCGCGCCGTCCGGGGACCTTCATGTACCACCCGCACGCCGACGAAATGACGCAAATGGCCATGGGCATGATGGGTTTCTGGATCACCCACCCGAAGGCAAAGCATCCGCTGATTGACGAAGTTAATCGGGACTTCTGCTTTTTGCTCAACGCCTATGACATCGAGCCGGGCAGTTACACGCCAAAGATCATGACCATGCTCAATTTCAACCTGTGGTCCTGGAACAGCCGCATTTTTCCGGGCATTGATTCGCTCAATGTCAGGCTGGGCGACAAGGTGCGCATACGCGTCGGCAACCTGACCATGACCAACCACCCGATTCATTTGCACGGGCATGAGTTTCTGGTCACCGGCACCGATGGCGGACCGACGCCAAAGAGCACGCGCTGGTACGAGGTGACGACTGACGTGGCGGTGGGGCAGATGCGCCAGATCGAGTTTCTTGCCGACGAGGAGGGCGACTGGGCCTTTCACTGCCACAAGAGCCACCACACCATGAACGCGATGGGTCACGACGTGCCGACCATGATAGGCATAGACCATCGCGGCGTGGCAAAGCAGATCACCAACCTGATCCCGGACTACATGGTGATGGGCGAGCGCGGCATGGCCGACATGGCCGAGATGGAAATGCCGCTGCCCGACAACACCATACCGATGATGACCGGCGCCGGGCCTTTCGGCTCGGTCGAGATGGGCGGCATGTTCAGCATGTTGAAGGTGCGGCGCGATCAAAAGGCCGGCGATTACACCGATCCGGGCTGGTACAAGCACCCCGAAGGAACGGTGGCCTTTGAATGGACCGGTTCCCTCGCGGAACCCGCCCGCTTCAAGTCCGAGGGGGGGCAGTCCATGCCGCTGGCGAAAAAAGCGCAAAAGGAAATAGAAGTGCAGGTGCGCAAACCGACCGGCCAGGGCGGTCAGGGCGGTCACTCAGGCCACTGAGCGGGCACTGAGTCGGTACCGCGTTTTATTTACATTCAAACGAAAGGACGAAGGATGAAAGCAACACGATTGGTCATGATGATGGGTCTGCTGGTCGCGGCAATGGGCGCTGGCAGCGCGGCCTTTGCCCACAGCGATAAAGCCCACGACAAGAAGACGCAGGCCGCAGTCAAGAAAGAACAACAGGAATGGGGGATTGCCGGCGATGCCAGGGCGGCAAAGCGCACCGTCGAAATCAAGATGAGCGACAACATGCGCTTCACGCCCGACAAGCTGGATGTCAGGCAGGGCGAAACCATCCGGTTTGTGCTGAAGAACGACGGCAAGATGATGCACGAATTGGTGATTGGCACAAAAAAAGTACTTGATGAGCATGCGAAGTTGATGGAGAAGTTCCCGAACATGGAGCACGACGAGCCGTATATGGCGCATGTCGCCCCGGGAAAAACCGGCGAAATCATCTGGACCTTCAACCGCGCCGGTGAGTTTGATTTCGCCTGCCTCATCGCCGGGCATTACAGCGCCGGTATGAAGGGCGTCATACGGGTCACTGCGAAACAGGCGCAATAATTCTGAGCATTTATCCGAACGAAAGGAAGCAAATGAAATCTCTGCAAGCGATTGCCGCATCCCTGCTGATCGCCATTTCCGCACCGCTTTATGCGCAGACCACGGCGCCGATGACCCGTGCCGAAGTGCGCAAAGTCGACAAGGACGCGAAAAAGATCACCCTCAGGCACGAGCAGATCAAGAGTCTCGACATGCCGGCGATGACCATGGTGTTCCAGGTAAGGGAACCGGCCATGCTCGAGCAGGTCAAAGTCGGCGACAAGGTGAGATTCAGCGCCGAGAAGCTGGATGCAGGCTATACCGTGATGCACATCGAGATGGAAGGGAGGTAGATCGTCGCGAGACGGCGACGAGCAGCCTGCATGGCGGACAAGTTGACCCACAAACGTACGATATAAACGTACAACACGAAGGAATAACGACATGAACAATTTTGCAAAACGAATCGCTGTGACGGCCGCGACGGCCTTGGTGTCGGTCGCGCTGGTGTCGCTCTTGCAGGCGCAGGACGCGCACAAGCACGGCGACGCCAAACCCGCAGCGCCGGCCGACAAGGCGGGCAAAGCCGCCCACAAGGCGGCGATGCAGGAAAAAATGTCCAAAATGCACGGCGATACGCCGGATGCCAAGGCACGCCAGGAGCGCATGGAGCAAATGCACGAGGGCATGAAAGCGGGCAAGAAGCCGGCAGATGCCAAGCCCAGTGTGTCCAAGGACGGCGAGCACAAGCACTGAAGTGTGGTCAGCCGGCTGGGTGCGGGCGTGGGGCGTCGCCCGCAAAGCCGCACCAGTCGGACGTTTCCAGCACTATGTGCGATGTGTCATTGCGAGGCGCGCAGCGACGAAGCAATCCCGCTGCATTGCGTTTGGCTTCGCCTGGTTGGCGTCACAGCGAGGACGAGATTGCTTCGCTGCGCTCGCAATGACAGCCAGGGGCGAAATAGGTCTGGGTTCCAATCCAGATCAGGTCACGATGTTGCGCGGCTCGCGATGAACCATTGACGCGCCATGGAAGCCGCGCCCAAGTAAGCCGGTGTCGGCACGAGAGGGGATAGGCTGCAAAGCCGCGCCAGTCGGATGTTTCCAGCACTATGGCATTGCGAGGCGCGCAGCGACGAAGCAATCCTGCTGCATTGAGTTTGGCTTCGCCTGATTGGCGTCACATTGATGACGAGATTGCTTCGCTGCGCGCGCAATGACAGCCAGGTGCGAAGCGGGCCTGGGTCCCAATCCAGGTCGGGTCACGATGTTGCGCGGCTCGCGATGAACCATCGACGCGGCATGGAAGCCGCGCCCCAGTAAGCCGGTTTCGGCGCGGGAGGGAATAGCCCGCAAAGCCGCGCCAGTCGGATGTTTCCAGCACTATGTGCGATATGCGATGTGCGATGTGTCATTGCGAGGAGCGCAGCGACGAAGCAATCCCGCTGCATTGAGTTTGGCTTTGTATGGTTGGCGTCACATCGAGGACGAGATTGCTTCGCTGCGCTCGCAATGACAGCCAGGGGCGAAGCGGGCCTGGGTCCCAATCCAGGTCGGGTCACGATGTTGCGCGGCTCGCGATGAACCATCGACGCGGCATGGAAGCCGCGCCCCAGTAAGCCGGTTTCGGCGCGGGAGGGAATAGCCCGCAATCCCGCTGTCATTGCGAGGCGTACAGCGACGAAGCAATCCCGCTGCATTGAGTTTGGCTTCGCCTGGTTGGCGTCACATCGACGACGAGATTGCTTCGCTGCGCTCGCAATGACAGCAGGTTCGAAGCGGGCCTGGGTCCAAATCCAGTCAGGTCACGACGTTGCGCGGCTCGCCGCCTGCCCAGGCTTCGATGACGTCGATCAGCTGGTCGGCGAGGCGTTGCTGCGCGCCGAGGCTAGACCAAGCGAGGTGCGGGGTGATGATCAGCGTGGGCAGGTCAAGATCGAGCAGCGGATTGCCGCGGGTCGGTGGCTCCTCTGACAGTACGTCAAGACCGGCACCGCCCAAGTGCCCGGACACCAGGGCTGCGGCCAGCGCCGCCTCGTCGATGAGGCCGCCGCGCGCGGTGTTGATGAGCAGCGCGCCGCGTTTCATCAGCGCCAGCTCGCGCGAGCCCATGAGTTTGTCGGTTTCCGGCGTGAGGGGGCAGTGCAGCGTGACCACATCGGCGGTTTTCAGCACGGTTTCGAAGGCGGTATAGCCGCTGCGCACGCCGGCGGCACCGCGATGCTCGGCGAACAGCACCTTCATGCCAAAGGCGCCGGCCAGTTTGGCCACGGCCTCGCCGGCGGCGCCGCGCCCTATGATGCCCAGCGTCGCACCGTGCAGGTCGGTGATGGGGGCACCCTCTAGGTAAAACTTGTCCGAGCGCTGCCATTGCCCGGCCGCCACCGCGCGCAGCGTGCCGGGCAGGCCGCGCGACAGCGCCAGCAGCAGCATCAGGGTGTGCTCGGGCAGGGTGTGGAGCGAATAGCCGCGCACATTGCATACGGTGATGCCGCGCTCGCGGCAACAGTCGAGGTCGATGTGGTTGGCGCCGGTTGCCGCGATGGCGATGAGCTTGAGTTGCGGCAGCTGCTCGAGCAGGCTGCGCGGCATGGCGAGCTTGTTCGAGATGGCGATGCTGGCGCCAGCCAATCTTTCGGCGAGTTCAGGTTCGCGCGTGTCGGCATGCTCGCGCCACGCGTGGGCAAAGGCCGGCTTGCGCACCGTGGCGGCGAGCGTGTCGCGTTGCAGGAATACGATGTTATGCATGGTGGCGCCGATTATAGCGGCCTCGTCCTGTCGCGCAGTCAGCCGCCGGCTTGGGTACCCGCCTCCAGCGCCGCGCGCACGATGGCGGCGCTGTCGACCTTGAAGTACGCGCGCAGCGCGGCGCGCGTGTCGCTGCGGCCAAAGCCGTCGGTGCCAAGGCAGGTGTAGCGGCCCGGTACCCAGGCGCGTATCAGTTCGGGCAACGCGCTGACGTAATCGCTCGCCGCCACTGTCGCGGTGGCTTGTGCGCCAAGGCATTGCGTAATCCAGCCGCCGCCGGCCGCCGCGTCGCGGCGCAGTTCGGTGAAGCTGGTGATGCTGAACACATCGGCGGCGACGCCGTGCTCGCGCTCCAGCACCTCGGCCGCTGCCAGGCATTCGCGCAAAATGGTGCCGGCACCGAGCAGGCGCACGCGCTTTGCCGCGGCGGTAAGCGGCGAGGGGCGCAGCGCGTACATGCCGCGGCGTATGCCCTCTTGCGCACCCTCGGGCATGGCCGGCTGGACGTAATTCTCGTTCATCACCGTGATGTAATAGAACACGTCCTCCTGCGCCTCGAGCATGCGGCGCATGCCGTCTTGCATGATCACCGCCAGCTCGTAACCGAAGCACGGGTCGTAGGCGACGCAGTTTGGAATGGTGCCGGCGATCAGGTGGCTGTTGCCGTCCTGGTGTTGCAGGCCCTCGCCCGAGAGCGTGGTGCGGCCGGCGGTGGCACCGATGAGAAAGCCGCGCGAGCGCGAATCGGCCGCCGCCCAGATCAGATCGCCGACGCGCTGGAATCCAAACATCGAGTAGTAGGTGTAGAAGGGCAGCATGGTGATGCCGTGGGCGCTGTAGCTGGTCGCCGCAGCGATCCATGACGACATCGCGCCCGCCTCGGTGATGCCCTCTTCCATGATCTGGCCGTCGCGTGCCTCGCGGTAGTACAGCAACTCGTCGCGGTCTTCGGGCTCGTAGAGCTGGCCGACGCGCGAGTAGATGCCCACGCTCCGGAACAGGCTGGCCATGCCGAAGGTGCGCGCCTCGTCGGCGACGATGGGTACGATGCGCGGGCCGAGGGCTTCATCTTTTAATAGTTGCGACAGCAGCTGCACGAACACCGTGGTGGTGGACTGCTCGCGCTCGCGCGAGCCGGCCAGCGCCTTGTCGAAGGCCGCCAGTGGCGGCGCGGCGAGCGATGGCGCACCGGTTGAGCGCTGCGGTAAAAAACCGCCCAACTGCTCGCGCCTCGCCATCAGGTGCTTCATCTCGGGCGCATCGGGCGCCGGCTTGTAAAAGCGCAGTTGCGTCGCGTCCTCGTCCGACAGCGGTAATGAAAAGCGGTCGCGAAAGGCGAGCAGCGCCTCGTGTTCGAGTTTTTTCGCCTGATGCGCGATCATGCGCCCCTCGCCCCAGTGGCCCATGCCATAGCCCTTTTTGGTCTTGGCCAGGATGACGGTGGGCTGGCCCGTATGGTGGGTGGCGGCGTGGTAGGCGGCGTAGATTTTCACCGGGTCGTGGCCGCCGCGGCGCAGGCGGTCGATGTCGGCGTCGGACATGTGGGCGGTGAGTGCCTGCAGCTCCGGGTATTTGTTGAAAAAATGTTCGCGGTTGAAGTGGCCGTCGGTGGCGGCATAGGTCTGGAACTCACCGTCTACGGTTTCATTGAGGCGCCTGAGCAGGATGTCGTCGTGGTCGCGCGCGAACAGCGGATCCCAGTCCGAGCCCCACAACAGCTTGATGACGTTCCAACCGGCGCCGGCAAACAGGCCCTCCAACTCCTGCACGATGGAGCCGTTGCCGCGCACCGGGCCGTCGAGGCGCTGCAGGTTGCAGTTGACGACAAAAATCAGGTTGTCGAGACCGTCGCGCGTGGCGAGGGACAGTCCGGCGATGGATTCGGGCTCGTCCATTTCACCGTCGCCGACAAAGGCCCAGACTTTGCGACCGGCGGTGTTGGCAAGGCCGCGGTCGGCGAGGTATTTCATGTAGCGCGCCTGGTACACCGCCTGTATCGGCCCCAGGCCCATGGAGCCGGTGGGGAACTGCCAGAAGTCGGGCATCAGCCACGGGTGCGGATAGGAGGACAGGCCCTCGCCGCCGGTTTCGCGGCGGTAATGGTCAAGGCGGTTCTCTGATAGACGGCCCTCGAGAAAGGCGCGCGCGTACACGCCGGGTGCCGAGTGCGGCTGGAAGTAGACCAGGTCGCCCTGCTGCCCGGCCTTGAAAAAATGGTTGAAGCCGACCTCGAACAAATCGGCAGCCGAGGCGTAACTGGCGATGTGGCCGCCCAGTTCGCCCGACACGCGGTTGGCGCGCTCGACCATGGCGAGGGCATTCCAGCGGATGATCGCCGAGATGCGCTGTTCGACTTCGAGGTTGCCCGGGAACTGCGGCTGCTGGTCGAGCGCGATGGTGTTCTTGTAGGGGGTGTTGAGAACCGGGGGCAGGCGCACGCGCTGTTTGCGCGCGTGGTCGAACAGGCGGCGCAGCACAAAGGTGGCGCGGTCACGCCCCTCGGCTGCTATCAGTGCGTCGAAGGCGTCCAGCCATTCGCGTGTCTCGGCGTGGTCGGTGTCCTTGGGCAGCACGCGCCAGAGTGGATAAAAATCGGGATGGAAATCGGAAATATCGGTCATGGTTTGCCTGCGCGAATGCAAAAGTGGATAGTGCAATCATAGGCAGGGTGGCGCAGCATGTTCTGTTTATTTGTGCCATTTTTATAAAAATTTTAGGCATAATAATCTGTAAATATTATTGGAACAGCATAAAATGCCGTTAAACTTGGATACCGTCGACCGCCGTATTCTGCGCACGCTGCAGCAGGACGGCCGTCTCAGTAATGTCGACCTGGCGCAACAGGTCAATTTATCGCCCTCGCCCTGTCTTGCGCGCGTGAAAAAACTCGAAAGCGCGGGCGTTATCAGCGCCTATGTGGCGCTGCTCGATCCGGTGGCGCTGGGCTTTGGCGTCAGCGTGTTCATCCAGGTGCGGCTGGAGAGGCAGGTAGAGCGCTCGCTAGGTGTGTTCGAGCAGGCGATCAGCGAGCGCCCCGAGGTGATGGAGTGTTACCTGATGACCGGCCAGTCCGACTACATGCTGCGCGTGGTGGTGCCCGATGTGCCGGCGCTGGAGCGCTTTATCGTCGACTTTCTTTCGCGCGTGCCCGGCGTGGGCAACATCCAGTCGAGCTTCGCCCTCAAGCAGGTCAAGTACAAGACGGCTCTGCCGCTGCCGCCCGAGCCCGCACGCGGGGAACGGGGGACGAGTGCGCCGCTGGCGAAGCGCTCGGGCCGCCCGTTGCGCAAGCTTGCGCGCTAGGCTTGCGTTTATGATAGTTCGCGTATTGTTCCCCCTCCCAACCTGAGCACAATCGGCTCCCAATCTGAGCACGCACCATGCCCGCCATTAATCTTGCCTCACTACTGCTGCGCTCCGCGCGGGTGTTCCCCGACCGGCCTGCGCTGGCCCTTGGCAGTACAGTCACGGCGAATTACCGCGAACTTGTTTCGCGCGTCGCGCGCCTCGCCGGCGGGCTGTGCGAGAGCGGTCTCGTGCCCGGCGATCGCGTCGCCCTGATCATGGGCAACTGCCCGCAATACGCCGAGGCGCTGTTTGCCTGCTGGCAGGCCGGCCTTGCTGCGGTGCCCATCAACGCCAAGCTGCATGCGCGGGAGCTCGATTACATCATCGGCGATTGCGGCGCGAAGTTGTGCCTGGTGAGCGCCGACCGTGAAAATGATGTCGCTTCGCTGGCCGGTCGCGGCGGGGCGCTGGCGCGTGTGGTCAATGTCGCGGGCGCCGAATACGGCCGCCTGCTGGCTGCGGCACCCATGGGCATACACGAAATTTCGGATGATGCGCTGGCCTGGCTTTTTTACACCTCGGGCACCACCGGACGGCCCAAGGGCGTGATGCTCTCGCATAGCAAGCTGATGGCGATGACGCTCAATTATTTTTCCGATGTCGACGAGATCGCGCCCGGCGATTCGATACTGCATGCCGCGCCGATGTCGCACGGGTCCGGACTTTACATCCTGCCGCACGTGGCGCGCGGGGCGCTTAACGCCGTGCCCGAGTCGGGCGGTTTTGAGCCGGACGAAATTTTTGCACTGCTGCGCGCGGAAAAAGGCCTGCGCGGCCTGACCATGTTTGCCGCGCCGACCATGGTCAGGCGCCTGGTCGATTCGGGACGTGATGCCGACACTGACAAGCTCAAGACCATCGTTTATGGCGGCGGTCCGATGTATGTTGAGGATGCCAAGCGCGCGATGCGGCGCTTTGGCTACAAGTTTGCGCAGATCTACGGCCAGGGCGAGTCGCCTATGACGATCACCGCGTTGTCCAAATACCTGCATCGCGAGGTGTCCCATCCGCGCTACGAAACCCGTCTCGGCTCGGTCGGCCTCCCCTTCACCGGCATAGACCTGCGTATCGGCGATGACAAGGATGCGCCGCTGCCGCCGGGCGAAGTGGGCGAGGTGCTGGTGCGCGGCGACACCGTCATGTCCGCTTACTGGAACAACGCCGCGGCGAGTGCGGAAACCCTGCGCAACGGCTGGCTGCACACCGGCGACCTTGGCGTGTGTGACGAGGAGGGCTTTCTGACGCTCAAGGACCGCAACAAGGACGTGATCATTTCCGGCGGCTCGAACATCTACCCGCGCGAAGTCGAGGAGGTGTTGCTGCGCCACCCGGGCGTGCTCGAATCTTCGGTGATCGGCGGGCCCGACGCCGAGTGGGGTGAGAACGTGATCGCCTTTGTCGTGGCCAAGCCCGGCGCACAGGTGGCGGCCGACGAGCTCGATGCGCTGTGCCTCGCGCACATCGCCCGCTTCAAGCGCCCGCGCAGCTACCGCTTTGTCGATGCCCTGCCCAAGAACAGCACCGGCAAGGTGTTAAAGACCGATTTGCGGCAAATGCTGGCGCGGTCGGGGGAATAGCGATAAACGGCCCGGACTGTATTTTTTGGCATGCGGCGCCCTGATTCCAAGGTGAGCCCCTCGCAAGGTGACCCCCCCCTAGACTAGGACCTGGCTTCGCGGCGCAAGGCCCTTATCCAGTCCTTGAATGCGGCCGGCTTGGTCGGCACGCGTATTTCCTGCTCAAGCGCGCGTATGTCGCGTTTTAATTCGGCGATTTCCTGGCTCAGGCGCGGCATGACTTGTGCGGGTGTCAGTCGTGGCGACGGCGGCATGCGGAACTGCCTGCGTAAGGGCATTTCCATGCGCAAAATCTCTTGCTCCAGCGCGCAGAGCTGCGCTTTGAGCAGTTTGTTGAAGTGCTTCAGGCGCTCCTTGGGCAGGTTTGCCATGGCGTGCGCGTCGATGTGTTGCAGTTCAATTTGCAGTTCAAGCAAGAGCAGCAAATCGTTTTTGTCGTAGGCCTGGTTGACCCGTTGCATCAGCGCGGTTTTGCGCGCGCGCTCCAGGGCGTCGGGTTCGCGATCAGGATGCAAGGCGCTCACCAGCTTGCGATAGACCTCGCGCATCGACAGCCTGGTCCGGTCGGCTTCCGCTTTGAGGGCCGCCTCGCGGGCGATTTTCTTTGCCGTCTTCTTGTGATTTTGTCCGCCTGGCGCCTCCGCATCTTGCGATTCCGCTGCTGCGGACTGTGCGTTCTCTGGTGACATCAGCTCGGCCGGATCTGCGTCATCCGGCCCGCTGTCCGCAGCCTGCGCGCTGTCATAGTCAACCGGACTGTGCCGGTTGTAAATTTCCTTGAGCGCGGCATCAGCGGAATCGGCCAGCAGGTGTTGCGCCACGTGGCAGATCACATCCTGCACCGCCCGGCGGTCCGACTGGCCGAGCGTGTGCACCCTGAGAGCACGGTCCAGGCTGTGCACCATGCTCGCCTGCAAGGCGCGATAGGTTTGCAGCAGGGGCATCAGCTTGCCGGCGATTTTTTGCTCGTAGGCGTCAACGACGGCCTGCCATTGCGCGAGTTCCCGGCGGCTCTCGCCAATCTGCTGTACCAGCGCGTTGAAAATTGTTTGCCCTTTTGATTGGGATGGGGATCGCGACGGCGATGGCAACGTCGCCGGAGACAGCTGCGGGCTGTCTGGTGGCAGGGGAATGCGGACGGGCTCGGTGTGGGAGGTCATGGTCGGGGTCGTTTGCCGTCGCGCTGGGAAGGGCAAGAAGCTGCGCTTGTCATCAACGTTGTCATCAACCAAGACACGCCCGGATGGCGTGCGCAATGGGTGGCGCCCGGGTCGGCCCGGCGCGGGTGGCACTTTATCATCGCTGACCCACCTGGCTGGCGTTGCCAGGATAGATCGGGTCCTTTGGTGCCAGGCATGCTCGGCTTCGCTGCAGTGGTCGATTGCAAGATGCGCCGTCAAGCGTTAAAATGTGTATGGTTGTAATTAAATATACACATCAAAAATTTCGTAGAAACATTCGTCGCAATTGGCAGAAAGATTCGCATCGTGAGAACCAACATCGTTATCGACGACAAGCTTATGGATGACACGATGCGGGTGACGGGGCTCAAGACCAAGCGCGAAGCGGTGGAGCTGGGGCTGCGCACCTTGCTGCGTCTTTGCAAGCAAGAGGAGATTCGGCGCTTTCGCGGCAAGCTTGACTGGCAGGGCGACACCGACCCGATGCGACAAGACAAGTGATCCTGGTTGATTCGAGTGTATGGATCGACTATTTCCGTGGGGCGCCGACGCCGCAGACCGAACGACTCGATGCATTGTTGGGAAGTGAGCCCGTCGTCACCGCAGACCTGGTGCTTGCCGAAGTGCTGCAGGGCTTTGGCAGTGAGCGCGATTTCGACCATGCCAGAAAGCTGTTGAGCGCATTGGATGTCGTCAACCTGGCGGGACAGGATATCGCCATTAAAGCGGCAAAAAACGCCCGCGCCTTACGTGCGCTCGGTGTTACGGAAATAAAGACCCGGGACGCGGTGATTGCGACGTGCTGCATTGCCGGCGGGTTGACGCTGCTGTATAGCGACCGCGGTTTTGATTCATTTGTGCGGCACCTTGGGCTGCATACAGCCTTACCGGGAATCGCCGGTATCGGTCAGGCGTAAGCGCCGTAATGGCGCAGGATGTGGATCGGGGCAGCTTTGATCCGGAACGGAATAATTTGATGCTTGTCACTGGAGGCGCCGGCTGAAAACCGGCCGAAACAAATGAAAGACTACTACCGCATTCTCGGACTTCAGCCCTCGGCAAGTGCGGGCGAAATCAAAAGCGCCTATCGAAAAAAGGCCTCTGCCCTGCACCCGGACCGCAACCCTTCCGACAAAGCCCACGCGGCGTTTCAGGAGGTGCAGGCAGCCTACGAGGTGCTGGGCGACGAAGTTAAAAGGCGCGCGTTTGACGACAACCGCCGCCGCAGCCTGATTGAAAATCCCATTGAAACCGCGCGCGAACTCTGGAGCGCTTATTTGAAGAACATCCTCACATGAAACTGTCGGCGTATTTCAAGGAGTTGTCCAAATCGTATGCGTATGAGATCGAGGATCTGACCTACGATTCTGGCGGCGTTAATGTGCTCAATGCGCGCCTTAAGGTAAAGCGCGAGCAATTCAAGGAATTGCTGCCGATGATTGATTTCGAGCCGGTGATGGTGTCGCCCGCTTTCCATAAGGCCTTTCATTTCGCCGACAAGGCCGCGATGGAGAATCTGGTCTCGGCAAAGCCGGGAAGTTTTCCCACCTGGAAGGCGCTGGCAGCGACACTCACGCTCCAGCCCTGGGCTGAAAATATGGCGCAGACGGCCTTGAAAAACGAGGGCGGTTCACACTTTATGCTACTCACCGCCGGGCTTGAATTTATCCTGTCCGGCCTCGGGGCCGCGGCCGCCACGGGCGAGGCAGAGCAGTCCGTCAAGGAGTCGGATGGCGAAGACGATGAAGACAAAGATCCGGGCGAGGGCGGCGAGGACAGGGATCTGGGTGAGGACTATCTGAGCGACCAGGGCTTTGATCGGCGCGGTTGATGTTTGCGGTTGAACGACCGGTCTTTCCCCGTTTCACTATTTCAACTATTTCAATTTTGCATCTGGCTTTTTCAAGGTAATCCAAATGTCGCATCCTGCAATTATCAAAGCCTCGGCGCTCATTCATGCCGGGGATATCAGCGCCGCTGAAGCGGCTTTGACCGAACTGGTCGACACCGAAGGGGATAACGCGCTGGTGGAGATTCTCGATGAGCTGGCGCCCAAAGACCTGCTCGCCATCATTCGCGAGTACGACTCGGCCAAGGAATCGGTCATCAATCTCTTGGTGACACCCAGGCAATTCGCCGAAGCGGTGGTCATGGAGCGCATGTATGCGGAAAAAAACCGCGACCGTCTCCGCGCCATGATCAACTCGATTATTTTTCGCGGAGAGGTCGAGCCCGAGGAGTTTATCGCAGCGCTGACCGAAAAAAACATGGGTCTTGAGGTGCTCGCCGATTATCTGGAAGACCGCTACGACGAACTGGCCATCTTCAAGGTTCATGGCAGCTTTTTGCCCGTCGAAGAGGCGCGCGTCCCGCGCGAAGAGGAGGACGACGCCACGCGGGAAGATCAGTTCGAGGTGCCCAAAGGCGGGGTGAGCCTGGATGAGGTCGCCGACAAGGATTGGATGGAACTCACCTGGCGCCTGGCGCATCATTTTCCGGACGAGTTCGTGCACGTCTGTCAGATCGTAAGCGGACGCCATCGCAATGCCGAGACCTCTGTTGCCGCCGCGGACGAACCCGGCGAACCTGACGGCGGGCGTTTTTCCGGGCAGGACGAACCCGGCCGGCCAGACGCAGAAGAGTCCGCGCTTTGAAAGACGCCGTGTCCCTACCCGCTGCCTCGCAGGCGCTGGCCACCTATGACAACCGTCCGTATTTTGCGCGTGCGCTCGACCATGGCCTGAAAAACGGGCTGATTGACTCGGAAAAACTGGACGCGATGCGCGCCGACGGTGCCAAGGGCGTGGTGCAAATCGCCGATTTTTTCGGCACCGCGCATTTGCGCACCGACCTCGACGACGCGGTAAAACGCATGGTCACGCTGGCCAGCTTGTACCTTGAACACATGTCCGACGGCAACCTGCATCGGGCGGCGCGTTCTTTGCAGGAGAACAGTTTTCTCTCGCATTCGCGCGGTGGCTCGCAAATGCTCAAGGCGCTGTTTGCCATGCCCACCGACAACACCATTCCGGATCCGACCGAGCTCGAGGATTCCCGGGAGTTCCTGCGTGAACGAAGCCTGGAGCAACCGTGGACTGTCGCCGATTACCGTGCCCGGTTGGCGGAGCGCCGCGCTTTTGAGGCTGAAATCGAAGCGGCGCTATGGTTTGCCGACCTGATGCGCATCGAGATGGATGCCCTGATCAACGAATCATCTGAAAGTGTGCTGCACGCCTGCCTGCTGACCCGCATGGCCGGCGGCAGGGAAGGCGGCCTGCTCTCCGCCGAGGCGTTGAAGGCGTTTCTCAAGGCGTGTCGCCAGTCCAAAAAAATGCCGGCGTTCGACGCGGCCTTGCTTGAGGATGTGCCTGCGGTTCATCGGGCGGTGGTCGGGCGGCACATGACGCTCATGATCGAGAAGGACCTGCCCCGCATCAAGAACCCCAAGGTCGCCTTCAACGACCTGGTGCGCGAATACCATGACCGTTTCCATCCCTTGTCGCTATCGGTTGAGATCAGCGATTATGATGCGCTGGTCACCGACGAGTGGCGCAGGGTCACCCAGGGAATGACGGATTCGGATTCCATGAACACCATCTTTCTGTGCCTGGCCGCCGGCAAACCGCCCAAGCCGGCGATCAGCGCAGCCGAAGCGAAGGCGGCGATCATTGCCATCCGCGATAACGGCCCGGCGCAAAAGATCGTGCGGGAGTTCATTCTGACCAGCGCGCCGCACCAGATGATCGACGGCCTGATTTCCTTGTGGGAGGACGAATTTTTTCCCGATGTGATCGAGGTCTTCATTCTGGAGGACCAGGATGACTCCCCGGAGCGCGTGGTTCGCGTTCTCGCCGAGCACTGTCATATCAAGGCGGCGGCGAAAGCGCCGGCTAAACAATCCGCTGCTAAAAAAATAGCCACCGAAAAAGCCCCGCCGAAAAAAGCCACAGCAAAAACGGCCACACCCAAGAAAGCAATACCCAGAAAAACAATACCCCAAAAAGCAACAGCGAAAAAAGCAACAGCGAAAAAACCACGGCCTTAGACGCGGTCTCGTTTCTGACGCGCGCCCTGCCGAATTCGGCCCCTAAGCTGCGATTTCCAAGAAATTTCCAAGAAGAGAGCCATGCAAACTGAAAGCTTCATCCCGGGCAAAGATGCCTCGCTGGAATCCACCATCCGCACCATGCAGGACAAACTCGCCGCGCGCGGCTTTCATCTGGACGAATCGTCCTGGCTGAACCCCGTGGACGCGGTCTGGTCGGTCCATGTGCGCGACCATGATTGCCCCATGCTGTTTGCCAACGGCAAAGGCGCGACCAAGCTTGCCTCGCGCGCGAGCGCCCTCGGGGAGTTTTTCGAGCGACTGGGCACGCATTATTTCTGGACGCACTTTTACCTGGGCGAAACAAGGGCCAACAAATCCTTTGTGCACTATCCCCAGGAGCGCTGGTTTGCGCCGACCGAAGATGGCAAGTGGCCCGCTGAACTGCTCAACCCGGAACTGCAGGCCTTCTACAATCCTGAAGGCGATATCGATGGCGAGGTGCTGGTCGACCTGAACTCGGGCAATGTGGAGCGCGGTATCTGCGCGCTTCCCTACACCCGCCTGTCCGACGGCGCGCAAACCTGGTTCCCGGTCAACATCATCGGCAACCTGTTTGTCAGCAACGGCATGGCCGCGGGCAACACGATGATGGAGGCCCGCGCCCAGGCGCTGTCGGAGATCTTTGAGCGCCACATCAAATACCGCATCATCAAGGAAGGCCTGTGCCTGCCCGAGGTGCCGGAACACGTTATCGCGCGTTATCCGGGCATAGCCGCGGGTATCAAGGGCTTGCGCGATGCCGGTTTTGGCATTCTGGTGCGCGATGCCTCGCTCGGCGGCCGCTACCCGGTGATGAACGTCACTTTGCTCCACCCCAAAGACCAGGGGGTGTTTCCGAGCTTCGGCGCGCATCCGCGTTTCGAAGTTGCGCTGGAGCGCGCACTGACAGAATTGCTGCAGGGACGCGCCCTGGCATCCCTTGAGGGCTTTCCGGAGCCCGGGTTTGACATGGAAGAAATTCAACTCGCGTCAAACCTGGAAATTCACTTTGTCGATTCGAGCGGTGTTGTCAGCTGGAATTTCCTCGGCGACAAAGCTGATTTTCCGTTTGCCGACTGGAATTTCAGCAGTACCACGGCCGAAGACTATGCCTGGCTGTGCGAGTGCATCAAAGCCGAGGGCAAGGAGATCTATGTTGCCGACTTCTCCGAGCAAGGCGCCTACAGCTGCCGCATCCTGGTGCCGGGTATGTCGGAGATTTATCCGATCGAGGACCTCGAATGGGAGAACAACAGCATCGGCAACCGCATGCGCCCGGCGCTGGTGCGGCTGCATGACCTGGATGAGGAGGAGTGCGCCGACCTGCTTGCCGACTTGCAAACGGCAAACCTAAACGATGAGAGGCCGTTGTGGGAGATTCTGGGGCTGGCCATTCCCGTCGGTACGAATTGGAAGCAGCTGCGCATCGGTGAATTGAAAACCCTGCTGGCATTGGCTGTCGGCGACGAAGAGGCGACGCTAGAAGGCTGCGATTGGATCAAGCATTACGCGCAGCTGGAACCGGCGCGCAGGCTCGTGTATCGCTGCATCGAGGCCTTGATGAAGTTGGAGGACGTGCAGAGCCACCGCCGCTCCCTTGTCCTGCTCTACGGCGAGCAGACGGTGCGACAGGCCGAGGCCTTGCTCGATCGCAGCGAACGATTCTTCGGGCTGGACACCCTGGGCGCGGATATGGAAGGTAGCGCCATGCACCAGACACTGCTTGCAGCTTATGACAAGCTGTTCGTGACGGCGCCCGGCTGAGACCGGGGCGCCCGGCGCCGGGGTGAAAAGCCGTGCGTCTAAAACGCCGCGCCGGCGCCGGCTTTGCTCAGTCGACTTTTGCGCCGGAAGCCTGGATGACGCGCTCCCAGCGCAGGATTTCGCTGTCGATAAAGCGCGAGAACTCCGGCGGCGTGTTGCCGGCCGGCGCGAGGCCGAAGCGTGTAAGCGTCGCTTTGGCCTCGCCGCCTGCCAGTACCTGGCGCAACGCCGTGTTGAGCGTGGCGACGACCTCGGGCGGCGTGCCCGCCGGCGCCACCAGCCCGCTCCAGAAATTCACCTGAAAGGCCGGCAGTCCGGCCTCGGCCGAGGTTGGCACATCGGGCAGCGCCGGGTCGCGCGCCGCGGCGCTGATGGCGAGCGCGCGCAAGCGCCCCGACTTGATCTGCGGCAGCAGTGTCACCAGGCCTTCGAACAGGATTTGCACCTCGCCGGCGGTGATCGCCTGCAGCGCCGGGCCGCCGCCCTTGTAGGGCACGTGCACCAGGCTGACACCGGCCATGCTCTTGAACATTTCGGCGGCAAGATGGGGCGGCGTGGCATTGCCGGCCGAGGCGTAGTTGAGGCTGCCCGGTTTGTCCTTGGCCAGGGCGATCAATTCGGCGAGTGTGTTGGCCGGAACCGAGGCGTTGACCGCAACCAGCATGGGGCCGCTTGAAACCATGCTGATGGGCGCAAAGGATTTGCGCGGGTCGTAAGCGAGTTTGCGGTACAGGCTGGGCGCCATGGCCAGTGTGCTGGTGCTGCCATAGAGCAGGGTGTAGCCGTCGGCTGAGGCCTGGGAGGCGACTTCCGAGCCGACCGTGCCGCCGGCGCCGGCGCGGTTTTCGACGACGAACTGCTGGCCGAGCGCGTCGCTCAATTTGCTCGCGACAATACGCCCGACGATGTCGGTCGGCCCGCCCGGGGGAAAGGGCACAATGAGTTTTACCGGTTTGGTCGGGTAGGCCTGCGCCAGGGCGAGGGGCGAGGCCAGCAGGCATAGCGCGGCGAGGGCGATGCGCGTGATATTTTTATGCGACAGCATGAGGTCTCCTTTGCCTGTGTTTTTATGATCCTTGTTTGGGATTATAGGCGGTCGATGGACGCTTAATCATTAGTACGTTCCCTCCCCCCCTCGGCGGGGGAGGGACAGGGAGAGGGGAAAAGCGTGGATTTAGCGGCGTGGAATCTCATGCGACGACTCACCCTCTCCCCGACCCTCCCCCGTCAAGGGGCGAGTCAGGGGTTTCAGATAATATATCGTCCGCCTGACGAGCGGCAGCCCGATGCAACGGGCTGCGCGCCCTGCAAGGGAGGGGGCTAGTGAGTCGCCAATTTTGCGCTTGCTGCGTTTAAATTAGACGTCCTATCAATCACGCCATCGTCAGTTCCCGTATGATTGCGGGCGCAGCAATTCCCACCCCCGGAAACACCCAATACGGAGCAAGCCTGACCATGGCCAGCCATACTGCGGCACACTATTTTCTCGAAGGTCTGGTCGACTTGGACATCGACTACATGTTCTCCAATTTCGGCACCGATCATGTGTCCTTGATCGAGGCGCTGGCCGAATGGGACCGCGACGGGCGGGCGCATCCGCGCGTGGTGGTCTGCCCGCATGAGAATGTCGCCGTGCACATGGCCGGTGGCTACGCCGCGATGACGGGCAAGGGCCAGGTGGTGGTGGTGCACGTCGATGCCGGCACGGCCAACGCCAGCATGGGCATGCACAACCTGTTTCGCGGCCGCCTGCCGGTGTTTCTGATGGCCGGCAAGGCACCGTTCTCGCTGCATGGTGAACTGACCGGCTCGCGCGATAACTATGTGCATTTCGTGCAAGACCCCTACGACATCGCCAACCTGGTGCGCTCCTATGTAAAGTGGGAATACTCGCTGCCCTCGGGCGTGGTCGCCAAGGAAGTGTTGCGCCGCGGCCACACCATGATGCAAAGCGATCCCAAGGGCCCGGTCTATCTGACACTGCCGCGTGAAACACTGGCCGAGCAGATCGATGAAAAAGCCATCAAGGCCTACCCGGCGGCGCGCTACGGTGCGGTCGCCAGCGGCGGCGCGGATCCGGTGGTGGCCGGGCGCATCGCGACCAAACTGCTCGGCGCAAAGAACCCCATCGCCATCACCGCGTATCTGGGGCGCAATCCCAAAGCCGTCGCCGTGCTCGACGCGCTGACGCGCGAATGCGGCATACGCGTGTTCGAATTCAGCCCGATTTACCTCAACATCCCGCGCAATTCGCCCTGCTTTGGCGGTTATGACGCCAAGAGCGCCATGGCTGCGGCCGATATCGGCCTGATGCTGGATGTAGACGTGCCGTGGCTGCCCAAGTATGTGCCGGACAATCCGGCGCTGTCGTGGATACAGGTTGACGTCGACGCGGTGAAAAAAGATTTCCCGATGTGGGGCTTCCCCACCGAGGAGCGCGTGCAGGGCGATTGCGCCACGGTGCTGGCGCAGGTGCTGGAGCTTGTTCGTGCCCGCGCCGACGCCGGCTTTCGCGAGCGTGCCGCCAGTCGCATCGCCGCTTGGGCGCAGGAGAACGCCGAGCGCGTGGCGCGCAATGGCGCGGCTGCCGCCAAGCCCGGCAGCGTCGGGGCGATCACCGCCGACTACCTCTGCGCCGCCCTCAATGCGCATATCAGCGAGGACGACATCGTCGTCAACGAAGCGATACGCAACACCTTCCCGGTGCTCAACCAGATGGTGCGCACCAAGCCCGAGACTTACATCAGTCTTGCCGGCGGCGGGCTGGGCTTTAGTGGCGGCGCGGCGCTGGGCGCCAAGCTCGCCAAACCTGAGCGGCGCGTGGTGCAGGTGGTGGGCGACGGCAGTTATCATTTTTCCGCGCCAACGGCGGTATACGCAGTGGCGCAGCAATACCGGCTGCCGATTTTCACCGTGGTTCTTGATAACGGCGGCTGGCAGGCGGTGAAAGAATCGGTGCTGCGGGTATATCCTGACGGCCAGGCGGCGCAGGCAGACCAATTTCATGCCCGCCTTGCCGGGGAGCACCGCCATTTCGAGCGGGTCGCGGCGGCATTTGGCGCGCACGCCGAGGCGGTGCAAGATCCGGCTGAACTGGCGGCGGCAATCAAGCGTTGCATTGCCGCGGTCGACAGCGGCCAGGCGGCGGTTATGAGTGTGCGTATCACTGCGTTGTAAGTTGCGGTAGTGCGTGACGTTTGATGCGCTTAACGTTAAGGTGCGCTGGCGGCGGTTCCATGACAACAAAGACCACAGAGTCCAAGGAGGAGTGAAGATGAAATCCAAACACATCGTGACCGGGTTGGCCGGGCTTGCGCTGGGCCTGTTTGCGGCGCTCGCGCCGGCGCAGGAGGGCTTTCCCAACAAGCCCATCCGCCTCATCGTCGGCTATGCCGCCGGCGGCGGCAATGACATTATCGCGCGCGTGGTCGCGGGCAAGATGTCCGAGGGCCTGGGGCAACAGGTGATTATCGAGAACAAGCCGGGCGCGCAATCGATCATCGCCGCTGAAATGGTGGCCAAGGCGGCGCCCGACGGCTACACCATACTGATGGGGCCCAGCGGCCCGATCACGATGAACCCGGCGACCTACTCCAAGCTGTCCTATGCGCCGATGCGCGATTTCGTGCCCTTGTCGATGATAGGCTCGTTTCCGCTGATCATGGTCACCAGTGCGAATTCGTCGTTTAAAACGGTGAAAGAACTGATCGCTTTCGCCAAGGCCAACCCGGGCAAGACCAATTACGCCGCCAGCGCCGCGCCTTTCCAGCTCGCAGCTGAACTGCTCAAGCTCAAGACCGGCACCGACTTTGCGTATATCCCGTACAAGGGCAGCAACGAATCGGCCAACGCCGTGATGGGCGGGGAAATCACCATGACCATCGCCGATCCGCCGCCCATCACCGGCCCGCTCAAGGCCGGCCGCCTGCGCGCGCTCGCCGTCACCTCGGCCAAGCGCCACCCGTCCTGGCCGGATGTGCCGACCATGATGGAGGCGGGCATTCCGGACATCGACATCGTCATCTGGACCGGCTTTCTCGCCCCCGCAGGCACGCCGCCGGCGATCGTCAAACGCTTGCAGGACGAGGTTGCGCGTGTGGTCAGGCTGCCGGAAATCCGCGAGCGCCTGAACGGCATGGGCGTCGACCCGGTGGGCAACACCTCGGAGGAGTTCGGCCGCATTATCGCCGCCGATATCGCCAAGTGGACTGCGGTGGCCAAGGCTGCCAATATCAAGGCTGATTGAAGAAATTCGAGGTAATCGCAGCAATTTGAATCGATTCTGAATCCTTGACCTAAGCTTCTTATTCTGGAGCAGTCGCGCATGTCCGTCGTTCGCATCGCCACCACCCCATACCTGCACACGCTGGGCGTCATCAACAAGTCGGCGGCGCAGGATGGTTTTGACTACGATGTCACCGTCGCAAAAAGCATAGACGAGGCGACGCTGCGCATGATCGCCGGCGACTTCGATATCGGCGAGTGCTCGTTTGCGACCTACCTGCAGATCTGCAACCAGGATAGGGACAAACCCACCGGACAGCGTTTCATCGCCCTGCCGGTGTTCGCCAAAAAACTGGTGTCGCAGTATGCGTTTTGCCGTGACAGCGACACCCTTGACGGCCACGGGTCACTCACCGGCAAGCGCGTCGCCGTGCCGCAGTTCTGGGTGACCGCGGCGATCTGGCATCGCTGGCTCATGGCGCAGGCTGGCGTCGCGCCGGGCAGCGTCACCTGGTGCCCGCTGTCCAAGGATCGCATCGAGGGCATGCCTTATCCGGCAGCGCTCAAATTCGACTGGTCGCTGGTGGGCAGGAAGCCGGCCGAACTGCTGCGTGACAAGGAGGTCGATTGTTTCATTTACGCGCGCCGCCCCGATGACATGCGCGGGCTGCGTTACCTGTCGCGCAAACCCATCGAGTCGACGATGGCACAGGCGCGTGATTCGGGTGTGGTGCCGGTGACGCATGTGCTGATCTTGCGCCGTGACCGCGTTGCCGCCGACCCGTCGCTTGCGCGCGCGGTGTTCGACCTGTTCAACGCTTCGTTCAAGGCGGCCGAACGCGAGGCGGGCAACCATATCGCGCAATACCTGCCGCTTGGCGACATGCAGCTTGACGCGGTGTCGGCGATGCTCGGTGGCGGCTGGAACGGCCAAGGCTGGAAGTGCAACGAAAAGGCCATGCGCACTTTTCTTGGCGCGGCCATCGAGCAGGGCTTCATCGGCAAGCTCGTGCTGGAAGATTTATTTATCAAGATGGATTGAGTCCCGGTACGAGCGGGGCCACTGACGACATCGACGACACTGACGACACAGATGACCAGGAGCGCGGCATGATTCGACATAAAAAACTCAGCTCCCTCACGCTGAACGTCAGCGACCTCGCGCGTTCGGTGGCGTTTTACCGCGACATGGTCGGTCTCGACCTGGTCGAGCAGAACGATCAGGGCGAGGCTTTTATGTCCTGCAACGGCGATCACCACAACCTGGTGCTGGTGCAGGCGCAGGAGGCGAGCTTCAAGCGCGTCTCCTTCGAACTCGAGGATGAGGGCCAGATCGCCGTCGCCGAAAAAGTGTTGACCGCGGCCAAGGTGAAGTGGACGCGCATCGAGCCGGCCGAATGCGGCCGCCTGCGCATCGCGCAGGGCCTGCGCCTCGCCGACCCGACCGGCATCAAGATCGAATTGGTCACCGGTATGAATTCGCGGCCGGGGCGGCACTTTCCGCACCCGATCGCCATCACCCACCTCAGCCACGTGGTGGTCAACGTGCCGGACTTCGCCGACACGCTGCGCTTTTACACCGACGTGCTGAACTTCCGTGTCTCCGACTATCGCCACGAGCCAAGCGGCGAGCGCTACTTTGCCTTCATGCGCTGTTTTCCCAACCCGTATCACCATGCCTTTGCGCTGCTTGCCGCCGCCAAGCCGACGTTCTTTCACATGGCCTTCCATGCCAAGACGCTGGACGACCTGATGTTAGGCCGCAACCGCCTGCTCAAGGCCGGCGTCACGGTGGCCCCCACACCCGGCCGCCATATGGCCTCTGGCAGCGTGTTCCAGTACTTCGCCGACCCGGACGGGTTCACTGTCGAGTACACGCAGGGCATGGAGGAGTTCCCGGAAGAAGGCGCGCGCCAGCCGCGCAATCTGGACAAGAGCTACGCCACTACCGACATCTGGGAGGGCGAGAGGCCGACCAACCTGCCCAACCTGGGTCGGGTGGAGGTATAAGCCGGTGGCAGAATGAAAATTCCAAAATCACGGGTCATTGCGAGGAGCATAGCGACGAAGCAATCTCGTGGTATTGCCGCGAGCGGCACAACAGCGACGAGATTGCTTCGCTGCGCTCGCAATGACACCACTCATTTTGAAATGGACTCATAACATGACCCGCACACTGCTCGCCTTGTTTTGCCTCGCCGCCTCACTGGCGCAAGCACAGGACTATCCGACCCGCGCCATCCGGTTGATCGTGCCTTTTGCGCCCGGCGGCGTTACCGATACCAGCGCGCGCGTGGTGGCCGACCGTCTCTCGACGCGACTGGGGCAGCAGGTGGTGGTGGAGAACCGCGCCGGCGCCAGCGGCAACATCGGCACCCAGCAGGTGGCGCAGGCGGCGCCCGATGGCTACACCCTGGTGCTGGGCTTTGACGGCACCATGGTGATCAATCCCTGGGTGTTTCCCAATATTCCCTTCGACACGATCAAGGACTTCGTGCCGATAACCAAGCTCGGTGACGCCACCCTCATCATGGTGGCGCATCCGAGCGTGGCGGCGAATAGCATGAAGGAGCTCATCGCGCTGGCCAAGGCCAAACCCGGCACGCTCTCCTACGGCACATCGGGCACCGGCGGCACACCGCACCTCGCCGGCGAACTGCTGAACCAGCGCGCCGGTATTTCACTGGTGCATATCCCCTATAAAGGCGGCGGGCAGGCGCTGGGTGATGTGGTCGGCGGGCAGATCCCGCTGGTGTATACGGCGATTGCCTCGGCGCAACAGTACGTCAAGAGCGGCCGGCTCAAGGCCTTGGGCGTGTCCGGGGCAAAACGCGCCGGTTCGCTGCCCGATGTGCCGACCTTCATCGAAAACGGACTCGATGGCTTTGTTGTCGATTCCTGGGTCGGCGTGTTCGCGCCGGCAAAGACGCCGCGCGCCATTATCGACAAACTGCAGCGCGAACTGGTCGCGGTGCTGGCGATGCCCGAAGTACGCGAGCGTTTCGCCGTGTTGGGCATTGAACCGGTTGGCAATACCCCCGAGCAGTTTGGCGAGCAGGTGCGCGCAGACCTGGCCAAATGGGAAAAGGTCGTCAAGCAGGCTAACATCAAGACTGAGTGATGGACGAATTGTGTCCGGTGCTGTTGCTGGACACCAATGTGGTGCTCGACTGGCTGGCGTTTGGTGACACCGCGATCGTGCCCATCGCCGAGGCCGTCGCAAGCGGGCGTGTAAGGCTCATCAGCAGCGCCGCCTGCATCGACGAGTTGCAGCGCGCGCTCGGTTACAAGGCGATCAAACTTGATGCGGCGGCGCAGGCGAGGGCTCTGGCGACATATCGCGGCAGGGTGGATCTGCGCGATGCCCCGCCCGAAGGGAGCCTGCCCATGCTGCCGCGCTGCGAAGACCGCGACGATCAGAAATTCCTCGAACTTGCCTGGCATGCCCGCGCGCGTTGGCTGGTGAGCCGCGACAAAGCCCTGCTCAAACTCGCGCCCAAACTGGCGCGTATGGGCCGTTTCGCGGTCATCCCACCGGCCGCTTTTTCGGCTGCCTTGCAGGCGCTGCCGGCTGCATAGCCCCGCCAGGGGGTGGCTGGAAAGCCACGCCAGGCGGGCGTTTCCAGGCGGTATACGAATTTTCAGTGGGCCTTGGGGCCGTGAGCCGGCATGGCCGTGCCCGCCTGCAGCAGGCTTGGGTCAAGCATGCCGAAGATCATCGCAACGTGCGCCACCACCAGGAATAGCGCGACCAGTGATGCGTGCAATTTGAGCTTGGCCTCGGTACTTTGTCCGCGGGCGATGAGACCGAGGTCGAGCAAAGCCATGCCCAGCAGCGGCACAATGCCAGACAGGTAGGCCGTCACCGCGATGACATCTGCCGCACCACGCCACCCGCCGCCCATGGTGAGCGGAATCGCGGCGGTGAACAGCAGGTAGCCGAACACGCCGGTGAAGTAAATGCCGCCGGTAATGCTGGCGGCGCGGTTGATGTTGCGAACCGGCCCCTCGGTCTGGCGCGTGAACAAAATAAACAATTCGGTGATCGCCACCGTTTCGGCCAACACGACCGGGATGGCCATGAAGAGGATGAGGTTCCAGGGCTGGTTGGTGGCCAGCAATTCCATGTAATGGGTCATTGTCATGATGATTCTCCGTGATGCTCTGTCAAAGATGAACACAATCGTGCGCGGGCACGAAGGTGCGAATATTCAGGCGGGAACAATCAGCGGATTGGTGGCGGGTGGTCCGGTGGTGGCGCGTCGATCAGCCGCAGCGGAAGCAACACCGCTGTGCTCGCCATCGAGGGTGAGCGCTGCACGCAAGCCGCTTGCGGCGACAATGCCGGTGCAAGACTCAAATCGCAGGCGATCTGGCAGGACGCATCGACGTGCCCGCTGTCCGCAGGGGATTGCGCCGGCTGGGTGTGGTCCGTGCAGTCGTCGCCGGTCGCAAAGACCGGCGCTGCCGTCATGTGCCCTGGTTCCGCGGCAAAGGCATAGGCTGAGGGCAGCCCGCGCAACAGCACAGCGGCAATCAGCAAAAAAACGACGCGGGTGGACGGGCGCATAGCGGATAGATCACCTTAAAGAACCGGGTTCATTCTCCCGCCGCGCGCCCGGCACGTGGTTGATCCATATCAAAGGGCGGCGCGTACCTGGCAAAGCCTAGTGTGCGTGGCCGGCGCCGGGAACACTTGCCCGGAAGGCCGCGCCAGACGGGCATTTCCAGTCTATTTTGAGGTCGTGAAAATATGAGTCGCAAGAGGGGCAAACCCCTCAATGGCCATACCCACAGTCAGTCGCTTGTGTCTATAGCCGCCAGGTAAAACGCCAATGCTCTCGGCGCGGTAAAGCGGGACACCGTGAGGCCGTGACATACGCGCGCGAAAATGTCTCCCGCAAGCATGCCTTGGGACACAAGCAGACTTCGCTTGACCCCATCCACGAGTTTCTGTGAGGCTTCAATTCGGGCCTGGGCGTAGTAGATGTAACTCTTGTGCCTGATGAACGGGTGATCGCCCGCGTGCAATTCGCAAGCTGGATCGTGTGGCACATTCGGATAAATGGTTGTGACACCGACGAGGAGCGAATGTCTGGCGTCGTAATTCAATACCTGAACCGGATCGGTCAGGAGAATGAACAGGTGTTTTTGATCAGGATCGTGCGCTGGGCCCGACGGAACGAGCAAGGTTGCCCGTTGGTAGGGCAGGAACAAACTCACAAGCTCGCAAAGAGCCTGTCTATGCTGCGCTGTTGCTCAACGCGTTTCCCGAGCTTCTTGGCTTCAGACGCGGTGCGACCCAGCGCTTTGAATATTTCTTCGTAATCGATGGGGATGGACGAGCCGTTCGGGTCTTGCCATTCCTTGCAATAGCGATGGACGTAGTCAACGAGTTTCCATTGATCCATTTTGCCGAACTTGGTATGGACGGAATCAAGCACGTCGATGTTCGCTTCGCTCAGTGCATCCAGCGATTCACGCGTGGCTTTGCGCTTAAGCGATACGGCATAGTCGGCTTGGTCTGCGATCCAGTAATTCCAGCCGTGCTCGGCCGACTTGGCCGCGCCCTTGATGAAGTTGAAAGTCTGGGACAGGACGGGGCCGTGGTCCATTGAAACGTATCGGTCACCCGAGATCGGATGACCGTGGCGTTTCATGGACGCTCTGTCGGCGAGGTACAGGAGTTTGATGAGCTTCAGATAGTTCATGCGCCCCTTCTCTTGCCCGAGAAGGTAGGCCGCCATCTGAGCAACGCGTTGCTCGCTAAACATCATTCCCCCAATGCCTGAGTCCGAATTGCCGGTGTGCGATCGGGTACGCCAGGGCAACTACCAGAAGGCAAAAAGATTGTAGCCAAGTTTCAGATGTGGTGCGAGGACATTGACCGGACGGTGTATCGGCATTTCAGCGCAATGCTGAACCTCGGTTGCCAGTTTCCGATCCTGCAGAAACGCTGATCTCGCTTGGAACGCACTTCAAAACTGAAAGTAAAGAATACCGAACGATCGTTCGAAAGTCAATCGCTCGCGTCCGGGAAAGGCTGGTCATCGGGCATCAATTTCGCGCCACTATTGGCTGGAAACCCGCGCTAGTCGGTCGTTTCCAGCCTCCGCCTTAGTTAATCGTCGCCCCGGTCTCTTTCACCACCTTGCCCCACTTGTCGTATTCGCTGCGCAGCAGCGCGGTAAATTCCTCCGGGCTGCTGGTGCTCACCTCGACGCCGGCAGCGAGTATGAGTTTCCGCGTCTCGGCCGAGCTGAGCGCCTTGGTGATTTCATTGTTCAGGCGGATGACAATGTCACGCGGCAGGCCCGCAGGCCCGAGCAGCCCCAGCCAGATGGTGGCGTCGTAGCCCTTGATGCCAGCTTCGTCCATGGTCGGCACGTCGGGCAGGTCGGGCGAGCGCTTGCGCGTGGTGACGGCAAGCGCACGCAGCCGGCCGCTGGGGATGTAGGGCAGGGCATTGGGCATGCCGACAAATCCGAGCTGCACCTGGCCGCCGACAATATCCTGCATTGCCTGGCCGCTGCCCTTGTAGGGCACGTGATTGATTTGCACGCCGCCCATGGTGGCGAACATCGCGCCGACCAGGTGCTGTGCGCTGCCGTTGCCCGACGAGGCGTAATCGAGCTTGCCCGGCTGCGCTTTGGCCAGCGCCAGCAGGTCGGCCACCGATTTCACCGGCAGTTTGGGATTGGCGATCAGCACGTACGGGCCCTCTACAAGCTTCATGATTGGCGTGAAGTCCTTGAACACGTCGTAGGGCATGGACTTGTACAACCACGGGCTGCTCACCTGCGTGGTCGAGACCATCACCAGGGTGTAGCCATCGGGTTTGGACTTGGCGACGTAATCGCTGCCTATGGTCGAGCCGGCCCCCGGCTTGTTCTCGATGACCACCGGTTGGCCGAGCGACTCGGTGAGTTTTTGTCCGAGAATGCGCGCCACCACGTCGGTAAAGCCGCCGGGTGAGAAGGGCACCACCAGCTTGACCGGTCGTGATGGCCAGGCCTGCGCCTGCGCCAGTGAGGCCGCAAGGAACAAGGTGATGGCGGCGGTGGCGCGCAGGGTCTGTCTCATCGATGTCAGCCTCGATAGAGCGGTTCGGGTTGGGTGAAGAAGGAATGCAATATGTGATAGGCCATGAGGTAATTCTTTTGCTGGAAGCTCGCGTGCGAGATGCCGGCCATGACGGTGAACTGCTTGTCGTTGTTGGGCAGCTTTTTGTAGAACGCAATGAGGTCGTTAAAGCTGGCGATGCCATCGTATTCACCACGCATGACGATGCACGGCACGCTTATTTTTTCCGGGTCGACGAGCGGCAGTTTCGAGCACATGTCGACGTAGGTGCCGGTGGGCATGGAGTCATCGAGTGTCAGGATGGCGTCGGCGAAGGCGTTGACCGTGGCCTTGTCGGCGGTGTCCGGGTGGTCGCGCGTGAACACGCTCTCGACAAAGGCGCGGTCTATGGGGCGGCGGTTCTTGGCGATAAACTCGGGCAGTTTTTTCTTGCGCTGTTCCAATGTCGGGCTGTCCGCGCCGGTCCAGACAAAGGCGTCGAGCGCCACGCGCGCCACGCGCTCCGGGTGGCGCTGCGCGAACAGCGCGGCCTTGAGGGCGCCCGATGAGATGCCGTAGACCAGCAGCTTTTTCGCACCGGTGGTTTTGGTGATGTAGTCGCTGGCTGCCTCCAGGTCATCGGCGCCGTTGGAGATGTCGGCGTTGATCGGGCGCGTCTTGGTCGAGCGGCCGTAGCCCTCGTTGTCCAGCGACCAGGTGTCAAAGCCGCGGTCGCGGAACCAGTCCATCACCGAAGAGTAGGGCCGGCCGGGCACGCTCAGGTCGAAGGTCGGTTGCGAGGCCATGGACGAGCCGTGCACGAACAGAATGGTACCGGCGTGTGCGATCCCGGCCTTGGCCGGCTTTTGCCACATGAACAGCTTGATTTCGTCCGCGCCGGCTTGCCTGCTGGTCCAATGATCCTTGCCGCCTGTCCACGTGACTGCTGTGCGCATGTTTTCCCCGATTTTGTGTTGTTGGTTGCGCGTCTCAAAGCGCACACTTAGTCTAACTTAGGGGCAGATCGGTGTGTATGTAGAAATCATCGTTAAGGTGATTCAAGAGTTTGGAAATTTGCAGGGCACGGATAAGGGAAAGCCGTGCTTTGCGTGCCTGATCAGACTCTTTACCTGAGCGTGACTTCCATATTGCCGCTGCGAACGTAGACCTTGCGTAGATCGCGGCGGCGCGCCAGCGCGGCTACGAGTTTGACAAATGAGGCTCCCCCGGTTGCGTACTCTAGCCGTGGCGCGCCAGCGGCGCGCATTGTGGCGATTTCGCTCTCGGGCGCAAGCAGCCGCAATATCAAATCTTCGTCGCTGAGTCTTGCGCCGCCGAGCTGTTTTCGCACGTCCTTGAGCGAGGGTTCCGCTGGTGGGACGGACAGTTCGCGTGCGCGTGAGCGGTCGAGAATTCGATCCCTGATTCCCGCATCCATGGATTCGGCGGCTTCGTTTCCCCAGCGCCCGAGGGCAAATTCGATGACTTCGTCGGATACCTGGGCATAGCGTTGCCCAGTCATGATGTTTAGCACAGCCTGGCTCCCTACAAACTGCGAAAACGGCGTCACCATGATCGGATAGCCAAAATCGATGCGGACGCGGGCCACCTCTTCCAGCACTTCGGGCAGGCGCGCGCTCATGCCAAGTTGCGCAACCTGGCTTCGCAGGTGTGAAATGACGCCGCCGGGAATGTGATGCAGGTATTGCTCGACGTCATATTCGAGCGGTGCGCCGACAGGCATTTTTTCGTTGCGTGCAATTTCCGCGAAATGCTCGCCCACCGAGCGCAGTGATTCCAGCGCCAATTGCGGCGCGTAACCGAGTAACTGTGCGTTTCGGGCAACATTGAACACCGACGGCTGGGCCGCACCGTTGGCAAGCGGTGGAATACCGGTGTGAACGATGCGTATGCCGAGCTTCACCGCCTCGAGGTAGCAGATCGGCGCAAGGCCAGTAGTGCAGTGGCTGTGCAGTTCGATCTGACCGGGAAAGTCCTTCAATGCGGCGAGCAGCGCAGGCACGAGGGTGGTGGTCCGCTCTGGAGTCAGCAACCCGGCTGGATCCTTGAGGTATATCACTTCGGGTCGCAGCTTTGCAGCTTCGAGCGCCTTGCGCGCATAGTAGGCGTCGGTATGGCGCGGAGAAATTGAATAGACGAGCGCAAGCGCACTCTGGCCGCCCGCCTTTCGCACGTAATCGACCGTCTCCGGAATGCGGTTTCCCATGTCATTGGATGATTCCATGACTTGAAAGCGTCGTATGCCGCGCGCAGCGAGGCACTTGATGTAAGCCTCCAGCACCGGCAACGGCGTCACATCAAAGGTTGTCACGCTCGGCAGCATCATGAAGCCCATGGGGGTCTTGCGTATTTTTCCGGCGAGCAGGCTCAGTTTTTCCCACGGATCTTCCTTGAGGTCGCGAACACATTTTTTTAGGTGGCCCGATCCCATAACCTCTATGCCCTTGAACCCGGCTTCATCAAGCCGTTCGGCGACAGGCAGCATCATCCCGACCGTGATGTTCTGCGCCCACAGGCTATGGGGACCGTCGCGCAGCGTGGTGTCGACGAAGTATAGGTTGTCTGTCATGCCAGCACTCCGTCTTGTTGTTGTAATAACTCCTCCGCCCACCGTGTGTGGTGAGCAGCGTTGTGGAAAGCCGCTTCGGCGAGCACGCGCTCGAGAAACGGCAGGGTGGTTTGCACACCCTCGATAACAAAATTCGCCAATGCCTGCCTTGCGTTTTCGATGGCGGTCGGCCGATCGCAGCCCGTCACGATCAGTTTGGCGAGCAGCGAGTCGTAGTAGGGCGGCACCAGATATCCTTCATGGCAATGCGTGTCGAGTCGGATGTGTGATCCTACGGGGGGGCGCCATGCAGCGATCCTGCCGGGGGAGGGGCGGAACCCGTGCGCGGGGGATTCGGCGTTGATGCGCATTTCGATGGCATGCCCGCTGAAGCGCACACCGTCCTGCCTTTGGCTCAATCCGGTTCCGGAGGCAATGCGCAGTTGCTCGCCGACGATATCGATTCCGGTGACCATCTCAGTGACAGGGTGCTCGACCTGGATGCGCGTATTGACCTCAAGGAAATAATAGCGAGCAGTTTCCGGATCGACAAGGAACTCCACGGTGCCGGCGCTGCGATAACCGGCTGCGTTCGCAAGCCTTACCGCGGCGTCGCGAATTTTCTGCACCAATTCAGCGGCGAGCGCGGGAGCGGGTGCCTCCTCGATGACTTTCTGGTAGCGCCGTTGTACCGAGCAGTCACGCTCGCCAAGATGAATGATACCGCCTTCGCCGTCGCCCAGAATCTGCACCTCGACGTGACGTGCACGGGGAACAAAACGCTCAAGAAAAAGCGTGCCGTCGCCAAATGAAGCCAAGGCCTCGGCGGTGGCGGTCTCAAAGCCGGAGCGCAGGCTGATCGCGTCCGTGGCTACCTTCATTCCCCTGCCACCGCCGCCCGCCGACGCCTTGAGCAGGACGGGGTAGCCGATGTCCCGTACCAGATCTTCGGCCTGTACGGCCGATTCGACTCTTGAAGATCCCGGCAGTAGCGGTATGCCGCACTGCTTGGCCAGAGCACGTGCGCGCAATTTGTCACCGAGGTTATGCATGGTCTGCGGCCGCGGACCAATGAACGTGACGCCGTTTTTTTCACATAATTCGGCGAAGACGGCGTTTTCGGAAAGAAAACCGTAGCCCGGATGAATGGCATCGCAGTGCGCGGACAGCGCGGCGTGGACGATCGTAGGAGCGAGAAGATAGCTTTGCGCCGCTGCGGCGGGGCCGATGCAGATGACTCGCCCGGCCAGTCGCGCCGGCAGCGCGTCGAGGTCAGCCTCGGAGGCTGCAAGGACAGATTCGATTCCGAGCTTGTGGCAGGCCGAAATGACACGCACGGCGATCTCGCCGCGATTGGCGACGAGCACCCGACGAACCGGTTTCATTGCGGCCTTATGGCAAACACCGGTTGTCCGAACTCGACGAGCCGGCCATCCTCGACAAAAATTTTTTCAACAACACCGCCCTGTCCGGCTTTTACGGCTGTGAACACCTTCATCACCTCAATGAGGCAAAGCGTATCGTCGTGCGCCACGAGGCTCCCCTGACTGACGAAGGGCGGTTTGCCCGGCTCGGGTTTGAGGTAAATCGTGCCCATGACCGGCGCGGTTACCGCAACACAGCCTTGCGCAATCGCGCTCTTTGGGGCCTCCGGTCCGCGATTTTCGCCGCCCCCCGGGGGTGACGCCGATGCAACCGCACCCTTCCCGGTGCGCGTCGCACGCACCACCACGCCGTTCCATTCAACTTCAATTTCGTCGCGAGTTGTTTCGTCGACAAGTTTCAGGATGCGGGCAACATCTTCATCAGAGAAATGCATTGCGGTGTCCAATATCAGTCGAGTTTGATGTTTGCCGCGCGAATCACCCGCTCCCACATCGCTGACTCGGACTTGATCCGGTCGGCGAATTCGTCCGGCGTCATCGGGCTAGTCTCAAGTCCGAGCCCGATCAGGCGTTCTTTCACATCGGGCATTTGCAGGACACGTCGAAAGTCGGTGCTGAGTTTTGCGATAACCGCCGCCGGTGTCCCCGGCGGCGCAACCACTCCAAACCAGGAGGTGACCGAGACATCCTTCAGCCCGGCTTCGGCGAGGGTGGGCACGTCGGGCAAAGCAGGTGAGCGACGCGGGCCGGTAACCGCGAGCCCGCGCAATTTCCCGTCGCGCAGGGCGCCTGAGAAAAATCCGATGTCGCTGAGGGAAAAATCAACCTGCCCGCCGAGAATGGCGTTCATGGTTGGGGGGCTCCCCTGATACGGCACGATGGTGAAATCAATGCCGCCGGCCGTTTTGATCAGCTCGGCCGTGACCTGGGTGACAATCGCCCCAATCGCCAGATTGATCTTGCCTGGGTTGGCGCGGACCTCCTTCAAAAAGCCGTCAAGGTTTCTGATGTTGGGGTTTTTGGGCCCGGCGCTCAAAAGCAGGGGCTGTTGCACCAGCATCGTGACAGGCAGAAATTGTGACGGAACATAGGGCAGTTTGGAATAGAGCGTCTGGTTCATGGTCAGCGTCGAATCCACCGGAATGAGTAGAGTGTGCCCATCCGGCGGCGAGCGCCAGACCAACTCCGCTGCGACAATGGTGTTTCCGCCGAAGCGATTCTCGACTATCACCGGCTGGCCCCAGATCTCGGATAGCTTCTGTCCGGCGGTGCGTGCGGCAATGTCGCCGCTGCCACCGGGCGGGAAAGGCACAACGAGGCGGACCGGTTTGGAGGGAAAGTCTTGCGCTGAGGCGGGCAGGCACATCGCACCAAGCAGCATCAGGAAGGCAAAACCAACGATACGATTCCAGTTCATGTCACGCTTCTCCTTTTTACGTTGAAAAACAGATTATCTTTTCGCGGCCTGAGTGACCAAAGCGGCCCGTTGCCGCAGCAGCGGTTTGTCAAGTTTGTTGATCGTGGTCTTGGGCAGGCTGTCGAGAATTTCAACTGCTGCGGGCAGCTTGTAGCGTGCGAGGTTTTTGCGGCAGTGGTCGAGGAGTTCCTCTGGTGTGACCAGATGCGCCGGGCGCAGCGACACGTAGGCGTACACGAGTTCCCCTTTGTAGGCGTCGGGCCTGCCGACAACGGCCGCCTCCTGCACCCCGGGTACCAACATCAACACATCTTCGATTTCGCGCGGATAGACGTTGTAGCCGCCGACGATGATCATATCTTTCATGCGGTCCCTGATGTAAAGATAGCCATCGGCGTCGAATTCGCCGATGTCGCCGGTGTAAAGCCAACCGTTGCGCAACGACTTCGCTGTTTCATCGGGCAGGTTGCGATAGCCTGACATCAACTGGGGTCCTCGCGCCCTGATTTCGCCCCGCTCGCCGCGAGGCAGGACTCGCTCTCCCGAATCGATATCGACGATCTGGATCTCGGTGTTGGGTAGGGCGACACCAACGGAGCCTGCCTTTGCGGCATCGCGCGGGTTCTGCGAAAGAATAGGCCCTGCCTCGGTCTGGCCATAGCCTTCATAGACCGGAGCGCCGACCGCGTCGCGCCAGCGACGCAGGGTCTCTTCTGAAAGCGCTGCCGAGCCAGAGTAGCAGGTGTGCACCGAACTCCAGTTCGTGCGCGAGAAATCAGCGTGCGCCATCAGGCCAGTGAAAATGGTCGGCCCTCCCGGAAAGAATGTGATGCGTTCGCTCTCGATGGCAGCCATCAGGTCGTCGGGCCGGTAGCGAGGCAGGATAACCAGGCAGGCACGGCTGTGCACTGCAAGGAAAAGTCCCATCGCCATGGCGTAGGAGTGGAACAACGGCATGACGCAAAGTACACGCTCGCGATCCATGGCGATCGGGAGCAGCGCCTCGCGTTGCAATACGTTGGTGGCAATCGCGCCGTGCGAAAGGTTTACGCCTTTTGAGCGTCCGGTGGTGCCACCGGTATACTGCAAGAGGGCTGGCATATCGGCGCGTGGTAGCGGTTCTGGTAGCGACATCGCCGTTCCAGTCGAGGGGTCAAGCAGGCGTATCCCCACGCCAAGGACGATGAATGCCGCGCCAAGCCGTTGCGCGATGGGGCGTGCGAGTTCGGCGAGGGATGCGTCGACGATGATGACCGCCGGCGCGGCATCGACCAGAATATCGCCGATTTCACGTGCGGTGTAAATCGGGTTTAGGGGGGCGTGCTGAGCGCCGGCGGCAAGGATCGCAAACGAGGCTACGCAGGCTTCAATCGAATTGGGTAGCAAGGTGGCCACACGGGCGTTACGAGCCCCTAGCGCCAGCAGTTCGTGCGCAAACCCTGCCACACAGGCAAGGTACGCTGCGTAATCGAGCCGGCGATCACCGAATACGAGCGCTTCGCCCGCGGGCGCGCGCGCGGCCGCGGCTTTGAGCATGTGTACAACGCTGGGAACCCCGGTGTCCACGCTGCTAAGTCTTTCGCGTATCCGAGACCCTGACGACCACCGCCATGGCCGAATCGCCGGCCGCGCAGCCATTGAACAGACCCCATCCGCCGCCGATATCGACTAGCTCCTCGATGAGTTCGATGATCGCGCGCAGTCCCGTGGGTGCCTGTGGATGACCCCATACCAGCGAACAGCCGTTGTTGTTCATTTTTTGCGCGTCGTATCCGGTCTCGCGACAAAAAACGATATCGTTGACGATGAAGGGGTTGTGTGTTTTTACCGCGGCAAGATCGCGTATGCCGATACCCGCCGCCTCAAGGGCCGCTTTTGAAGCCGGTACTGGCGCGTAGGGCATGAAGGCTTTTTCCGCGCGGGCCTGACCTACGCCGCATACGCGCACTTCTATTTCCGGGCGGCGAGACAGCTCTCGGGCGAAGTTTTGCGTGGTGATGACCATGGCCGCATTGCCGTCGGCCGGGTGAGTCTGGCCGCCGTAGGTGACCGTGCCGCCTTCAACAAGTGGTTTGAGTTTTGAGAGCTTTTCGGTATTCGTGTCGTGGATGCCTTCGTCGCCGGAAAGGGTGCTTACCGAGCGATTGAACTTGGCGTCGGGCACCTCAAACGGCAGCGTCATGTAACGCGCGTGGAAACCGGCTTTGGCTGCTCCATACTGCGAATAGCGGCGCAATACCAGTTCGTGCTGTTCGGCGGCGCTGATGCTGAACCTTGCCGCGACATTCTCGGCTGTGCGGACCATCGCCACTTGGGCAAAGGGATCGCGGCCGAAATTGTCGAGCACCCAGTCTTCGTGACCCCCGGTTCCGCCGGGGCCAGTCGGGCTGGGATAGTAAAGGTGCGGTCCATTTGACGTGCGATCGGCCATGACGGCAAGGACACAGCTTGCACGCGAGGCGGCGATTTCGTCGATTGCGATTGCTATGCCCCGTGCAGAGGTGGCGCAAGCCTGGTTGATGGTCGGTCCGCCGACGTTGGCCGCGCCGATCATGCCGGTGAGCCAAGGCAGTCCGAAAAAACACGCGCGCTGCGGAATGGTCAGTCCGAGCACGCCCAAGTCGAACACGGACGGGTCGATGTTGCGCCGCTCGAGCTCGCGCCGCGCCACATGGGCGGCAAACTCAATCGAGTGAAGCTCTGAAAAGCTACCCTGCCAGCGGGCGAAGGGGGTGCTCCAGTAAGCGCCATAAGGGATGTATGCCATGAAGAGCTGGAATTCGGTCGATTAAAAAGGTGAGCAAGGGCGTAGCAATAGCACCATCCGTTTTCATTGTATACATAAAACAATTCGTGTCGACCGCAAATTCAACCGAGCGCAGTCACGGTTTTGCCGGGTCTGTTGGTTGTCGTGGCTCTCGTTCGAACACAAAGCGTCCGCCAACCATGGTCGCAAGCGGGGCGATGTTCGTGATCGAAGTGGGTGCGATGCTGGTTGGGTCGTCATCAAGAATAACCAGGTCGGCCAAACGTCCCGGCGCGAGCGACCCCTTGATGTTTTCCTCGAAGCTAAGCCAGGCGCCCTGGACGGTCGCACAGTGCAACGCCTGCTCGACGCTTATCGCCTGCTCCGGTGCGATCGGTCGACCAAGGCGGTCGATACGCGCCACTGAGTGCCCGATAGCCCCGAACAGCGAAATCGGCACATTGTCCGTGCTCAGTGCCACAGGGATGCCTGCCGCGAGCAGGGAGCGAATGGGCAGTACGTCGTTTTCACGGCCCGACCCGGCAAGTTGGAGGATCTCGGAGCCTCGTTTGTAGATATGTGAATTTGGGTGGACCGTTAGGCCAATGCCAAGATCGCGGATGAGCGCAATTTTTTCGCTGTCGAGAATATGTTGGTGTCCGAGTATCCAACGTTGCCCGGCGATCGGCGCCACACGGTCTGCTTCGCGAAAAACCTCAAGCAGGTTCTGCCAGACGCCGCATACACGGATACCGTTGCGAGCCGCCTCTATTGCCAGGGCTCGCACCGCATCGTGTGGAATCGTCGCGTCGTACAAAAAACCGGCCCAACCTGTGTTTGGGGCGCAGGCCGCCCGAAGAAGGCGCTCCGTATCATCGCCAATTTCGGTGTAGACGCCGCTCGCCGCCAGCCACTTGTCGCCCAGGCCTCGTCCGCGCAGCCAGCCGAGCCAGGACCCTGCCAGCGCCTTGACGTCATCGGCGCTCGCCTTGCCCCACGAAGGGCTCAAAACCAGATGGGCGCGTACGCTCATCATTCCGCCATCGTAAGCCGCCCGATAGGCTTCGAACACTTCGGGGGCAACGCCGTGTCCTTCGAAGATGCTGGTCGTGCCGACACGGTTGTAATCGCGCATCGACTCACGCAACGCCTCCAGTCTGTCCTGTGACGTGAAGGTGGGTGCGTCTCGAAACAGGGTGAATTCTGCGAGGGGCATCCGACCGTGTTCCAGGAACATGCCAGTCGGTTCTCCTGATGCGTCGTGCACGATTTCAAGCAATGCGGAGGGTGACTTAGTGGTGCGATCGATGCCAACTGAATGTAGGGCTTCGCCGTTGGCGAATGCGTGTAGAGGAACACGCCCCGGCCAATATCCCCAAGGCGGCAGGATGAAAAGCGGGTGCGCGCTAACCGCTTCATCAAGATCATGCCGGGTGGGCCAGCGGCCTTCCTCAAACATCTCGGGCTTGGTCCAGTAAAACGGTGGATCGCCAAGGGGCATGGTAACAATCCATGTCCCCGTTGGTCGCGTTGCGGCGATGGCACGCAGGCGTTCCTTCAGCGCTTTGATAGAGCGGACTCCCGCGAGGGTGGGCAGGCGCTTTTTCAGCCCCTCTCTGTCCATGTGCGCATGTCCGTCGACAAGGCCGGGAATGACCGTCTTTCCGGCGAGGCTACGGTGTACGGTCTGCGCGTTTGCAGTCCGCTCAACCTCTTTGTCGCTGCCGATGGCAACGATGAGGTCATCGCGGATCGCCATAGCAGTTGCACGGGGGCGGGCAGGGTCCATGGTAATAATGTTTCCGCCGCTCAGGATTGTGTCGGCGGCAGCAGTACTGTGCGGAGCGGTCATGATGGTTATGGCAAAAAAGGTGGGTCGGACAAGCGTCGAGCACGGACGTTGTATTTGCATGGTAACAGCGGTGTTTGCGCCAGATCCGGCCGCGCGGCCTTTTGCAACGCGGCGATTGCGGCTCGGTTGATGGCGCGTGCGCCGCTATTTTTGCCGCGCCGCTTTATCCGGAATGACCTCAATCCAGGTCGGCAATGGTGTGGTCGCACCACGACATTCCAGCGTTTGACATTCGATTCGAGCGCATTGTACGCTTGAGCGGACACGCATGGATTTCGCGTATCGCTTAGAGTGCAACTAAATACGGTGGGAGGCGGGGATGGGTGGTATCGGCGAGGGCGGGTTGCGGTCGTTTGGGACGGTGCTGCTCGCACTCGCGTTTTGCGGCGCGGCGCACGGGCAAGCGGTCTTTCCTAGCAAACCGATTCGCATCGTGATCAGTGTTGCGCCCGGTGGCGGCGCTTCGGAAACGCTTGCACGCTTTGTCGGCGAGGAAATGCGCGCCGGCCTAGGGCAGCCCGTGCTGGTCGAATTTAAACCCGGCGCGAACCAGCGTCTTGCCCCCGAGTACGTCGCAAAGAGCCCGCCCGATGGCTACACGGTGCTGATCGCCAGCTCCGCGCAGATGACGATTTTTCCGTTCAGTAACAAAAAACTCAATTTCGATCCGGTGCGCGATTTCGTGCCGCTGATGCATGGTGCCAATTTTCGTCTCGTGCTGGCGGTTAACGCTGATACCAAGGTGCAGAACGTTGCGGAATTCGTGCGCTATGCCAAGGCGCGCGGCAAGGTACCGATCGGCTCGTTTGCCGCAGGCGGGGCATCGCATTTTGCTCAGGTAATTTTTGCGCGGGCGACCGGTATCGACCCGATACATGTGCCCTACAAAGGGTCGGCTCCGATGAAGACCGAACTGCTCGGCGGTCGACTCGACGCGGTGTTCGATGTCGACTCATCTATTGCACCACTTTGGCGCGACGGGCGCGTGAATATTCTTGCCATTAGCGGCACAACGCGCCATCCAGCTTTTAATACCATTCCTACGTTTCGCGAGCAGGGTCTGGAACAGCTTGACATGACCTTGTGGCTCGGCTTCTTTGCGCCTGCCGGAACACCCTCCGATATTGCCGCCCGGCTTTCACGGGAATTGCAGCGGGTGATCGCCCTGCCGGAGGTGCGGGCGAAACTCACCCAGGCGGGGATGGAACCCACGGGCGGAACGCCACAGCAGCTGGCCGACATCGTCCGGCGCGATTCGGCGGTCTGGAGCCAGGCCGTGAAAGATTCGGGCTTTCAGGCTGAGGAGTGACGCTGACTTTCGAGCCCCCGAATAAGAATGCGAGTTTCTGTTTTTTTAAGAGGAACTAGGTCATTAAATCTGGTAAATGTTCAGCCGAGTTGCTTACCCTGCTTACAGTTGTCAATACGGTGGTTGAACTTAGTGTTCCGGTAAATGCCTCCCCGTCAAAACCTGTGAAATCTATCGCCTCGATTTCGCCGGTGGGTTTGTCAGACGCCACCACGGGTTGATCGCGCACGATCGTGCGATATGTCCGGGCGATTTGCCAAATGACGACAAGGTCATCGAGGACGTCAAAAAATACGACTGAGGAAACCGGTCCGACGTGAAAATGCTCGTTGACTGCGGTGGCGAGCTTGCGCCGCCGGCGACCTTCGTGGACGTGGGCGTCAATCCGGTCGCAAAGCCTTGACGACCATACACTCGGTGCGCTTTACTTCAACCGGTCGCAGCCTGGTCGCGGCGGCCTAAGTCCGCAGAATGCACTTTGAATTCCCGTAACCGCGCCTGCTGCGCCGGCCCGCCTTGCGTGGGCGCTCTTGTGCCGCTGCGGTGAATAGAATCATGCACATTCGCCTTTTATTAGGAGTCGTCCCATTGAATTCAAGAAAATGTTCGGGTGCCTTGTTTGCGCTGTTCGCGATTGTTCTGGTGTTGGTCGCACCGCTTGCGTCGGCGCAGACCTTCCCGTCAAAACCGGTGAAATTTGTCGTGCCGTTTTCGCCGGGCGGGCTGTCCGACACCGTTGCGCGCTTGCTCGGCCAGGAGCTCTCCGCCGTCTGGGGGCAACAGGTGCTGGTCGACAACCGTCCCGGCGCGAGCGGCATCATCGCCAGTGAGCTGGTGGCCAAATCGCCCGCGGACGGCTACACGCTGCTGTTCGCCGACCCGCAGCATCTGGCCATCAATCCGGCCATGAACGCCAGGCTTTCCTACAACCCCGTGCGCGATTTTGCGCCGGTCACGCTTGCCGCCTACGGCCCGCTGTTCCTGGTGGCCCATCCGTCGGTCGAGGCCGACTCCCTGCCGGCCCTGGTGCGCCTGGCGAAGTCAAAGCCCGGCCAGCTCAATTACGGCTCCGCCGGCTCGGGCAGTATTCATCACCTGACCATGGAGAGCCTCAAGGCCGGGCTGGGACTGGATATCGTCCATGTGCCTTACAAGGGTGCCGCGCAGGCGGTGCCGGCGCTGGTCAGCGGTCAGGTCGCGCTGACTATTTCTGCATTGCCTTCGCTGGCGCCGCACGTGAAGGCCGGCAAGGCGAAAATACTGGCGGTGAGTTCGGCCGTGCGTTCCCCGCTCGCGCCCGAGGTGCCGACCATCGCCGAGCTGGCGCTGCCCGGTTTTGATTTCGCCGGACAGATCGGCATCGTTGCACCGGCGGGAACGCCGCGCGAGGTGATCGCAAAACTCAACGCCGACATCATCGCGGTGCTCAAGCAGCCGGCGTTCGTGGCGAGAATGGCCGGCCTTGGTATCGACACGGTGGGCAACAGCCCCGAGGCCTTCGCCGCGATCATCCGCACCGATATCGACAAGTATGCGCGGGCGGTAAAGGTGTCCGGTGCGACCGCCGACTAGCCGGCAGGCACCGCGCTCCGCTTGCCGGTCATTCGCCGGAAAGCCGCATCCAGAGCGGATCTCCAGCCGATGCGTCGATGCTGCATCCATCACGCGCTTGACGCTGCACGCCGCGCAAGCGCATGATTTGCGCAGCCGCTAACAGCGCATCGCCCTGCCGCAAGGTTCGCGCCCACGACCGCGACGAACCTAAAAGCACTACTTAATTTCGGAGCCACCCGACATGTCCTCTGTAATGCCCTCTGCCCCCAAGACCGACGCCGTCCCGGTGGTGATGCAAAGCCGTCCGCTTTGCAGCGCCACTGTCATGGACATGCCCAACATCGATTTCGCCAAGATCATCCGCTACCTGACCGAAACCGGGAAACGCACTTTCGCCGTCTGGCAGGAACCCGAGTCGCTGGCGTTTGTGGCGCGCGGTCGCGAGTACCGCAGCGAATTTCACATCAATAACAGTCACGAAGTGCAGTACTCGCTCAAGGGCGACCTCAACCTGCATTACCGCACGCCCGATGGCAAGGAGCACATCGCCCACGTGCCCGAGGGTTCCTGCCTGTACCAGCCGCCTTTGGTGCCGCATTCGCCGCGCTTTGGCCCGGAGTCCTTCCAGTTCATCATCGAGCGCATGCGCCGCCCCGGCGAGATCGATCGTTTTCACTGGTTCTGCCCTGCGTGCGACAAATTCTTGCATGAAGAGACCTTCGTCGTTGCCGACTACCGGCTTGATCCGGTATCGCGTGCCTACGAGAATTTTTTCACCTCCGAGGACTTCCGCACCTGCAAGCATTGCGGCACGGTGATGCCGGCGCCGGATGAGTTCAAGCAGAAGAAAAAGTGACGGCCGTTATACGCACCCTGGACGGGCAGTTGCATCCGCGGCATGCCGCGCTGCTCGTTGTGGACATGCAGAATGATTTTTGCGCCGAAGGCGGTTATCTGCAGCGCGAGCGCGGCTACGATGTCAGCGCCATCCCGGGCATCGCCGCCAACATCGCGCGCCTCATCGATGCGGCGCGCGCCGCCGGCGTCGCGATCGTGTGGCTGCGCTCTATTTACGATTTCAAGTACCTCACTGGCGCGCATATTGCCAAGCGCGTCACCGAGGGATGCTGCATGGAGGGCAGTTGGGGCGCGGATTTTTTTGCGCTGCAGCCGGCTCCGGGCGATGTCATTGCCGACAAGCACCACTACAGCGGCTTTCACGGCACGACGCTTGACGCTGTGCTGCGCGCGCGCGGCATACGCACACTGATCATGACCGGGGTCGCCACGAATGTCTGCGTCGATTCGACGCTGCGCGAGGGATTTTTTCTCGGCTACCACATTGTTGTCGCCGAGGACTGCGTCGGCAGCAACAGTCGCGCCGGCCATGAGGGCACGCTTGCCACGGTACGCAACAACATCGGCACCGTGATGCAGTCCGCCGCGCTGATCGACACCCTTCAGAGCGTGGCCAGCAGTGCGTCTATGCGCTCCGCCGAAAGCCGCGCGGCATCCGCATCGTAAGTCGGGCGTACCTTGTTGAAAAAGGAATGCCCGGCATCGTAAAGATGGATTTGTATCGATGGGTGTCCGGCCGCGGCACTGCTGACGCGTTCGATTTCGGCCATGGGCACGTGCGGGTCCCGCGAGCCGTAATGGAGCTGCACCGGGCAGTGTATTGACGCGATGTCATCGAGGTGGCGGCCTATGCCCAGCGCGTAAAAAGCCGCGGCCGCATCGACGCCACTGTGCGCGGCTGCAAGATACGCAAGCGTGCCACCGGCGCAAAAGCCGATGGCCATGACCTTGCCCGAGCAGGCCGGCAGGCCGCGCAGTGCCGTCACCGCGGCGCGCAAATCGAGGGGAATATGCACAAAGTCGAGTGTCGTGAGGCGCTCGATCGCAACCTGGCGCTCCGGCCCCTCATAGTCCAGCCCGGCCGTGACTTGCGAGCGCCAGAACACGTTGGGCACCATGGCGGGGTAACCGCGTGCGGCGAACTGCCCGGCCAGTTCACGCATCGGGCCGTTGAGGCCGAACATTTCCGAAAGAATCAGGACGGCGGGCTTTTTGGCCGCTCCGGTGGCAGGCTCCGCGAGATAGGCGTTAAAAACCATCGCGCCATCGCGCTCGAGAGCGAGGGATTCAGTCTTGTTCATGGTGTGGCCGATGCTTGTGTTGTGAGGTCTGATTTTACTGTCAGTCGCCCCGATTCTGATGGCCGGGTGTGCCGGCCGGTTGATTTCATCGGCGCGTACGGCGGCGGAATGGCATTAGAATCGGGCCTCGCCTTGAGGGGCGCTGCAACGCGACGACGGTTGCGGCGCTTGCTTGACAACACTGCCAGCCCGGTCTCTGAACATGCCATTCGCGACAATCAACGGAATAAAAATAAATTATCTTGTCCAGGGGCGGGGGCCGCACCTGCTGCTGTTCGCCCCGGGTGGATTCCGCTCGGTGATATCGCGCTGGACTACGGCGGGCGGCAAAGGGGTGTTCAAGGACATGAATGCGCTGGAAACCCTGTCGCGCCATTTCACCGTCATTGCCTACGACCGGCGCGAGTCGGGTCTTTCCGGCGGGCGCGTCGAGCCCCTTAGTTGGGATCTCTACGCCCAGGAAGCGAAGGGCGTTCTTGATATTGCGGGCGCGAAGCAGGCCTTTGTGCTGGGCGGTTGCATGGGGGCGTCCCTCGCGCTCGCGCTCGCGGTGCGCTATCCGCAGGCGTGCAGGGGACTCCTGCTGCACTGGCCGGTGGCCGGGTACCGCTGGATGTCGACGATGCACGCGTGGTTCCGGCGGCATGTCGATTTTGTGCACGCGAACGGTTTTGCTGCGGTGGTTGCGCGCGCGCCCGCCGGTGATAATTTTTTTCTGGATCCGGAAATCGGCCCCTGGGGTTCGCCCACCGTGGTTGATAAGACTTTCGCCGCCGGGTACGTGGGACAGGACCTGGCGCGGTATGTTGATATCGTCGAGCGCAGCCGCGACAGCCTGTTTGGCGACACCATGCCCTCGGGTGCCAGCGGGGCGGAGTTGATGGCCATCAAGGTACCCGCCCTCATCATGTCGGGGAACGACTGGGCGCACTCGCTTTCCGGGGCCTGGGCGATAAAGGAACTGCTGCCCGACGCCCAGTTATGGGACGTGCTACCTTCGGAGCAGAACGCGCAGAACACGCTTGAGCAGATTCTGCGCTTCACCTCGCGGCTCGGGACGCATGACAAATCCTGAGGCGCCGGTCCCGTTAAAACACTTTGGAGTAACAACAGCAAACATGGGTACCTATTTCATTGGTTTTCTGAGAGTGGCAATGCTCGCCGTCGTCGCCCTGTTGTACTGCGGCGGTGTGGCTGCGCAGGATTACCCGAACCGTCCGGTAAAACTGATCGTGCCCTATGCCGCCGGCGGCGCGCCCGATGTGCTGGCGCGCCTGTTGGGCCAGCGCCTTGGCGAGAGCATGGGCCAGCAGTTTGTCATCGAGAACCGACCCGGGGCGGGCGGGATTGCCGCCAGCGAGGCCGTGGCGAGGGCGCCGGCCGACGGTTACACCCTGCTCGTGCCCGATATACCGCAACTGGCCATCAACCCGTTTCTTTTCACCAAGCTGCCCTACGACCCGGTAAAGGATTTTTCCCCGATCAGTATCATCGCCATGACGCCCATGTTCATCGTGGTTCAGCCTTCGCTCAACGTGGATAGTCTTCCTGCGCTGATTGCGCTGGCGAAAGCAAAGCCCGGGCAATTGAGCTATGGGTCGGCCGGCATCGGCAGCCTGCACCACATCGTCATGGAGTCCTTGAAGGTGGCGACGGGCACCGACATCCTGCATGTCCCCTACAAGGGGACCGGGCAGTCGGTGCCGGCGTTTATCGCCGGCGATGTTGCTGTGCTCGTTTCGACACTCGCCGCGGTCGAACCCTTTGTCAGGGCCGGCAAGGCGAAGTTACTGGCGGGAACGCCGGCGAAGCGAACCTCGCGTACGCCGGATGTTCCTGCGATCGCCGAGTTCATCGCCGGCTTCAACTTTGCCGGTGAAATCGGTGTGGTTGCGCCTGCCGGCACGCCGGCGGCGATTGTGGCGAAGTTGGCGGCCGAAATCCAGAAGGCGACGCGTCACCCCGATGTGGTCAAGCGCCTTGGCGACCTGGGCGCGATCCCGGTGGGCAGCACACCGGAGGCCTACGCCGAAAGCCTGCGCGGCAGTCTCGAGGTGTTTGCCAAGGCGGTGCGTGTTTCCGGACTCAAGCCCGAATAGTTCCCGTAGCCGCCTTGATCGCGCATGCGGGGGTTGCGTTGTAGTGTATTTTTGCCCTCAATTTTTTGCTCTTTATTTTTTTACCGGATTCGACCATGCCAAAACAAATCATCACCTCGCCCGACGCGCCAACCACCGGCTTTACCGACAAGAGCACGCCCTCGCCGCTGGCCCAGGCCATTCGCACCGGCAACCTATTGTTTGTTTCCGGTCAGGGACCGCTCGATCCGAAAACGCGCGAAGTGGTCAGCACCGAAATCGGCGCGCAGACGCGCCAGACCTTGAGTAACCTGAAAAGCATTCTTGCCACCGCGGGATTGGATTTTCGCCATGTGGTGAACATGCGCGTGGTGTTGCGCAATGGCGAGGACTTCCCCGTGTTTAACGAAGCCTTCCGTGATTTTCTCGCTGGCGAGAAGGTCACGCGCACCTGCATCGGCGCCACGCCGCACCGCAAGGGCGTGAACGTCGAGATTGACTGCGTGGCGAGCTACGACTGAGCCCGCTTTCAAGAACGGGCGCGGCGGGCCGTGACTTGGCGCGCTTTATTTAGCACCTGCGGCGGCTGGAAACCCGCGCCAGTATTGGCTTTGCGGGGGGGGTATGCCCGGCGGCTGCGAAGAGGCCTCGGCTCACCGCCGCGTTGCGCCCTGCAAGGGTTGCCAGCGTAGGCATACGCCGATCGCGGGTTATTTTGTGCCGAACAGGCGGTCTCCGGCATCGCCCAAACCCGGAATGATATAGCCGTGCTCGTCGAGCTTCTGGTCGATGGCGGCGGTGTAAAGATCGATATCCGGGTGCTGCTCGTGGAAATTGGCGATACCTTCGGGTGAGGCCAGCAGGCAAACGACTTTGATCGTTGTCACACCATGGTCTTTCAAGCGGTGCACCGCACCGGCCGCCGAGTTGCCGGTGGCAAGCATCGGGTCGACGACGATGACACGCCGCTCGGCGATGTCCTGCGGCAGCTTGAGGTAGTACTCGATCGGCATTAGCGTGCCGGGGTCGCGGTAGAGGCCGATATGGCCGACGCGCGCCGAGGGCACCAGTTCGAGCATGCCGTCCAGCAGGCCGTTGCCGGCGCGCAGAATGGATACGAAGCAAAGTTTCTTGCCCGCCAGCAGCGGTGCCATCATCGGGGCGAGGGGCGTCTCTATGGATGCCACCTCCAGGGGCAGGTCGCGGGTGGCCTCGTAGCCGAGCAAGGTGCCGATCTCGCTCATCAAGCGGCGAAAGCTGGCGGTGGAGGTTTCCTTGCGGCGCATCAGCGTCAGCTTGTGCTGCACCAGCGGGTGATCTATGAATACGACCTTGCCTGCCATGATCTGCTCCCGAAAAGCGGTGAATGAGTGAATGAGTGAAAAGTGAAAAAAACGGCGGGGCTCAAAACACCGTGCCGTCGCTGATGATGTTGAGCGGCGGCGTGCCATCGGGGCGTTTGTCGCGCGCGATGCGCCGTCCGGCCGCCCAAGTGCCGCCTTCAAGCACCTTGGCCAGCGGCAGGCTCACGGCGTCCAGCCCCAGTCGCACGCGAATCGGTTTGGCGATTTCATCGAGCAGGATCAGCGTGAGGGCGCGCCACTCGACCACCGCCTCGGCGTCCGCGGGCAGCGCCTCGAGCAGCAGCCTGGGATTGCGCGGCGCAATGACGCCGCTGTCGATGAACAGGCCGCCGTTGCGGTACTCGGCCAGGCCGGTGAGGCCGTCGAGGCCGGTGACGCGGATGCCGGCCTGCTCCAGCGGCTCGACCAGCGAGTACGAAAGCCATTGCGACAGCTTGTGCAGCGGCACCAGGCAGTCGCTTGCATCACCGGTGCGCGCCTGGCGGTGCCGCCACACATCGCCAAGCGAGATGCCGCCCAGCACGATGCGCCCGGGCCAGATCGGGCCGAGGGCGACCAGCAGGGTCTCCAGAATCTGCGTTGCCGGCAGTGCGCCCTCTTTGGACAGTGTTATGAAATGGTCGGCGAGGGCGCCCAGGCGCGGGCGTTGTGCGCCAAAAACGGCCGCTTGTGTGCGCACCGCCTCGCCCAGGCGCCGGATCAGCGCGGCGCGGCCGGCCAGCCCTTCGAGCGGATTGTCCGCGCCGGCCTGAAACGCATCGGCGAGCTTGTCTTCGCTGAATGCGGCGAGGCTGTCGGCGTCGGCGCGCAGGGGCGTATGCGATGCTGAAGAAAACGCACCGGATGCGAACAGGTGGAAGCTTGCCACCGCAAGACCTTCCGAGCGCGCGTATTCGCCGCCGCCCGCCTCGCGGTAGCGCCAGTGCGGACCGGCGCCGGCATCGAGCAGCACGCTGGTGATGGCCAGCTCAAACTGCACGCGCAACTGCTCGCGCGCATCGGCCGCGGTGCGTGGCGCAAGCTTCGCCCAGCGATCAACGCCGCCGACGCCAAAGTGGCGCCAGCGGCTGTGGTACGGAATGGCCAGCGTCGGATAGGCGGCGCGCATGGTGTCGAGCACGAAATCTGCCGTGTGCTCGAGCTTGTCCAGGTGCAGGCTAAAGTGCGTCAGCGCGTCGTGGCGACCCGCTTCGAACAACAGCCGGCAGCGCCGGCGAACAGCGGCGGCGTTGAGCAGGGTGGCGGCGAGTTCGCGTGCCGCGGGATTGTCTTCGGTGGGATCGTGCTGATGGTCGCGATGGTCTTGTTTTTTTTGCGGTGTGGCGCTCACGTCAGTTCCAGTTTCATAGGTTCCGTCATTCCCGGCGTATCCACGGGATGGAAGGTGGGGTGGGCATCTGTTTGCGGATTTATAAACAGCAGATTCCCCGCGTGGCCCGGGATGGCGGCGTAGGCTTACTCGTCCAGCTTGCGGCCTTTGGCGAGCTTTAGTTCATCGGCATCGGGCACCGCATCGGCGGGGATGCGCTCATCGGGAATGGCGACGCGCTCGACCACCCGGATGCCCGCCTGCACGATGGGCTCGAACTTCATGTCGCTCATGGAGACAAATTTGTCGATGCGGGTGATACCAAGCCATGACAGCACATCGGGCATCATTTCCTGGAAACGCATGTCTTGCACGCCGGCGACGCATTCGGTGCGTTCGAAATAAGTTGCCGCGCTTGTTTCAGGACGGTTGCTCATGCGATGTCTCGCTTGGAGAAAAGTGAAAGGAATAATGTCAGCATCGCACAAACAGCGCGGCGTGTATTTTGTGCAATGTTTCTTGATCGGGCATTTCTGGTATTTCTGGCATTAATGTGTTGTTGATGCGCTCAGGTCCGGCGGACGATGTCTAGTGCCACGGCCTCGGCCACTTCGATGCCGTCCACGGCGGCGGAAAGAATACCGCCGGCGTAACTCGCGCCCTCGCCGGCCGGATAAAGGCCGGCGGTATTGAGGCTCTGGTAGTCGTCGCGGCGACTGATGCGCAGCGGTGACGAGGTCCGTGTCTCCACGCCGGTCAGCACGGCATCGGCCATGGCAAAGCCCTTGAGCTGGCGCTCGAGCGCGGGAATCGCCTCACGGATGGCGGCGATGGCATAGTCGGGCAGGGCGGTGGCAAGGTCGCAGGGTGTCACGCCCGGCTGGTATGAGGGGATGACGGCGCCCAGCGCGGTCGAGGGCCGGCCGGCGAGAAAATCACCGACGCGCTGCACCGGCGCGTTGTAATTGCCGCCGCCCAGCGCAAAGGCGCGCTCCTCCCATTTGCGCTGGAAGGCGATGCCGGCCAGGGCGCCGCCAGGATAGTCCGCGGGCGTGATGCCCACTACGATGCCGGCGTTGGCATTGCGCTCATTGCGCGAATACTGGCTCATGCCGTTGGTGACGACGCGGCCGCGCTCCGAGGTGGCGGCAACCACCGTGCCGCCGGGACACATGCAAAAACTGTAGACCGCGCGGCCGTTTGTGGCGTGGTGCACCAGCTTGTAGTCGGCGGCACCGAGTATCGGATTGCCGGCCGATTTGCCGAAGCGGCAGGCGTCGATGACCGATTGCGGGTGCTCGATGCGAAAACCGATGGAAAAGGGCTTGGCTTCCATATAGACGCCGCGCGCGTGCAGCATTTCAAAGGTATCGCGCGCGCTGTGGCCTATGGCCAGCACCACATGATTGCTGGCGATGGTTTCGCCGTCGGCCAGGCGCACACCGCGGATCTGCGCCTGCGCGTTCGGATTGCCCGGCGTGTCCGGCGCCGCTTCGATGTTCAGATCGACGACACGGCTGCCAAAACGAAATTCGCCGCCCAGCGCCTCTATGCTGGCGCGCATTTTTTCGACTATGCCGACAAGGCGGAAGGTGCCGATGTGCGGCTTGCTCACGTACATGATCTCGGCCGGCGCGCCGGCCTTGACGAATTCGGTCAACACCTTGCGGCCGTAGTGCTTGCGGTCCTTGATCTGGCTCCACAGCTTGCCGTCTGAAAACGTGCCTGCGCCGCCTTCGCCGAACTGCACATTCGATTCGGGGTCGATATCCTTGCCCTTGCGCCAAAAGCCCCAGGTGTCCTGGGTACGCTCGCGCACCGCCTTGCCGCGCTCAAGGACGATGGGTCGAAAGCCCGATTGCGCCAGGATCAGTGCAGCAAACAGTCCGCAGGGCCCGCTGCCGATTACCAGCGGCCGCGGCGTGCCCTGCGCAGCCCCGGTGGCATGGGCGACAAAGCGATAGGCCATGTCCGGGCTTGGCTTGAGGTGGGGGTCGCCGGCGAATTTCGCCAGCAGCGCCGCCTCGTTTTTCACCTGCGCATCGACGCTGTAGATCAGCGCGATGGCCGAGCGTTTGCGCGCATCGTGCGCGCGGCGAAAAATGCTGAAGCTCTCGAGCGCGTCCGCGCCAATGCCCAGACGGGCGAGAATCGCCGCCCCAAGCGCGCCTTCGGCGTGATCGAGCGGCAGCTTCAGTTCGGTGAGTCTGATCATCGCGACAGGGCTGCGTCAGCGTGAGATATCAGGACGCACATATTGCACAGCCGGGATCTTTTTTCAGGCGGATTTCGCGCCACTGCATGGCGAGCGCGTCAAGTAGCAGCACCCGGCCGCACAGCGATTCGCCAACGCCGGTGATGAGTTTGAGCGCCTCGGCCGCCTGCATGGTGCCGATGATGCCGGTGAGCGGCGCGAACACGCCCATCACCGCGCAGCGTGTTTCCTCGAATTCGGCGTCCTCCGGGAAGAGGCAATGGTAACAAGGGCTGTCGCCGCGGCGCATGTCGAATACGGCAAGCTGGCCATCAAAGCGCACGCCGGCGCCCGACACAAGCGGCTTTTTGTGTTTGACGCAGGCGCGGTTGACGGCATGGCGCGTGGCAAAGTTGTCACAGCAGTCGAGCACCACATCACAGCTGGCGATCAGCGCGTCGAGCTCCGCACCGGCCAGTCGCGAATGTAGCGCCGTCACTTTCACCTCGGGGTTGATGCGCGCGAGCGCCGCCAGGCCTGATTCGACCTTGGGCCGGCCGATGGCCTGCGTGCTGTGCAGGATCTGGCGCTGCAGGTTGGTGAGGTCGACCTCGTCGGCGTCGGCGAGTGTGATATGGCCGACACCGGCCGAGGCGAGATACAGCGCCGCCGGCGAACCGAGTCCGCCCACGCCGACGATCAGCGCGTGCGCGGCGACGATCTTTTGCTGGCCCGTCACATCGATCTCGGGTAGCAGGATGTGACGTGAATAGCGCAGTAGCTGTGCGTCGTTCATGGCCAAGTGTGGATCTTCATGATGCAGCGTTCATGTTTGCTGATGTTTGCCTGCTTGGGAAAGCATTTCTCAAAATGCACAAGGCCGGGACTGGCCCGGCCTTGTTTGCGCCTGCTGCCAGATTACTTTACGGCGGCGGCGGCCTGCTTCACCGGTGGCGCCTTGATCACGGGAAGGCCCTTCAGGTGGTTCATCGCCTGCTGGAACTGGAAGTCTTCGGTCGACGCGGGCTCTATCGGGGCTGTGCGCGGTTCGGCCGAGGGTTCGGCCTTGGCATCGCCTTTTGAAGTGGCCTTGGCAGCCGGGGTGGCTTTTTCCGCCGGCTTCGCCGCTGCATTCTTGTCATTCTCAAGGTGCTTCAGCAGGTCGGATTCACGCATGCGCGTGCCGCTTGCACCCGGTTCTTCGACTTCGACGTCGGGCACGATGCCCTTGGCCTGGATGGAGCGACCGTTGGGGGTGTAATAGCGCGCCGTGGTCAGTTTGATCGCGGTGTTGTTGCCAAGCGGCAGGATGGTCTGCACCGAACCCTTGCCGAAGGTGGTCGTACCGATCACCGTGGCGCGCTTGTAGTCTTGCAGCGCGCCCGCAACGATTTCCGAGGCGGAAGCCGAACCGCCGTTCACCAGCACGACCATGGGCACGGTCTTGATGCCGGCGGGCAGGGACTTGAGGAAGTCCTCGCGCGTGCCGCGCAGGTAGTCCTCGGGGCTGGCGTTGAACTTGCGTTTCGCGTCCTCGGTGCGTCCGTCGGTTGACACGACCAGGGATTTGGGCGGCAGGAACACCGCCGACACGCCGACCGCACCGTTGAGCAGGCCGCCCGGGTCGTTGCGCAGGTCGAGCACGAAACCGCGCAGCGGGCCGTCCTTGTAAAGCGTGTTGAGGTGCTTGACCAGATTCTCGGTGGTGTGTTCCTGGAATTGGGACACGCGCACATAGCCGTAGCCCGGCTCGATCATTTTTGATTTCACACTTTGCACGCGGATGACATCACGGATCAGCGTGACTTCAAACGGCTTGGGCTCGCCCTTGCGCAGTATGGTGATGCGGATCGGCGACTTGGGCTTGCCGCGCATTTTTTTCACCGCATCATTGAGCGTCATGCCTTTCACAGGAGTGTCGTCGAGCTTGATGATGAGGTCGCCCGGTTTGAGGCCGGCGCGAAACGCCGGTGTGTCCTCGATTGGCGAAACCACCCTGACGAAGCCGTCCTCCATGCCCACTTCAATGCCAAGGCCGCCGAACTCGCCCTGCGTGCCGACTTGGAGCTCCTTGAAGGCTTCCGGATCGAGGTAGGCCGAGTGCGGGTCAAGGTCGGACAACATGCCGTTGATGGCACCATTGATGAGCTTCTTGTCCTCGACGCTTTCCACGTAACCGCTCTTGATGGCGCCAAACACCTCGGCGAAGGAGCGCAGTTCCTCGACCGGCAACGATAGTCGTCCGGGCTCGCGTTGCGCCTCCGCGGAAAAATTGAGCGAGAGCATGACGCCGGCCAGCAAACCGATCGCCACCAGCCCCGCGGATTTCAATTTGTTGCGCATTTCCTGTGCTCCGATATTTAAACCGCCCGGGGGATCCCGTCTGGGGATCCACTCCCGGATGCCGCATCTTAACCTTGACTTTTTACCGCTTTTTGCCCGCCGTGAGCGCCTGAATATGGCGCTGTTTTACCATCACTTCAACGACACCCACGAAAGTGGATCAGCAGTGCGCCCTTGATGACGGATTTCAAAGTATAAACCCGATTCCGGGCTGCCGCCGCTCGCACCTACTGTGGCGACCGCATCGCCGGTTTTGACCTGTTCTCCGACCTGTTTTAGCATTGCCTCGTTATTGCCGTAAATGGTCAGGTATCCCTCGCCGTGATCCAGAATCAGCAAATTGCCGAAGCCGCGCATCCATTCCGAAAACACCACACGGCCCGGCGCGACTGCTTTTACATCCTGCCCCGTCTCAGTGCGGATAAACACACCTTTCCAGTTAGGCCCTCCCCCGACCCTAGAAGTTCCGTAACGATTTGCAATCGCGCCGCGCACCGGCAGGCGCAGGCTGCCTTTGAGTCGGGCGAACATGCTCTCGGCTTGGCCGCCGGCTTCGGGCAGGCGCTCGTTGCGGCGGCCGGACTTGGATGGTTTGGACGGTGTGGCAATGACCTTGGCGATTTCTTCGACGAGGCGCGTCAACCGTGCTTCGTTGCGCTCGAGCGACTTCACTTCACGCTGCTGCGCCTTGATTTTCCCCTGGATGCTCGAGAGCAGCTTGCGCCTGTCGGCCTGGCGTGCCAGCAGCGCGCGCCGCTCGTCGCGCTGGCGCGATTCGAGTTCGGCCAGTTCGCGGGTTTTTTCGCGCGTCAGTTCCTCGAGCTCGCGCAGGCGGGTGATGCCCGAACGCAGGGTGCGTACAAACTGCGCCTGGGCGCGTGACACATAGCTGAAGTAGTGCAGTTCCCGAGCTGTCACGTTGGGATCGGCCCCGGCCAGCGCAAGGCGAAGAAAGCCCTGTTCGCCGCCCTGGTAGCGCGCCGCGAGCAGTCGCCCGAGGCGTGACTGGCTGGCGGCAAGATCACCCTCTTGCTGGCCGCGCTTGAGGGCGATTTCACGCAACGCGTCGCGCGCCGCCAGCTGGTCGGTTGCCAGGTCGCGCAGTGCGCGGTTGGCGTCCGAGATGGCCTTTTCAGATTCGCGTAGCTGGTCGCTCGCCTCGCCCTTGACGCCCTCGGCGCTGGCGATGTCGTGGCGTAGCTTGTCGATGCGCCCGCGCAGGTTTTGCAGGTCTTCCTTGCCGCCTTTGGACTGTGCCGAGGCTTGCGGGGCGGGCAGGAGCAGCATGGCCAGGCACAGCAGCAATGCCAGGTAGGGCAGGCGGGACAGGCCGGGCGCTAACGATGGATGCGAGAACACGGCGGACAAAGTGGGCCAGGCGGCCGCGGGCGTTCTTGTTCCTGCCGCGCCCCGCGCAGTCCCGACAGTGGCTGTCCTCGGCTTGGCGAATTCCCGCGTATTACCCCCGTGCCCTGGCTTGCTCGGCGACCGCCTTGGCCTTGGCTTCGGCTTCGGCGGCATCGCCGAGGAAATAATGGCGCAAGGGTTGCAGTTGGTCGTCGAGTTCGTAGACCAGTGGGACGCCGGTCGGTATGTTAAGCCCGACGATATCGGTGTCGCTGATGTTGTCGAGGTATTTGACCAGCGCACGCAGCGAATTGCCGTGCGCGGCGATCAGCACATGTTCGCCGGCGATGACACGCGGCGCGATGACTTTTTCCCAGTAGGGGAGGAAGCGCTCCACCGTGTCTTTGAGGCATTCAGTCAGCGGCAGTTCCGCCGGTTTGAGACTGGCGTAGCGCACATCTTGCGCCGGGCTGCGCGCGTCACCCGCGTCGAGCGCCGGCGGCGGCACGTCGTAGCTGCGACGCCAGGCCAGCACCTGCGTTTCGCCGAACTTGGCTGCCGTCTCGGCCTTGTTGAGGCCTTGCAGCGCGCCGTAGTGGCGCTCATTGAGGCGCCAGGTGTGGTGAACCGGGATCCACATGCGATCCATTTCCTCCAGTGCCAGCCAGAGGGTCTTGATGGCGCGCTTGAGCATGGAGGTGTGGGCTACGTCGAAGGCGAAGCCCGCTTCTTTCATCAGCCTGCCGGCCTGGCGCGCTTCTTCCACGCCTTTGTCGGTCAGTCCGACGTCGGTCCAGCCGGTAAAGCGGTTTTCACGGTTCCAGCTTGATTCGCCGTGGCGGAGCAATACGATTTTTTTCATTGATGGGCGCTGATGTCTGTTTTTTTCGGGGTTGCAAATGCGCCGCTGACAACTGCCGTCGGCTACGGCGCTTATAATAACGGATTGGCACGGTCTGGAATCGGCTGCAAGAGGCCAAAACGGCTGGAAATCACCGGCTCGGCCTTGCCGAGGCTGATAAGCCCAAGGCGATAACCCCAAGGCGATAAGCCTAAGGCAACAAGCCTAAGGTGGTAAAGAAACTAGGGTGATAAAGAAACAAGGGAAAAGGGATGATTTGTCGGGCCCCGTTCCGGGGTATTCGGTCTTCGGTAACAGAACAGGAGTCATATTTTGAAGTTTTTCCAGGACACACAGAATCTACTGCTCATCGCCGTTGCCGCCGTCAGCGGCGCCATGCTGCTGTGGCCGTATATCAGACGCGGTACCGGAGGGCCGCGTGTCAGCACGCTTGAAGCGACGCTGATGATGAACAAGGAGGGCGCCGGGCTTGTCGATCTGCGTGATGACGCCGATTTTGCGAAGGGCCATGTGCTCAACGCCGTCAATATCCCGATGGCGCAGCTGGAAAGCCGCCTCGGCGAGTTGTCCAAATTCAAGGACAAGCCGCTGATCGTATATTGCGACGCGGGCAATCGGTCGGGTGCGGCGCTCGATATCCTGAAAAAGAACGGCTTTGACAAGGCCTTCAACTTGGGCGGCGGCATGGCCGCCTGGCAGCAGGCCGGCTTACCGCTGGAGAAATAGCAGTCTGGGTCAATGAAAAAGATTAATTCGCAGGAGGCCTGAGTGAGCAAAGTAAGGATGTACAGCACCGCTGTTTGCCCGTTTTGTGTGCGCGCCGAGGCGCTGCTCAAAGCAAGGGGTGTCGCTGAAATTGAAAAGCTGCGCATCGACCTCGATCCGCAGTTGCGCGACGAAATGATGGAAAAAACCGGCCGCCGTACGGTGCCGCAGATTTACATTGGCGACACCCACGTTGGCGGTTGCGACGACCTCATGGCGCTCGATCGCGCCGGCGGGCTCGCGCCCCTGCTGGCGGCCTGAGTCCGGGCCCGGGGCTGGTTGCTTTTAATACAAAATTTCGACTACGAATTGTGGCAATTTCAACCTTCAACCCGGAGCAACTGGTATGAGCGAGGAACAACAAGCGGCTTTCAGCATTGAGAAAATTTACGTCAAGGACCTGTCGGTCGAGTCGCCCAATTCGCCGCAGGCCTTCCTGCAGCCCGAATCGCCGGAGGTGGAGGTGCAGTTGCAGACGGCGGCCAATGCCGTTACCGAGGGTCTGTATGAAGTGGTGCTGACTGTCACCGTCACCGCGCGCATCGACGGGAAAACCTTGTTCCTGGTCGAGGCCGCCCAGGCCGGACTGTTCCAGATTCGCGGCATACCCGAGGGCGATCTCGAGCCGATTCTCGCCACGGCCTGCCCCAACATCCTGTTCCCCTATGCGCGCGAAACCATTTCCGACACGGTCAATCGCGCCGGCTTCCCGCCCGTCATCTTGACACCGGTGAATTTCGATGCGCTTTACCAGCAGCGCACGCAGGCGCAGGAAGAGTCGCGCATCGAGATCGCGCATTGAGCGCTGAAAAGCGCATGCGGCACAGCCGGCACATCGGACGAATCGGCTTGTCTTGCGCCGCCTTGGCGATGCTGTTTGCCGGGGCCGCCGGGGCGGTCGAGTTTCGCTCCATCGCCGATAATGCGGTGGTGATGTTCGACGCGCCTTCGCTGCGCGCAAGCAAGCTGTTTGTCGTGGCCAAGTTCACGCCGGTCGAGGTGGTGGTCAGCCTTGACCAGTGGATCAAGGTGCGTGACCGGGCCGGCGATCTGGCATGGGTCGAGAAAAAGGCCTTGTCCGAATTGCGCACCGTGGTGGTCACGGCGCCGGTGGCGGAAATTCGCGCCACTGCCGCGGAGCAGGCGCCGGTGGTGTTTCGTGCGCAGCAGGGGGTGGCGCTGGAGCTTGCCGAGTTGAGTGGTGGCGGCTGGGTTAAGTTGCGCCATCGGGACGGCCAGACCGGCTTTGCCCGGATCAGCCAGGTCTGGGGTCTCTGAGCTCGTTCCCGCGCCAGCGTCGAAACTGGCCTCTTTGATGAATATCACCATTCTCGGTGCGGGTGCCTGGGGCACGGCCCTGGCGGTGGCCATGGCTGGGCGGCACAAGGTGTCGTTCTGGGCGCGCAACGCGGCGCAGGCCGAGGCGATGCGCGTAACGCGCCGCAACAGCCGTTACCTTCCCGATGTCGATCTTCCCGTTTCCATTGCCCTCAGCGCCGATGCCAATGCGGCGCTCGAGGGTGCGCAGCTCGCGTTGATTGTCACGCCGGTTTCGGGCTTGCGCGAAACGCTTGCATTGCTGCCGCCTTCGCTACCCGTGATCTGGGCGTGCAAGGGCTTTGAGGGCGGGACGAGCAAACTACCCCATCAAGTGGTCGAAGAGCTGCGCGGGAGTGCTGCCTGCGGCGTGCTGTCCGGACCGAGCTTTGCCCTTGAGGTGGCGCGCGGCCTGCCCACGGCGCTGACGCTGGCATCGCGCGATGCCGTGTTCGCGCAAAACATGGCGCGCGAAATGCACCAGCGCAATCTGCGCGTTTATTACAGCGACGACCTGGTTGGCGTGGAGATCGGCGGCGCGGTAAAAAACGTCATGGCCATTGCCACCGGCATTGCCGATGGTCTGGGGCTGGGACTGAACGCGCGCGCCGCCTTGATCACGCGCGGTCTGGCCGAGTTGACGCGGCTTGGCGTGCGCATGGGCGGACGGCCGGAAACCTTTATGGGACTGGCCGGGGCCGGCGACCTCATTCTCACCTGCACCGGCGACCTGTCGCGCAACCGCCGCACCGGCCTGCTGCTCGCCGCCGGCAAAAAACTCGATGACATCCTGCACGAACTGGGTCATGTTGCCGAGGGTGTGCAGACGGCGCGTGAGCTGGAGAAATTTGCCGCCGCGCTGGATGTCGACATGCCGATTACGCACGCTGTTTGCGATGTGCTGTTCCGCGGCGTTCCTCCGCGCGAGGCCGTCGGCCAGTTGCTCGCGCGTGACCCGCGCAGCGAAGCCTAGCCCCAGGTTCAGGACTTTAGTTTCAGGCGCGGGCTCGCCCCGCAGGGTGCCAAGTGCATCGCGGCGGCTTTTAGCTTCCACCCTCGAAGCCAAGTTGCCGCCATGCCTCGAACACCGTTACCGCCACGGCGTTGGACAGGTTGAGGCTGCGGTTGCCCGGGCGCAACGGCAGGCGCAGGCGCTGATCCGGGGCAAAGCCCTCGAGCACCGGCTGTGGCAGGCCGCGCGTCTCCGGCCCGAACACGATCACATCCCCCTCGTGCCATTGCACATCGCTTGGCCGGCGCGTGCCGCGCGTGGTTAGCGCAAACAGACGGCGCCCGGCAAGGTGGGCGAGGCAGGCGCCCCAGTCCTTGTGTACGCGCATGTCGGCATATTCGTGATAATCGAGGCCGGCACGCTTGAGATCCTTGTCATCGATGCGAAAGCCCAGCGGCTCGACAAGATGCAGACGCGCGCCGCTGTTGGCGCAAAGCCGGATCACGTTGCCGGTATTGGGCGGTATTTCCGGTTCGTACAGCACGACGTCAATCATCGGCGAAGGTCCACGGTGCGCGCCGCCACCCAGTTTTCGACATGCGCGGCACCGGCGCGCTTGAGCGTCATGGCTGCTTCGTCTAGGGTTGCGCCGGTAGTCATCACATCGTCCACCACGGCGATGCGCAGACCCGAGACCTTGCTCCCGCAGGCAAAGGCGCCCCGCACGTTTTTGATCCGTGCCGGGTGCGGCAGGTCCGCCTGTGCGGCGGTATCGCGCACGCGGGTGAGCGATAAGGTGTCAATGCGCAGGCCCAGCCTGCGCGCGAGGGGCCGGGCGATTTCCACTGCCTGGTTGAATCCGCGCTCACGCAGCCGTCGTGGGTGCAGGGGCAGCGGCATCAGCAGGTCGATTCGAACCGGGTCGGGGCGAAAGGCGTCGGCATGCAGCGCGCCGGCGCCGGCAATATGCTCGGCGCAAAGGCCGGCGAGGGCGAGGCGCGCGCCGTATTTGAACGATTGCAGCAAGCGGTCGGCAGGGTAGGCGTAGTGCCACGCGGCGATGGTCCGCTCGTAATGCGGCGGATGGCTCAGGCAGCGGCCGCAGACTGCACCGGCTGGCGAGGGGGCCGCGCATTGCGGGCAAAGCTGCAGCGCCGGCAGCCGCGGCAGCTCGGCGGCGCATTCGGCGCATAGCAGCCCATCGCGGCAATCGACACCGCAAAGCACGCAGTCCTGTCCAATCAAACCGGACAAGGCGTGCATCATTTTTGTGCGAATGTCGAAAATGGCAGATTCTGAATTTGACAAGAGCGTGTTCCCTGCAACAAGATGTTGATTCGCTTGGTATAGCCTATAAGGTAAAAGGCGACGTCGTATATGGCGTTTTCACGGCCTTCGCGGTGTCTGCTTGACGTTTGTTGTTTGGTGCCTGTTGTTTCGTGCCTAAGTTGTGCGCCGTAAGTTTTTGCATGAGTGATCCCTCACCGCCGCCTCTTTTCCCGTTGCCTCGATTCGGAACCGGTTACGCGCCCGGTGGTTTTGCCGGCAGCTTTGAGGGCTGCCGGAGGATTTGAATAGCCGATTGGAGAGTAAGCGTGAACACGATGACGGTCAATTTCCATAAGCCCGCCCCGCAAACAGAACAACGCTGGACGCGCGCTGCGGTTGAATCCCTGCTCAATTTGCCCTTCATGGATCTGCTGTTCCGTGCCCAATCAGTGCATCGCGAGCACTTTGCCCCCAACCGCGTCCAGCTCTCGACCCTGCTGTCGATCAAGACCGGCGGCTGCCCCGAGGACTGTGGCTACTGTCCGCAATCGGCGCGGCACGAATCGGCCGTTGCGGACGAGCCGATGCTGCGTTGCGAGGATGTTGTTGCCGCCGCCCGGACAGCCAAGCAAAGCGGTGCCACGCGCTTTTGCATGGGGGCTGCCTGGCGCGGCCCGAAACAAAGAGATCTTGACCCGGTGCTCGAGATGGTGCGCGAGGTCAAGGCGCTCGGCCTTGAAACTTGCGCCACGCTGGGCATGCTGCGCGATGGTCAGGCCGAGCAATTGCGCGCTGCCGGCCTCGACTACTACAACCATAACCTCGATACCGCGCCGGAGTTTTACGGCGAGGTCATACACACGCGCGATTACCAGGATCGCCTTGACACCCTCGAGCGGGTGCGCGGCGCCGGACTGAACGTGTGTTGCGGCGGCATTGTCGGCATGGGCGAATCACGCGCGGCGCGCGCCGGCCTGATCGCGCAGCTGGCGAGCCTTGATCCGCCGCCCGAGTCGGTGCCCATTAACAATCTGGTGCAGGTCGAGGGCACGCCGCTCGCCGGTACCGAGTCACTTGACTGGACCGAGTTTGTGCGCACCATCGCCGCAGCGCGCATCAGCATGCCGGCCAGCTATGTGCGCCTGTCGGCCGGACGCGAGCAAATGCCCGAGGCGATGCAGGCCTGGTGTTTCATGGCAGGCGCCAATTCCATTTTTTATGGCGACAAACTGCTCACCACCGGCAACCCCGAGGCCGCGCGTGACCGCGCACTATTGGACAAACTGGGCATACAGTCGGAATAGCGCGCCGCCCCGACCCGCGCCGACCCGCCCCGTATCGGGCGCCGCAGTACGATGCCGCAGCAAAAGCCGGAAAGGCTGAAAACGCTGGAAATGCGCGCCAGATGCGGGTTTCCAGCGTGCCGCTTGGTGCGATTGCCGCGGCGCGTTCCTACACTTGGTTACACTGCACGCCGTGGACAAGCCTTTTTCCGAACTCGATCATGCCCAGGTGCGGCGTCAATTTGCGCGCGCCGCCCCGACTTACGCCGTAGCGGCCGTGCTGGCGCGCGAAGTGGAGCGGCGCATGCTTGAGCGCCTCGACTATGTCAAGCTCGAACCCGGGTGCATCGTCGACGCCGGCTGCGGACCGGGCGCCGGTTTGCGCGAACTGGGCCGCCGCTATCCGGCCGCCCAACTGGTGGGCGTCGATTCCGCCGAAGCCATGCTGCGCGGCGCGCTTGCCGCGGCAAGCGTCGGCGAGCGCGCGCGCGCGCTGTTCGGACGGCGCAACCCGCAGTTCGTCTGCGCCGACATGCGCGCGCTGCCGCTGGCCACGGGCAGCTGCGGCCTGGTCTGGTCGAATTTCGGCATCGCATTCGCCGGCGAGCCGCAGGCGGCGCTGCGTGAATTTGCCCGCGTGCTCGAGCCCGGCGGCCTGCTGATGTTCTCGGCCTATGGCCCGGACACCTTGCGCGAGTTGCGCGCCGCTTTCGCCCAGGCGGACGCTCACCCGCACGTGCATGACTTCACCGACATGCACGATCTTGGCGACATGCTTGCGGCCAGTGGTTTTGCCACGCCGGTGATGGACATGGAAATGCTCACCCTCACCTATGCCGATGTGAACGCGCTGGTGCGCGACCTTCGTGCGAGCGGGCAGGCCAATGCCCTCGCGTCGCGCCATCGCGGCCTGACCGGCCGCGCGCGATGGCAGCGCATGGCGAGCGCCTACGAGCAGGCGCGCCAGCATGGCGCCGGTGCGGACGGACGCTTGCCGGCATCCTTCGAAGTCATCTATGGGCATGCTTGGAAGGGTGTGCCGAGGACGCCCAAGCCGGCTGTTGTCAAGCTCGATTTTCCCCGCCGAAGGCAGAGTTGAGAGCCGTTCTCACCACTGTAAAACGCTGGTAAAACTTGCCGGGGCGGGGCCTAGTGTGTTAATTTAGTGCGGTATTTTTAGCGGACCAGCGCGCCTGCAAGGCTTGGATGAACGAACACGCCGAAAACCCGAAACGCTGCTCCAGCTTCAGTCTTACCGTTAAGCGCAATTGCTCGATCTCCCCCCAAGGCTGTCTGCGGCTGCTGGCAATGATGATGATGCTCAGTTTGGGCATCGCAGCGGCGTTTGCGTGGTTCGGGGCATGGATGATCCTGCCGTTTGCAGTGATCGAGATGCTGGCGCTGGTTGTGGCGTTTTACCTCGTGGGACGGCATGCCGCCGACCACGAGAGCATAGAACTTGAGAATGGCCTGCTGACCGTGCGCTTGCACGAGGCGGGACGCAACACCGAATATCGCTTCAACCCGGCCTGGACAAGACTGGTCGTGGAAGAGGCGCCGCGAACGCTGCGCCTGGCCATCCGGGAGCGGGGCAGGGAACTGGAGATCGGACGCCATCTGGACCGGGGCAGGCGCAAGGCCCTGGCGACCGAACTGAAGCACAGATTAACGAGCTACTAGAGAACGAGGCAAGCATGACCAAGAAGGGAATTTTCATCGGAGCGCTCCTGGCGCTTTTCCCGGCGATCGCATCGGCCGCCTACCAAATGAGCCTGCAGCCGCCCGTCACGCGCATCGCCGGCGAAATCTATGAGCTGCATACGCTGATGATGATCATCATCGTGATCGTATTTTTGCTGGTGTTCTCGGTGATGTTTTATTCGATCTTCAAGCACCGTAAATCGGTGGGCGCCAAAGCGGCGCAGTTCCATGAAAGCACCACGGTGGAGATCATCTGGACGGTGATCCCCCTCGTTATCCTGGTCGGCATGGCCTGGCCGGCGACCAAGACCGTGCTCAGCCTCAAGGACACTTCCAACCCCGATATCACCATCAAGGCCACCGGCCATCAGTGGAAATGGGGTTACGATTATATTAAGGGTGAGGGCGAGGGCATTTCCTTCCTCTCGGCGCTGTCAACGCCGCAGGACCAGATCCGCAACGGCGCGCCCAAGGGCGAAAACTACCTCCTTGAGGTGGACAACGCGGTGGTTGTGCCGGTGGGCAAGAAGGTGCGCATTCTCACCACCGCCAACGACGTCATTCACGCCTGGTCGGTGCCCGCCTTTGGTGTCAAGCAGGACGCCATTCCCGGTTTCGTGCGTGACACCTGGTTCAAGGCCGACAAGGAGGGCACGTATCGCGGCCAGTGTTCCGAGTTGTGCGGCAAGGAACACGGCTTCATGCCCATCGTTGTCAACGTTGTTTCGGCCGAGAAGTACACCGCCTGGGTTGGCGAGCAGAAAAAACTCCTGGCCGCCGCGGCGGATGATCCGAGCAAGACGTGGGATGTGGCCGAGTTGAAAACGCGCGGCGAAAAGGTGTTCAACGACAACTGCGCCGCCTGCCACCAGGCCAACGGTGCCGGTGTGCCCAACGCCTTCCCGTCGCTGGTGAACTCCAAGCTTGTTCTCGGCACCAAGGCCGATCAAATCGCGCTGGTGCTGAACGGCCGCAAGGGCCAGTTCACGGCCACCTCGGTGATGCCGGCGCAGAACGTGTTGTCCGATGTGGACATCGCCGCGGCCATTACCTACAGCCGTAATGCCTGGGGCAACAAGGCCAAGGAAGACATGGTCCTGCCAGCCGAGGTCAAAGCGGCGCGCAAGTAATCAGCAAGAACACGAATCAGAGTGAACGAATTAGCTTCCAGGAGAATTTTATGAGCGCAGCCATCGACACGCAAGGCCATGGGCATGATGACCATGGCGACCATGCCCATCACCCCAGCGGGCTGATGCGCTGGGTCACCACCACCAACCACAAGGACATCGGCTCGCTCTACCTGTGGTTCAGCCTGAGCATGTTCTTCATCGGCGGCATTCTGGCCCTGGGCATCCGCGCAGAGTTGTTCCAGCCCGGTCTGCAGTTGTGGAACCCGGAGTTTTTCAACCAGTTGACGACAATGCACGGCGTCATCATGGTGTTCGGCGCGATCATGCCGGCCTTCGTCGGCTTTGCTAACTGGCAGATCCCGATGATGATAGGCGCGCCGGACATGGCGTTTGCGCGCATGAACAACTGGAGCTTCTGGCTGTTGCCCGTTGCCGCGCTGTTGTTGATCATTTCGTTTTTTGTACCTGGTGGCGCCACCGCCGCCGGCTGGACGCTCTACGCGCCGCTGTCGACGCAAATGGGGCCGGGCATGGACCTGGCGATTTTCGCGCTGCACATCATGGGCGCCTCGTCCATCATGGGCTCGATCAATATCGTCACCACCATCATCAACATGCGCGCCCCCGGCATGACGCTGATGAAAATGCCCTTGTTTGTGTGGACCTGGCTGATCACCGCCTATCTGTTGATCGCGGTGATGCCGGTGCTTGCCGGCGCCATTACCATGACCCTGACCGACCGGCATTTCGGCACCTCGTTCTTTAACGCGGCAGGCGGCGGCGACCCGGTCATGTACCAGCATATTTTCTGGTTTTTCGGCCATCCCGAGGTCTACATCATGATTCTGCCGGCCTTCGGCATCGTGTCGCAGATCATCCCGGCCTTTGCGCGCAAGCCGCTGTTCGGTTATTCGTCGATGGTCTACGCGACATCCTCCATCGCCATTCTTTCGTTCATTGTCTGGGCGCACCACATGTTCACCGTCGGCATGCCGGCTGCCGGCGTGCTGTTCTTCATGTACGCCACGGTGCTGATCGCCGTGCCCACCGCAGTGAAGGTGTTCAACTGGCTTGCCACCATGTGGCAGGGGTCGATGACTTTCGAGACACCTATGCTGTTTTCAGTCGGTTTCATTTTCGTCTTTTCGATGGGTGGCTTCACCGGCCTGATGCTCGCGATCATGCCCGTGGACATCCAGTTGCAGGACACCTACTACGTCGTGGCGCACTTTCACTACGTGCTGGTCGCAGGCTCGCTCTACGCCATCTTCGCCGCAACCTACTTCTGGATTCCGAAGTGGACCGGACTGATGTACGACGAGACGCTGGGCAAGTGGCACTTCTGGCTGTCGCTGATTTTCTTCAACCTCACCTTCTTCCCGATGCACTTCCTCGGCCTTGCCGGCATGCCGCGGCGCATCCCCGACTACGCGACGCAGTTCACCGAGTTCAACGCCATCGCCAGCGTCGGCGCTTTCGGCTTCGGTCTGACCCAGCTCATATTCCTGTGGGTGCTGATCAAGGTCGCGTTCTTGCGCAAGGGTGACAAGGCTCCGGCCAACCCATGGGAAGGCGCCGATACGCTCGAGTGGACGCACCTGCCGAGCCCGGCGCCGTACCACACCTTTGAAGAGGCACCGGTCGTTAAATGATGCCGGTGAGTGAATTGCAGGCCATGCCCCGCGGATCGCAAAAATCCAACCTCAAGACGGGGCTCATGCTGGCCGCGCTGGCGCTGGTGTTTTTCCTGACTGTCGTGCTCAAGTACGTGTTTATCCGCTGACCCGCGACGCAAAATCGCCATGAGCGCACAAGCCCCCGCCGTCAAGTCCGTCGCCGCCGCCGCCAACAGCCTGCTGCTGAAAAAGCTCGGGGTGGTGGCGCTGGCGATGTTCGGCTTTGGTTTTGCGCTGGTGCCGTTTTACGAAAAAATCTGCGAAGTCACCGGAATGCGCAATCTGTTCCAGGCCGACGAGGTGGTGGTAAAAAATACCCAGGTCGACACCACGCGTTCGGTCACCATTGAATTCGATTCCAATGTGCAACGCCTCGCCTGGACCTTCAAGCCGGTCGATCGCCACGTGGCGGTGCATCCGGGCGCGGTGACGCAGGTGATGTACGAGGTGAAGAACACCCTCGAGCGTCCGGTCACCGGCCAGGCCATTCCCGGTTACGCGCCGGCGGCGGCGGCAAAGTATTTCAAGAAACTCGATTGTTTTTGCTTCACGCAACTGACGCTTGCCGCCGGCGAGACGCGGTTGATGCCGGTGGTGTTCGTCATCGATCCGGATATGCCCAAGGATGTGAATACCTTGACCCTGTCCTACACTTTTTTTGAAGTGAGCGGCACGGCGAAAGGCAACAAGGGATGAGCGCAATGGCGGACACGCAGCCGGCCGGCACGAAAAAAGCCGGTGCCCTGACCGTCGCCAAGGCGGTGTTCTGGTCTTTCCTTGGCATACGCAAGCGTACCGAACACGCGGCCGATACCGTGCGCATCACCCCGGCGCAGGTCATTGTCGCCGGCCTCATCGGCGCCGCCTTGTTCATCACCACCATATTGCTGCTGGTGCGTTTTGTCATCAGTAGCGTGACGACTTGACCTGCGGATTTAACTCAGACTTAAACGGATTTAAAGGGAGAAACCCATGAGCACCAAAGCTCAGCATTATTTTGTACCGGCACCTTCGCACTGGATGATTTTTGGATCCGTGGCGCTGTTGTGCATGGCCCTTGGCGCGGCCGGCTGGTTCAACGGTGCGGGCATGGGTGCCTGGCTGCTGCTGGCCGGGTTTGCCATCCTGATTTTCATGATGGTCAAGTGGTTTGGCGATGTGATCGGCGAATCGGAGGCGGGCAAATACCAAAAATGGGAGGACACTTCTTTCCGCTGGGGTATGAGCTGGTTCATTTTCTCTGAAGTGATGTTTTTTGCCGCGTTCTTCGGCGCCTTGTTCTATGCCCGGCAACTGTCGGTGCCATGGCTTGCCGAGCTGGATCAAAAGCTGCTGTGGCCTGATTTCACCGCGGCCTGGCCGTCGGCCGGCCCGGCGTTCAAGGACGTTTTCACGCCGATGGGCGCCTGGGGCATTCCTGCGATCAATACGGCGCTGCTGCTCACCTCGGGTGTGACGCTGACTTTCGCCCACTTCGCGCTGCTCAAGAACGACCGCAGCAAGCTCATCCTCTGGATGTTCGCGACGATTGCCCTCGGCGCGCTGTTCCTGTCGCTGCAGGTTTACGAATACTCGCACGCCTACTCGGAATTCAACCTCAAGCTGACTACCGGCGTTTATGGTTCGACCTTCTTCATGCTGACCGGCTTTCACGGTTTTCATGTGACCGTCGGCACGATCATGCTGGTGGTTATTTTGTTCCGCTGCATCGCCGGCCACTTCAAGCCCGACCAGCACTTTGCCTTCGAGGCGGTGGCCTGGTATTGGCACTTTGTCGACGTTGTCTGGCTGCTGCTGTTTGTGGTGGTCTACTGGCTGTAAAGCCCGCCCCTTGTGCCGCGCACGGGTTGGTTTATAAGGAATAACAGGAGGAGGTACCCGCCCATAGCGGTATCGGGATGAAGGGAGTTTAAGCGCCGCACATAGTGCGGCGTTTTTTTTGCAAGATCAGATGTGCCGGCCGGTGTGTGGCGGGACAGCGCTTCGCTGGTGGCCGTGCTGTGGCCTGAGGCGTTTCTGGGTGACTATGGTGGGTGGTTATGGTGGGTGGCTGAAGCGGCCTGTTAAAGGCACGCGGCCGCTGAACCGTGGCAGTGTGTCGCTGTCTATCAGATGTTCGCGGACTAGCCCAGACGTTGGGTGATGAAGCCGAAGTGAAATCCGGCCATAAGCAGCAGAAACAGCGTGATTGAAAAGGCGACGCGCAGCGCCAGGGCCTTGACCATGCGGGTCGAGCCGGGCTCGCGGTCTTTCATCATGTAGAACAGGGCGGAGCCCAGGCTGCCGATGATTAGTATGATGAATATCAGGACGACAATGCGCATGGATTGCAGGGTAACGGAACAAAAGGCCTGTGTCGAATGACGGCAGAGGGTAGGCGCTTTCGTCCCGGGTTTGCCCCCACTCTTCTGGCCATCGCGGGGCTGGCCTTGCTGGTTTCCCTGGGTAACTGGCAAATGCGGCGTGCCGACGAAAAGCTGGCGCGCCAGGCGCTGTTCGATGCGCGCCAGACGGTGATGCTGGCGCTGCCCGTAAAGAAGGTGGACGTGGAGCAATACGAATGGGCGCGCATCAGCGCGCGCGGCGAGTTTGTCGCGGCAAAAACGGTGTTGCTCGACAACAAGGTCGCCCACGGCAGGGCGGGCTACCAGGTGGTGACGCCGCTGCGGCTCGAGGGCGGGCAAATTGCGCTGCTTGTCAATCGCGGCTGGGTTGCTGCCGGCCCGCGGCGCGAGGTCTTGCCGGCCATAGAAACGCCGTCCGGCTTGCAGCAACTCGAAGGGATCGCGGTGGTGCCGACGGCGCGGTTTGTCGAACTGGGCAAAGACGCTGCCGCAGCGGATGGACGGGTGTGGCAGAACCTGACGCTGGAACGCGCCGGCGCGTCGACGGGTCTGGATTTGCAGCCGGTGGTGATGCAGCAGACGAACGATACGAAAGACGGCCTGGAACGGGCCTGGGAGCCGCCCAACCTGGGCGCAGACAAACATCGCAGCTATGCCTTGCAGTGGTATTCAATCGCAGTATTGATCCTGGTCCTCTATGTTCTCCTCAACTTCCGCAAAAAATCCTAGCCCCAACACCGGCCCCGAGCGCGCCGATTTTGAGCGCCGCCGTCGCAGCGGGCGCCGGCAGGCCATGCTCGTCATGGCCATTTGTGCCGCCCCGGTGGTTGCTGCGTGGCTGGCATTTTTTGTTTTTCCGCCGGGAAAACTCATGAACTATGGCGAACTGATCGAGGCGCGTTCTTTGCCCGATACAGCACTGCCGCTGCTAGATGGCAAGCCCTTTCGCCTGGCGGAGATGAAGGGCCGCTGGGTCATGCTGCAAGTGGATAGTGGCGCCTGCCCCGAGGCCTGCCAGATCAAGCTCTACCAGATGCGCCAGGTGCGCCTTACCCAGGGCCGTGAAATGGACCGCATCGAGCGCGTATGGTTGATCGATGACGCGGCGCAGCTCGACACCACGGTCATGCGTGCCTTCGATGGCACGCGCATGGTGCGCGCTGCGGGCAGCCCCCTGCTCGGACAGTTTCCCGTGCCTTCCCCCGGCGGCCTGCGGCGCGACCACATTTACCTGGTCGATCCGCTGGGCAATCTGATGATGCGCTTCCCCAAAGACGCCGACCCGTCGCGTATTAAAAAAGACATCGAACGCCTGCTGCGCGTTTCGCGCATTGGCTAGGCCCGCCCCCGGCATGTTCCGCAAACTGATCTTCGCTGCCGCCGTTCTTACCTTCATCGTCGTGGTGGTCGGTGCCTTTGTCCGTCTGTCTGACGCCGGGCTGGGATGCCCCGACTGGCCGCTGTGTTACGGCAAACTGACGCCGATACACGCGGCCGAAGAAATCGCCAAAGCCGAATCGGCGCAACCGGGCGGACCGGTTTCCATGGCCAAGGCGTGGAAGGAAATGTTCCACCGCTATATCGCCAAGCTGCTCGGACTGCTGATCATAGTCATCGCCGCGCTGGCCTGGCTCAAGCGCCGCCAACTGGGCCAGTCGCCGTGGCTTGCGACCGCCTTGTTCGTGGCGGTCTGCCTGCAGGGCGCGTTTGGTGCCTGGACCGTCACCATGATGCTGATGCCGCTGATCGTCACCGGCCACCTGTTGGGCGGCATGACGGTGTTGTCCTTGCTCACCTGGCTGTCGGCGCGCCAAATGAACTGGCCGGCCATCGATGCGAAGACCCTGCCGCCCTTGCTCACCCGCGCCGCGCCCATTGCCTTGGCGCTGCTTGTTGGCCAGATCGCCCTGGGCGGATGGGTCAGTACCAACTACGCGGCCATGGGTTGTCCAGACCTGCCCTGGTGCAAAGGCCAGATCGTCCCGCCGATGGAGTTGGGCCATGGCTTCACCTTATTGCGCGATCTGGGCAAGACGGCCGATGGCGAATTCCTTAGCCTCGAGGCGCTCACGGCGATCCACTGGATGCATCGCCTCGGGGCGCTCGTGTTGTTTTTGCTACTCGGATGGTTCGGCTCAAAACTGCTCGGGCAACGTGCACTGCGCTCGCTCGGGATTGCGCTGCTCTCTTTACTGTGCCTGCAGGTCGGCATAGGCCTTGCCATCGTCGCATTACAACTGCCGCTCTACCTAGCCGCCGCCCACAATGCCGGAGCGGCGCTGCTGTTGATGAGCATGGTCGTGATAAACTTTCGCCTCTTTTCCGCCCCCCGTGCCTGCGTAAGTCCGGGCTCCGCATGAATCAAACCGTCCCCCTCAGCCAACACCGCAGCGGCCTGTTTAACCGGCTGCGGCAGTTCTACGCGCTGACCAAACCGCGTGTGGTGTCGCTGATCGTCTTTTGTGCCGTGATCGGCATGCTGCTGGCGGTGCCGGCCGGTGTGGCGCTGCCACTGGTGCCGCTGCTGGCGGCCACCGTGGGCATAGCCCTTGTTGCCGGCGCAGCCGCCGCGATCAATTGCCTGGTGGAACAGAAAATCGATGCGCTGATGGCGCGCACGCGCGGGCGTCCGCTGCCACTGGGCGAGGTCAATTCCATCGAAACTCTGGTTTTCGCCAGCATCGTCGGGGGAGCCGGCCTGTGTTTGCTCAATATCTGGGTCAATCCGCTGACCATGTGGCTCACCCTCGCCACCTTCGTCGGCTACGCCATCATCTACACCGTCATCCTCAAGCCGGCGACGCCGCAGAACATCGTCATCGGCGGCGCATCGGGTGCGATGCCGCCGGTGCTGGGCTGGGCGGCCATGACGGACAGCGTTACGCCCGATGCCATGCTGCTGTTCTTGATCATATTCACCTGGACGCCACCGCACTTCTGGGCGCTCGCGCTGTACCGCACCGAGGAATACGCCAAGGCCGGCCTGCCGATGCTGCCGGTGACGCATGGCGAAAAATTCACCCGCCTGCAGGTGCTGCTCTACACCATCATCATGGTCGCCTCCACCCTGCTGCCCTTTGTCTATCGCATGAGCGGCTGGATTTATCTCGTTTCGGCGGTGGTGCTCGGCCTGGTGTTCATGTGGTACGCCGTGCGTATTTTTATCAGCTACAGTGATGCGCTGGCGCGCACCACCTTTCGCTATTCCATCCTCTACCTCTCGCTGCTGTTTGCGGCGCTGCTGGTCGATCACTACTTTGCCTGAAGCGCAAAGCAAACCGATGCGCGTTCGGCTCGCCCTCGCCCTCGCCCTGGTCACAATGACCGCACTGCTGTGCGCCTGCGCCCCTTCGGGCCAAAAATTTAACAGCACCGATATCACCGGTGCCGAATATGGCAAGGATTTCAAGCTCACCGACCACAGCGGCAAGGTCCGCACCCTAGCCGACTTCAAGGGTAGGGCGGTCGTGATGTTTTTCGGCTACACGCGTTGCCCCGATGTTTGTCCGACCACCATGGTCGAGATGAAACATGTCATAGAATATCTGGGCGAAGAGGGCAAGCGCGTACAGGTCTTGTTCGTCACCATTGATCCGGAGCGCGACAAGCCCGAATTGCTGGCCCAATATGTGCCGGCCTTTGACCCGGGTTTTCTTGGTCTGTACGGCGATCTTGAAACAACGCAAAAAACCGCCAAGGACTTCAAGGTATTTTTCCAAAAAGTGCCGGGCAAGACAGCCGACAGCTACACCATGGACCATACCGCGGGCAGCTATGTGTTCGATCCGCTGGGCCGCTTGCGCTTGTTCGTGCGCCATGGTGGCGATACCGGCCCGCTGGTGGCCGACCTCAAGGCTTTGCTCTCCGGAAAATAGACCTGGCCGGGCCCGGGTGGGCCGCTAGTGGCGCCAGGCCCTTAGCGCAAATCAGGGTCGCGCAAGGGCGGCCGATCGGGTTGATTGTCGCGATGATTGTCCCGAGAACCTGTGCGCCCGTCGCGCCATTCTTTTTCCAACTGAGAACTCAGGTGAAGAAAAATAATAACGATAAGACCGAGGCTGAAACACAGCAGTGTGATCAACCAAAAATTCCACGAAGACATGTCTTAGTCGCCTGTTTGAAGTGCACAGGGCCAGACTATCTTATAAATAAATCATCGCGAATACATGGATACCGGTAAAGCGGCTAATGTCTCGGTCATTGCGCGGGCGTTTCAGTTTCAACACGCACCGCGCACTTGCCCTCTTACAGGTCGGCGATGCCGACGAGTATGGCGTACTTGGTCAGTTCGGCGACATTGTGCAGCTCGAGTTTGCGCATGATGTTGCGGCGATGCACGTCGACGGTGCTCGAGGCGATGTGCAGCAATTTGCCGATTTGCGGCGAACTTTTCCCTTGTGCCAGAAGCTGCAATACGGCGGTCTCGCGACGGGCGAGGCGCCTTGATTCAATCGGCGTCGTTGCACCGCCGGGGCCAAGGCCGTTGGAGTCGACCAGCAATGTCGCCGACTCGGGGCACAGGTAAGTCTTGCCCTTTGCGGCGCTGTTGATCGCATAGACCAACTGGTCGCCGGCCGCCGACTTGACAACATAGGCCATGGCGCCCGCCCCCATCATTTCGATGATGAACTGTTTGTAGTTGGAGGCCGACAGCGCGACGACCTTTATTTGCGGATGCTTGGCCCTCAGGGCGCGCATCGCCTCAATGCCGTTCACCCCGGGCATGCTGACGTCCATGGTGACCACATCGGGCCTGAGTAGCGCGACGGTCTCTACGATCTTGCTGCCATCGCCGAGTTCGCCGACCACCTCGATGCCTTCTTCCAGTTCCAGCATCACGCGCAGCGCCTGGCGGAACATGGTGTGATCGTCGACCAGTAATGTGCGGATGCTCATCGCTTGCCTCCCTTTTTCATTTTCGCGCTTGCCGCCACTGCGGCGGGCGGCAGCATTGGCACGGTCAGGGTGACCGAGGTGCCCTCGCCCGGCTTGCTGCGCAATGCCACTTCGCCGCCAAGAAAGCCTATGCGTTCGCGCACACTAAGCAGCCCGTAACCGGACACGCCGCTGACCGGTTGGACGGCACCGGGTTCAAATCCGATGCCGGCATCGCTCACCGTGACGAAAAGGGTGTCGTTTGCGCCGCGAGCCGTGGTGACGCTGGCCGAAGTAACATCGGCGTGCTTGGCAACATTGATGAGCAATTCGCGCACGGCACGGAACAGCGTGGTGCTGACGGCGTGCTCGAGCGGCTTGGGTGTGCCATCGTCCTTGGTGTGCACTTCAAGCTTGTACACATGACGCATCTCATCGGCAATCCAGTCGAGGGCTGCTACCAGCCCGAGTTTGTAGAGCAGCGGCGGGTTTAGCTTGAAGGCCATGGCGCGCAGCTTGCGGTTGGCCTGATCGATAGCCGCGAGGCAACTTTGCATGGCTTCGTGCACTGTGTCGGGCATCTCGAGCTTGGAGACGCCCTTGGCCTTGAGGCTGATCACGGCCATGAGTTGCCCCAGATCGTCGTGCAAGTCCTGCGCCAGCGCACGACGCTCGTTCTCCTCGGCCATCGCCAGCGCCGCGGAGAGGGCGTGCAACTTGTCGTTCTGCTCGTGCGAATCGGTGAGGTCGTGGCGTGCGGCGTCGGCCGCCGCCGTGGCCAGACGCAGGTCGCTGATGTCCGTGTAGCTCACAATGACGCCGCAGACCAGGTTGTTGTCGTTCTTGTAGGGAAGCAGCCGGCGTATGTAGCGGCGGCCGTTTGTGGTCTGAAATTCGCTCTGCGAAATTGTTCTTTTTGCGAGCACGGCTTTGGCGGCTTCGAGCAGGTTGCCGCCCACCCGCGCGATGCTGAAGTCGCTGATCGAGCGACCGATGTCACCGGCGAGGAACTTGAACTGTGCCGACGTAGCCGGCGTGAACCACTTGATGCGGAAAGTCGGGTCGAGGCAGATGGTCGCGACATCGCTGCTGTTGAGCAGGTTGGACAGGTCGCTGTTTGAGCTCTCGAGCTCACCCACCTTGATTACGAGTTGCTGGTTGACCGTGGCCAGTTCCTCGTTGAGCGATTGCAATTCCTCCTTGGAGCTTTCCAGCTCTTCGTTGAGCGAACGGAACTCTTCGTTGACCGAGACCACCTCTTCGTTGGCAATTTTCAGATCGGCATTGGCCGTCTCCCAGTTCTCAATGCTGCTTTGCAGGTCGTCGCGGGTCGTCCGCAGCTCTTCCTCGAGGTGGCGCACCAGCGTGCGCTCGGTTTTGTTGCCAGGTTGCATCAGGGTCGGTTGCGTGTCGTGACGGAACACCACCAGGAAGACCCGTCCGAATTCGCCGTCTGCGATGGGTGTCACCGTGATCTGCACCGGCATGAGGTCGTCGCCGCGTTTCATGCGGCCTTCTGTGACGCTGATGCTCAAGCCGCCGCCCGCCGCCTCTTGCAGTGCGGTGCGCAAACGCGCGCGCAGGCCCTCGCGGACCAGGGCCAGCAGGTCATTCGTTGGTGCGCCACGCGGATGTAGAACAAAATCGTCGGTCGGGCCGCAGAAGTACAACACCTGGTGGTGCTCGTTGACCAGCATCGATGCCGGCGTGAAGCGGTCGAGGATCAGTTTCTGTGCGATGCTCGCCGCCCGGGTGACCGGCGGCGGGATTGGCAACGGGGTGAGGGCGGCGCGCGAGAGGGTGTCTCCGGCGTTTGCCGGCAAGCGCAGCGCATCGACCCGCGTCACGCCCACGCGCTGGTAAAGATGCCATTTTTTCGAGACCGGTTTCAACAGATCGTCGCGGCCTCCGTTTGATTCGGCGGTACCCAGAAAGAGATACGCGTCTTTTAGCAGCGCGAAGTGAAAGATATTGAGCACGCGTTTCTGCACCTCGGGCTCAAGGTAGATCAGGACATTACGGCAGGAGATCAGGTCTGCACGGCCGAAAGGCGGATCGGAAAAAAGGTTTTGCACGCCGAAAATGACCGCCGTGCGCAATTGCTGCGATACGGTGAAGTGCTGGCGGTCGGTGTCCTCGATAAAATAGCGGCGTAGCAAGGCGACCGGCATGCGGCTGGCGATGCCGGCCGGGTAGCGTCCTTGACGGCCGATTTCAAGGCCTTCATTGTTGGTGTCGGTGGCGAAGATATGCACCGGGCAGGCCTTGCGCGCCCGGCGCAGTCGCTCGAGTACCAGGATGGCCATGGTGTAGGCCTCTTCGCCGGTGGAGCAGCCGGGCACCCAGATGCGTATCGGTTCGCCCTGCCGCTTGGCGGCCACCAAGGGGCCGATCACCTCGGCGTTGAGTGCTTTCCAAGCCTCCGGATCGCGGAAGAAATCAGTCACCCCGATCAGCAGGTCGTGAAACAGCGCGTCGATCTCGGCGCTGTCTTTTTTGAGCAGCGCCACGTAATCGGACTGGCCCAGTACGCCGCGCAGGCCCATGCGCCGCCGGATGCGCCGCAGCAGCGTGGCACGCTTGTAGCTCTGAAAGTCATAGCCGCAGCGGGTGTTGATGATGTCGAGCAGGCTTCTTGTCGCCTGTTCGTCGCCCTTATCGACGGACGCATTGGCGGTGATCGCGACATAAGGGTGGCTGGCGTAGGTGCAAAGAATTTTTGGCATTCTCTCTACCGGCAGCACATAGTTGACAAGGCCGGTGGCGATGGCGCTGCATGGCATGCCCTCGACTTGTGCGGTCGAGGGCTCCTGCGCCAAAACGACGCCACCGTTCGCGGCGATGGTTTTCAGGCCCAGCGCGCCATCAGTGCCGGTCCCCGAAAGCACGATGCCAATAGCCCGCGCAGCGCAGTCCTTGCCGAGCGAATTAAAAAAAAAGTCGATCGGTAGATGGGGCTTTTTTGTCTGGTTGCGCGGCGTCAGTCGCAGGCGGCCGCCCGTTACCGCCAGCTCCTTGTTGGACGGTGCGGTGTAGACATGGTTTGCCAGAAGCAGCGTGCCGTTGCGCGCTTCGCTCACGGGCATGGTGGTGAATTTTGCGAACAGTTCCGCGGCGAGGCTGGCATGGGTCGGATCGAGATGCTGGACGATGACGAAGGCAATGCCGCTCTCGGCGGGCATGCTCTTTAGGAATGCGCGTATTGCCTCGAAGCCGCCGGCCGAGGCGCCGATGCCGGCGATGCAGGGTTTATGTGTGGAGCCTGGCTTTGTGGCGTGCTTCGCCGCCGCGGATAGACGGGCCCTTTTTTGCGGGGCCGGCTTCTTGTCTTTGGGCCGACGCTTTGCAACGGCTTTTGCAGGCAAATCCAACTCCTCGGAGGCTAGGTAGGGATTCGAAAATGCATATTGCGTTCACCAATCCTCGAACTGGCTTGACTTTGGTCTGCGTTGAATCGTAGCGATGCATCTTTTTGTTGTTGATGCGCTAACGGAAATTATTAACTATTGTAAACGATTGTATCTAATTGTTAAGGTACTTTTTTTTAAAGTAATTTCTGATTATGTGATGAAAGGTTTTGCCGCCATTAAGAAATCCAGAAATCCGAAATTGGAATAAACAGGCGCTTAAGCGCGCGGGGCAGTGCCTGCGGGGGGGGGGGGGCGATGCCCGGCTTCTTGTTGTGGTGCCCGAGCTTGGTGCTCAAGCCCGGTGCCACAGCTTGCTACCCTTGTTACCAAAGGGCAAAGCACACCTTCGCAAATAGCGCAGCGCTCACAACGCCTTGCGAAAGGTCAGGTTGATGCGCTGGCGGCCAAGCAACGGGTGTTCTCCGTCTGCGAGTGGCGAGACGCCGTGAAAGGCGAGGCGCGCCGGCCCGCCCCACACCACCACATCGCCGTGCGTAAGCTGGCAGCGTTGCAGTCGGTCGCGGCGCTGCAGGCCGCCAAACAAAAACACCGCCGGCAGGCCCAGCGACACCGACACGATGGGCTGGGTGAAGTCGCGTTCGTCCTTGTCCTGGTGCGGCGCCATGCGCGCGCCCGGCGCGTAGCTGTTGATGAGGCAGGCGTCGGGCGTAAAGCGGGCAAAGCCCGCCCGTGCTGCTGCGCGCGCGGCCAGCGCCGTGAAGGCCGCCGGCATGGCCGGCCACGGCCGGCCTGTTTGCGGATCGATGGCATCGTAGCGATAGCCGCGGCGGTCGCTGATCCAGCCGGTGTCGCCGCAGTTGCTCATGGCCACCGACATGCGAAAGCCGCCGCGTGTGAGCATCTGCCGCAGTGGCGCTTGCATGATGATGGTGTGCAAAGCAGCCATCAGTGCGGCATCCTCATCGCCGACGAAGCGGCGCAGTAGCAGCGCCCCTTCCGCCAGCGTTTCGTGTTCGGTCTTGGCTTCGGCCTCTTCGCCGAACAAGTCGGCGGTCTCGCCGTGTGCGCTCATGGGCCCGATCCGCAGTCTGACCCGCCGCCCGACTCGCGCGCCAGCAGTGCGCGTTTGCGCGCCACGCCCCAGCGATAGCCCGAGAGCGAGCCGTCGTGGCGCAGCACGCGATGGCAGGGTATGGCGACGGCCAGCACATTGGCGGCGCAGGCGCCGGCCACCGCGCGCACTGATTTTGGCGCGCCGATGCGTTCGGCCAGTTCGGTGTAGCTGAGCGTGCTGCCGGCCGGGATGTCGCGCAGCGCCCGCCACACGCGTTGCTGGAAGGCCGTGCCACGCACGTCCAGCGGCAGCTCAAGGCCGATGGCCGGCTGCTCCACCATCCCCACCACCGCGGCCACCCATTGCTCAAAGGCCGCGTCGCCGCCTTTGAATTCGGCCTTGGGAAAGCGATCTTGCAGCGCGCGCGCCAGCGTGTCCGGGTCATCGCCGATGGCGATGGCGCATACGCCCTTGTCCGTGGCCGCAACCAGGATGGCGCCAAGGGTGCATTCGCCGACCGCAAAGCGCATGGTCGCGCCCGCGCCGCCGGCGGGGCTTGTCAGGGTCGAGTTTGCGCGCTTCATTGTCGCTTTATCCACGGGAGTAATGGGACTGTCCTTTCGGTCGGGGATCAGGCTATCAATGCGACCGATTTTGCGCAATTATGCGCCAGCAGGCACTCCGGCTCTTGCGCTTGAATTCGCGCCGACGCGAAGCCCGTTTTTGCCCTGACGGGGGCGCAGTGCCATCTGCAAACCCGCGCCAGACGGGCGTTTCCAGATGTACCCCGGGTGGAAGATGGCGGTGAAAATGGCCTCATCTATGGAGCCGGGCGCGCTAAGGGCAGTCTGATCTGATAGGAGGTGGGGTTCGTCAGCCCGTTTGCCGATTCTGCGAACACCTTTCTGCGAACACCTGATAGCAAGCCCTGCAGCAAAGCTGTAAATAGGCCGTGAAGAAAGACGCGACTTGAACCGTGGTTTTGCGCGCGAGGGCTTAGCGTCGCCGGCGCCAGAACTTGATGAAGAGGTAGCCCCCGGCGAGCCCGCCCAGATGGGCGAAGTGCGCCACGCCCGCCTGCGTGCCGGTGACGCCCAGAAACAATTCGAGCCCGCCGTACAGCGCCACAAAAACCGGCGCGCGCATCGGGATGGGCGGAATGAGCGGCATAATCATGCGGTTCGGATAGAGCATGGCAAAGGCGATGAGCAGGCCGAATATGCCGCCCGATGCGCCCACCGTCGGCGAGCCCGAGCCGAACAGAAAGGACACCGCCAGTTGCGCGATGGCGGCCGAGATCACGCAGATAAGGTAGTAATTGAGAAAACGCCTGGAACCCCAGACACGCTCGATGTCGCTGCCGAACATGTAGAGGCCGAACATGTTGAACGCGAGGTGCGACAGGCCGCTGTGTAAAAAACCGTAGGTCAGCACCTGCCAGGGTTTGAAGTCGCTCCCCAGCGGCCACAAGGCCAGTTCGTTGAGCGGCAGCGGCATGCCCATGCCGGCGGCAAAAAACACCAGGACGTTGGTGAGGAGTAGCGCCTGGGTGACAGGGGGCAGGCCGAACATGGGTGCGCTCTTGGAATGAATGAGAATGGGCAGGGTAGCAGCGTTTTCGGTGGCGGCGTGCGCCCGCTGGTGTGATTCGGTGTGATTCCCAGCCTGAGAAACACCTGTTGGCGGTTACCTCTGTTGTTAAACCTGTTACTTTAGGCCTCAACTGTAGACTTCAGGCGGCCATCATTACGCTGCCATCACCACACGCACCACGCATCGCCGCCAAGAGGAAACGCACTTTGAACCAGAGCAGCAACAGGGAATTGTCCGCCCCCCGCCTTGCCGGCCTTGCCGATATCGCCTTTGAGAACAGCTTCGTGCGCGCGCTTCCCGCCGACCCGGATATGAGCACGCGCCCGCGCCAGGTGCGTGAGGTCAGCTACAGCCGCGTCGAGCCGACACCGGTGCGCGCGCCGCAGATACTGGCTTGGTCCGCCGCCGTGGGTGACATGCTGGGCATCGCCCGTCCGGATTCGTTCAGTGGCCTTGAGGCCCAGGTGCTGGGCGGCAACCGCGTGTTGCCGGGCATGCGGCCTTATGCCGCGCGCTACGGCGGCCACCAGTTCGGGCATTGGGCCGGGCAGCTGGGCGACGGGCGCGCCATCACGCTGGCCGAGCTTGTCGCACCCGATGCCCAACGCTACGAATTGCAGCTCAAGGGCGCGGGGCTGACGCCGTATTCGCGCACCGCCGACGGCCGTGCCGTGCTGCGCTCCTCGGTGCGCGAATATATGTGCAGCGAAGCCATGCATCACCTTGGCGTGCCGACCACGCGCGCGCTCAGTCTGGCCGCCACCGGCGAAATGGTGGTGCGCGATATGTTTTATGACGGTAACGCGCAGCCCGAACCGGGCGCCGTGGTTTGCCGCGTCGCGCCGTCGTTTGTGCGTTTCGGCAATTTTGAGATTCTTGCCGCACATGAGGAGCTGCCGCTGCTCAAGCGCCTGGCCGACTACATCATCAGCACGCACTTCCCGGCGCTGGTGCCCGCAGGTGGGGCGCCCTCGCCCGCGGTTTATGCGCGCTGGTTCGAGGAGATCTGCCGGCGCACCGCGGTGATGGTCTGCGGCTGGATGCGCGTGGGTTTTGTGCATGGCGTGATGAACACCGACAATATGTCGATACTGGGGCTGACCGTGGACTACGGCCCCTACGGCTGGCTGGAGGGCTACGATCTGGGCTGGACGCCCAATACCACCGACGGCGAGGGCCGGCGCTATTGCTACGGCAACCAGCCCAATATCGCGCAATGGAATCTGGTGCGGCTCGCCAACGCCTTGCTGCCGCTCATCAACGACACGGCCGCGCTGGAGCAAGGCCTGGCGGTGTTCGCCGATACCTTTGTCGCCGAGTCGGACCGCATGCTCAGCGCCAAGCTGGGGCTGGGCCCGCTCAACAGCGAGGGTGACGAGGCCTTGCTCGCCGACCTGTTCGCCCTGTTGCAGCAGGCCGAAACCGACATGACGCTGTTTTTTCGCAATCTTGCGCGCGTGCCCGTGGCCGATGCGCAAGATGACGCCCTGATGAGTCCGCTGCGCGATGCTTTCTACGTTCCCGATGTGCTCGCGCCCGGTGCGCCGCACCGCGAACGCCTGATTGCCTGGCTGCGCCGCTACGCGGCGCGCGTGCGTCTGGAAGAGGCGGGTGGCAGCGCGCCGGCCCCAGGCATTGCGCGCATTGCACGCATGAACGCGGCCAATCCGAAGTATGTGTTGCGTAACTATCTGGCACAGACGGCGATCGACGCGCTGGCTGCCGGCGATGCGTCGGTGCTCGAGCGCCTGATGCGCGCATTGCAGCGTCCCTACGACGAGCAACCCGAGTATGCGGACCTGGCCGCGCGCCGCCCCGAGTGGGCGCGGCACAAGGCCGGTTGCTCTGCGCTGTCCTGCAGCTCCTGAGCACGCTCTTCATGTCATTGCGAGGAGGCGAAGCCAACGCGGCAATCTTGTGGTGTTACGACGGAAGTCACAAGGGCGATGAGATTGCTTCGCTGCGCTCGCAATGACAGGGTAATGGCTGGAAACCCCCTTGCAGGGCGCGCTTCGGCCGGTAGGTCGAAGTCGTTCGACGGGCGCCCAGAATTCTCGGCGAAACCCCCGTCTCATCATCAGTCGGTCTTTTTCAGCCTATTGCCTTCGTCTTCGTCTTCGTCTTCGTTTAGGCGGCGTAGCTGTGCGCCTGCGGAATCAACTCCGCGCGCGCGGCGTTCCAGCGCTGTATCGCTTTGGCGTGGACGACCAGCGCGTCCGGGTCGTAATCGGCCAAGGGCCGCGGGTCGATGTCGAAGTGGCCATGCCGATCGGTGCCGCGCGCCAGCGAGGCGGTCAGCCTGACCTTGCTCGAACAACTGCAACGTGTGGGGATGTAGCTGATGCCAAGGCCTATGCGCCTGTCGTCTGAGCGGTTAGGCATGGAGTTGTGGAACAAATAAGTGTGGTGCAGCGAAAATTCGCCCGGCGCTAGCAGCAGCAATTCAATCGGCGCATCCGCGGGCACCTCCAGGCTCTGACCGGTGGCGAACATGTTGGCGCCGTCTTTTTTCTGGCCGTGCGGCACCTGGCCGCGCAGTTGGCTGCCGGGCAGCACCTGCACGCAGCCGCTCGCCGTGCTGCTGGGCGAGAGCGCGACCCAGGCGGTGACATGTTCGGCCGGCGACAGGCCGAAGTAAGTCGCATCCTGGTGCCAGCTGATGAAGGCATCGGTCTGCGGCTCTTTCATCCACAGCGTCAGGTGATAGACCAGGATGTCCGGGCCTATCAGGTCCTCGACGGCATCGAGTATGCGCGGGTGATGCACCACTTCATCGGCCCACTTCAGGTAAAGATGCATCTTCCGTTGCCGGTCGGGCGCGAGTCCGTGACCGCGCTCGCCCTCTTCGAGGTGGGCGCGATAGCCGCGTGCCGCCGCGGTGTCAAAGGCGCGCAGGGGGCTGACATAACCCTTGTCCTGGTAATGGCGTACTTGTTCTGCTGTCAGGAGCTTGTTCATGGCGGCCGTCCCGAACGTTTCAGTTGCTGGTGGCACCCGTGGTGCGCACCGCGTCCGACCAGGTCTTGCGCTCGCGCGCGAGCAGGGCTTCCCCGGCCTCGGTCGACAGCTTCACCACGATGGTCGAGCGCCTGTCCATTTCTTCGGCGTAGGCGGGCGTGGCAATGGCGGCGGCAAACGCGGCGCGCAGCCTGGCCAGCGCTGCGGGTGGCATTGCCGCCGGCGCGACAATGCCGAACCAGGTCGGCGCATCGAGCATGGGAAAGCCCGCTTCGACCAGCGTCGGCACGTCGGGCAGTTGCGCCAGGCGTGTCGCGGTACTGACCGCGAGGGCGCGCAGCTTGCCGCTTTGGATCAGCGGCAGCGTGGTCGAGGAGGCGATGAAGGAAAAGCCGATGCGTCCGGACAGTAAGTCGGTCATTTGCGGATTGGCGCCCTGGTAGGGCACATGCAGCATTTTTACTTTGGCGGCGGAGGCCATCACTTCGGCGGTGAGGTGCGACAGTGAGCCCACGCCGTTGGAGCCATAGGACACCGCGCCCGGCTTGCCGCGCGCGAACTCGATGAACTCCTTCATGTTCTTTGCCGGTATGGCGTCCGGGTTGGTGACCAGCACATTGGGCAGGCTGCCCATGATGCCGACAAAGCGAAAGTCGGCCTCCGGGTCGTAGTTGAGCTTGCCGTACAAGGGTTTGTTGATGGCGAGGATGGCCTGGCCGGCGACGAGCAGGGTGTAGCCGTCGGCCGGGCTGCGTGCGACAAACTCGGCGGCGATGTTGCCGCCGGCGCCAGGCTTGTTCTCGACCACCACCGGCTGGCCAAGCTGCGCCGCCAGTGCGGTGGCGTTGATGCGCGTCATCACATCGGCCGGGCCGCCGGCGGCAAAGGGCACCACCACGCGCAGCGGCTTGTCCGGGTAGCTTTGCGCCCAGCTTGCGGCCGTGGTGAGGCAAAGCGCGACGGCGAGCGCGAGGACTTGCAGGCGGGCAGGCGTGATGCTGGTGTGAAAACGCGGCATGGCAGAACTCCTGAAGCGTTGCCCCTACAGGAAGGGGTGACGATGCCTTCGATGATATAGGAGTTTGCGCCCGTCCTTCAACAGGTGTACGCCGCAGTATCGCAGTTGACACGGTACTGGGCCGCCCCTAGAGTGGATTTAGCGTACTGAGGCCTCTTTTGGGGATAAGGTGGTGTCATTGCGAGCGTAGCGAAGCAATCGCGTCGCTCTTGCGATGTGCCGGACAATGCGATGAGATTGCGACGAGATTGCGTCGTCGCTGCGCTCCTCGCAATGACCGGCATTTTTTTAATTTTAAAATCGTTTTTGATTCGCGGAAGTGCAAAACATGGGTGTTGGCAGCGACCTCTCCAATCGTGTGGTGGTGATCACCGGCGCCGCCGGTGACATCGGCTTTGCCATGGCGCGGCGCTTTGCCCGCACTGGCGCGCGTCTCGCGCTGCTCGAGCGCGACGCCGCCGCGCTACAGGCGCGCTGCGAGGGCGCGCTGGGCGACGCATTGCCGCTTGTCATCGCCTGCGATATGGCCGATGCCGCCGCACTGCGAGCCGCGGTGCAGCGCATTGCCGCCCATTACGGCGCCATTCATGTCTTGGTGAACAACGCCGCCGCCGTGACACCGAAAAACAGCGTCGCCGATTTGCCGCTGGCCGACTGGCAGCAGGCGTTTGCCGTGAACCTCACCGGCGCTTTTTTGATGACGCAGGCGGTGATCCCGCATATGCGCGCCGCCGGTGGCGGCGTGGTGCTCAACATCGCCTCGCAACTGGGCCATGTCGCTGCGCCCGGGCAGGCGGCCTATAGCGCAAGCAAGGCGGCGTTGCTGTCGCTGACGCGCTCCATCGCCGTAGATCACGCCGCCGAGGGCATACGCGCGGTGAGCCTGTCACCCGGCGCGGTGATGACCAGCCGCCTGACTGCGCGCTACGGCAGCGAGGCGGCTGTCAACAGCGCACTCGCCGGCCGCCATCCGCTGGGGCGGATAGGCACGGCCGATGAAATCGCCGCCGCCGCGCTATTCCTCATCAGCGACGGCGCGGCTTTTGTCTCGGGCGCCGACTTGCTGGTGGACGGCGGCTACACCGCCGTTTAGGCGCGGCAGATGGCTGAAAACCCGCGCCCATGGCCGGTTTCCAGCTTATTCGTCACCCACCGGATCGGCTAAAAATCGACGGCTGCGAGCGCCTGCGTTATCGCGGCTGCAGCCGCGGTGGTGGCGGTGATCATCCCGGGAAGTTTTTTGGCGGTGATGCGAAAGCGCGGCACGGCGATGGCGATGCAGTGCTGCACCTCTGCGCGCAAGCTGATCGGCGCGGCCACACCCCAGACGCCCTCGTCGCGCTCCTCGTCGGTGAGGGCGTAGCCGTCGCGCCGGATGCGCTCGAGCGCTTTGAGCATGGCCGCGCGCGTGGCCAGCGTTTTTGGGGTGTAGCGCTGCGGTTTGAGCAATTTCATCAGCGGCGTGCGCTCCGGCTCGGGCGCGAAGGCGAGCAGCAGTTTTGCGCTGCCGGTCGCCGGCCAGGGCAGCAACTGGCTGCGCGTGTAGCTGATGGCCACGCGGTGGCGGCTCTCGATGCGGTCGAGCGTGATCATTTCATGACCGACGCGCTGGTTGAGCACCACCAGTTCGCCGTAGCGTTCGGAGAGCGACGCGAGGTGCGGCGCGGCGATGCGGATGACCGAGGTGTTGGAACGGGCCACGCGGGCGAGCGCAAACACGCGTGGGCCGAGCCGGTAGCCACCGCCACCGCGCCCATCCTCGATGATCAGCGCATAGCCGCGCAGGCTGGAGACATAGCGGTAGATGGTGCTGCGCGGCATGGAGAAGTGCGCGGCAATGTCGTTGACCGTCCAGACCGGTTGCTCTTCGCTGAACAGCAGCAGGATGTCGATGGCGCGGTCGGCTGTCGCGTTGGCCGATCCGGCTGCGCTGCGCCCCGCGGTTTTTGGCCGCTTCTCAATCAATGGAGTTCTCGGGCATTCTGCAGCATTCTCAAACGATGGGATTCTCAATTAATGAATTGATATTCTCATTATACTGCACAACAATTTCGCATCCTGGCGATGTGCGCAACGGTGTGCGCAACGATGTGTGCAAAAATGATGTGGGTAATAACGTGGGCAACAATAACGTGCGCGCGAGAGTTTCCCCCGCGTCCTGCTTCAACCCCACTCGAATAGCGGCCACGTCCGGACACAGGCTGCAAGGCCAACAAGGAGGAACAGGCATGGCGAAACTTCCCGATGCACAACTGTCGCATATCGGCCTGCGGGTGGGTAACCTGCCGCTGATGATCGCGTTCTACGAGCGCGCGCTGGGATTGGTGCTGACCGACAAGGGCTCGCTGGGCGGCCGCGACCTCGCCTTTTTGTCGCGCAACCCGGAAGAGCATCACCAGGTGGTGATGGTTCATGACCCGGCGAGCACGGAGCCGCTGTCAAGCGCGCAGCAAATCTCCTTCAAGCTCAAAACGCTGGAGGACTTGCGCACGTTTTACACCGAACTGCAGGCGCAAAAAATAAGCGGCCTTGATGCGCGCGACCACGGCAACAGTTGGAGCCTTTATTTTTTCGATCCCGAAGGCAACAAGATCGAGCTCTACCTGCCCACGCCCTGGCATGTCAGCCAGCCCTGGCGCGCAGCGCTGGACCTTGCCATGCCGGCCGATGCGATTCTGGCGCAGACGGCGCAACGCATGAAAGAAAACCCGACCAGCCGTCCGGTGGCCGAATGGACCGCGGCGATGCGCGAGCGGCTCGCCTGATTCGCCCCGGGCTCAGACTGCCTTACGCTGGCGCCTGACTGCTAGCACAGCCAAACATCTGAACAGACCCGCCGCGGCAGGCCGCGGCGCAAACCCATAACAAGTAACAAGCCAAGAGGAGGAGCATCATGTCCACACCCGCCACGCCCGTCACATCAGCGACATCTGCCACACCCAACACAGCCGAACACCGCTCGATCTGGACGCACATGATGAAGCTGCCGTTTCGTCAGGACTGGATTATGGCGGGGGGCATCAACACCCGTTACGCGCAGGCCGGTTCGTCCGACAAGCCGGCGTTGCTGATGCTGCACGGCACGGCCGGCAGCTGGGAGGGGTTTTCCGCCAACCTCGCCGCGCACGCGCCGCATTTCAATTGCTTTGCCATCGATATGATAGGCAGCGGTTTTTCCGACAAACCGGATCGCGACTACGAGATCGCCGACTATGTGCGGCACGCCAAGGACTTTCTTGATGCGGTGGGGGTCAAGCGCAGCTCCATCATGGGCTGCTCGCTCGGCGCATGGGTGGCGGCGCGCTTTGCGCTGACGCACCCGGGCGCCACCGACAAGCTGATCCTGCTGTCGGCGGCCGGCGTGTTCGCCAATGCCTCCAACATGAACCGCATTCGCAACGCGCGCTCCAAGGCGGTCAGCGAACCGAGCTGGGAAAATATCAAACCGATATTCGACCACCTGCTGCAAAAGCCCGAGGCGCGCATCCCCGACATCATCGCGGTGCGCCAGGCGGTGTACCGCGAGCCGGGCATGGCGCGTGCGATGGAACACATCCTGTGCCTGCAGGACCCGGACATCCGTCCGCGCAACCTGATCAGCGAGGCGGAGTGGAAAAAAATAAGCGCGCCGACGCTGGCCATCGGTTCGCTCGCCGACAAGGACGAATATCTGGAGACCGCGCGTCTGGTGTCCAAGCTGATCCCGAACGCGCGCTATGTCGAAATGGACGGCGTTGGACACTGGCCGCAGTTCGAGGATCCGGACGTGTTCAATAAAATCAGCGTCGAATTTTTGCGCGCACTCGCACCCTCGCTGTGAGTGGCGTGGGGACGCGGTCTTAAAAACAGTTCAAGGAGGAGTGCCATGAAATTATTTCGTCTCGCCGCAGTTGCGGCCGCGGTGTTCGTGCTGTGCAGTCTGCAGGCGCTGGCGCAGTCCTATCCGGCCAGGCCGGTGAAGATTGTCGTGACTTTCGCGGCCGGTGGGTCGGCCGACATATTCGCGCGCTCCATGGCGCCTTTCCTGTCGGCGGAGCTGGGGCAGCCGGTCATCGTCGAGAACAAGCCGGGCGCGGGCAACATCATCGCCGCCGAGTACGTCGCGCGCAGCCCGGCCGATGGTTATACGCTGCTGCTGGCGCCCGACCCGGTGCTGGCGACCAACCCGCTGCTGTATTCCAAGCTCCCCTATGACGCGGTCAAGGACTTCGCGCCGGTGAGCATGCTGGTGCGCTTTGGCCTGGGCATTGTTATCAGCAGCGCGGTGCCGGCCAATTCATTGCAGGAACTGGTCGCCTATGCCAAGGCCAATCCGGGCAAGCTCAACTACGGCTCCTTCGGGCCGGGCACCGCGCCGCACCTGGTGATGGAATTGTTCAACAGCGTCGCCGGTGTGAACATCGTGCACGTGCCCTACAAGGGCGTTGCGCCGGTGCTGATCGATCTCATCGCCGGTGTGGTGCAGGCCTCCTCGATGAGCCCTGGCCCGGCGACGCCAGGGGTGAAAAGCGGCCGCCTGCGCATGCTGGCCGTTGACGGCAGCAAGCGCTCGACGCTGATGCCCGATGTGCCCACTTACGCCGAATCGGGATTTCCGGCGATGCGGGCGCCGGCCTGGTGGGGCATTGTCGCGCCGGCGGCGACGCCGCGCGCGGTGATCGACAGGTTGCAACGCGATATCGCCAGGGTGCTGAAGAACCCGGCCTTCTATGAAGCCAATGCCGTGCGCCAGGGCTATGAGCCTGTGGGGGGCACGCCCGAGGAGTTCGCTGCGGCGATACGCGACACCACCGCCTTGTGGGCGCCGATCATCAAGGGCGCCAACATCAGGCTCGATTAAGAAAGATTCGCAGTGGAGAAAATCGCGGTGGAGCAAATCGTAGTGGAGCAGGCCGCGGTGGCGCAAACGCAGGTGGTGGTGGTGGGGGCGGGGCCCTGCGGTGTGACCATCGCCAATTACCTGGGCATGTATGGCATACGGACGCTGCTGGTGGACCGCAGCCGCGACATACTCGATTACCCGCGCGCCGTCGGTGCCGATGACGAAACCATACGCGCCTGGCAGGCGGTGGGCCTGGCCGAACAGACGCTGGCCGACATGATCTGCAACGTGCCGGCGCGCTATCACAACTCATTGGGGCGCTGCTTTGCCGAGGTACGCCCCAGCGCGCAGCCCTTTGGCTGGCCGCGGCGCAATATTTTCATGCAGCCGCTGACCGAGGCGGCGCTGCGCCAGGGCCTGGTGCGCTATCCGAACGTCAGCACGCTGCTCGGCTGGGAGCTCGAAACGCTGGAGCAGGACGCGGACGGCGTGAATGTCCGCCTCAAGTCGGACGGCGGTGAGGAGCGCAAGCTGCGCTGCGATTACCTTGTCGGCGCCGATGGCGGGCGCAGCACGGTGCGCGGCCTGCTCGGCGTGGAGCTCACCGGCAAGACGCTGCCCTCCAAATGGCTGGTGGTGGATGTCAAAGATGACACGCTTTACGCGCCCTTCTCCGGCGTGTACTGCCACCCCAAGGGCGTGCACATGTGCATCGATTTGCCCTATGGCTACCGGCGTTTTGAGTTTGTGTTGCAACCCGGGGACACCGAGGAGTCGATACAGGCACCCGAGCACATCGCCGGGCTGATGCGCCCGCATTATGCCCAGGGCCAGGCGCTGCCGACCATCAAGCGCGCCCGCGTCTACACCCACCACGCGCGTATCGCCGCGCGCTTCCAGGTCGGGCGCGCCTTTCTCGCCGGCGACGCCGCGCATTTGCAGCCGCCGTTTTTCGGCCAGGGTATGAACTCGGGCATACGCGACGCCAGCAACATCGCCTGGAAGCTGTCGGCGGTGATCAAGGGCCGCGCGGCGCCGAAAATTCTCGCCACCTATGACACCGAGCGGCGCGACCACGCGCTGGCGATGGTGAAGATTGCCACCTGGTTGGGCGATTTTTATCGCCCGCGTAACCGCTTTACCGAAATGTGCCGCGATGTTTTTTTTGATTGCATCCAGCGCCTGCCCAGCGTGCGCGATTATTTTTTGCAATTGCGCTTCAAGCCGATGCCGCGCTACACCGCGGGCATTGTCCTGCACGGGCAGGGTGGCAGCGGGGCGGCGATTGCCAAAGCCTCGCCGGTAGGGCGCATGTTCATGCAGCCGCGTGTCGAAACAGCCGAGGGTCGCGCGCTCAAGCTCGATGACGCCATCGGCCCCTGGTTTGCGCTCGTTGGCATCAACATCGATCCTGCGGCACATCTGAACCCGGAGGAGAAGGCATTCTGGAAGCGCCTCGGGGCGCGGCTGGTGCAGGTGAACAAGTCGCGCCGGGGCACGCACGGCGTGGCGCCCACCGATCCGGACACACTGGTGCTCGATGATGTCGATGGCGCGTTTCGCGACTGGCTGTCGGCCGGCCCGTCGCAAGAGCTGATTGTGCTGCGCCCCGACCGCTACGTTGCGGCGGTGTGCAGCCGTGACGGTTTGGGTGGCGTGACCCGGGCGCTGCGCGCACTGCTCGACTGAAGAGACCGAAGAATCTGCACAGACTGAAGGGCTGGTCGTCGCGCGCCGGCCATGGTGATTAGATTGCTTAAGCGCTTACACGGTTACACTGGGTCACTGCCGCCAAGCGCGCGGCTAAGCCCCCTTGCCCTGTCCCGTCCACCATGAACACACTGCTGCCGATCGCCGCCCGCGTTGCCGACGTTCTTAAAGCGCGGCAACAAACCCTTGTCGTCGCCGAAGCCTCGTGCGGCGGGCTGATCTCGGCGGCCTTGCTGGCGGTGCCGGGCGCGTCGGCCTACTTCCTCGGTGGTGTGGTGGTCTATACGGCCAAGGCACGCATCGCGCTGCTGCAGATTCCACCCGAGGCCATGCAGGGCCTGCGCGCTTCGACCGAAGCCTATGCACGGCTGCTGGCGGGCACCGCACGGGCGCGCTTTGGTGCCGATTGGGCGCTGGCCGAATCGGGCGCGGCCGGGCCTGCCGGCAACCGCTATGGTGACGCGGCGGGACATGTGTGCATTGCCGTCGCCGGTGCGCTTGAGGCGGCGGTGACGGTGGAGACAGGCCGCAACGAGCGCGCCGAAAACATGCGCGCGTTTGCCGCGCTGGCGCTGGAGCAGTTGTTGTCGGCGCTGCAAAAAGCGCCGCCTGCGAGCGCCTGATTTATAAACTTTCATACGTGAAAACCGGCTTCAGACGGATGTTTCAGGACGATAAAGGTGACGGAACTGTCACCACTAAGGCTGTCCGCGCTGGACTTGTCACGGCGCGGCCTTGCGATGCCGGCTTCAGCTTGATCGAATTGATGGTGGTGGTAGGCATCATCGCCATACTCGCGCTGATGATGATTCCCGGCTATCAGGACAAGCTGATCCGGGACCAGATTGTCGAGGCCATGCCGCTGGCCGACATTGCCAAGTTGCCGGTGGCGCTGAGCAGGACCCTTGCGCAGGTTTTTCCCGCCGACAACACCGAGGCGGGCTTGCCCGTGGCTGACAAGATCGTCAATAACTTCATCAGCGCGGTGAGCGTGCAGGCGGGGGCGGTTCATATCACTTTTGGTAACCGCGCCAACGGCAATATCCGCGGCAAGGTCCTGAGCTTGCGTCCGGCCACGGTGGAGGACGCGCCCATCGTGCCGGTCACCTGGGTGTGCGGCTATGCCGCGCCGCCGGCGAAAATGACCGTCAAGGGTGAGAACAAGACCACTATAGCGGCCAATTTCCTGCCCTTCATTTGCCGCGCTCCCGGATGAATAAGCCGGGAGAAGCAAACAAAAAAGGCGGCCTAGGCCGCCTTTTTATGTGCGCCCGGCACGGGCGCACTCTTGGTGCGCATGCTGCACGCGAACCTTTGCCGGCACGGCCGAATCAGGCCGGGACCATCGCGCCTTTCATTTTTTGCAGCGCTTTGACCTCGATCTGGCGGATGCGCTCGGCCGATACCTTGAACTCGTCGGCAAGGTCGTGCAGCGTGGCCGCGTCTTTTTCGCGCAGCCAGCGCGCTTCGATGATGCGGCGGCTGCGCGGATCCAGGCTTTGCAAAGCGGTTTGTAATCCGGCTGTTTTGTTGCGTTCGTGTTCTTCGATTTCGAGAATGCGCGAGGGCTCGATGTCCGGGTCGGACAGGTAGGCGATCGGCGAGTAGGCCGCTTCATCCTCGTCCTCGCCGTGTGATTCGAGGGCAATGTCGTGGCCGGACAGCCGCGTTTCCATTTCGCGCACTTCTTCGGGCTTGACGCGCAGGGTGGCGGCCATCTGCTCGACTTCGTCGTGTGTGAGCGACTCGAGCCCCGGCTTCATGCTGCGCAGGTTGAAGAACAGCTTGCGATGCGCCTTGGTGGTGGCAATTTTCATCAGCCGCCAGTTCTTTAGGATGTATTCGTGCATCTCGGCCTTGATCCAGTGGATCGCGAACGAGACCAGACGCACACCGCGCTCCGGGTCATAGCGTTTCACCGCTTTCATCAGGCCGATGTTGCCCTCCTGGATCAGGTCGGCGTGCGGCAGGCCGTAACCCAGATAGCCGCGGGCGGTGGACACAACCACACGCAGGTGCGAGAGCACCAGTTTGCGCGCGGCATTGATGTCTTCGCTGTCGCGGTAGCGGCGGGCGAGGGAAATCTCCTCTTCCGCGCTCAGCATGGGCATGCGGTTCACCGCCTGGATGTAACTGTCCAAGGTGCCGACTGCCGGTACCGGTAAAGCCATGGTCATGGTTTGGTTCATTTTGGCATCTCCTTCGGGTGCAGGTGTGACGGCCGGACTTGCCAGAGCCGTAGAATCCCCCTGTGATCCTCCACGCTCATTTTAGCACTCTGGAGATTGGAGTGCTAATTGGGGGATTGGTTCCCGTGTTTAGCGCGGTTCAATCTGCCATAAGTGCTTACTTACTGATAAATAAGCTCCGGCCCAGCCGAGGCCAGCCGAAAAAGCCAGGAAATGCAAGGCGGCTTGCCAGTCCAAGGCCTGAAGGCGGAAATTGGAGTCGTAGGTGGCGGCAAACCGGGCAATTTCAAGATTCATCAGCCCGCCGGCCAGCGCCAGTATGACCAGCGCGATGACACCGCCCAAGCCGCCTTGCAAGATGCCCAGGTAAAAAAATGGCCGTCGGATAAAGGCATTGGTGGCCCCGATCAGCTTGGACACCTCGATTTCGTCGCGCAGGGTCAGGATTTGCAGCCGGATGGTGTTGAAGGTAACGGCGATCAGGCCCACTGCTAGCAAGGCGGTGAGTACGAACACGGCGATACGCACCAGGCCGAGCAGTGCGTCCAGCCGGCGGATGAAGGCCGAATCGAGTTGCACGTGGGCCACTTTGGGTAGTTTTGCCAGGTCGCGACTGAGGAGCTCGGCGGTGGTGGTATCGCTGCCGGCCAGTTCGATGACAAAGGCATCGGGGAGAGGATTGCTTTGCAGGGTGCCCAGGATGTCGCCCATGCCCTCGTTTTTTTTCAGCTCGGCCAGGGCTTGGTCGCGCGGCACAAAGCGGTGTTTTTTGGCCGCCGGGGACGCCTTGATGGCGCTGACGACTTGGGCGATGTCCGTCGCCGCGGCGTTGGCGGACATGAACACGCTCATTTCGGGCGCGGTAGCGAGCAGGCCGGCGACGCGCTGCATGTTGAGCAGCAGCACGTAGGCACCCAGGGGCAGCGCCAGCGCCACGCCGATGACCAGCACATTAAGCGCCGAGGACAGCGGGGCCTGCTTGAGTCGCGCCCGGGTGGTGCGAAAGCTTTGCACATGCTGATGAAACCAGGCTTTCATGCGCCCGCCTCAAGCCCAAGCCTGCCGTGGTCAAGTTGCAGTACGCGTGCGCCGTCGGCCTGGTGACGTGCGCTGAGCTTGCTGTCGTGTGTGGCGATGAGCACGGTGACGCCGACATCGTGGAAAGATTTGAACATTGCCATGATGTCGGCGGCGTAGTCGGCATCGAGGTTGGCGGTGGGCTCGTCGGCGAGCAGGATGCCGGGCCGGTTGACGATGGCGCGGGCGATGCAAAGCCGTTGTTGTTCGCCACCCGAGAGCGTGACCGGGTTGGCTTTTTCGCGCGCCAGCAGCCCGACCTTGTCGAGCGCCGCGCGGGCGCGTCTGGCCGCCTCGGCTGGCGAGCTGCCCGATAACTGCAGCGGCAGCAGCACGTTCTCCAGCGCGTTCCGGTCGTGTAGCAGCTTCTGGTCCTGGAAGATCAGGCCGAGGTTGCGCCGCAGGTAGGGGATGGCGGTGCGCTTCATCGCGCTGACATTCTGGCCGTTGATCAGTACCGCGCCGGCGGAGGCGCGTTCTATCGCCGGCACCAGCTTGAGCAGCGTGCTTTTCCCGGCGCCCGAGTGGCCGGAAATGAACACCAGTTCACCCGGGGCGATGTCAAAGCTGATCGAGGTCAGCGCTTCGTAACCGCCGGGGTAGCGTTTGCTGACATTGCGGAAGCTGATCGCCGGCGTGACCGCGGGCGTCGCGTTTTGCGTCCCCGGGTGCTTGGCGGGTGACGGCGATGCGCGAATGAATTCAGCCATGCCGGGGCGCTTTAGTCGAGCAGTGCGGCGACAAAATCGGCGGCGACGAAGGGCCGCAGGTCATCCAGACCCTCGCCGACGCCGATGAAGCGCAGCGGGATGGCTTGCTGCTTGAGGTTTTTGGAGCGCGTCAGCGCGATGGCGGCGAGGACGCCGCCCTTGGCGGTGCCGTCGAGTTTGGTGACGATCAGGCCGGTGAGCCCCAGTGCCTCGTCGAAGGCCTTGACCTGGGCGATGGCGTTCTGGCCGGTGTTACCGTCGATGACCAGCCAGATCTCGTGCGGCGCGCCCGGTTCGGCCTTGGCGATGACACGCTTGACCTTTTTTAGCTCTTCCATCAGGTGGACCTGGGTCGGCAGCCGGCCTGCGGTGTCGGCAAGCACGATGTCACTGCCGCGCGCGCGGCCGGCGCTGATGGCGTCGAACATCACCGCGCTGGCGTCGCCGCCCTGCTGCGAGATGACCGCGACACCGTTGCGCTCGCCCCAGGCGGCAAGCTGTTCGCGCGCGGCCGCGCGGAAGGTGTCGCCGGCGGCGAGCAGCAGTTTGTAACCGGCCTGCTGGTAATGCTGCGCGAGTTTGCCGATGGACGTGGTTTTGCCGGCGCCGTTGACGCCGACCATCATCACCACCCAGGGGCGCGTTGTGCTCGGTTGCGCGGTTTGCTCCAGCGGCGCGAGCAGCGCGAGCAATTCTTCGGCCAGAACCCGCTTGAGTTGCGCCGCCTCGGACAAGCCCTCCTTGCGTGCGCGCACGCGCATGCGCCCGAGCAGGAATTGCGTCGCCTCGACGCCGGCGTCGGCGGAGAGCAGCACGGCTTCGAGCTCGTCGTAAAGCGCGTCGTCGATCTTGCCCAGACCGAACAAGCCGCCAAGCTGGCTGCCGGTGCGGCGCAGGCCGCCCTTGAGGCGCGCCAGCCAACCCGTGCGTGCGGGTTCCGCGTCCGCGCCTGTGGTGGTGGCGGTGGTGGCGACGGCCTCAGGCGTGGCCTCGGGAAGGGATTTTTTCTTGAGAAAGCTCAACATAGTCTGCACCGCGGCGCGGGACGGTAAAATACACGGTCAATACTGCGGTAATTCTAGCAGAGGACACTAGGCCATCCTGGCAAGAAACAGCAGGCGAAACGCGGCGCGCAACATCGCGCCGAACACAATGCCAAACGCAAGACGAAAGCAGGGGGGCAACAGCGTACGCATCATCGGCGGGGTGTGGCGCAGTCGCGTGCTGCGCTTTCCGGATGCGACCGGCTTGCGCCCCAGTCCCGATCGCGTGCGCGAAACCTTGTTTAACTGGCTAGGGCAGGATTTGACCGGGCTCGCCTGCCTTGATCTGTTTGCCGGCAGCGGGGCGCTCGGATTTGAGGCCGCATCGCGCGGCGCGCGCAGCGTGGTGATGACCGAGGACGACCGCGCCGCCGCCGCCGCGTTGCGCGCCAATGCCATTTTGCTCGATGCCAAAAGCTGGCGACTGGTCGCAGGTGATGCGCTAGAATTCCTGCGTTTGCACCGTGCGGGGCACCCCGGTGCTTTGTTTGACGTGGTGTTCCTTGATCCGCCGTTTGGCACGGACCTGCTTGCGCGGGTGATGCCCTTGCTGCCGCAGGTATTGGCGCCGGGGGCACGCGTCTATGTCGAGAGCGATGAAGCTTTGAAGGTGCCGGAGGGTTGGGAACTGCTCAAGCAGGGCAAGGCCGGCGTCGTGCACTATCACCTTATGCAGAGAGTCCAATCATGATCAGGGCCGTTTATCCGGGAACATTTGATCCGATCACATGCGGTCACGAAGATCTGGTGCGCCGTGCCGCCGGTCTTTTTGACACGGTCGTCGTTGGTGTTGCCGACAGTCGCGGAAAAAAACCCTTTTTCACGCTGACCGAGCGCATCGACCTGGCGCGCGATGCGCTGGCGCAATACAAAAATGTCCGCGTCGAGGGTTTTTCCGGGCTGTTGCGCGACTTTGTTCACCAGCAGGAGGCGCGCGTGATCCTGCGCGGCCTGCGCGCCGTGTCGGACTTCGAGTACGAGTTTCAAATGGCGGGCATGAACCGCACGCTGATCCCGCACGTTGAAACGGTGTTCCTCACGCCATCCGAGCAATACATGTTCATCTCGGCCACCATCGTGCGGGAAATCGCCATGCTGGGTGGCGATGTCGGGCCGTTTGTCCCGCCGGCGGTGCAGGAGCGCATGCGCGCCAAGGTCAAGCAACTCGGTGGCTAGCCGGGCGGGCGGCTGATATGGCCTTGATCATCACGGACGAGTGCATTAACTGCGATGTCTGCGAGCCGGAGTGCCCGAACGGCGCCATCACACAGGGCGCGGAGATTTACGAGATTAATCCGGCTTTGTGCACCGAGTGTGTTGGGCACTTCGATACGCCCCAGTGTGTGGAGGTGTGTCCGGTCGATTGCATTCCGGTCAATCCGGATCACATTGAATCGCGCGAGCTCTTGCAGCTCAAATACGCCGGGCTGATGGCGGAAAAAAAATTCCCCGCCTGAATTCCCCGCTTTTATTTGTCTAAAGCCGCTTCAGCCGCGGCTTTCCAGTCAATTTGCATGACGAAATTGTCACGCCCTTGATACCCTTGCGTGTATTGCCGGCGTGGTGACGGGGGTCGCCGCGCTATTTCTGGCAGGACGGGCAATAAAAAGTCGAGCGCTGCCCCATGCGTTTTACCCTGATCGTGGTGGCGCAAACCCGGCAGGGCAGGCCGTCGCGGCCGTAGACAAAATACGCCTGCTGGAAGTAACCCGATGAGCCGTCGGCGTGGACGAAATCGCGCAGGCTGCTTCCGCCGGCCTTGAGCGCTTTTTCCAGGGTCTCGCGCACGGTGTCGACCAGGCGTGCGCAACGCGCCAGACTGACGCGCCCGGCGCGTGTCGCCGGGTTGATGCGGGCGTGGAACAGGCTTTCGTTGGCGTAAATGTTGCCAACGCCAACGACCATTTTGTGGTCCATCAGCGCCAGCTTGACCGCCGCGCTGCGGCCGTGCATCGCCGCATGCAGAAATTTCGCGTTGAACTGTTCTTCCAGTGGTTCGACGCCGAGCCCGGCAATCAGCGGGTGTGCGGTGACGTCCCCGCTCTCCCACAGCACCGCGCCAAAGCGCCGCGGATCGTGCAGGCGCAACAACTTGTCGCCAAATTCGAGGTCAAAGTGATCGTGTTTCCTCACCGGAGTGCCCCTTGGCAGGATGCGAAGACTGCCCGACATGCCCAGATGCAATATCAGCCAGCCGGATTGGCCGGTCTTGGCCTGAACGCAGTCGAGCAGCAGGTACTTGCCGCGCCGGGAAATGCCGCGCACGGTGCTGCCGCTGAGCTTGCGCTCAATGCCTTGCGGCACCGGCCAGCGCATGCGCCGGTCGCGCACGATGACGCCGGTGATGGTCTGCTTGAGCAGGTGGGGCGCGATACCGCGGCGGGTTATTTCTACTTCGGGAAGTTCTGGCATGGCTTTGCGACTGGCACGAAACGCGGGTAGCGCAATATACAAGGTCGGGAGGCCGCCGGCCTTGCTGCGGTGCCGGCAGTTGAAAATAATAGCGCCACGGCTCGTGTTGCGGCCCTATTCCCGCCAGCCTGCTAAACTGGCTCATCCTGCACAAATTCCCCGAGCACCCATGCCTTCTTTTGCCGCAGTCCCCCGCCTTTCACCTGCCGCCCCGACTTCGTCGGCCTGGCGCCGGCTGGCGCTGGTGCTCGCTTGTACGCTGCTCGCCGCTTGCGCGCAAAAGCCGCTCGCGCAGGCGCAAGCGGGCGACCAGGAGGACGATGAAGAGGATGAGCAAAATGTAAGCGCCCAGGCGCAGGCCCCGGCGGCAAAGTTGCCGCTCTCGGCTTTGCCCAACATGGAACTCAACGGCGGCATGTTGTACGAATTCTTGCTTGCCGAGGTCGCGCTGCAGCGCGGGAATGTCGGACTTGCTGCGCAGGCTTATGTCGATCTGGCGAAAAAAACCCGCGATCCGCGCGTGGCCAAACGCGCCACTGAAATCGCGCTCTACGCGCGCATGTCGGGCATCGCCACCGAATCTGCGCGCATCTGGCTCGAAACCGAGCCGCAGTCGGCGCAGGCCTTGCAGACGCTCACCGGTTTGCTCGTCAGCACCAATCGCCTGAACGAGGCGCAGCCCTATCTGAAATCCCTGCTGGTCTCCGGGGGGCGCAGTCCGGCCGACGGTTTTTTGCAGCTTAACCGCCTGCTTGGCAGCAACCCGGACAAGGCCGCGACCCTGCGCACGATTCAAGGCCTGGCGACGGCGTTCCCGGACCTGCCCGAGGCGAAGTTTGCCATCGCGCAGGCGGCGCTTGCCGCCGGTCAGGACCCGCTCGCGTTGGTGCAGGTCCGCGAAGCGGCCTCGATGCGGCCCGACTGGGAGCTTGCGGCGCTGTTCGAGGCGCGGCTGTTGCAAAAAACTTCGGTGAGTGCCGCGCGCGAACGCCTTGCAGCGTACCTGAAGCGCAACCCCAAGGCGCGCGAAGCGCGCATGAGCTATGCGCGCGCACTTGTCGCCGAGCAAAAGCTGCCGGAGGCGCACGCCGAGTTCCAGCGCCTGCTGACCGAATTTCCGGACAATCCGGATGTGGTCTACGCGGTCGGCCTGCTGGCTTTCCAGTTGAACGACTACCCGGCGGCGCGCCAGAGCCTCGAGCGCCTGCTGACGATGAATTTCCGCGATCGCAACACGCTGCGCTTGTATCTGGGGCAGATTGCCGAGGAAGAGAAAAAGCTTCCCGATGCGCTGCGCTGGTACGGCGAGGTGACGCGTGGCGAGCAGTATCTCAACGCGCAGTTGCGCTATGCCCAGGTGCTGGCCAAGCAGGGTAACCTGGAGGGCGCACGCTCCCACCTGCGCCAGATCGGTGCGGCCAATGCGCAACAAAAAGGCCAACTGGTGCTGGCCGAGGCGGCGCTGCTGCGCGATGCCAAACGCGAGCGCGAGGCGTTTGACCTGGTTGCCGGCGCACTCGGCGAGCAGCCGGACAACCCTGATCTGCTGTACGACTATGCCATGCTGGCGGAAAAAATAGATCGCATCGATGCGATGGAAACGTCGCTACGAAAACTGATTGTCCTGCGTCCTGATCATGCCCATGCCTACAATGCGCTGGGCTATTCCTTGGCCGATCGCAATCAGCGCCTGCCCGAAGCCAAGCAGTTGATTGAAAAAGGCCTGTCTCTGGCGCCCAATGATGCGTTCATTCTCGACAGCATGGGCTGGGTGTTCTACCGCATGGGCGACAACAAGACGGCGATAGAGTATCTGCGGCGCGCTTTTGCCATGCGGCCGGACGCTGAGATTGCGGCGCACCTGGGTGAAGTGCTGTGGGCCAATGGTGAGCGGGCCGAGGCGGAAAAAATCTGGAGCGACGCGATGCGGCAGTATCCGGGCAATGAAGTCATAGCCAGCACCATCAAACGCCTCAAACTCTGAGCGCCCTGCCATGCGCGTTGCGTTGTTGTTGTTTGCCACGCTGCTCGGCGCGTGCGCGCAGATGCCCGGCCAACCGGTAGCCATCGAGGCCAAAGGCGATTTTGAGCTCACCGGCCGCGTGGCTATCAAGAACGCCGGTGAGGGCGCCAGCGGCGCAATCACCTGGCGGCATGCCGTCGGGGCCGATGACGTGTTCATCACTTCCCCCATCGGTCAGGGTATCGCACGCATCACCCGTGCCGGAGAGCAGGTAAAACTGGTTACGGCCGATGGCCAATCGTTTGAGGCGGCTGATGCCGAGATACTTACGGAGCGGGCGCTAGGCTGGCGTTTGCCGCTGAAGGGGCTTCCCGACTGGGTGCAGGCGCGTCCTGTTGCGGGTGAGGAGGCTGAAACCATCCGTGACGCCGCCGGCCAGCCGAGCGAAATCCGCCAGTCGGGTTGGCGCATCGAGTACCTTGCCTGGCGCGATGCACTGCCCTCGCGCCTGACGTTTTTTCGCGACAAGCTGGAAATACGATTGATCGTGGACCGCTGGGTTTTGCCGCCATGAGCGAAGATCTGGACGCGCTATGGGCGCGGGTGTGGCCGGCGCCGGCGAAATTGAACCTTTTTTTACATGTGGTCGGGCGCCGCGATGACGGCTATCACCTGCTGCAGTCCGCCTTTCGTCTTGTCGATCTCGTGGATAGTTTGCGCTTCGTCCGGCGGCACGATGACAGGATTGCGATGGCGGTCGCGCTCGAGGGCGTGCCTGAGGCGAGCGACCTGTGCGTGCGCGCCGCCCGTTTGTTGCAGACTGCGGCTGCTGCGCGTGGCAGCGACGTATGCGGCGTTACCATTCATCTGGACAAGCGCATTCCCATGGGGGGTGGGCTTGGCGGCGGCAGTTCGGACGCCGCGACCGTGCTGATGGCCCTGAACCGGCTGTGGCGTCTGGGTATGAGCGCCGCGCAATTGCAGGCGCTCGGGCTCGGGCTTGGCGCGGATGTGCCGTTCTTTTTGTCAGGCGGCAACGCCTTTGCCGAGGGGGTTGGGGAAGTACTTACTCCGCTTACCTTGCCGCCGGCGTGGTACCTCATCCTGGTGCCGCCAGTGCAGGTGCCGACGGCCACGGTTTTTACCGCGTCAGAATTGACACGAAATACAAAAAGCGTCAAAATATCAAGCTTTTCCGGCGTATCGTCAGGCGTTTCTTCCCGCGCGGCTGGAGGCAGATTGGGTGTCGATTTCGGCCACAATGACTTGCAGTCCGTGGTGTATGCGAAATATGCCGAGGTGGCCCGCTGCCTGGATTGGCTGGCGCGGCATGGTTCGGCGCGTATGAGTGGTTCGGGCGCCTGTGTGTTTGCGCAGTTCGACACGCGCGGTGAGGCCGACGCGGTGAGCGCGAAGCTCCCGGCGGATATGCGCGGCATGGTGGTAGAAGGATTGCAGCGGCATCCTGTGGATGCCGGTTAGTTTCAGTTTCATGCGGTTGCGGCACAGGTTACGGATGGGGAGTCGCCAAGCTGGTTAAGGCACCGGATTTTGATTCCGGCATGCGAAGGTTCGAATCCTTCCTCCCCAGCCCATTCGTTTTGTGTTGTTCGTGACCAGGCTTGCCAGTGACGGGCGGCACGATGCCCAGTACAGAGGTCAAGATGAAAAAGCGTAGCTGCCACGGTTGTTGCAAACGCGGCGGCTGGTTTTTGTGATTATCAAACGACAGGGAGCGGCCAACCGTCATGCGCATAACGCGTGGCGGAATGGCGAGGCAATGGCCTACGACAGCCTGATGGTATTCACGGGGAACGCCAACCCCAAGCTGGCTCAGGAGGTGGTTAAACGCCTCAATATTCCGCTTGGGCAGGCGACGGTCGGCAAATTCTCCGATGGCGAAGTGATGGTCGAGTTGCGCGAGAACGTGCGCGGACACGACTGCTTCGTGCTGCAACCCACTTGTGCCCCGACCAACGACAACCTGATGGAGGTGTTGGTCATGGTGGACGCGTTGCGTCGCGCATCGGCCGGCCGCATTACTGCGGCGATTCCCTATTTTGGTTATGCGCGACAGGACCGGCGCCCGCGTTCGGCGCGCGTTGCAATCAGCGCCAAGGTTGTCGCCAATATGATTCAGGCGGTCGGTGTCGACCGCGTGCTGACCATGGATTTGCATGCCGACCAGATACAGGGATTTTTTGATGTCCCGGTAGACAATATTTACGCCACGCCCATCCTGCTTGGTGACGTGTGGAAGCATAATTACGAGAACCTGATCGTGGTGTCGCCTGATGTGGGCGGTGTTGTGCGCGCGCGGGCCCTGGCCAAGCGCCTCGAATCGGATCTGGCGATCATCGACAAGCGGCGCCCCAAGGCCAATGTGTCCGAAGTGATGAATATTATCGGGGACGTCGACGGCCGCACCTGCGTCATCATGGACGACATGGTGGACACGGCCGGCACGCTGACCAAGGCGGCCGAGGCGCTCAAGGCGCAGGGCGCGATTCGCGTGCTCGCCTATTGCACGCACCCCGTGCTGTCGGGCGGGGCGGTGGCGCGCATCGAGGATTCGGCGCTCGATGAGTTGGTTGTGACCAACAGCATTCCGCTGAGCCCCGAGGCGGCGGCGAGCAAGAAGATACGCGTGCTGTCGGTGGCCGGCCTGCTGGCTGAAACAATTTTGCGTATCAGCAACGAAGATTCGGTGTCGTCGTTGTTCATGGAATAAGAAATTCTTTCCGGCTGCGTTACGAAGCGGCCGGAAGGTGATGGTGGTTTCAGCGTTTTTCCGCATTTTGCGGCGGGACGTTTTTTAACGGCGGTGCCTGGTCGCGGGCCAGCCATATTCAGGAGTAATGTCATGCAAATCGAAGTTATCGCGCGCAAGCGCACGGCGCAAGGGACGGGTGCGAGCCGCCGTCTGCGCACCTCGGGTTTTGTTCCCGGTGTGATTTATGGCGGCAAGGATGAGCCCGTCGCCATCGAAGTCGAGCACGAGAAGGTCTGGCACCAGTTGCGCAAGGAGGCTTTCCACGCCTCCATCCTCAGCCTTGACATCGATGGCAAAAAGCAGCAGGTTCTGCTGCGCGCGGTCAACATGCACCCCTTCCGGGCGCAGGTGCAACACCTGGATTTCCAGCGCGTTGTGGCGGACCAGAAGATTCACATGAAGGTGCCACTGCACTTCACCAGCGCTGACGAGTCGCCCGCGGTAAAGCTCTCTTCGGCCTTGATCAGCCATATCATGAACGAGGTCGACATCCGCTGCCTGCCCGCCGACCTGCCCGAATTCGTTCTGGTCGACTTGTCGCAGATCACCGTCGGCCATTCCATCCATGCGCGCGACCTCGTGATGCCCAAGGGCGTCGAGATAGTGCTCAAGGGCAAGGAAAATCCGGCGGTTGTCACCGCGCAAGTGCCGCGCGTTGTCGAGGAGGTTGCTGACAGCACGGCACCCTCCGCAGCTGACGTGCCCGCCAGCAAGCAGGCCGAGCCTGCCAAGGGCGATGCGGCGAAGAAGGATGAGAAAAAGGGCGACAAGAAGTAATCCCGTTCCCTTGCCACGGCAAAAAGGGCGGGCTATCCGCCCTTTTTGCTATCTGTTACCCAGGCCATCATGTCCAATCCCATCAGGCTCATCGTCGGTCTAGGCAATCCGGGGCGCGAGCACGAGCGCGACCGGCACAATGCCGGTTTCTGGCTGCTTGACCGCCTCGCCGGCTTGCACCGCGTGGAGCTGAAAAAAGAGTCAAAGTTTCAGGCAAAGGTCGCGCGTTTTGCCACGCCCGGGGGCGATGCCTGGCTGTTGCAGCCGCAAACCTACATGAACCTGTCCGGTGCCGCCGTGTCCGCGCTGGCCGCTTTTTACAAGATCACGCCCGACCAGGTGCTGGTCGCGCACGATGAGCTCGATTTGCCCGCCGGCGGCGTCAAGCTCAAGCTGGGCGGCGGTCATGCCGGTCATAATGGCTTGCGCGATATTGCGGCGCGGTTTTCCACACCTGAGTTCTGGCGCTTGCGTATCGGGATCGGCCATCCGCGCGATAGCGCGCGTTCTGAACAGGACGTGGCGGATTTTGTGCTGCAGCCGCCGCGCAAGGAAGAGCAGGCCTTGATCGATGACGTGATGGAGCGCAGCCTTGCGATCATGGACTTGATGTTTGCCGGGGAAGTTGAGCAGGCCATGCACAAGCTGCACAGTAAGCCCAAGGCACCCAAGCCGCCCAAGCCGATGCCTCCGGTGCCACCGAAGCAGCCAATCGACGAATAGACGAATAGACGAATAGAGCAACAGAAGCATTAGAAAAATGCAGCGGACGGGTGGAATCATTCCTCCGTTTTCATGTTCAGAACCAGCTCAGCAAAAGGTTTTAAGCCATGTCTCTCAAGTGCGGAATCGTCGGTCTCCCCAATGTGGGTAAATCCACTTTGTTCAACGCCCTGACCAAGGCCGGCATTGCGGCGGAGAACTATCCGTTCTGCACTATCGAACCCAACGTCGGCATTGTCGAGGTGCCCGATGCGCGACTGGGGCAACTTGCCGCGCTGGTAAAGCCGGAGAGGACGCTGCCGGCGGTGGTGGAGTTTGTCGATATCGCCGGCCTGGTTGCGGGCGCATCCAAGGGTGAGGGGCTGGGCAACAAATTCCTCGCCAATATCCGCGAAACCGATGCCATCGCCCACGTCGTGCGCTGCTTCGAAGACGCCAACGTGGTCCATGTTGCCGGCAAGGTGGATCCGATATCGGATATCGAGACGATCAATACCGAGCTCGCGCTGGCCGACCTGGCCATGGTCGAGAAGGCGCTGGCCAAAAACATCAAGCTGTCCAAGAGCGGCACCGACAAGGAAGCGGTGCGGCAGGTGGCGGTGCTGGAAAAGCTGGTGGCGGTGCTGGACCAAGGCAAGCCGGTACGCACCCTGGACCTGTCCAAGGACGAACTCGAGATGGTGAAGCCGATGTTCCTACTCACCATGAAACCGACCATGTATGTGGCCAACGTCAGTGAGCATGGATTCGCCGACAACCCGCTGCTTGCAAAGGTCGAGGATTACGCCAAAAAGGAAGGCGCACCGGTGGTGGCCATCAGCGCGGCGATCGAATCGCAAATCTCCGACTTGTCCGACGAGGACAAGAAAATGTTCCTTGATGACATGGGCATGCAAGAGCCCGGCCTGAACCGCGTCATACGCGTCGGCTATAAGCTCCTTGGCTTGCAGACCTATTTCACTGCCGGTGTTAAGGAGGTGCGCGCCTGGACCATCCACGCCGGCGATACCGCGCCCCAGGCGGCCGGCGTCATACACACCGATTTTGAGCACGGTTTCATCCGCGCCGAAGTGATCGGATTTGACGATTTCATCGCGGGCAAGGGCGAGCAGGGCGCCAAAGAGGCAGGCAAGATGAAGCGCGAAGGCAAGGAGTACATCGTCAAGGATGGCGATGTCATGCACTTTTTGTTTAACGTCTGAGCAAAATTCCGGACTTCACAGGCATCGTCTGGAAGCCACTGGAAACATAACTACACGTAAATAAGCCAGTTATTGTTCCATAGGGCCCCGCGCTCTGTCCTGCAATCAGTGGTCCCCGCAGCTTTTTCCGGGCATTGCCACCACGCATTCGACGGATTGGCTCAAGGGGTCCATGCGGCCGGCACCACGACAGTTTGAGTTGCAGACTCTTTGGCTCCTTTGATGTGCGGACCGGGCGCAGCTGGCCGTTGTTGCATTCAGTGCCGGGAGGGTCCAGCGTGAAGCGGATGATCGCGTCGCCAACGGTTGCGCAGAAGCCGTCCGCGTCCTTCTCGATTGTTGATGATCTCTATGTCGGCAGCTTAGACAAGAACCAACTCGGGCCGCCGGGAATAGCGCAGTACGAGACCGCGGGAAAGATATTGTCAGGCCTTCACGCTGCTCAAGCGCAGCATGAGCGTCATCGGATGCGTCGACGAGGGCTGAAACCCGTAGTGTTCGTAAAACTGCTTGGCCTTCTCGTGAAGGGCATGCACGAGAAGGGCTCTTACGCCCGCGTTCTGCGATACGGCCACCGCGCGATTGACCGCGTCCTGCAGCAAGGCGGCGCCCAAGTGCAATCCCTGCGCCCCGCGATCGACCGCAAGCCGGGCGAGAACCATGACAGGAACCGGATCAGGCATGTTGCGTCGCACGCCGCTCGTTGCGAGGTGGTGCGAAACGGCGCCGGCCGCCATGGCGTAGTAACCGTGGACGCGGCCGCCCTCGTCGATGACGACGAAGGTGCGGCTTGCACCACTTGACTGGTTGGACAATGCCCGACGCTTAAACCATTCATCGAGCACGACCTCGCCGCACTCGAAGTCATCCAGTCGATGTGAAGCCACCAAGGGCTCCGGCAGATCGAGTTGCAAGCTCAGGCCTTCGCGGACTTTCTGCCCCAGGGGGCCTTGACCGCCATGAGGCGCTCAAGCCCCGGATTGCGCGCGGGCGGCGCGTCGAGCAGCTTGGTGAACTGCCGGAACTTCTCGGCATCCAATTTGAAAAATACCTGATCGAGTAATACCGACTGAGCCTTGTCGCAGGCGGCTTCGAGCATGAAGTCGGAGCGGTTCTTGCCGAGCAGCTGCGCAGCCTGATCGATCAGCTCCCGCTGCTCGGGACGTGCCCGCAGGTTGATGGCGGCATCGCGCATGGGTTTCTCCTGGTTCGTACACACAACAGATATACGCATCTTACGGTGACGTATAGCAGTTGTCAACACACTACGGGTCACGGACAAAAGCGTCGTCCCAAAGCGCGATTGCCCGGCATGGTGGGGTAGATGTTGAACTGATGGTTAATCACCGCACAGTTGCGCAACCGACGCTCTTCATAAACCGAAAGGCCATCCTTCTGCAGGATGGCCCGGACTATTCCGGGTTGAAATGCGTGACCCATACTGGCGCGAAGAAGCTAGGGTTTGTCGAGTCCATGGGCAACGCTTATGCCTCATATAAACTTGTTGTTCTGACTACGCGCAGGGCTAGTGAAATCACCTATCAGCAGGCCAGGACAATCTGGTTTTAAACGGCTTATGCAGCCGCGGACACTGTGCCCCTGCCGGCACAAGTCTGAGCCGGTTTTAAGACGCTCCGGCAGCGGCGGGCAAGGAAGCGCCGCCTCATTGACCGGGCCTGGGGCGAAGTCAAAGCCGGCAAAGTCTCCGTCGGCGAGCCGCCCGAGGTCAACGAGCCAGGGTACCCTCATGAAAGCGAGTTTTTCCAGCACCCTTGGTATTTCGCCGGCTCCAGGGATGCGGAAATCAAGGAGCAAGCGCCCGAGCCCGGGCCTTGCGTTGCTTGCCAAACCCGACGGCTTATAATCGACCGGGTAATACCCCATGAAGCCGGGTTTAAACTTTGGGAAAAATGAGATTCGAAGCACCTAAAGCATGTATCTACATCGCCCTCCATTCATTCTTTCTGTGTCTGCCTGAATTGCTATGGTGATGAGACTACGCCGGATTTCAGGCCTGTGCCTGGCGGTTTTTGCTGCGGCTGTGAGCGTTGCGTGCATATCGGTGCCCCAATCGAGTGAGCAATGGCTCTCCGGTCGTCATATCGGTACGGTGATCGATGCGGTCTCCGGCAAACCTGTCGCGGGTGCGCGGGTTCGTCTGAGCAACTTTCCGGAGCAGGGTGCGACGACCGATGTCGCCGGAAGATTTGCGCTCGGCCCCGTCATTGACAGCCGCGGCAGGACGCGTAATTTTTTCACCAGCGTGGATGCTGCAGCCTGCGTCGATCGTGTCGAGGTCGCCGGCGCAGGTTACACGCCGGTGACGCTGGATAAGGGCGACAATAAAAAATTCAAGGCCGCATGCCAGAATGCGGTGTTCGAGTATCAGGTGTTCCTGAATCCCGTGAAATAAAAAAGCGGATCAACCCGCAGGAGGAAAAAAATGAACCAGTCATCCCCTAGCCGCCGACGTGTGCTGATCGCAGGTGCTTGCGCCGCCGCGCTCGCGCCGTTTTCACTGCGCGCCCAGGAATATCCGACCAAGGTCATCCGTATCGTCAACGGCTTTGCCGCAGGCGGCAGTTCCGACATTGTTGCGCGGCTGATCGCGCAAAAACTGTCCGAATCGCTCAAGCAGCAGGTGATTGTTGAAACGCGCACGGGCGCGGGAGGCATGATCGCCAATGAATACGTGGCGAAGGCGGCGCCCGATGGCTACACGATGATCGTGATTACCGGCGGTTACCCGGCGCAGTCGGCCATGCTCAAAAAACTGCCCTACGACCCGGTGCGGGACTTTGCCATGATTTCGCCGCTCACTTTTTATCCTTTTGTCGTCAGCGTCACACCCGCTTCGCCGTTCAAGTCCATCGAGGAGCTGATCGCCTACGCCAAGGCCAATCCCGGAAAGCTCAATTACGCCACTGCCGGGATCGGCACGCTACACCACCTTTCCACCGAATTATTCAATGTGATGGCCGGCGTTGAAATGACGCATGTCCCGTTCAAGGGGGGAACCACGGCGGTGACCGAATTGATGGCGGGCCGTGTCGATGTCATGTTCGAGACGATGACGCTGACGGTTACGCAGGTTCAGGCCGGCAAGCTGCGCCCGCTTGCGGTTACTTCCGCCGCACGCGTGGCGGCGCTGCCGGGTGTGCCGGCGCTCGCCGATATACTGCCCGGTTACGAGGTCAGTTCCTTCCTCGGCCTGGCGACGACTGCGGGCACCCCACCGGCGATTGTCGACAGGCTTAACCGCGAAGTGCGGCTTGCCCTCGACCAGCCTGATATCCGCAAGAGACTTCAGGATCTGGGCGGGGAGGCGCGGGCCAGCAGTTCGGAGGAGATGCGCCAGTACATCGAACGGGAAATCAGCAAGTGGAAGCGCGTCGTGGATGCGCGAAAAATAGAACAGCAGTAGCCCCGCCGGTAAGCGCTATTTTTTTGCTTCGAGCGCTTCCCAGCGTTGCAGGGCGGCCAGCAGTTTTTCTTCCAGTTCGGCGAAACGTGCCTGCAGCGGCTTGACCTCACCGGGATGGTCGCGGTACAGGGTGGTGTCGGCGAGGCGTGTCGTTATGTCCTGCTGCTCCGATTCCATTGCCTGCATTTTTTCCGGCAACTCCGCGAGTTCGCGGTTCTCCTTGTAGCTCAGGCGTGATTTGGGGGCTGCCGGAGTAGGTCGCTTTTCAGATTTTTTTTCGACCGGCTCGGCCGCCGTCTCCGATTTGCCCGCATTCTTGGCGCGCTGCCAGTCGGTATAGCCGCCGGCGTATTCTTTCCATTGGCCGTCGCCCTCACTGACGATGGTCTGTGTGACGACGTTGTCGAGAAAGACCCGGTCGTGGCTGACCAGAAATAGCGTGCCGGTGTAGTCCTGCAGCAAATCCTCGAGCAACTCAAGGGTTTCGATATCCAGGTCATTGGTCGGTTCATCGAGAACCAGCACGTTGGCCGAGCGCGTGAACAGGCGCGCCAGCAGCAGGCGGTTGCGTTCCCCGCCCGAAAGTGCCTTGACCGGAGCCTTGGCGCGCGCCGGTGGAAACAGGAAATCGCCCAGATAGCTGATGACGTGCTTGCGCACCCCGTCGACTTCAACAAAGTCGGAGCCGGGGCTGATGGTGTCGGCGAGGGTTGCCTCCTCGTCGAGAGTTTCGCGGAACTGGTCGAAGTAGGCAATGCTGAGCTTGGTGCCCAGCTTGATCTGGCCGGCATCGGCCTCGATTTCGCCCAGGATCAGCCTGAGCAGCGTGGTCTTGCCGCTGCCGTTGGGGCCTATCAGTCCGACCTTGTCGCCGCGCAGGATGCGGCAGGAAAAATCGTCTATCACGCGATTGTCGCCGCGCATTTGGTCCTTGTATGACTTGCTGACGTTCTCCAGTTCGGCCACCAGCTTTCCCGAACGCTCGCCTTCGCCGAGGGCAAGCTGTACTTTGCCGACGCGCTCGCGCCGCGCGGCACGTTCCAGGCGCAATGCTTCGAGCCGGCGCACCCGGCCTTCGTTGCGGGTGCGCCGCGCCTTGATGCCCTCGCGTATCCACGCCTCCTCTTGCGCCAGCACCTTGTCGAATTTGCGGCTGTGCACCGCTTCGGTTTCCAGTGCCGCGGCCTTTTGTGCCTGGTAGGCGCTGAAATTGCCCGGATACGACGATAGGTGGCCGCGGTCGAGTTCAATGATCTGGTTGGCGATGCGGTCAAGAAAACGCCGGTCGTGGGTGACGAACAATACGCTGCCGGAAAATGACAACAGGGTTTCCTCCAGCCACTCGATGGCGGAGAAATCGAGGTGGTTGGTCGGCTCGTCGAGTATCAACATGTCCGGCTCCATGACAAGTGCACGGGCCAGTGCGACACGCTTTTTCAGTCCGCCGGACAGCTCCGATACGAGGCGGTCCGCGTCCAGTTGCAAGCGCGTCAGCGTGGTGTCGACCTTGTGCTGCAAGGTCCATCCGTCGCTCGCGTCCAGCGCCTCCTGCGCATGATGCAAGCGTTCGAGTGCGGCCGGATCGTCGTGTGCTTCGGCAAGCGCATGGGTGGCGGCGTGGTAGTCGATCAGCAGACGGTTGCCGTCCCCGAGTCCCTCGGCGACCGCCTCAAAAATACTCTGCCCCGGCGAGACAGCCGGTTCCTGGCTGACGCTTGCCAGTTTCAGGCTGGGTGCGCGCCAGACTTTGCCGTCGTCGGCTGTCGATTCGCCGGCGATGATTTTTAGCAGGCTGGATTTTCCGGTGCCGTTACGGCCGATGAGGCCTATGCGTTGGCCCGGCTCAATGATGAGGTCGGCGTGATCGAGCAGCGGTACGTGGCCGTAGGCGAGGGAAAGCTGGGAGAGCTGGATGAGGGGCATTGGGAACAGGCGGAATAAAACGTCAGATGGGAACGGGGCGGATTTTTCCGACCGGCTCTGGATATTGGAAGGGCATGATGCATCCCGTCCGGGTGGTTGTGACGCCGGCTAATAATGCCCGGCGTTGGTCAGCAGTTCGGTAAGCAGCCGCCATTCTTCAACGGAACGAACCGGCAGCGATACGAGCTGCGGCTGCTCATGCCAGGCTTGCATCGGTCCGACTGATGCCTTGTGTTTGTCCATAAAGCGCTGTGCATAATGCAGCCAGTCCGCATTGTAGCCCCCTTGCGAGGCATGCACGAGCAGCAGGCTGTTGCAGGTGGCGCAATCGAGACCCATTTGTGCCGCCCGGTAGCTGAAATCCACATCATAGAGATGCCAGCCGTCGAACGTGGCTTCGTCAAAACCGACATGTAGGGCAGTTTCGCGGCGCATTGCGAGAAAAACGCCGTCAAGCGCCTGCAATCCGGCGCTTTCGGGCTCGTTGACCCCAAACAGCGTGGTAATCCGCCTCAATTGGTCTCCGGGCATGGCGACCTGCCCGCATAAATGTGGATATCCGGCGAAATGCCACGCCGCGCCAAGGAGTTTTCGCGATCCGGCGACGCCGACGATATCGTGTCTTTCCAGCGCATCGAGCAGGCGCGCGGCAAAGTCGGCATTGACGATTCGTGCATCATCATGGGCGAGTATGACGATTTCACCGCATGCGGCGCGCAGGCCGCGGTTGTAGCCCGAGGCAAGCGCACTGGCATCGTGAATGCCGATGATTTCGTGTTCAAGGCCGGCGAGTAGTTGTTGGTACATGGCCTTGGTTTCGGCGAACCGGGTCGCGTTGGCGCTGCATATGATGACCGAGAGGGTTTTACGTTTGGAGTCTGGCAGGGTCATGTTGCCGGCTTGCCTGCCAGCGGCAAGGTCGATGCGTGCGCGACAAAGGGCATGGTGGACGCTAGCCTGCAGGCTGAGTGGATACGCGGGCTTGAGCCGGATGCAGTCAGCGAAGGCCTTGGCGGCAGAGACATAATCGTTCTGCTCTTCGAGGCTGCAGCCGAGCAGGTAGTGCAGCGGGGGCAGGTCTGGTTCGGCGTCGATGGCTTGTCGCGCGAGGCGTATCGCGGTGGGGAAATCGCCCTTACTCGACGCCGCCACAGCGCGTTGATAGAGCGCATCTACGGTAACGCCGCCCGCCTGGCGCAAGCGTTCGAAAAGACCCTTCAACACGGCGGGTGGCCGGCGAGGATCAGGTGCTTGGTGATGGACAGCCACTCCTCTGTTGACGGCATGGTGATTGCGGGCGGCGCGAGTTGTGCAAACCCGACCGGCCCTGTGAAGGTCAGATGGCGCTCGTGCTTGTTTAGAAAACGGTCGCGGTAGAAACCCCACTTTTCATCGAATTTTCCGCGCGAGGCGTGCGTCATCACCTGGTCGTTGGCTATGGCGCAACGGTAGCCTTTCAGGTGCGCGGAAAAGCTGAAGTCGATGTCGTAGAGGTGCCAGCCGTCGAAGGTCTTTTCGTCGAAGGGCAGTTGTAGCGCGAGTTCTCGTCGCACTGCGAGAAAAAAGCCGTCCATGACCTGCACGCTTTCGGCGGCCAGGCCATAAGTGCCGAAAAAATTGGCGACCGTGCCGGCCCCGTCATCGGCAGGAACGCCGACCTGCCCGCGCAGGTTCGGCCAGCCGCAGCCAAACCAGGTCGCACCCGAAAGATGGGTCGCGCCGACGGCGCCGATGAGGTCGTGCTGATCCAGGCTGGCAACCAGGCGTGCGGCGAAGTCCGGCGTGAGGATATCCACGTCATCATGCGAGAAAATAAGAATATCGCCCTTGCTGCGCGCGACGCCGCGGTTGTAGCCCTCGCAAAGCGAGCGCGCGTCGTGGATGCCGATAATCTCGTGCGGTACCCGTTCCAGCAGGCGCATATACAGCGCGGATGCCTGTTGAAAACGTCCCTCGTCAATGCTGCAAATAATCACCGAGAGTAGCGGGGGCTTTTCAGGGAGGGCGGGTGGCGGGAAAAAAACGGATTCGCCGCGGCCCAGCCTCAGCCTTGAGTGGGCCACCGCCAGGAATACCTGGCAATGCAGGGCCAGTGGATACGGGGGCGTGCGGACCAGGGCGTCGGTGAGCGCTGACACGGCGGCCGCATCGCTATTTTTTTTGAGCAGGCAGCGCCCGAGCCGGTAATGGGGTTCGGGCATTGCGGGCGATAGTGCGATCGCCGCGTGAAGCTGCGCCATGGCGCCATCCAGGTCGCCTTGTGCCGACAAGGCCGACGCCTGCGCGAGATGCGCCAGTGCACGCGTCTCCCGCGACGCGCGTCCGCTTAGAAGTGATTTGAATTGCTCAAGAACGCGCATCGGGTGAGGGTCTGCTTGCTAAGGTTTTTTGGCTCGCCCCAGCAGTCGGCGCAGCGCATTCACGGGGCCGGCGCCCGGTTCGGGCTGTTGCGCTGGCAGGCGTTGTGCGGGGGCGGCAAGCGGTGGCGCGCCCCAGGTTTTTTTTTCGGCGCGCAGCACATTAAGCTCGTGCTGCATTCTCATCAGCGCCTGTTCGGCCGAAATCACCTTGCTCATCCCCAGCATGACATCCTGCGCGAGTGACGATCCGCTGACTTCGAACAGCGGCAGGGTGAACAGCTGTGATTCGGTGGCGGCCCCCACCAGTGCGCTTTCGGTGCCGCCGTAGCGGTGCAGGCAGTCCATGGCGAACAGGAAAAACGCCGGCGCTTGCGGGGAGGCGATGGCGCATTGCAACGCGTGTTCCGCCAGGCGCAGGTCGCGGCTTGGTGCGGCCGGTTGCCAGGAAAACAGCGGATCGCCCTCGAGTGGCGCGCCGGCAACCGCATCGGCCGGCGCGCCATCAGCGAAATGGCGCAGTACGCGATAGTACTCGTGGGCGAGGCGCGCGCCCATGGGCATGGAGGCGCGGGAAAGGTTGCCGCCGCCGGTGTTAACCCTGTACTCCACCAGCCGCTCGTGCGAGAGGCGCAGTTCGTACTTGCCAAGCAGTCGCACCCAGTAGTCGTAGTCTTGCAACTGCAGCATAAGCGGGTCGAACTCGCCGATATCGTGTACGGCATCGGTCCTTAAAAGCGGCGTGGCGGCGCAGAGGCAGTTTCCGTTTTTGAACAGCCAGGCGAGCCATTGTTTCCTGTCAAAGTTTGCACCACCGATGTCCTTGGTGAGCGATCCGTGGGCTGAATCGGCCATGCGTGTGCCATCAGAATCGATCAGCCAGGGTATGCCGAACAGGGCGGCGACTTCCGGGTGCGACTCCATGTAGCCGAGCTGCCTTTCGAGTTTTTCGGGCAACCACAGATCATCTGACGCACACAAGGCGATGTACTTGCCGCGTGCGCGGCGCATGGCGGCGTTCAGATTGACGCTTGGACCCGAACGCAGGGGTTGGCGCACCGCGTTAATACGTGGATCCTCATAGGAGCGAATGACCTCGAAGGTAAGGTCCGAAGAGCAATCGTCGTTGATAAGCAGCTCAAAGTCCCCGAAGCTCTGGGCGAGAATGCTTTCGATCGCAAATCCGACATAAGCGGCGTGGTTGTAGGCCGGCATACATACGCTAACAAGCGGGGTGTGGCTCATATCAGACCTTGGTCGCTCGAGCGACCGCCTGTGCGGTTCCGGCAATATCAAAGTCCCAGCCTATGGGCAGGCTCAACACCCGGTCGGCCAGCGCTTCTGCGCGCGGGAAGGCGCCGCGGCGAAAACCCATTGTGGCGTAGGCGCCTTGCAGGTGCGGTGGACACGGGTAATGGATGAGCGTGGCGATTCCCGCCGCGGCGAGTGTTTTCTGCAGCTGGTCGCGTTCGGCGCTTTGCACCACGAACAAATGCCAGACCGGTTCGCCCGCTGGCGCGGGGGATGGCAGCACAAGCTTGGTTGATGCCAACGCTTCCAGGTACTGGCCGGCTTGCTGGCGGCGGCGTGCGTTGCCCGCATCCAGCCCGGGAAGCTTGACGCGCAGGCAGGCTGCCTGCATTTCATCAAGACGGGAATTGCCACCCTGTACCGGATGCACGTAGCGTTCCGTTGAGCCGTAGCTGCGCAGGGCCCGTATCCTGTCCGCCAGTGCCTTGTCGCCGGTTACAACTGCGCCGCCATCGCCCAGCGCCCCGAGGTTCTTGGCCGGGTAAAAACTGAACGCCGCGGCGTGGCCCAGTGCGCCGGTGCGGCACCCCTTGAAGCGCGCGCCATGCGCCTGCGCGGCGTCCTCAAGTACGAACAGTCCTTGCTTTTGCGCCACGGCATTGATCGCATCCATGTCGGCCGGCTCGCCGTAAAGGTGGACCGGTATGATCGCGCGCGTCCGGGGCGTGATTGCGGCTTCGATGCCCGACGGGTCGATGTTGAAGCCGGCGGGTATCGGCTCGACCGGGACAACGGTTGCCCCGCAGGCGGTAACCGCAAGCCAGGTAGCGATGAAGGTGTGGCTGGGCACGATGACCTCATCGCCTGGGCCGATGCCGGCGGCGCGCAGTGCGAGGACCAGCGCTTCAAGCCCGTTACCCACGCCAACACAGTGCCCGGCCCCGCAGTAGTTGGCAAACTCATTCTCGAATGCCTCAAGCTCAGGGCCGAGAATGTAATGGGATGCCGCCCGCACGCGGGTCAGGGCGGCGTCGAGCTGTGTCCCTGCCTCGGCATTGATAGCCGCAAGGTCAAGAAACGGGATGTTCACCCCTTTCCCGCCGCCTCGGCAAACGCAGCATAGCTTCGGTAGTAGTCCGACTCGTCGTAAAACTCCGAAGCGAGCGCCATGCAAACCGCCCCGGATGAGAAATTGTCAATTTCGCGCCACACCATCGACGGAATATAGAGACCAAAATAAGAGCGATTCAGATGGATTTTATTTTTCGACGCGCCGTCGTCGATCAGTACGTCGAAGCTTCCCGACATCGCGATGAGCACTTGCTGCAGCTGCTTATGGGCGTGACCGGCTCGAGATGCGCCACCGGGAACATCGTAGAGATAATAAACGCGCTTTATATCGAAGGGCACATGGCGTCCCGATTCGACAAAAGTGAGGTTGCCGCGCGCATCGGGTACGCGGGGCAACTCGATCAGGCGGCAATCCTGGATGCTCATAAGCAGTCCTGTGACGCCGCGGTATTCGGCGGTTCGATTCGGTTCGGGGCGAAGTACATTCAGGCAGTCCTTGTTGCGACAACGCCGATATTGGCCAGCAATTCCTTTGGCAGTTGCGACCCTATCTCGTTCATTGCAGAGAGAAGCTCAGCCGAGTGCTCGAGCATCATCGAGTTGGCGACAGGTTTGAGGAAAAAGCCAGTTGCTTCGGCCACCGCAAAGCCACCGGCTTTGAGGTCTGCTGCCAGTGTTTCATGTGAGTAAACCCGCTGGTGTCCCACCAGTTTGTCGCGCGCCCCAAGCGAGTCCAGTTTTGGTTGCAGTTTCATCAGTACGGCCAGGCGGCGGTGCAAGGATTCCTTGTTGGGTACGACGACGATGAGCCGCCCGCCGGGGGCCAGCCACGTGCGTATGCGACGCAGCAGTGCAACCGGATCGTCCACGTGTTCGAGTATGTGCGAAGCGACCACGGCGTCAAAGGGGGCGTCGGGGCTGAACTCTTCGAACAGGGCATGGATTGCGGTGAGGTCCGTGCCGAACTCGCGTTGCAGCGCCCCGTGCAATATCTGAGAACCCTCCACTACCGTGAGACTGCGCCGCGCGCCAAGCATCATTCGCGTGATGATGCCCTCACCGAAACCGAGTTCGAGTACGCGGCTTGCGGGGCCCAGTGCCTGCAAAATCCAGTCCCCGCAGTAACGCTGGCAGAGGTCTTCTATGTGCTTGTCAGGAACCTTGGCGCTGGTGTGATATTCACGTGCAATGCGGTCCAGTTCCGACTTGCTCATGCGGTCGCTCCCAACTCGGCGGCAAGCTTCAGGCCTTGCACGATCTGGTCGTTCATCGCGCCGACATGGAAGCCTGCAGAGGGCCCGGCCAGGCGAATCGCCGGCAAATGCCGGTGCAGCCAGTCTTGTTGTTGCAGGAACGCACTGCGGTTCGCGTTGTTTGGGATCATCAAGGCATTGGTCAGTATCTTTACCGCGCAGTATGCCACCGACCGGGGGGTGTCTATCAGGCCCAAGTCTGCCAGTTCGTGCAAAAGTGCCTGCTCCTGCTCTTCCGCACTTGCGAGTCCGCGCCCGGCAAGTATCTCCGGGCTGAATTCAACGACCAGTCGGTGCTCATCCGCCTTGAGGTGGGCGCATCCCTCCTGGTCGGTGACACGGTAGATCGCGCGCTTGGCTTCGGGAACAAAAACGGTGCCCAGGCCCGGTCGGATGTGGTCTTGTCCCACGGCGACAAAGCAAAGGCCTATGGTGGAGCGTGCGATTTCGGTCCCCGGCGTTGCCGGATCGGCAATGGCCAGAAGCGCGCCCGGATCCAGGGTCCATATGAATTCATTGGCGGAGACGGTATTGCCGTCCTCCAGTTCAAGCGTGGTCGGCGCTGTCCGACTGATTTTGGCTATGGCACTGCGAATGGTGCGAATGTATGGATGGGCCTCGATTTCATGCGCCAACGCGCGCACCAGCGCTCCGGCCGATCCTTCTGCCGGATAGTGGAAGCGGGTGTCTGGCAGCCGTTGGGGTGTCGCGCCAAATTGCGACAAAAGCGTTTCCGGGTAGTAAAGCGGCAGCCAGGCGGCCCGGTGATAGATCGCCAGAATGTCACTGCACGCAACGCCGAGTATTTTTCGGCACAAGGGCTCGAACAGGACTTCATGCAGCGTCCGGCCATGATTTGCGATTGAGACAGAGGCGAAATCCAACCCGGAAAACGCAGGATCAACCGATTTTCTGGAGGCATGCAGCAGATGCGGGCCTGCGGCACAGATGGCTTTGAGTTCCTGTCGGATGCGTTCGCATGTTTTCCCGTCGAATGAGGTGACGGACGCTGCATGGTTGGCGATTACCATGTCCGGCATGGCACGGCCGTCTATGAATAAGGCCGGATCGGGTGCGATCACGGTGCGGACGCGTTGCTCCACGTAGTCGCGCACTATGCCGGTGAACCGTCCGCAGTCATTACGTCGCGTCGGGTCATAGCCGCGAACGTCCGGCGAAGGCTCGCGGTTCGAGGCGCTGAACTCATACAAGACCATGCCCGGGTCGAAGCGGCGGGAGTCGAGTTTCAGTCCGGCGAAGTGCCCCCCCCACTGGGCGGCGGGGTTGACCAGGGCGACCTGTCGGCCTGTTGTGGCGATGGACTGTGCAGCCACCATTGCGGCAAGATTATTTCCAGCGATGATGACGGCACCCGGCATTTCAGTCGCTTCTGCGCGCAATTGCGTAAAGCTCGGACCCGGCGTCGGGTAGGTGGCGACCTAGCTTGTAGAGCCCGTCCAGCATGGCATCGGTCAGCAGCCCTTGTTCGCGCAGTATCGCCATTTGGGCGTGGGTGAAGGGTTTGATGAAAAAACTGCCGCTTTCGAGAACGTCGAAACCCGCGGCCTTTAGGCGGGTTTCAAGGGTGTCACGGTCGTAGGTTGCGGCCTGTTGCATGCGCTGCTGCGTTGCTGATTTTTCGAACACGTCCTTGATCAAACCCATTTCCAGCGCCAGCAAGCGGTGGAAGGAGCGCGCGTTGGGGACGTAGACATGCAGTCTGGTGCCGCGGTTGCAAAGGGTCCGAGCCGCGGTGAGCAGGGCCGCTGGATCGGGCACTTCGTGGAGCAGGCTGCTAAGCACAACGCAGTCGAAATCATGGTTGGCGAGGTTGGGGGCGAGCTGTTCCAAGGTGCCTCGTAGTACGCGTATCGCGGCATTGGCTCCCGCCGCCGACAAGGCCATGGCGTGAAAATGCTCGGCGGGTTCGATGACATGCATGGATTCAAAGCCGGCGTAATGAAGGAATAGCGCCTCCGCCCCGCAGCCGACCTCGAGCACCCGCATGCCACCGTGGTTTGCGAGGGACTCAAGCAGGTGGCGCCGGCGGTAGGCGGCCTGGATGTTCTCGAAAGGCAACTCCCCGTAATCCAGCTGATAACGGTCAAGGTCACGCACGGTCTGGCAGGTCCTTGGTAAGAATGAGTTTGAGCGATTCGTGAAACCCCAGGCTGCGCTTGAAGCGAATAAGGCCGTAATTGGGCTCACCCGCTTCGGTTGCGATGCCGGTATCGAGTATGGTGATACCCCCGGACTGGCAGTGTTCGTAAATAGCCGAGGCGAGCAGCACAACAGGCGAATAATCCTGCACCCCTTCGATATCGCCCCAGTAAAAAACAGACATGATTTTTTCGCTGACGCCGATGCAGATCGCCGCGGCGACGAGCTCTTGGTTGCGCCATGCGCCGAAAAACCGCATTCGCTCACCGAAGGTATCAACCATGGACATGATGGAAGGGAAATCCATGGTGACCGGATAGCCCTTGCGCAAGCGGTTGTCGGCAATGATGCGGTAGGCTTGTTCGTAACGGGATGCGTCAAGGTGCGATGTTGTGAAGCCTTCGCGAACGCATTTGTTCAGGCGTTTGCGGTTACCGTAATCCATGCGACCGGACAGGGGCACGGCGCTGACATCAATGTCGTAATTGATTTCCTGGCCGAAAATGCCAAATCCGCGCCGGTAAAAAACATTGAAACAGTTGGCGAACAGCGATGGGTCGTGGCTTGCCGGGGGCATCACGATTTGCAGGCGTGAGGCCTGCATTTGTGCCATTTCGTTTTCGACGGCACAGGCGAAGAGTTCGATCTGTTCCAGCGACAGAGCGGACACTGTGCTGATGCCGCCGAAGGTGCCGCGCGCCGGGCTGCGGTAATAGCCCTCGCCGGTGGCGGTGAAATGCATGCAGGCGATGACCGCGCTGCTTTTGCGCTCGATCAACTGGAAGTAGTGCGCATCCTGCCCGGCATGCAGGCGGAAAAATTCTACGCTGTTGAAAATATGCATCGGTGCCGCCGGCGCAAATGCGTTCACCAGAAGGGCGTATTTCTCGTCCAACTCAATGCGGCGCCCGGTGTTTTGCGATGATAGCGGTAGCGTGGACATCGGGGCCTATCCGCCTTTTATCCATGACAGCCAATCGGGTTTGGCGGGCTTCACCGTTGCGGCGTGTCCGTCCGGCAGTTGCGCTTTCAGTGCCGAGATGACTTTTTCCTGCTCACGGAGTATGTGCGCGTACTTTGCCCGGTAAAGGTCGAGTTCCGCCGACAGGCGGGTGACGTCTTTGGCTGTGATCGCATTCGGTTCGCCCCGGCATTCGGCCGGCGTGCTCTCATAGAGCATCTCCAGCCCGAAGCGCCGCACCTGCAGGCCGATTTCCTGGCCTGATGTCGATTCGGCATTAACGGCAATCTGGCCAAGTTGCGCGGCGCGCGGCAGGCGGCCCAGTTCCTGGCTGGCGAATTCTGGTGCAAAAATATCCCGAAACAAGGCCTCATCATAGTGAAGATAGTGCCGCAGAATGCGTTCGGTTTCCCAGGCAGTGCGCGAAAGTGCCGCAGGCTTTGGGGCGCTGGCGTTGCCGCTGCCTTCGATAATGCGAAACAGCATCAGCATTTCAGGAAGAATGTGGATGTCGTAGCGGCCCAGCAGGCGCATCCACAGATCAAGGTCGTGCACCTGCGCCAGGCGCTCGTCGTAAAGACCGAGTTCATCATGGCAGCGCCGCCTTAGCAGTGCGGCCGGGTGGCATAAGCAGTTTCCGGTGAAAAAGAATTTGCGCAACCATTGGGCGCGCGTATGGTTTTCTGACTTGAAAACCCCGCTGTAGAAATTATTGCGCCCGGAAACGGGCTGGCCGGCGTCGTCGATGAAGGCCGGCAGACCGAAGACTGCGCCGACCTGCGGGTTGTTTTCGAGGTAGTCGACCTGGATTGCAGTTTTGTCCGGCAGGTAGCAGTCGTCCGAGTTGAGTACCGCGACGTACTCCCCGGTGGAGCGCCGGATGGCGTCGTTCATCGCAGCGCTGACACCACTGTTTTTCCCCAGGCGTTTGAAACGAATGCGTTCATCGCGGATGGAGGCCACCACGTCGGCCGTTCCATCCGTAGAGCAGTCGTCGGTTATGCAGACCTCAAGATCGCCGTAGCTCTGGGCCAGCACGCTCTCCACGGCTTCGCGCACGAAACGCTCGTGGTTGTAAGCCGGGATGATGACGCTGACCTTGGGCATGGGGCCTTGCCTCACGTTGCGGGGTTCTCCGGGTTTGCCGGGTTTAACGGTCTATGCCGCCGATGCACAGGTATTTTATGACAAGAAAATCTTCGATACCGTACTTCGAACCCTCGCGCCCTATGCCAGATTCCTTGACGCCGCCAAAGGGGGCGACCTCGGTCGAGATCAGTCCGGTGTTTATGCCGACGATGCCGTACTCGAGCGCCTCGGCGACGCGCCAGATGCGGCCGATGTCGCGGCCGTAAAAATACGACGCCAGCCCGAACTCAGTGTCATTGGCCATCTGTATCGCCTCCGCCTCGGTGTTGAAGCGAAATAGCGGTGCCACGGGGCCGAACGTTTCTTCGCGCGTGACTTTCATTCCGGTGTTCACCCCGGAGAGCACAGTCGGTTCGAAGAACAGACCGCCCAGCGCGTGGGGTTTCCCGCCGGCCAGAACCCGGGCACCCTTGGCGACGGCATCACTGATGTGTTCCTGGACCTTGGCCACGGCCTTGGCGTCGATCAGCGGACCGGTGGTAACGCCCTCATCCATGCCGTTGCCGACCTTGAGTGTTTTAACCTTTGCGGCGAGCTTTTCGGCGAAGGCGTCGTAGACCTTGTCCTGAACGAGTATTCGGTTGGCGCAAACGCAGGTTTGGCCGTTGTTGCGGAACTTGGAAATGATCGCGCCCTCAACCGCGGCATCGAGGTCGGCGTCATCGAACACGATGAAGGGCGCGTTGCCACCGAGCTCCATCGAGGTTTTTTTCACCGTTGCGGCGCACTGCTCCATCAGCTTTTTGCCGATTTCAGTGGATCCGGTAAATGTCAGCTTTCGTACGATGGGGTTGGAGGTCATCTCCCCGCCGATGGCCGCGGCGGCGCCGGTGACCACCGACAGCACGCCCTTGGGAACGCCGGCGCGCTCTGCGAGCTCGGCCATGGCCAGCGCCGAATAAGGCGTCGCCGTCGCCGGCTTGACCACCATGGTGCAGCCGGCGGCGAGGGCCGGGCCGGCCTTGCGTGTGATCATGGCGGCAGGAAAATTCCAGGGCGTGATCGCGGCACACACGCCGATCGGTTCCTTGAGCACGACAATGCGCTTGTCTGCCTGGTGCTGCGGGATGGTGTCGCCGTATATGCGCTTGCCCTCCTCGGCGAACCATTCGATGAACGAAGCGGCATAGGCGATTTCACCGCGCGACTCGGAGAGCGGTTTGCCCTGTTCGGCGGTCATCAGCTTTGCCAGGTCTTCCTGGTGCAGCATCATCAGTTCGAACCATTTGCGCAGGATGGTGCTGCGCTCCTTTGCCGTTTTGGCGCGCCAGCCGGGAAATGCGGCGTTGGCCGCGGCGATGGCGCGGCGTGTTTCATCAGTTCCCATGTTGGGGATGCTGCCAAGAATTTCGCCGTTGGCGGGGTTGCTGACGGTGACGGTCTTGCCACTGTCGGCATCGGACCATTTTCCGTCGATGTAGCACTGCTGACGGAACAGATGGGGGTCTTTGAGGCCGAGCGCGGCGACGCCGGTGATTTTGGGTGAGTTCATGATGCCTCCGTGGGATGCGCCGCCCGGGCGGGGAGCGAATATCGCAGCAGTTTAATTCAGCCCGAACCCGAGTGACAGATTGATTCGCCAGTCCGGTTTGCGTAAGTTGGTCTTGCCTTCGAATGGGGTCAACCCATTTGCGAGGGGATCCAGGTCGCAATCCAGGGGAAAAGGCAAAGCAGTACGAGCCGCACGCAGTCGGCGGTGACAAAGGGCATGATGCCCCGCACTATTGTCTTCATTGGTATGCCGCACGCGCCTTGCAGCACGAAGAGATTCATGCCGACGGGCGGCGTGATCATGCCGATCTCGGCTACCGTGACGACCATGACGCCGAACCAGATCGGGTCGAAGCCCAGCGTTTTTATCAGCGGGAATACTGCGGAGATGGTCAGCAAAATCATCGAAATGCTGTCGAGGAAGCAGCCCAGTACGATGTAAAAGAGCATCAAAATCAGCATCACCACCCAGCGGTTGAAGCCCTGACCCTGCACCCAGTCGACCGTCGCCTGCGTGAATCCTGTCGCTTCGACGAAGAAATTGAAAATATTCGCGCCGATCAGGATCATGAAGATCATGGCCGATGTCGTGGTGGTTTCGATCATGCATTGCTTGAGCATGACGCGATTGATCTGGCCGCCAGCCCATGCCAGCAACACGGCGCCGGCAGCGCCCACCGCGGCAGCCTCGGTCGGTGTGAACCAGCCAAAGTACATGCCGCCCAGAACCAGCGCGAAAAGGGAGGCCACTTTCCAGACATCGCGCAGCGCCGTGAATTTTTCCGTCCATGAAAGGCGCGGCCCCGCCGGCCCGGCTGCCGGGTTGCGCAGCGTGATCCAATAGACGGCGCCCCAGTAGAGCATGGTGCCAAGAATACCCGGCAGGATGCCGGACAAAAACAGCTTGCCGATGGACTGCTCGGTCATCAGCGCGTAAATGACGAAGATGATGCTCGGCGGGATCATCACGCCCAATGTGCCGCCAGCGGCGATCGAGGCCGCGGCGAGGCTGTCGTCGTAATTCAGGCGTTTCATCTCCGGCAACGCGACCTTGCCCAATGTCGCCGCCGTGGCCAGCGACGATCCGCAAATGGCACCGAACAGGGCGCAGGCGCCCACGGTGGCAAGGGCGAGTCCGCCGCGCAGTTGCCCGACAAACGCCGCAACGCAGTTATAGAGGCTGCGCGACAGTCCCGCATGACCGGCGAACACCCCCATCATCACAAACAAGGGCACGACCGAAAGATCGTAGGGAAAAACCGTGTCAAACGGCGCTTTACCCAGAATGAATGCAACGCTTTCCCAGCCATTGGTGAAGCCGAACCCGATTGCGCCGGTGACGCCCATGGCCACGGCAACCGGCACGCGCAAAAAAATAAGGCCCATGCAGACGACAAAGCCGATGAGCCCGAGTGTGGGTCCTTGCATCAGGGTGTCCTAAACTTGCGCCGACTGTCCGCTTTCGGCGGATCCGGTGCCAAACAGGCCGAAGCGGGCGTAACGCAGCATTTGCAGGAGGCTCGCAACGAGACCCAGCACGAAGCCGATCATCAGCGGGATCCAGTTCCAGATAAAAGGAATGCCTATGGTTTGCGAAGCATCCCCGCTTTCCAGTTGCTGCTGCGCGCGAGACAGGCAATACCAGCTGAGGGCGATCATGAATGCGGTTGCGGCAAAGGCGCCGGCCGCCTTCACGAGTGCCAAAGGGCGCTCGGGCAGCAGGTCGGTGACAAACTCCACCGCGACGTTGGCTTCGCGTGTGAACGCGAACGGGATCGACAGGAAAACAAAGCCCATGACAAAGAGTTGAGTCAGGTCAACCAGTCCCGGCACCGACCAGCCGATGGACCGGCGTGTCAGCACGTCGAGTACGGTCACCAGTGTCGCGCAGGCAAGAAGGGAGAGCCCGCACCACGCCGAAAAGCGCGTGACCTCTTCCGACCACGCGCACAGGCGGTCAAGCAGTTTCATGCTTTATCCCGAGCATCTAGCACCTAGCATCTAGCATCTAGCCCCTAGCCCTAGCCGCAAGGTCAGGCTTTTTTCGGCGCGAACTTGGCCGCGGCGCGCTGCATCTCGATATAGATATCGCGCGCGTTTTTGACGCCCTGGCCTTCGGTTTCGATCATGACCTTGTTGTAGGTCGGGATCAGCGCGTCAGCCCAGCGTTTGCGCTCGGCCTCGCTGAGGGTGATGATGGTGTTGTTACGGGCGATGGCCGCAGCCTTGCCAGCGGCGTCCCATTTGTCCCACCAGCCCTGCATGCGCGAGGCGAGGTACTCGCCCGAAACATCGTCGATGATCTTTTTCACCTCGACCGGGAGGGAGTTGAACTTTTTCTCGTTCATGCCGAACCAGAATGCCGCGGTGTAAAAGCTCGCAACGGTATGGAACTTGGCGACTTCGTCGATCTTGAACGAGCGCACCGGATCCCAGGGGAAGCAGGCGCCATCAATGACACCCTTCTGGAGTTGCTCGTAGGCCGCTCCCGGGGGCATCCCCACCGGCACCGCGCCCAGTTGCGTTAGCATCGCAGAAGCGGTCGCGCTTGGCGTGCGCAGGCGCAGTCCGACCAAGTCTTCCATTTTTTCGACTTTCTTGTCCCGCGTGTGGATGTGCCCGGCATTGTGGGTAAGCAGGCACAGCACCTTGATGCCTTTGTATTCTTCCTTGAGATATTTTGGATACAGGGACATCAGTGTGCGTGATCCCTGTCCTGCGCCCTCTATCAAGAAGGGCATTTCTACGATGATGCTGCGCGGCAGGCGCCCGCGTGGATTGCCTGACAGTCCGAAGGCGATGTCGACGATGCCGTTTTGCACCTGGTCAAGCTGGTTTTCCGCTTTGCCAAGTGGGCTGGCGGCCGCGAATATCTTGAAGGTGACCCGCCCGTTGGTGCGCTTTTCGATGTCCTTGGACCAGGGTTCGATAAAGTCCGTTTGCACGGCGTGCAGCGCCGGGACGTAGTGGCTGATCTTGAGTTCGATCGGCGCCTGCGCGCGCAGGATGGAGGGGAAGCCGGCGATGGCGGCAGTGGCGGCGGCGGCCGTGCCGGCCTTGATGAATTTTCTGCGGTTGAGTTTCTGTTTGGCGTTCGCGTCAAAAGTCATTTCAGTGTTCCTCCTCAAGTCGGTTGATTCGCCCAGTATATGGGAAGCGCGGCGCGGCGGTGAATCCGCGCCCAGTCTGTTATTTCAGTATGCCGTGCAAGTCGCTGAAGTCGTCGGTCCAGAGCCGGATGTCGGCTTGTGCTTCAAGTGGTTTGACGTTGGCTTTGAGCTCCGCTTCGTTGAAGGCGCCGGGGGCGCGCGCGAGCAACAGCCAGTCGGAGCTGAATACGCCGATCTCATAGTTATCCGCCGCGTAGACCTGACGAACCTCCAGCGAAAGCGCGGTGGCGGCTTTGGCGACCACCGGCAGCAGGTCGAGGTAGCGGTTCGACACGTGGATGGCGAGCAAGCCGCCGGGCTTGAGGTGGCGCATATAGGCGCGGAACGCCTCGACCGTGAGCAGGTGCACCGGAATCGAGTCGCTCGAGAACGCGTCCACGGCCAGCACGTTGAATTGCTGCGGCGCTTCGCGCTCGAGCACCAGGCGCGCATCGCCCAGCGCGACTTCGATCGTCGCCTTGCTGTCGGAAAGAAAGCTAAATTGCTTGCGCGCCAGATCCACCACCTGCGGATTGATCTCGTAAAAGCGCATGACATCGCCGCTGCGGCCGTAGACCGCGAGCGTACCGGCGCCAAGCCCGACGACGCCGATGCGGCGCGCCTCTTCGGTCGACTTGATCGCCAGTGCGACACCCGACAACGGACCGTAGTAGGTGGTCGGCCAGTTGCGGCGCGAGGCATCGAGGAACTGGCTGCCATGCTGGATCGTGCCGTGCTTGAGTTCGCGCACCGCGACTTCGCCGCTGCCCGAGTCCTCAAACTTGAGCACGGCGTAGAAGTTGCGCACCGAGGAAGGGCGGGTGTCCGCAAATGCGCCATAGCCCCACGCAAGTGTGCCGCAGAAGGCGGCGACAAGGGCTGCCGCCAGCGCTTGCGCCGGCAGGGCGAAGCGCCGGTGCAAGATGCTGCCGCGGTCGCGGTACAGCGCGGCGAAGGCGAGGGCTGCCAGCGCCGCGAGCCCGATGGGCAGTTCATACAAATCGTTGAACAAGTGCGGGGCGACAAGGCCGACAAACAGCCCGCCGAGCGCGCCGCCCAGCGCGAGTTGCAGGTAAAAGGAGGTGAGGTATTGCGGATGCGGCTTGGCGCGCGCGAGTTCGCCGTGGCAGACCATGCAGGCGCAAAACAGCGTGACCGCGTACAGCGGCACCATCACGATGATCTTCGGGTGTAGATGGCCGGGTGTGAGCGTGTAGCACACACCGCCCAGTCCGGCGATCAGCAGCGGGAAGTAGAAGTCACGCCGGTACCAGCGGGGCGCCTCGAAGCAGACGATAAAGCTGGCAAGGTAGAGCAGCAGTGGCAGCACCCACAGGAAGGGGATGGGGGCGATATTGAGCGACAGGTGGCTGGTGAAGGCGAGCAGCAGGGCGGAGGCGCAAGCGGCGAGGGCGGCCCACCAGAGCTTGATGCCGATGGTGGGTGCGGGCTCCGTCGCAACGGACGGTTCACCCGGCCCGGCTGCGACCAGTCCACTGTTGGTTTTCCAGGCCAGCGTGCTGCACAGCAGGGCGAACAGGGTGAAGCCCGAAGACCAGGCCAGCGCCTGCCAATGTGCCGACAGCAGCGGCTCGACCAGCAGCGGGTAGCTCAACAGCGCGAGCAGCGAACCAAAGTTGGAAAGCGCGAACAGTCGGTAGGGATAGGCGCCGATGTGGGTGCGCGCATACCAGGCCTGCACCAGCGGTCCGGTGGTTGACAGGACGAAGTAGGGCAGGCCGACGCTGGTGGCAAGCAGGCCGAGGATGCGCAATGTCGGGTCATCGCCGCCGGTGGGCTTCCATGAAACATCCGGTGAGATCGGCAAAACCAGCAGACAAATGCCCAGCAAAATGCAGTGCACGAGGCGTTGGCGCGCGGGCTGGCGTATGCCCATCAGGGCATGTGAATAGACATAACCGCACAGCAGCAGCACCTGGAAAAACAGCATGCAGGTGGTCCACACCGCGGCTGAACCGCCGAACCACGGCAGGATGAGCTTCGCAATGAGGGGCTGCACCTGGAACAACAGGAAGGCGCTGACGAAAATCGTTGTGGCGTAAAGGATCATGGACTGCAGAAGGCAAGCAACGGAAAATTTCCGGGCTGCCGTTCACTCCGGGTTGGGGGTTGTTCAGAAGATGGCGGGAAAAACGATGCCCTCGGGCGCTAAGGTCTGCCCGGCGTGCACCTGGTTTCCGGCCGGTGAATTTGCGGTGGCTGTCACGGTTTGGGTTTCAAGGTTACCAGCAGCACACCCGATAACACCAGCACCGAGCCGAAAATCTGCGTGCCATTGAGCGCTTCTCCGAGGACGGCCCAATCAACCGCCATGGTGGTCAGCGGGCCGATCGCGCCTATCACGGCAAACTGCGTGGCACCGATGCGCTTGAGCGCTTCGCCGATCATGAACACGGGCAGCACGGTGTGGAACAGCGCCAGCACCACCAGCAAGCCGTAGGCCGCCATCGGCAGCACCAGCGCATCAAGCGGGCGCAGCACGAGGAACTGCAGGATGCCGGCGATGCTCGATACCGTCATGGCATAGGCGGTGAAGCGGATCGAGCCGATGCGCTTTATCACCTCGGTGCCGGCCACCAGATAGATGGCGTAGGCAAAGGCGCTGCCCAAAACCAGCAGCCCGCCCAGCTGCAGATTTGAGCCCGCGACGTGGCCGGCCGATAAAAAAACCAGCGCAATCCCGGCATAGGAAAGTGCGATGGCGCTGATGTCCACGCCGCGTGCGCGCGCTTTCAGGAAAATCACCGACAACAGCAGCACCATAGTCGGGTAAAGGTAAAGCGTCAGCCGTTCCAGTGTGGCCGAAATATAAAGCAAGCCGAGAAAATCGAGGAAGCTGGAGAGGTAATAGCCGGTCAGGCCCAGTATCACAATCAGCCCGAGGTCGCCGCGTGACAGCGGCGTTGTCCCGTGCTTGCGTCCGGACCACGCTGCGATAACCAGGAAAAACGGCACCGAGAACAGCATGCGCAGCGCGAGCAGGGTCACCGCGTCGGCACGGTAGGCGTAGATCAGCTTGGTGGTGACGCCCTTGAGCGAAAACAGCGCGGCGCCCACTAATGCGAGGGCGATGCCGATGGCGCGATAGGAGACGCGGCTCAAGGGACGGCCCGGCACTTGCCGCGCCTCATCGGCGTTTTCCGCCGCCAAGAATGGAACCGAGCACGCCGCGGATGATTTCACGGCCGATCTGCGAGCCGACCGCGCGCGCCGCGCTTTTTGCCACCGACTCGAGCAAGCCTTCGTGACGCGCACCGCGCGGTCCGGTGCTGCCGCCCAGCAGTTCGCCCAGTGAGCCGAAAATGCCGCCACCGGTGTCTGCGGCCGTGCCGCCCTGACGGGCGATGGCTTTTGCGCTCAGCTTCTCGTAGGCCGACTCACGATCGACGACCTGCTCATAGTGGCCGTAAAGAATCGAAGACTTGATAAGCGCATCGCGTTCCGCGTCGCTGGCCGGGCCGATGCGCGAACCGGGCGGCCGCACGAAGGCACGCTCCACGATGGTGGGGCGGCCTTTTTCATCGAGCAGGGAAATCAGCGCCTCACCCACCGACAATTCGGTGATGGCGGTCTCGACATTGAGTTTCGGGTTGGCGCGCATGGTTTCGGCCGCCGCCTTCACCGCTTTCTGGTCGCGTGGCGTAAAGGCGCGCAGCGCGTGCTGCACGCGGTTGCCCAGCTGGCCGAGCACGGTGTCCGGGATATCGAGCGGGTTTTGCGTCACAAAATACACACCCACCCCCTTGGAGCGGATCAGCCGCACGACCTGCTCTATCTTGTCGAGCAGGGACTTGGGCGCATCGTTAAAGAGCAGATGGGCCTCGTCAAAAAAGAACACCAATTTGGGTTTGTCGACATCACCAACCTCGGGCAGGTGCTCGAATAATTCGGACAGCATCCAGAGCAAAAAGGTCGAATACAGCTTGGGCGAATTCATCAGCTTGTCGGCGGCGAGGATGTTGACCACGCCGGCGCCCCGGCTGTCGGTCTGCATCAGGTCGGCGATGTCGAGCGAGGGCTCTGCGAGCAGCTTGTCGCCGCCCTGTTGCTCGATCTCGAGCAGGCCGCGCTGTATCGCGCCGACCGACGCGGCCGAGATATTGCCGTAGGCGGTGGTGAAATCCTTGGCGTTCTCGCCCACGTGCTGCAGCATCGCGCGCAGGTCCTTCAGGTCGAGCAGCAACAGACCCTTGTCGTCGGCGATCTTGAACACCAGGCTGAGCACACCTTGCTGGGTGTCGTTGAGATTGAGCACGCGACCGAGCAGCAGCGGGCCCATGCCCGACACCGTGGCGCGTACCGGGTGGCCCTTTTGCCCGAACACGTCCCAGAACACCGTCGGGCAGGCGGCGAAAGCGAAGCCCTCCAGGCCCAGCGCGTTGATGCGCTCCTGCAGTTTTGGCGTCATCGCGCCCGCTTGCGAGAGGCCCGACAGGTCGCCTTTGACATCGGCCATGAACACCGGCACGCCGATGGCAGAGAAGCCCTGCGCCAGCGTCTGCAGGGTCACCGTCTTGCCCGTTCCGGTGGCGCCGGCGATCAGCCCGTGGCGGTTGGCGAGGGCGGGCAGCAGTGCCAGTTCGGTGGCGCCTGACCTGGCGACGGCGATGGGCGTGATCATGGGGAGGCGATCCTTGTCGTGAATCTCTGTCGTGAATCTCGAATGATGCTGCGGTCCGGTGAGCCGGAATGGTAAAATTATAAGCTTTCCGAACCGTCACAGAGGCAGAGGCTTTATGGCCGGGCACAGCAAGTGGGCGAATATCAAGCACAAGAAGGCGATTACCGATGCCAAGAAGGGTAAGGCCTTCACGCGGTTGATCAAGGAGGTCACCGTGGCCGCGCGCATGGGCGGGGGCGACCCGGCGATGAATCCGCGACTGCGCCTTGCCATGGACAAGGCGCGCGATGTCAATATGCCCAAGGACAACATCGAGAGCGCGATCAAGCGCGGCACCGGCGCACTGGAGGGGGTCAACTACGAAGAGGTGCGCTATGAGGGGTACGGCGTTGCCGGTGCGGCGGTGATGGTCGACTGCCTCACCGACAACCGCGTGCGCACGGTGGCCGAAGTGCGCCATGCCTTCGCCAAGAACGGCGGCAACATGGGGACTGACGGCTCGGTCGCCTTCTTGTTCAAGCATTGCGGCCTGTTGGTGTTCGCACCGGGTGCGTGCGAAGACAAGGTGATGGAGGCGGCGCTCGATGCGGGCGCCGAGGATGTCATCGCCAACGACGACGGCTCGATCGAGGTGATCTGCCCGCCCAATGATTTTGCCGCGGTGAAAGAGGCGCTGGCCAAGGCCGGCCTCAAGCCCGAGCACGCCGAGGTGACGATGAAGGCCTCGGCCGAGGCCCAGCTTGCCGGTGATGACGGCGTGAAGATGCAAAAGTTGCTGGACGCACTCGAGGCGCTGGACGATGTGCAGGACGTCTACACAACGGCGGTGATCAACGACTGAGCGGCGTGTTGGCGCGCGGCTATAATCAGCCCGTGTCCACCCCATTACCCACCAGCCCGCTCACGATATTGGGCATCGACCCCGGATTGCGCATCACCGGATTTGGCGTGGTGGAAAAGACCGGCAGCAAACTGGCCTACGTGACCAGCGGTTGTATCAAATCCGCGGAGGGGGCGCTGGCCGACCGGCTCAAGGCGATACTCGAGGGCCTGCGCGAGGTGATTGCGACCCATCGCCCGCAGCATGTGGCGATAGAAAAAGTCTTTGTCAACGTCAATCCCCAGTCCACGCTGCTGCTCGGACAGGCACGCGGCACCGCCATTTGCGCCGCGGTGCTCGACAATCTTCTGGTGGCCGAATACACCGCGCTGCAGGTCAAGCAGGCGGTTGTGGGCAAGGGCCACGCCAACAAGGAGCAGGTTCAGGAAATGGTCAAAAGATTGCTGAAACTTTCAGGCTATCCCAGCCCCGATGCCGCCGACGCGCTCGCCTGCGCCATCTGCCACGCCCACGCCGGTCTGGGCATGGGCGGGTTTTCCACCGCCGGACTGCGCATGAAAAACGGGCGCCTCGTATGATCGGCCGCATCACCGGTGTTCTGCTGGAAAAAAATCCGCCGCAGATCCTGGTCGAGGTCGCCGGCATCGGTTATGACGTCGAGGTGCCCATGAGCACCTTTTACAATCTGCCTGCCAGCGGCGAGAAGGTGGTGTTGTTCACCCATCTGGTGGTGCGCGAAGACGCGCACCTGCTCTATGGCTTTGGCAGCGATGCCGAGCGCAAGGCCTTCCGCCAGATTCTCAAGATCAGCGGCATCGGCGCGCGCACCGCCTTATCCCTTCTTTCAGGTTTGTCCGTCGGTGAATTGGTGGAGGCGGTCGCCGCCCAGGAATCGGGCCGTCTGACCAAAATTCCCGGCATCGGCAAGAAGACCGCCGAGCGCCTGTTGCTCGAACTCAAGGATAAATTCGGCGCCGAACTGGTCGGTGGCGTCGCCATCAGCCGGCCGGCCGCCGCCGCGAGCGATGTGCTCAATGCGCTTATCGCGCTTGGCTACAGCGACAAGGAGGCGCAACTTGCGGTCAAGCACCTGCCCGAGGGGCTGTCGGTGTCCGACGGCATCCGCCAGGCGCTGAAGTCCCTTGCCAGAGGGTGAGGAAAAATGTTGGAATTAAACGGGCGATAGGCTGGAAACCGGCTTCTGGCGCGGGTTTTCAGCCGGTCAATGGCGGCCGCACGCCCCAGGCCACTGCGTCGCGATGTGGCCGGGGTGGCATAAACCGGGTGGCATCAACCGGGTGGTATCAATTCAGGAGTCTGTGCTGATCACCAGCTTGGCCCGTAGTGTGTTGCTGTGCCTGTCCGGTTTCACCTTGTGTACCGGCCCAGCCTGCATCGGCCCAGCCGGCGCGCACAGTACTGGCGTTGCGCCAGTCTGAACAAGGGCAACAATATTCAGCCCGAGTGGGCGTGGCCGGTGGATCGCCCGCGTTTGTCTTGCTCGGGCATGGGATAATCCACGCGTGGCCATAGAAACCGACCGACTGATCTCCGCCGAGCCCGCTTCGATGCAGGAAGAGGCGCTCGAGCGCGCGCTGCGGCCCAAGGCGCTGGCCGAGTATGTCGGCCAGGAAAAAATCCGCGGCCAGTTGTCGATCTTCATCGAGGCGGCGCGCCGGCGCAAGGAGGCGCTCGATCACGTGCTGCTGTTCGGACCGCCCGGCCTTGGCAAGACCACGCTTGCCCACATCATTGCGCGGGAAATGGGCGTCAACCTGCGCCAGACCTCCGGCCCGGTGCTCGAGCGCCCGGGTGATCTTGCCGCCTTGTTGACCAACCTCGAACCCAATGATGTGCTGTTCATCGATGAGATCCATCGCTTGTCGCCGGTGGTCGAGGAAATCCTTTACCCGGCGCTCGAGGACTACCAGATCGATATCATGATCGGCGAGGGACCGGCGGCGCGCTCGGTCAAGCTCGACCTGCCGCCGTTTACGCTGGTGGGCGCCACCACGCGCGCCGGCATGCTTACCAACCCGCTGCGCGACCGCTTTGGCATTGTCGCGCGACTGGAGTTTTATTCCGACGCCGAGTTGCAAAAAATCGTCAACCGCTCCGCCGACCTGCTCGAGGTTGAAATCGTTTCCGACGGCGCACTCGAGATTGCGCGCCGCTCGCGCGGCACGCCGCGCATCGCCAACCGCCTGCTGCGTCGTGTGCGTGACTTTGCCCAGGTCAAGGCCGAGGGCGTCATCACGCGCGAGGTGGCCGATGCGGCCCTCATCATGCTCGACGTCGATGCCATCGGCCTGGATGTGATGGACCGCAAGTTGCTGCTGGCGGTGGTTGAGAAGTTTGCCGGCGGCCCGGTCGGTGTGGACAACCTCGCCCATGCCATAGGTGAGGAGCGGGACACCATCGAGGATGTGCTCGAACCTTTTTTGATCATGCAAGGCTATTTGCAGCGCACGCCGCGCGGACGCGTGGCAACGCCGCTGGCCTACCGCCATCTTGGCCTGATTGCGCCCAAGCGCGCCGGCACCGATTCGGGCGAACTGTTTGGCGAGCCCTGAGCCCAACGCCGGCGCGCCGCCGTTTTTGTGGCATACCCGCGTCTACTACCAGCATACCGATGCGGGTGGCATCGTGTTTCACGGCAACTATCTCAATTTCATGGAATGCGCACGCACCGAGTTGCTGCAGTCGCTGGGCTTTGATCTGGGCGAGATGGCGCGGCGGGACGGCGTGTTGTTCGTGGTGCATCGCGCGGCGCTGACGTATCATCGTCCCGGACTGCTCAACGACATGCTGTCGGTGTCGGCCCTTGTCACCCGCGCGGGGCGGGTGCGGCTGGAATTTTTGCAACAAGTAAAGCGCGACGAAACATTGCTGGCCGAGGGCGAATTGACACTCGCCTGTGTCAGTGCCGGCAGCCTCAAGCCGGTCGGCCTGCCCGCCGCAATCCGGCGCACGTTTGAAGGAAAGACATGAGCACAAGCGTATGAACGCAACCCACGATTTATCCATACTCACACTCATCTGGAATGCCAGCGCCGTGGTGCAGTTCGTCATGGCCCTGCTGCTGGTGGTGTCCTTTTTGTCGTGGTATTACATTTTCCGCAAGCACTTCGCGATCCGCGCCGCGCGCATCGCGACGGAAAAATTCGAGCGCGACTTCTGGGGCGGTTCCGACCTTAACGCCTTGTACCAGAGCGCCGTGAACCATCGTCACAGCACCGGCAGCCTGGAGCGTATTTTTGAGGCCGGCTTTCGCGAATACCTCAAGCTCAAGGGCCAGCGCGCGCCCGATCCGGGGCTCATCGTCGATGGCGCACGCCGCGCCATGCGCGCCACCTACCAGCGCGAAATGGATCATCTCGAGTCGCATCTGGCGTTTCTCGCCTCGACCGGCTCGGTCAGTCCTTACGTCGGCCTGCTCGGCACGGTGTGGGGCATCATGCATTCCTTCCGCGGCCTCGCCAACGTCGGTCAGGCCACGCTGTCGGCGGTCGCGCCGGGCATTGCCGAGGCGCTGGTGGCCACGGCGATCGGCCTGTTCGCCGCCATTCCCGCGGTTGTCGCCTACAACCGCTACTCGCATGACATCGACCGGCTGGCCATACGCTTCGAGAGTTTCATGGAAGAGTTCTCCAACATCCTGCAGCGCCAGGCGCAGCCGAAATAGGCCGGACCATGCGTCAGCGCAAACTCATGAACCAGATCAATGTCGTGCCCTACATCGACGTGATGCTGGTGCTGCTGGTGATCTTCATGGTCACCGCGCCGCTGGCCAACCCCGGCGTGGTGGACCTGCCCAGCGTGGGCAAGTCGGCACAGCCGCCGGTGGCGCCGGTCGAGGTGATTATCAAGGCCGATCAGTCGCTGACGGTGCGCGATCGCGCCGCCAAGGCCGGGGCTGAGCGCGGGGTCAGCCAGGCCGAGTTGGTGTCGGCGCTCAAGGCCATCAAGGCGCGCAACCCGGACCAGGCGGTGGTGATCTCCGCCGACAAGGACGTGCGTTACGAGGCGGTGCTCAAGGTGATGGACGAGTTGCAGCGCCAAAATTTCAAGGTCGGCCTGATGGTGAAACCGGCGGGCGCACCGGCGCCGGCGGCGGGTCGCTAGTGCAATTCACGCTGCGCCAGGACCCGGGCCTCACCTGGTCGGCGGTGCTGGCCGTGCTGGTGCACCTGTTTTTTCTCTCCGTTCTGGTGTTTGGCGTGCGCTGGCAGACCAAACAGCCTGACGCCATTGCCGTCGAGCTGTGGACACAGTTGCCGCCCATGGAACAGGCTGCGCCGGTACAAGTCGAGCCGGCGCCCGTACCCGCACCCGCACCCGCACTTAAGGTGGAACCTGCGCCCAAGCCCGAACCCGTTGCCAAAGCCGAGCCCAAGCCGGTGAAGCCGGACATCGCCGTCGAAAAGACACCGCCGAAAAAGCCGGAGCCGAAAAAAGTCGAGCTGAAAAAACTCGAGCCCAAAATAGACCAGCAAAAACTCATGCGCGAGCAGCTTGCGCGCGAGACCGAACAGGTCAGCCGCGAACGTGAAAAACAGGAGATCACGCAGCAACTGGCGCGTGAGGCTGCGGCGGCGCAAGGCCGTGCTGTGGCCGATTATGTCGGGCGCATCCGCGGCAAGATCAGGGGTAACATCGTGCTGCCACCGGACATTCCCGCGGGCAATCCGGAGGCGATATTCGATGTGGTTCAACTGCCCACCGGCGAGGTCCTCAACGCGCGGCTGAGAAAATCTTCCGGCCACAAACCCTATGACGATGCGGTGGAGCGCGCGATACTCAAGGCGTCACCGCTGCCCAAACCCGAGCGCCCCGATCTTTTTCAGCGCAGCCTTGAACTTAAGTTCCGGCCGCTCGACTAAGCGAGTGACGTATAATTGGTTTCGAAATAGCGAGTGTCCGCATGCGTGTTCCGGCGCGGGCATGGCTCCTGAATGCACCAACCGCAAGCGAACGGCCGCCGCGATACGGCGGCCGAAAAAACCATGACACTTCGCAAGCTGATTTTTGCCCTGCTGCTGTTGTTCGCGGGCAGCGCCCAAGCCCAGCTCAGCATTGAAATCACCGGCGCGGGCGCCAACCAGATCCCGGTTGCCGTCAGCCGCTTCGCCGGTGAGGACGCGCTGGCCCAATCGATCAGCGATGTCATCGAGGGCGACCTGCAGCGCAGCGGGCGCTTCAAGATGCTCTACGCCGGCAATGTCAGTCCGCTGCCCTCGGAAATCAACCAGGTCAGTTTTGCCGACTGGAAAAACCGCAACGCCGACGCGCTGGTCATAGGCGCCGTTTCGCGCCTGCCCGACGGACGCTTCGAGGTGCGCTTTCGCCTGCTCGATGTGCCCAAGCAGGCCCAGTTGGGGGGGGTGGCCTTTGCCATGACCGCGGCGCAGGTGCGCACCACCGGCCATCGCATCGCTGATTTTATTTACGAAAAACTCACCGGCGAACGCGGTGTGTTTTCCACACGCATCGCCTACGTGATCAAGCAGGCGCAGCGTTTTGAATTGCAGATCGCCGACGCAGACGGGCAGGGCGCGCAAACGGCGCTCGCTTCGCGCGAACCGATCATTTCACCCGCCTGGTCTCCCGACGGCACGCGGCTCGCGTATGTTTCCTTCGAAAACAAAAAGCCCGTGGTCTTCGTGCATTCGCTCACCACCGGCATGCGCCAGGTTGTGGCCAATTTCAAGGGCAGCAATTCGGCGCCCTCCTGGGCGCCGGACGGCAAGCAGCTTGCCGTCGTGCTGTCGCGCGACGGCGGCTCGCAGATCTATCTGGTCAATGCCGACGGCAGCAATGTGCGGCGCTTGACAACGACAGGCTCAATCGACACCGAGCCGCATTTCTCGCCCGACGGCCAGACGATTTATTTCACCTCCGATCGCGGTGGCAGCCCGCAGATTTATCGCATGGACGCCGCAGGCGGCGCCGCCACCCGGGTCACCTTCGACGGCACCTACAACGTGTCGCCCCGCCCCAGCCCCGACGGCAAGCTGCTTGCGTATGTGTCGCGCAATGCCGGCCGCTTCCAGTTGATGACCCTCGACCTGGCGAGCAAGCAGACACAGGTGCTCACCGACACCCAGCGCGACGAGTCGCCCAGTTTCGCCCCGAGCGGACGCATGATCATTTATGCGACCGAGATAGGCGGACGCGGCGTGCTGGCTGCCGTGTCCAGCGATGGCCGGGTGAAGCAGCGTCTTAGCGTGCAGGCGGCCGATGTGCGCGAGCCGGCCTGGGGTCCTTTTGCAGCGAATTGAACAAGGAGGTAATAAGGTGAAAAAAAATAATGTTTCCGTTTTCGCGACAGTGCTCTTGCTGAGCCTGGTCGCGGCATGCTCGAGCACGCCCGGCCCGGAGCAAGGCGGCGTGGCCGTCGAAGAGCGCACACCGCGCTCGCCCGGCGCTGATAAGTCCGTGCCGCCGCCAGCAGTGGCAACGCCGCGGCCGGTGGCGCCCGTGCAAGCCATAGGTGCCAACCCGCTCAAGGATCCGGCCAATATCCTGTCCAAGCGCAGCATTTATTACGCGCTCGACAGCGATGCGATCAAGGAGGAGTACCGGCCGATGATGCAGGCGCACGCCAAGTGGCTGGTCGAGCATCGCGACGCCAAGATACTGATCCAGGGCAATTGCGATGAGCGCGGCAGCCGCGAATACAACCTGGCGCTGGGCCAGCGCCGCGCAGAGGGCGTCAAGCGCATGCTGATGCTGCTCGGTGCGACCGAGGCGCAGGTCGAGGCGGTCAGCCTTGGCGAAGAAAAGCCACGTTGCAGCACCGACCAGACCGATGCCTGCCTGGCTGAGAACCGCCGCAGCGATGTGCTTTACGGCGGCGAGTACTGACATCATGCGTCGGCCTTTGGGCGCGGTTGTTTGGCTTGCCGCGTGTTGCCTTTGTCTTGCGGCCGGCGGCGTGCGCGCCGGGTTGTTCGATGACGACGAGGCGCGCAAGCAAATCTTCGAATTGCGGTTGAAGGTAGATGCGGACCGGTTGAAGGCAGATGCCGACCAGAAGCAGCTCGATGCGCGGCTGCTCAAAATCGAGGCGGCGGTGCAGGATCGCAAGCCGCTGATCGATCTTGCCGCCTTGATCGACAGTCTCAAACAGGATATGGCCGGGCTGCGCGGCCAGATCGAGGTGCTGACCAACCAAGCCGAGCAAATCGAAAAACGGCAAAAGGATTTGTACGTGGATCTGGACAACCGCCTGCGCAAGTTCGAGCAGGTGCAAGCCGAGGTCAAGGCGCCTGCCCCGATCGCGCCGGTGACCGATCCTGCTGCCGAAAACAAAACCTACGAGGCCGCGCTCAACCAGTTCAAACTGGGCAATTACCAGTCGGCCATCGCCTCGTTTCAGGGTTTTATGACCAATTACGCGCAAAGCCAGTTGGTGCCCAGCGCGCAGTACTGGGTTGGCAACGCCTACTACGCGCTGCGCGACTACAAGGTGGCCATCGCCACGCAGCAAAAAGTCGTCGCGTCCTGGCCCGATAGCGCCAAGGCGCCCGATGCCCTGCTCAATATCGCCAGCAGCCAATCTGAAATGGGCGACGCAAAAGGCGCGCGTGAAACACTGCAAAGCGTGCTGAAAAAATACCCGGGCAGCCCGGCCGCGCAGCAGGCCAAGCAGCGCCTGTCGCGGCGCTAGCTTGCCGCTCCGGGGCGACTGGCGCGCATGAAGCCCGCGGTTGTCCTGCTCTCTGGCGGCCTGGACTCGGCCACCGTGCTGGCGCTGGCGAAAAGCCAGGGCTATGCCTGCCATGCCCTTTCCGTGCAGTATGGACAACGCCATCAGGCCGAACTCGATGCCGCGGCGCGGGTGGTCGCCCACATTGGCGCCACCCAGCACAAGGTGGTCAGCGTTGATTTATCCACCTTTGGCGGCTCGGCGCTGACCGATGCCGCAATCGCGGTGCCCACGGACGGCGTCAAACCGGGGCTTATTCCGGTCACCTATGTCCCGGCGCGCAATACCATCATGCTGTCACTGGCCCTTGCCTGGGCCGAGGTGCTGGGCAGTCGCGATATTTTTTTCGGCGCCAACGCGCTCGATTACTCCGGCTATCCGGATTGCCGCCCCGATTTCATGCAGGCCTTCGAACGCTTGGCCAATCTTGCCACCCGCGCCGGGGTCGAGGGCGCGCACCTGGTGCTGCACACGCCCATCATCGCCATGAGCAAGGCCCAGATCGTGCGTCTTGGCGCGCAACTGGGTGTCGATTACGGCCTGACTGTGTCCTGCTACCAGGCCGATGCCGCAGGCCGCGCCTGCGGGATCTGCGATTCGTGTCGCTTGCGGCGTGCCGGCTTCGAGGCCGCGGGCATGCCCGACCCGACGATCTACGCTTGACCGTTGACTCTCGACCCTTGACTCTCGACCCTTGACCCTTGACGCTGCCCCTGACCGGGTGCGGCGCGGTAAAATACCAGCCCTTTTCGTGCTGCCGACCTCGTGAAAGTGCGCCCATGAACGAAGCCAATCCTGCCAGCCTTGCCGCCATCGTCATCTGGGGCGCATTTGTACTCGCCCTGGTGTTTGGTTACGTCGGCGCCAAGACCAATTTTTGCGCCATGGGCGCGGTGTCCGACATCGTTAACATGGGCGACTGGACGCGCATGCGCATGTGGCTGCTGGCGATTGCGGTGGCCATTCTGGGCACCACGGCGCTCGCGCTGGGCGGACAGCTCGACCTGGGCAAAAGTATTTACACCTCCCCCAATGTCACCTGGTTGTCGTTTCTGCTCGGCGGCTTTTTGTTCGGAGCCGGCATGGTGCTGGCGTCCGGTTGCGGTTCCAAGACCCTCATACGCATCGGTGGCGGCAACCTCAAGTCGCTGGTGGTGTTGCTGGTGCTGGCAGTCAGCGCCTACATGACGCTAAAGGGCTTGTTCGGCATGTTCCGCGTCAACGTGCTGGAACAAGCCACGGTGGTGCTCGCGGGCAGCCAGGATTTGCCTTCTATCATCGCGCGGGCAACCGGGGCAGACAAAAAGGCCGTGCTGGCTGCGGTTTCGCTGCTTCTTTGCGGCGGCTTGCTGAGTTTCGTTTTCAAGGACCGCGAGTTCCGTACCGCCGAAAACATCATTGGCGGTATCGTCGTGGGCCTGGTCGTGGTCGGCGGGTGGTACCTGAGCGGGCATATCGGCTATCTTGCCGAAGACCCGCAGACGCTTGAAGAAAAATTCCTTGCCACCAACAGCGGCCGGATGGAATCGCTCTCCTTTGTTTCACCCAATGCCTATTTGCTCGAATTGTTGATGCTCTGGAGTGACAAGACCCGCGTGGTGAGCTTTGGCATCGCCAGCGTGCTGGGCATGGCGGCCGGGTCGTGGATCTACGCCCTCACCTCGCGCACCTTCCGACTGGAGAGCTTTCGTGATGCCGAGGACACCGTCAACCACCTGGTTGGCGGCATGTTCATGGGCTTTGGCGGCGTGGTGGCGCTCGGTTGCACCGTCGGGCAGGGCTTGTCGGGCATATCGACGCTGGCAATCGGCTCTTTCATCACCTTTTTTGCCATCATCGCCGGCGCCACCGCCGCACTCAAGTTCCAGTATTGGAAAATGATGCGCGAGCAATAGTCGCGCAGGCCGGAGTTGGCGTCAAAAGTGACGGTTTCATTGCCTTAGGCGCCTCGATACAGTAAAATCGCGCTTCTTTTTGGGTCGTTAGCTCAGTTGGTAGAGCAGCGGACTTTTAATCCGTTGGTCGCCGGTTCGAATCCGGCACGGCCTACCAGAATTCAAAGGGGTTAGCTTCGGCTAACCCCTTTGCTTTTGGGGATTCGCAAAGCTGCCTCTTTCTATTTCACCTGCTGCCGCCTTCAAATCTACCTGTCCATTTGGACAGGATTTGGACAGACTTAGAGCTGTTGCGCTTCGCGCATTGCCGCCCGGTTTTGATACCACCCCACATCCCCATGATGTTGGGTCACTGCTCCGCGACCCCCACCCCCGGGTCACCCGCCCCACCAAAATCGACCCGTAGCGCCACGGCTTGACGGTGTAATTCGCTCGATTGGATAGCTAAATCTATCCCTGTTTTCCGATCTGGGATTTGTTTGAATGAGCAAAAAATTTTGTAGCAAATTTCAAACCGGTCTTAGGCGTCTATCTGCTGAGGAGCCAGTTCTTTCTGTCAAACTTCTTGGAGAGGATTCGCTCCTCAAGGGTATAAACCCTTCGCTGGACATATGCGGTTAGAGTGACAGATGACGATGAAATTTACCATTGCACTACTTGCCGGTGTTGATTTTCGCCTCAATGTGAGCCATTTGTTGGGCTGGTTTCCATCGAAATGTGAGCCAGTTTCGGCTTGGAAATATAGACGGTTCCCTCAGAGTGGTTTAAAAATATCTAAAAAACCCAGCTCCCAATTCAGTGGAAATCCACAACTTGCTTATATTATTTATGCACGACGGTAGTCAGCACCATTTTTGTTTTCCCTATATTCGTAACGACATCAGAATCCGCTTCCATCCAAGCTGCAGACCCAGCAACTCTTTTGTTAATGGTTTTCTTACCATCTTTCGAAACTCGCTGCATCTCGCCACCAGTTACATAGAACACTGCTCTTGGCTTCCTGTCGGCAGTGGAAACATCACCCGGCAAAAATGTTGATTGAGTAATTTTTAGGCTCATATAGCGAATAATGTTGGTGGCTCATCTGGTGAGCCTGTGGGGGCGGAAACTGGCAGTGTGGCGCAAAGGCGCTGGACCAGGAGACGCGAAATGAGGACTAGGGAATTGGCAAGGTTGATAAGCACTCTGGGCAAG
>CAMDDU010000006.1:0-140556 GCA_945892985.1 Bordetella parapertussis
AGATCGCAACCTGATCGAACGCTTCTTCGCGCGCATCAAGCACTTTCGGCGTGTTGCCACGCGATACGAAAAACTCGATCCCCACTATATGGCCTTCTTGCATCTGGTCTGCACCTTCGTCTGGCTCGCTTGAATGTCAACAGCCCCTAACAAATTGAATATAAGAGCCTTTTATATTCAGGCACAAGCTTTGCTAACTCTTCCGACAGAGGGGCCAGCAGTCGCTGGCTTTGCATTACTTCTACCGCGAAGGAGCGCAATGCTATGGCAAAGATTATTGGTGCGACGTTTCGAGCATCTGTTCTGGCGCTTTTGGTTTTTACCAGCGAAGTGCCTTATTCAGACGCTGCAGGGGAATCGAATTTTGTCACCTACCCCACAGAACAAGGCGCAAAACCATTCGGGAACGCAGAGCCAAGTACCACCGCCCCTGCCAACGGCCCTGTCACCCGCCACCCGCCTAAGGAATCGCGCTCCCTAAATAATAACTTCGTCAGTTATCCGTCTGCCGCCTTGCGCACCGATGACAATCGCTTTGTCCGCTATCCGGCTGTTACTTCAAACGAAAAAAATACCGGCTTCGTAAGTTACCCGCCACCCAAGCCCCCCATCCAAATGGCTGAAAAAACCAACGATGTCACGCTATACAAAAGGCGCGGGGATTGACGCGGCATTAAGAGGCCAAGACCGCTCTCCCTGTGTTCGGATCAGGGCATTCTATGCACACTTCGGCCTGATTGATCTGCCGCGCGGGGTGTAAGCGCGGAGGGCGATGGACACACTTTGTTACCACCAGCCACGCGTCTGGCGGTTAGACTGTTGGCATTAGATGAACAAAGCACTCCCCTGACGTGAAAAAACGTAGCCTCATCGGCTTGTCGCTGGCAGTTTTCGTCCTCGTCGCAGCCGCGGCGGCTTGGGGCTATTTACGTACGCGTGGCCAAGCCCCGTCAGAGTTTCGTTTCGCCAAAACGGAACGCGGCCCCATCGTCGCCGCGGTGGCCGCCACCGGCACACTCAATCCGGTCACCTCCGTGCAAGTGGGCTCCCAAGTGTCGGGGCAGATAAAAGAACTGTACGTTGACTTCAATTCGGCGGTCAAAAAGGACCAGGTCATCGCACGCATCGACCCGGAGGCCTTCGAGTTGCAGGTGCGCCAGGCGACGGCAGACCTTGAGGCGGGCCGGGCCACGGTGCTGACGCAAATGGCGGCGATTGGCGCGCAGCGCGCGGCACTGTCCAAGGAGGAGGTCAATCTTGCCGACGCCAAGCGCGACCTCGACCGCAAACTTATGTTGTTTGAAAAGAATTTCGTCTCGGCTTCCGATCGCGACAAGGCGATGACGCTGTACAACAGCGCGCAAGAGCAGGTCAAGAGCGCCCGCGCGCAGTTGGTCGTGGCCGAGGCGCAGTCCAAAAACGGCGAGGCCGTGGTCAAACAGCGCGAAGCACAACTGTCGCAGGCAAGGGTAAATCTCCACCGCACCATGATCCGCTCCCCCGTCAACGGCATTGTCATCAAGCGCAGCGTCGATGCGGGGCAAACCGTCGCCGCCAGCCTGCAGGCGCCGGAGCTGTTCATCATCGCAAAAAACCTCACCGAGATGGAGGTGGGCGCCTCGATCGACGAAGCCGATGTGGGGCGTATCCGTGTCGGACAAAAAGCGAGCTTCACCGTCGACGCGTTCCCGGGGCGCAGCTTCGGCGGCGAGGTGAAACAGGTCCGGAAGGCGGCGCTGGTGGTTCAGAACGTGGTCACCTACACCGTGGTTGTCGGCACCTCTAACCCGGACCAGCTCTTGCTGCCTGGCATGACCGCCAACGTGCGCATCGTCACCGACGAGCGCGCCAGCGTCCTCAAGGTTCCCAACGCCGCGCTGCGCTACCGGCCGGCCGGACTGCCCGACCAGGCATCTGCAGGCGGCGTTGGCGCCGGTACGCCGGCCCCTTCCGCGCCAGGCGCAAGCCCCGCAGCCGCCACAGCTGGCCCGGGTGGCGCCGCGCAGGCGATGCGCCAGAGACTTGTCACAGAACTCAAGCTCGATGCCGACCAGCAATCAAAACTTGAAACCATATTTGCCGATTTACGCCAGAAAATGGCCGCGGCCCGGGAGCTGCCCGAAGCGGACAGATCCCGCGCCTTTGAACGCAACCGCGCCGAAGTGCGCGTACGGATCACCGAGATGCTCAAACCCGAACAAAAGCCGCGCTACGAGGAGATTGCCTCCGAACAAACCGGCCGCTCCGGTGCACGCGGCCGCGTGTTCGTGCCGGGAGCCGATGGCAAACCCAGCGCCGTCACACTGCAACTTGGACTTTCCGACGGCAGCATGACTGAGGTGGTCAGCGGTGAAATCAAGGAGGGCGAGCAGATCATCATCGGCACGCAAACCACGGGCACTTCGTCTTCGTCGTCGACTGCGCCGCGCGGGCCGCGCATGATGTTCTAGCCGTGAACACCCCCATGCCATCGCCTGGAAACGCCCGTCTGGCGCGGGTTTCAGGCCAATCGCAACGCACGCATGCGGGAAAATGACCTTGCTCGAGCCCCATGCCTGAACCGCTCATTCGCACCGTCGCACTGACCAAGGAATACCGGGTCGGGGACCAGACCGTCGCCGCCTTGCGCGGCGTCTCGGTGGACATCGCCGTTAGCGATTTTGTCGCGGTGATGGGCCCTTCGGGCTCGGGAAAATCCACCTTCATGAACCTGCTCGGCTGCCTTGACCTGCCAAGCTCGGGCGAATATTTCCTCGCCGGCGAAAAAGTTTCAGGCCTTGGCAACGATGCGCTGGCGGCGATTCGCAACCAACGCATCGGCTTTGTCTTTCAACAGTTCAACCTGCTGCCACGCACCTCCGCGCAGGACAATGTCGAGTTGCCTCTTCTTTACGGCGGCGTGCCGGCCACCGAACGTCATGAGCGCGCGATCCGCCGGCTGAGTGAAGTGGGCCTTGCCGATCGCATGCACCATCATCCGGCGCAACTGTCAGGCGGGCAGCAACAACGCGTGGCGATCGCGCGCGCACTGGTCAATAACCCGGTGCTGATCCTCGCCGACGAACCCACCGGCGCCCTCGACACCCAGACCAGCTTGGAGGTCATGGCACTGCTGCAGCAACTCAATCGTGACGGCATGACAGTAGTACTTGTGACGCACGAACAGGACATGGCGGCGTTCGCGCGCCGCGTTATCCTTTTTCGCGACGGACGGGTGGTCGAAGATCGCGAGCAATTCCCCAAAAACGCGCTGGTGCTGCTGCATGAAGCGCGCCCCGCAACAATGGACGCGGCCTGAATGGACATCGCCGCCACCCTGCGTATCGCGCTGCGCGCCCTGCGGGTGAACAAGCTGCGCTCCGGCCTGACCATGCTCGGCATCATCATCGGCGTCGGGGCGGTCATCACCATGATCGCCGTCGGCGGTGGCGCCCAGGCACGGGTCGAGGAGCAGATCCGCAGCCTCGGTTCGAACCTGATGATTGTCATTCCCGGCTCAACCACCGCCGGCGGCGTCCGCTTGGGCGCAGGCGCGGCGCAGGGTCTGACCGAAGATGACGCCTGGGCGATGATGCGAGAGATTCCATCAATCCAGGCGGCGGCACCATCGCAACGCGGAACCGGCCAGATGATTGCCGGCAACAACAACTGGTCGACCAGCATCCAGGGCGTGACGCCGGAATATTTCGAGGCGCGCGATTGGCCCATCGTTTCCGGACGCGGCTTTGAGCCGGCCGAACTCGCCGGTGCGGGCAAGGTCGCCATCATCGGCTTGTCCACCGCAAAGCAGCTGTTCGGTGATGCCGATCCGGTCGACCAGCAGGTGCGCATCCGCAGCGTGCCCTTTACCATCATCGGCGTGCTCGACCGCAAGGGGCAAAGCATGATCGGGCAGGATCAGGATGACGTGGTCATGGTGCCGCTTTCCACCGCCCGCAACCGCCTGTTCGGTGCGCCGCAGGGTAAGCTGCGCCGCGTCGGGCTGGTGACGGTAAAGGTTCGCGACGGCCAGGACATGAAACAGGCCGAAGAACGCATTCGCGAATTATTAAGGCAGCGGCACAAACTGCAAGCCGGTGCGGACGATGACTTCACCATCCGCAACCTGACCGAAATTCTCCAGGCGCAGGAGGCGTCCAGCAAAATCCTCACCATACTGCTCGCGGCAGTCGCTTCGGTTTCCCTGCTGGTGGGCGGCATCGGCATCATGAACATCATGCTGGTATCGGTCACGGAGCGGACACGCGAAATCGGACTGCGCATGGCCGTCGGCGCGCGCGGGCGTGACATCCTCACCCAGTTTCTGGTCGAAGCGGTGACCCTCGCCCTGATAGGAGGACTGCTTGGCACCCTCGCCGGCATTGTCGGTTCGATCGCCGTGGGCCAACTGGCCGGATGGCGCACCGAAATGCAGGCTGAATCGATCTTCCTGGCAGTGGGATTTTCTGCGGCGATCGGCGTCTTTTTCGGTTTTTATCCGGCACGCAAAGCGGCGCGCCTTTCTCCCATGGAAGCGCTGCGCTACGAGTAGTCCTGCGATCTCACAGGCCTGCCACAGCGTCACGCCGGACAAATCGCGCTCAAAGCGCGGAGAAAAATCGCTTTAACAGCGCTGGATCCAGTTCCACATCGCACTGGTCAAGCTGCGCGTTTGATTCAAACAACGGCCGTCCCTGCAGGTAACAAAAGCGATGCCCTAACTGGGCCGATACCAACCACGCCCTGGAGTTTTGCAAGCCATCTGTTGCGATGACCCCGACCCGCGCGCCTTGGCGCACGATAAACAAATCGGCCATCGTGTCATCATCGAGGCCGACGATCACATCAGCCTGCTCGAACAAGGCAAGACGCTCCCGCCACAGCATGCCCGCCGCGTCCACCAGTTCAAAGCCATTCGCCTCCAGGAGCGGCTTGAGCGCCTCCTCATTGGCAATATGCCGGGATGTGCAGGCCCGCCGCGACAGGAACAATTTGCGCCCCGGGCCTGCCGCCGGGTCCTTGCTGGCGAATTTCCTGCGCAAAAACTGCACCGCCACGGGCGAGACGTTGTGCGCGAGAGCAAGTAGTGACGACACCGCAAGCGTATCCACCCGCAGGCTTTTTCCCGGCGCGATGTTGATCAACTGCGGCTTTCCACCATAAGCCTCACCCAACATCTCGAGCTCTTCCGCCCCCAACTCAGCAGCCACCACCAGGGGCATGCCGCGCAACTGCGCATCCTGCTCGACAAACCAAAGCCGGGCCAGCGTTTCGTAAAGCCAGCCATACCGATCCCCGCCCGCCCCCAGTAAAAATGCACTTGCGGCATGATCGCCTGGCTCGCCCTCAAGCTCGAGCAGCATGCGCCCGTCATCCGCATTGAATCGCACCGGACCATCGCGATAAGGATAGTGAAGGTACTGGCTTACAACACCCTCCAAAATGAGCTCGCGGCGCCCGGTCAGCACGGCAAAACCCGGACGCAAAACCTCGGCATCGTGCACCGCGGCCAGGTAGGCGAAAGGCACCACCGCTTTCCCCTTGCGCCAAGCGCTGGCGAAGGCCTCCGGCAGGGTCGGCGGCCTTATATCAAAGGGCTGCACCTGCACGTCACCCAGGCGTGTGAGCGCCACCTCGTGGGCTGCGCACCAGCGCGGCAGGGAGGTCCCCCTCACGCATAGAAGCCGTGTGCTTCCCGGTTGCGCTAAGCGGTAGGCGTCTGTCGCCTGCACCTCCCATGCCATTTCGAACCAAAGCTTGGTCAGTTCAAGCGCCGCTCCCTCATGCCCCTGAGCAAGCGCGCACTCGTGCGAAGCGATTGCGGCACGCGTGTCGCCGCATGCGGAGAGCGCCATACCAAGCATGTAGTGCGCCCCGGCCATATCCGGCCTGAGCGCCACCACGCTTTTCAGGCATTCTGCCGCCTCCGCATCGCGCTCCTCCTCCAGATAGAGATGGGCGAGCTCCAGGTGCGCCTTGAAGAGATCCGGAAACAACATGACAGCCTGCAACAGGAAGTGCTCCGACTGCCGCAACAAACCGCGGGTCCGCATCAGCACACCAAGGTTAAGGTGCACAACCGGCAGCATCGGATTCAATTCCATCGCGCGTTTAAAGTGGGTGAACGCCTTGTCCAGATCACCCTGCCTGCGAAACACCTCCCCCAGATTGCTTTGCATGAAGGCATCGTCTTGCTGCAACGCGAGCGCACGACCGATTAGCGTCACGGCCTCGGCATAACACCCCCGCTGCATTTCCATCAGGCCATATTGGTGAAGTGCGGAAATATTCCCCGGATCGGAGACGAGCAGAGCGCGATAGATCGCCTCGGCCTCGGCCAGCCGGCCGGCGCGCTGATGATCGAGCGCATGCCCGAGTTCAGCGTCCATTGATCCCGCCCTCCGAAGCGTCTGCACCGCGAAAATTTCTTTTCCGGCAGGCATCCCCGGCCAAATCATCCAGGCACACTCTCACGTACACTCCCCCCGCCAAATCTCGATAACGGCGTCCTCAAACCTGCGCGCAAAGGCGGCGACATCACACAGCTCTGAACGCAAAAGGCGCTGGCGCATTGCGCCTCTCAACGCCGCCAGTTCCTGCCGATCCTGCGCCATCCTGGCGGCGATGTCGACGTAGTCCGCGACGCTTGAGGCCACCCAATCAGCGAGACCCGCCCCGGTGAGCAGGCTTGCGCCGGAACGGGCGAAACCATGTGAACCGGCCAGCGTCACAACCGGAACCCCCATCCAGAGGCAATCACAGGTCGTCGCTCCGCCGTTGTAGGGGAAAGGATCGAGCGCCACATCGGTCGTCGCAACCAGCTCGAGAAAACGCTGCTTTGGCAGGCGCGGGTAAAAATAAAGACGCGCCGTTTCGACACCATTTTTTCGCAACGATGCGGCAATTCGCTCGCGCCCGCAATCCTCGGCGATGCCGGCGATGATCAGTTTGCTGGTGGGAACCCGCAACAGCAGTTGTGCCCACACAGACAACACCGCGTCATTGATTTTGGCAGGGTGGTTGAATGATCCAAACGTGATCCGCGCATCCGGCGTGCGCACGGCCAGTTCGGGCGCATCTTTGGGTGGCTCGAAGGCCCACATCAGACCCGCCAGGCGCACCACCCGCTCGGCGTGCACCGCATCGCTGAGACCGACCGGATCCGCCGCCGCATCGCTGATGCGAAAGTCAACCGCCGCCAAGCCGGTGCTCTTGAGATAACCCAGCCAGCTCAATTGCACAGCCGCCGGTTTGCGCGCCAGTACCAACAAGCGGTTGTCGCGCGTATGCCCGGAAAGATCAACAAGGACATCCGTGCCATGCTCATATATGCGCTGCGCAACCGACGCATCATCGACGCCATGCACGTCATGCCAGTGCTGCGCCAGCCTCTGCAACCTGACGGTGGCGGCATCACGAACCGGCGAGCTTGAATAGCAGGACACCTCGAATTTCACGCGACTGTGATTGGCAAGCAAAGGCTCGAGAAAAGCCAATGTTGCATGATCGCGAAAATCCCCCGACAGATAAGCGATCCTCAGCGGCCGGTCATGGCCTTGCGCGCGTTTTCTGGACAGGCGCACAAGCGGATCCGCATGACGGCGCGCCCATTCGCGATGGGCAAGAAACAAGTCGACAGGCGTGACGTCAGGCAGCGCGTTCATGGCAAACAACGCGTGCTGGCCGGCATCACGGTGATCCGGATTGCGCTCGAGCACATTTTTGAAACATTCCAGCGCCGCCCTCGCGTCACCCAGCTCATACAGGCACACACCGAGTTGAACCCGAACATCCGCCAGGCCCGGGTCACGGGCGAGCGCCGTGCGGTAATGCGCGGCGGCGCGGGAGTAATCCCCGGCGTGCTCCCTCAGCACATGCGCCAGGTTCACCATCGCCGCGAGATGCCGGTCATCACAACTTAGCGCAGACTCAAACGCCGCCCGCGCCGCGCCGAAATCACTTTCAGCCACAGACTCCAGCCCGCGCGCCACCCATTGCTCGGCAAACAGCCTTTCCGTGCGACGGCCAAAGGAAAAGCCGGACAGCAGCTTAGACAGCATCGCACCACTCGCGCCACATGCGGCGGTAGGCCGACTCCAGTTCGCGAATAAATGCGTGCTCGTCCATCAGTGTTGAGGCGCGCATGCGCGCGCGCAATCCTGCGCGTAGTGCCGCGAGTTCGGGCAAGCCCTGCGCGCAACGCCTGGCGATGTGCACGTATTCATCGGCATTGCCGGCAAGAAAGGATTCAAGGCCCAACTGGCGCAGCAAGGACACGCCTATTCGTCCGATCGGCGCGGTCCCTGCGAGGGAGATGACAGGCACCCCCATCCACAACGCGTGCAAGCTGGTGATGCCGCCATTCTGCGGAAACGGATCCAAGAGCACATCAACCTCGTTGAACATTCCAAGAAATTGCCCGACCGGCTTGCGCCCGGTCACTTTCAGGCGGGCCGGCGCGAGCCCCTGCGCCTCAAAACGCGCCGCCACCACCCTGCGGATATCAGGCAGATCACCATGCTCTACAACCATCAGCAGTTGCGAACCGGCAACGCCGTTGATAAGGCGCGCCCACAAGGCCACCACCGCGTCGTTGATCTTGTGCCCCGCATTAAAAGAGGCAAACGTGATCCCCTGGCCGGAATTTGCGTGCAGCGCCGGCAACGGGCCAACCACGGGGCTGTCCGGATGCGGCCGAAAACACGCATAAGACTGGGCCAAGCGGACGAGGCGCTCGCGACTGAGGTGCTCTGTCTTGCCTTCCGGATCGATGTGCCTGTCGCTGATGCGCCAGTCCATCGCCTTCATGCCGGTGGTCTGCACAGTACCAAACCAGGTCACCTGCACCGGAGCGGGCTTGTGCGCCAGGGCCATGAGCCGGTTCCCCCGGGTGTGACCGGACAGATCGACAAGTATATCCACGGCATCGGCACGCATCAGCGCCACCAACTCGGCATCGGACAACTTTCCAATATCGCGCCAGCCATCGGCGTAATCGCGCAATCGGGTGCTCACATCATCCGTTATCGCGCCGTTGTTGTAACACAGAATACGGAAGTTGCTATGGTCGTGCCGCTCCAGGACGGGTTCGATGAAATAGCGCATCGCATGCTCGCGAAAATCAGCCGAAACGTAGCCCACCGTTAGTACCCTGCCCGGATCGCGCGAGTTCGCGTGCACACACCCTAGGGCGAGCAGCGGATCGGCCAAGGTTTCGCCAAAACCGCGGTGTGCCGCATACACTTCTTCCGGGGACAGCTGATCGCAACAGGACATCACGAACAAGAGGTTGGAATAAATACGCACTGAATCGGGCTGCAGCGCGAGCGCACGCCGCAATACCGCCAGGCCCTCGCGGTGGCGTCCGACGCTGGCGAGGAAGCTGCCGTAATCCTTCAGATAGGCCGGACGCGGGCCACCCTCTTCAATCGCCTGCTCGAGATAGGCAATGGCAATATCGCAATCGCCGCGTGCAAAACTCACCACACCCGCAAGATAGAGCGCATCGGGCGCCCTGGGGGCAAGGGTCTGCGCCTGCTCGCTCAGCTCGGCCGCCCCAGCGAGGTCGCCGCACATAAAGGCGTCCATCCCGGCGGCAAGGATGCCGGACAGATCGTCCGCGGGCCGCTGCTGTGCGGATGCCCGGCCAATGCGTCCCATCAGGGAACCGAGCAAGCTCAAGATGGCTCCAGCACGGAAAACGATTGCGGCGCCTGCCCCGCAAGGTGACGCTGCCACATGATGTCGTAAGCGCGCTCTAGATTGCGCACGAAGCGCGCCGTGTCGAACAACGGCAATGTCGCGTGCCCTTCTGACAGATGCGCGCGCAAGGCCCGCAACTCGTCAGGACGGTGTGCCAGCCTCACCGCAAGCGCCTCATACCCGGCCAAATCGGCGCAAATCAGTTGCGGCAAGCCGGCGGCGCGGAGCAGGCTCGCCCCGACGCGCGAGGGGAAGCCCTCTTGCGGGCAGCTGATCAAGGGCACACCGGCCCACAGCGCATCGCTCGCGCCGGTGTGCGCATTCACCAGCAGCGTATCGAGAAACACATCGGCGCGGGAGAGGCGCGCCAGATGCGCAGCTTTGGGCAAAGTCCCACCAAAGACAAGACGCGCCGGATCGATGCCGCGCACCGCCGCCTCACTTTCCAATTTTGCCCGCGCGACCGGATTACTCTCGTATAGCCAGAGCACACTACCGGCAACCCCCGCCAGAATGCGCATCCAGCAACTGAATATTGTCTCATCGATCTTATAAACGTGATTAAAACAGGCAAATACAAAAGCGTCTGGCGGAAGGCCAAGCGCCTCGCGCGTGGGCACCAATTCGGCGATGGGCTGGGTATTGTCATTGATCTGGTACGAGTGGGGCAGACGGGCAAGCCGTTCCCCAAAATGTAGCTCATGTTGCATGGGCGCGACGATATCATCGACGATCGCATAGTCGCTCAAACCGCTCCCCGTCGTGCCAGGATAGCCAAGCCAGGTGACCCGCAAGGGCGCGGGCTGCAATGCAAAAAGTTCCAGTCTGGCCTCTATGGTAAAACCCTTTAGGTCCACCAGAATATCGATGCCGTCGGCAAAGATCCGTTTTGCCGAATCAGTCACAGTTTCATTGCGAATATCGCAGAAGTGCTCGACCTCCGCCATGACCTGACGGCGATAAGCGCTGCCATCGTCAGCACCGATTGAGTAGGCGCTAACCTCGAATCGATTGCGGTCGTGTGCGCGAAACAAGCCGCCCATCAGGTGCATGGTGGGGTGGCTATGGTAGTCGGCCGACACATAGCCAATACGCAAACGTCGGCCCGGCGGCCTGGACTTGAAGTCAAAATACGGGCGGCTGCCACCAAGCCCGCTTTGCAGGCGCGCGACATGCGCATCGGTCACCGCACGCCTCAGCGTTTGCGGCAGCGCAAACTGGTAGGCGACGAATGGGTCGAGGCCGGAATACTTCAGGGCAAGGGGGTTGCTCGCCCAGCCCCGCAGCACACGCTCCAATGCGGCGAGGTCGTGGCGCCAGTCGCAAGCCCAGGTACGTCCGCGCGCCAGCGCCAAGACCATTTCCGGGTCGTCGGGGCGCAGGGCGAGCCCTTGTTCGTATCGACGCAAGGCGCTGGACAGATTTCCCAATTCGAAATCAAGCTTGGCCGCCAGCACCAGCGCCTCGACCCAATCGGGTCTTTGCGCAATCGCGCGCTCGGCCCACCGCAGGGCCTCCGGATATACACGCCGTTGAAAAAGGATGTTGCCAAGGTTGTAGGCAAATTCTGCGGCGCCGGAAACAAGCCGAACTGATTCACGGGCATGATGCTCCGCCCGCTTCAGCGCACCGCTTGCGCGGTATGCCTCGCCAAGATTGGCATGAAAAAAGCCGATTTGCGGGGCAATGTCCACCGCCTGTAAAATCAACTGCACAGCTTCGGCAAATTCACCACGCTGATGGCAGATCAGGCCGAGGTAATGAAGCGCATTGGCATCGGCCGGTTTGCGCGCCAGATAACGTCGAAGCAGTCGTTCGGCCCGTGGCGATTGCCCGCTGGCGACCAGCGCGGGAACACGCTCAAGAAAGGCCGCATCGGCGCGTCTCCAGCGACCTGCAATCTGTTTTATCAGCTTAGCGAGCATGCGGCATTGTTACAGCAGAAGCGAGAATAAAAAAGCCCCTCCGTAGAGGGGCTTTTTAAGACCAAAGCCCGAATCGCGTCGGGCACTCCGGTCAGCAATGCTACTACGCGCGGCAGCTTGCCGGCAGGTACTTGCCAGGCGTACCAACGCAAGACCAAGTCATCGTACCGGTCACCGAATTCGGCGTGGCGGTCATGGTAACGGTTACCGCGGCGCCCGTGCTAGTACTTGCCGCGGCACCGGTAACTACGATGGTGCCCGCGTCACTGACCGAGGCGGTCGCGATCTTACCGATAACATTGATCGTTGCACCAACGCCAAAAAGAGCGATGTTCGACGGATCTGTTTGGAATTTCTCCGCCAGAGCCGTCTTCGCCGAGCTCGCTGCCAAAATCAGCTCTGACACTTTCGCACGGACGGTGTAGTCCTGATAGGCCGGCAGCGCAACTGCGGCCAGAATACCGATAATCGCGACCACGATCATCAGTTCGATCAGGGTAAAACCCTTTTGCACAACTTTCATGGGAATGCCTCATAGGAACAGCGTTGCGGTGCCGATTCGCCACCGTAGCCACGTAGCTGCAACCCCCATACCCAGCAAGCAATGAAATCCGGAAATTAGCGATTTTCACAAACAGATGCTGATTACATACATAGGCTTATCTTTTTTGTTAAGTATTATTTATAGGGCGCTATAGCTCCAAAAACGGACAAAAAACGTCACTTACTGGCCAAATAAGCACGCGTCCTGAGAATATGCCCAAAAAAAACCCCTCCGTAGAGGGGCTTGGGGCGGAAGCCCGAATCACATCGGGCACTCCAGCCAACCAGGCTTAGCGGCAGGTTGCCGGCAGATACTTGCCTGGCGAGCCCACGCAGGACCAGGTCATCGTGCCGGTCGACGTATTCGGCGAGGCGGTCATGGTCACGGTTACTGAGGCACCGGTGCTCGTACTCGTTGCGCCACCGGTAACCACGATAGTGCCCGCGTCATCGACCAAGCCGGTAGCGATCTTGCCGACAACAGTGATGGTGGCACCAACGCCAAAACCGGTGACATTGGATGGGTCTGTTTGAAATTTCTCCGCCAGAGTGGTGCGTGCCGAGCTCGCTGCAAGAAGAAGCTCTGACACTTTCGCCCGGATGGTGTAGTCCTGATAGGCGGGCAACGCAACCGCCGCCAGAATACCGATAATCGCGACCACGATCATCAGTTCGATCAGGGTAAAGCCTTTTGAAATTGCTCTCATGTTCGATTCCTTTACGAAAAGTACGGCGAGGTAGTCCGCCGTACTAAAGGTAGTAGCAATGAACATGCCTAACATTTATTAAGCAAAATACAGCCAAGTGCTAGGATTTGTTAAGAAAAATACAGTCAAGTACTAGGGGAATCGCCTTGCCGTCCGCGAGCCTATGACGTTTTAGGTCACTTTCTAACCGAAAAAGACAGGTGCGCGTCCAATTCCCGCGCCACCCGCTCCAGCACTTCATCCCACTCAAATGGCTCTTTTTGACGAAAAAGACGTGCCGAGGGATACCACGGCAGCACCTCGCCAGAGGCCAGATACCGCCATTCGGGTGCCGAGGGCACAAGAATCCAGACCGGTTGTCCCAGCGCACCGGCAAGGTGAATGACCGCAGTACAAACGCTGATCACCAGATCGAGCGCCACCACCAAGGCGGCGGTTTCCTCATAACTCTCCAGCGCATCGGGCCAGTGAATAAAGCTGGCGCCCTTCAATCGGGCAAACGCAAGCAACTCGGCCTCCGTGCTGCCATATTGGAGGTTGATGAAATACCCCCCCGCCCCGAACAGTGGTTCGATCATTTCGGGCGCCAGAGAACGCAAAGATCGCCTGCTCGTCACCGTCCCCCCTTTCCAAGACAGCCCAACCTTGCTGCCCGGCCCTAGAGCACGCAAGCGCGCACGCCAATACGCAACGCGGACGGGGTCGGCGCGCAGGTAAGCACCGTGCCGCGGAAAGTCGCCGGGGGCGTTTCTAAAAAAACGCGGCAAACTGCCTATTGGCAACTGTGCGTCTATACGCTCGCCACCTGCCCAATCCGGCACGGCGCAGCCCGGCACTCTGGAACCAACCTTGTCCTGAGGAAAAGCGCGCTGCAGAAGCGGCACGAGATACGGATGGCACTCGATCAACAACTTGCCCACCGCAGGTCTGAGGCTGCCAAGACAAGAGGCAAACATGATCTGGTCGCCAATTCCCTGTTCGGCGACCACCAGCAGCGTTTTCTGCGGGTTTGGCCTGCCGTCCCAAATCGGAAAGTCATAAGGACACGGCGTTGCAGTGACGCTGTGGTGACGGGACTCGTAATCAGACCAGCCGGCTTCAAAGCGCGCTAACTTGAGTTGCGCGGTAGCGCGCATCAGACGCGCTTCATGGTCGGCCGGATCCTCTTCAATCAGAATATCCAGACAAGCTATCCCCTCGTCCGACTCGCCCGACTCGGCGAGAATCCACCCGAGGTTGACCCGGGCCTCGCGAAACGAAGGCCTGCCCTCGACTGCACGTCGGACCAAAACCGCAGCTTCGCGAAACCGTCCCTGCTCACGTGCGATTACAAGCCCGAGCATATTGAGCGCTTCAGGGTGCGGCGGGCTGCGTTCGGCCAATGGCTCCAACAAGGCCACGACCATGTCAAATTGCCGGTTGTCGAAATACGTGACCGCGCGCCCAAAGGCGGACTGGGCATCGGCTGCCGGCCCCCCCCGCCACCCCCGCCACAGTCTTCGCAGCATCGCGCCTGGGGCTATTTTCGCGCGCCGGCGAAAAGCATGGCATCGCGCTCGGCAAACCACGCCTCAGCATGCTCGCAGCGTTCGTATTCGGGAAAATACGGGCCGCCAATTGTGTAGTGCACGAGCGACACGTCACCGGACGGCTTGTCGTAACCAACCAGATGATTCCAGCGTGGAGGCAGCGCACCGATAAGAGAATCATCATGCAGCCATTTAAACTGGTGCAGCTCTAGTCCGCTCGCCGCATTCACATAATCTGCACTGAGCCCGCGGCACCGGGCGTTATTGAACAACATTACGCTGGACCAGTTCTTTTTGGCATAAGCGGTCTGCGGTGCCCCCAGGAACTTCACACTCTCTCGCGGGCGATGATCGTGCTTGACCACCATTACCGCGAACCGCTCATCGCGCAGCGCCCAAAGCTTTGCAACATCATCGAGCATCAGCATGTCGCAGTCCGTAAAAAGACTCCAACCCTCAAACCCGGACAAATGCGGCACAAGGAACCTGGAAAACGAAAATTCAGTCGATTGCAGCGGATGCGCACCGCGCGAAAAAATAGACGTGAGTTGTGGCAGCGCCACCGGCGCTATCGAGACAGGAACGCTTGAACGCACCTGGATACTGTGCGCAAGAACGCTGAAAGCGACCGGTTCGCGCGCGTCAAAACCTATAAATATTCGAATCAAACCGAACTCCCAAAAATCCACCACCTCTACAACGCCCCCCGTACATAAGCATGCGCCAAGCACATCGCGGCAGCACACTCCCTCAGGATCAGTCCGGGACGGAATTTACGCAAGGCAAACAGCCCAATTCCTCCTGGATCGCGTGAAGTAAATCACGAGCTTCCCACACCCTAGCTGGTATACTTGTCCGATTATAAAAGCACTTGAGGGGAATCCGAGTGGTCTTCAAGCTTTTCTCACCAAGCAAAATAGATGCGTTCGCGAAAAGCCTCGCCCTGGATATAGCCAAGCGCTATCCGCCCGCCATCGCCAACAACCCCCAGCAAATGGTTTCGCAAAAGAGACTCACGGACATTCTGGAAGAAACGTTTGCAAAAGCCGCGACCTTCCAGCACGAAAACAGCCTGGGATGGTATAAAAAAGCCAAGCTTGGCAACGAGTTCCGCTGGGAATTGAAAGAAATGGGCTACGACGAGAAATTCATTGAGATGGCCACCGAAGGCCTTATCGTCTACGTAACGCGGGCCTCAAAGTAAGACCTCCCGCATTACTCCTTGCGACATAAACCCAAATTGCCGCAAGCGCGAATACTGCGGATGAAGCCTACCCAGGCTCGCTTTATTCTGACGCCCTGTCAGGGAACATATCCGGGAATGCTATTTTCGTCGACCTCGTCAATCTGCTCCGGATCGAGAAACTGGGTCGCGTAGCGCAGGTAAATTTTTTCCCTGACGAAAACGTCAAACAGATCCGGGTCGATGTGCCCGTTTTGCTTGAATTTCCCCAGTATGGAGAGCGCATCCGTAAGAGTCTTGCCTTTCTTGTAAGGACGGTCACGCGCCGTCAGCGCCTCGAAGATGTCCGCAATGCCCATAATTCGCGCCTGTACCGACATTTGCTCGCCCATAAGTCCGCGTGGGTAGCCCTTTCCATCCATGCGCTCGTGGTGACCGCCAGCGTATTCCGGGACGTTTTTGAGATGCTTCGGCCAGGGAAGCGCCTCGAGCATCTTTATCGTCGCGACAATATGATGATTGATTATTTCCCGCTCGCTGGTCGTCAAGGTGCCACGAGCAATAGTCAGATTTAAAAGTTCGTCCTCGGTCAGGAAATCGGCGGTGGAGCCCGATGCGTCCTTCCATTTGTATCCGGACGCCATTCGCCGCACGCGCTCCCGATCTTCATCCGGCATGAACTCGCCCCCGACATTGCACCTGCGCAGGAATGCGCGATCTTCGTCGAGTTGGCGGAGACGGATCTGCAAATCCTGATCAACACGGTGAACCAGTTCCCGGTAGCTTATCTCGTCTATATCGGCACGAAGCGCGATGTTCTCCCGGCGTTTGAGCGTATCAATTTCAGCATCGCGCTTGAGCACCTCAAAGCGGGTGTCGACCAGGTTCATACGGTCATAAATGGTTTCAAGCTTCGTCGCCTTGTCGACCACATGCACGGGTGTCGTTATTTTTCCGCAATCATGCAGTAAGCCGGCCATTTTCAACTCGTAGCGATCACGATCATTCATGCAAAACCCGGCCAGAGCGCCTTGGTTCGCGCCGCTAACCGCCTCCGCCAGCATCATCGTCAACTCCGGAACACGCTGACAATGCCCGCCGGTATACGGCGATTTTTCATCAATTGCACTGTTGATCATGCCGATGAATGACTCGAACAGTTCCTCCAACTGCATTATCAATTGGCGATTGGTGATTGCTATAGCCGCCTGTGAAGCAAGAGATTCGGCCAGTCGCTGGTCAGCAAATGAGAATGGGACGATGCCGCCTTCGATCTCGTCTTTGCAGTTAATCAGTTGCAGTACGCCGATGATCTCGCCCTGATGGTCTTTCATCGGCACCGTCAGGAAGGACTGCGAACGGTAGCCCATCTTCTGGTCAAAATTACGCGTTCCAGAGAAATCAAATCCTTGCTCCGAATACGCATCGGCGATATTGACCGTTTCAGCGTGCAACGCAGCATAAGCCGCCACCATGGAGTTGTTTGGCTGTCCCACCCGGTTAACCAGGTGGATGGGATAGAAAGGAATCTCCTTTCCCGTCGCCCCCCCCATCGCTATTCCAAGCGTGCTGTTTCGGATGATCGCAAACTTTAGGCGATCCCCGCCCTCGAGCAAATAGAGGGTCCCGCCGTCCGCGCGCGTAATCGTCTGTGCTGCCACGAGAATTTTCTCGAGCAGCGCGTCCAGGTTCGTTTCCTGCGAAAGGGCCGCACCGATTTCATTGAGTTGCTCCAATCGCTGGAACAAATGCGCAACAGAATCCGGTGCGCCCCCGGATGGAGAGATTGATTTCAGACTTGCCTGACCGATGGGGATTGAAACATGTGATCCGCTACTTGATCGCCACCGCTCGAACCTGCTTCATGTCGGTGAGGCCCATCATCACCTTTTCCATGCCATCCATCTTTAGGGTGGACATGCCCTCCTCAACGCATTTCACGAAAATATCTGAAACGCGCGCCCGTTCCTGAACAAGTTTCTTGACCGGATCGCTTGCCACCATCAACTCGTGCAGACCGCATCGTCCTTTATAGCCCGATCCACCGCAGGCGTCGCAACCCTTGGCGCGGTGGAACTCCAGCTTGCCATCCTTGCCGTACTCCTTGAGCCAATAGTCGTAGAGCTTCTTCGCCTCACCGGCGGCATCTTTCTTCCAAGGCTCAGTCTGCCTGAGGTCGGATGTGAACTCATGCATAAATTGCTTGATCTCGTCAGGAGGCGGCGTGTACGGCTCCTTGCATTTTCCACACAGACGCTTTGCCAGTCGCTGGGCGAGTATTCCAAGCAACGCGTCGGAAAAGTTGAAAGGATCCATCCCCATATCGAGCAGCCGGATGATCGCCTCTGGTGCCGAGTTGGTGTGCAAGGTTGCGAACACCAGGTGGCCGGTCAGGGATGCCTCAATGCCAATATGGGTCGTTTCGGCATCGCGCATCTCGCCGACCATGATGATGTCCGGATCGGCCCGCAGGAACGCCTTCATCACCATCGGGAAGTCCATAACCTTCTTGTTCACCTGAACCTGGCGCAAGCCCTTTTGGGTAATTTCAACCGGATCCTCGGCAGTCCAAATTTTTGTGTCGGGTGTATTGAGGAAACCGAGAACAGAGTGCAGCGTAGTGGTTTTCCCCGAACCCGTGGGACCGCAAACGAAGAACAGCCCGTACGGTTTGGAAACCGCCTTCTCCAGGTTTTCCTTGTTTTTCGTCGTCAGACCAAGCTTGCCCAGCGGGATCGGCTCACCGGCCGCAAGAATCCGCATCACTATATCCTCGACCCCCCCGGTCGAAGGGATGGTCGCCACCCGCAACTCGATATCAAGCGGGCCAAATTTTTTGAACTTTATCTTCCCGTCCTGCGGCTTTCTTTTTTCCGAGATGTCCAGGTCGCACATGATCTTCAGGCGCGCCACGAGCGCATTGCGATAAGAGGCCGGAATCTCAATGTACGGGGAAAGTGAACCATCTTTTCGGAAACGAATTTCTGTTTTCGCCTTGCCCGGATAGGGCTCGATATGAATGTCAGAGGCGCCCTGATTATAAGCGTCGATGATGATTTTATTGACCAGTTTTACCAGTTCGTTGTCAGCAGCGGCCGACACGTCATCCCCCCCCTCCACCTCCATACTTTCGTCATTATCGAGGCTGGACAGCATGTCACCAATGTCACCGGTATCGATTTCCTCGGCACCGTAGAAGAGGTTCAGCGTTTCGCGGAATTCCTTTTGTGTGGTGACCCGGTAGATCAGCTTTGCCTTTGGAAAAACATTCTGCACTATGCGTGAACTCTTGACGCGCTCCGGGTCAAGGCACAGGACAATCAAGCCTTCCTTGCCATCCTCAATGGGCACCCATTGATTCGACTCAACGTATTCCCGCTTCAGGTTTTTTAGCAGGTCCATCGGCTTGATACGATCCGTCTTCAGCGGCTCGTAGGGTACGGCAAAGAATTTCGCAAGAGCCGCGCCTATCGATGGTAGCTTTACCTGGAATTCCTCCGACAGAACCGACTCGACATCGATGGCCTTTTTCCGTGCAGACCGCGCTGCGAGTTCAAATTCCGCCGCAGATATCACTGCATCAGAAACGAGAAAATCGTACTTTGTTTTCAGGATCTGCGGCTTCTGGCGCTGCCTGAAAGCAATGGCCAGCGTTTGGGTCAGCTCGCTGACCCCCTCCTCGGTCATGGGCCCAAAGGGGAGGCCCGCCTTGTTATTGATGATCTGAACAACGCCGATTAACTCACCGTTCGTGCCATCGACCACTGGCGCAACCAGCATCTGCTTGGTGCGATACCCGGTCCTCTTGTCAACCTCCTGCAGGAAGCGCAAATTGGGATTGTGGGAGTGGAGCTCGGACTCGTCATAGACGTCCCGCAGGTTAAGCATTTCTTTCGACAAGCCGACGTATCCGGCGATCGAGTGTTCGGCCAGCGGAAGCTTCAGATCCTTGAACGAGTTAAGGCCAGTCTTTACCTTTGAAATAATCGTGTTTTTGTCTTCCCCTAATGTGTAAATGGTCAGACGATCCGCATTGAAAAGTGTGCATATATCGGCAGACACCTCAAGCATGATCTCGTCAATGTTGTTCGTGGCGTGAATCTTGTTCGTTACCGTCTGCAGGCTTTTCTGGAAAGCCAGCCTGCTGTTGACGTCTGTGGGGCCAACATTTGGGGAAGCAATGAGAACCGCGCTCATATTCTAGGGTCTCGTAACAAAAAACGGAGCCGCATCGGCCCGGGAGCACAAATTTTCGTATCCGCACGTGGCGCGGACATTGAGAAAATTGCCGTAATTTTTGAGGATAACTTCCATCACATTTCACCACATATCGTGCCGGTACGAACGGGTGCGAAAATCCCGGCGTTTCTGCGCGCGGACTTCAATCGTACGCTCAAAGCGCAAGAAACCACCACCTGCAAAACGGCTGTCGTCATCGCTCTTCCCCCCATAGTCCGCCGGTTAACAAAAACGCATGGTAGCCGCGTTGCGCCAATAAAAAAGCCGCCGCAGAGCTTCTGCGCTCACTTTGACAATACAAAATATACTCGCGGCTCTTGTCCAATACCCCGAATGCATGTCGAATCTCCGATAGCGGAATATTCATGGCACCGGGCAATCTGTCGTATTGATATTCAGAGGGATATCGAACGTCCACCCATTGCGCGCCCTGAATCACCCTCTGACGGCTTTCAGCCATGGACACGCGCTGGAGCAGCGGCTCCTTGAGCAGGCCAACAAAATCCTGCTTGTCCAGCCGCAGAAGAATACCGTCTGTTTTCATACTTACTGTTGCATTTCGCTTCGCCTCCGAAACTAGCGCCTCTTCACCGAAGGCGTCCCCGCTTTTAATATCGGCGAGCATCATCGACACACCCCCTATGGTGCGTTCAACCTGGCATCTTCCCGATTCAATCACGTAGTAGTAGTCACCCTCGGCGCCCTCACGGATGACGACTTGCCCCCGTTTGGCTTCGGACCGCTCGAATTTTTTGAGAAGCTCATCAATGTGGGCTGCAGGCAATTGGGAAAACGCCCCGAATTTAAGATTATTTACTGAAAAAATCCCCGAAAGAATGCTCCAGTTGGCCAACGAGGGTTGCGCTGCGTACTCCCTGCCCTGGCCAGCCGTCCCGGCCTCAGCCAGTTGATCCCAGGTGACCATTATGTCGAGGAGATCGTCATCGATCCTGATAAGGTCGACGTCTGTAATGGCCCTAGCTGAATCAAAAACAGCGCCGCGTTTTCCCAGTGCGTAACGCGCCTCCCCAGATCCGCCGACCAAGACTTCCGGTGATGCGCCGCCCCCGCGCTCCAGCGCGAGCTCGCCGCGCGTCAAAAATACAGACTGTCCCGCGATACCGCGCGTGCGGAAGGGATCCTGATGTTTTTCCACTTGCTCGATATAGCAAAGGCTTGCCAGTTCCAGCAGCCTGGTTTCGGCCAAATCCGACAACGGGGAGAATCGCTTCAAAGTCTTGAATTCAACCGTGGCGACCATGGTCTAGAACTCGAAGACCTGATTGTTCTGCAGCATACGCGGCTTGTACTGGCCGGCACACTCTTCAATTTCCCGCATCGTCAATTCAATCTCGCCGGGCTTGAGGTGGCTGATGAAAATCTCGGCGCTTCGCTCAAGTTTTGCCAATTCCTCGGCGAGTATGCTCGGACAAAGGTGCTTGGACAAAATCGCCAGCTGCTTTTCACGGTTGCAAAATGCAGTTTCAATAATCACATATTTCAGATTATTTATTTTATTCACCAGTTTCCACATGGCGTCGTTGGTGGTCGTATCTCCGGAAAAAACGAGACTGGCTTTCCCGGAGTCCAAATGGAACCCGACGGCCGGAACCACATGGTTCGCCGGGAGTGCTGTTATCTTGCGCCCTTTTATATCGATTTGCTGGCCGATCTGAATCGGCTCAAAACGCATGTACGGCTTATCCACCGTCGGCAACTGCGTGAAATCAGGCCAGATACTCCAATTGAACACATGATTGCGCATGACTTCAATCGTTGCGGCCTGTGCATAAACCGTGACCGGATTTTCGCGCATGCCTCCGACGGTGTCCACCATGAAAGGAATGCTGGATATATGGTCGAGATGCGAATGCGTCACAAAGATATGATCGATCAACGACAGTTCGGTCAGGGAAAGATCGGACACGCCGGTACCTGCATCAATAAGAACATCATGATCGAGAAGCATCGACGTGGTACGTAGATGCCGTCCGCCAATTCCACCACTGCAGCCAAGTATTCGAAGTCTCACAGGAGCCCTACTTTGTCTCGAACTTTGTCACGCCATCCCAATCTGGGCCAGGCGGGTTTGCGCGGCATTCTGAAATTTTTTCGCTAAATATCCGGTACAGCCCCAAAGTTGGGTTCAGTTGATGCAGGTTAACGAGTTGCGACTCGGCCCGATCCCAGTCTTGCGCGCGATAAGCCCCGAGGCACTGGTGCCATAGCTCTATTTCATCCAGCATATTTTTATCAACTTGGCCATCTACGCCTATCGGCTCGAAAATCGCGACAGGCTCTTCCTTGCCCTTGACCCGTACCCGGTCGACCTCGCGAAACACGATGTCTGTCACCGCCCTCTTGGTGCTTTCCCCGACGAGGATACCAACGCCGTATTGCTTGGTTATGCCCTCGAGACGCGATCCAAGATTCACCGGATCCCCCATGACGGTATACGCTTTCCGGACTTTCGAACCCATGTCACCAACGCTCATCACGCCGCTGTTCAGACCCACCCCGATCTTGATCTCGGGCCAGCCTCTCTTGCGGAATTCCTCATTTAGCGCCGTCGCCTTTTCCTGCATCTGCAGCGCGGTAATCACCCCGTTTCGGTGATGCGCCGGGTCTGCGACCGGCGCCCCCCAGAAGGCCATGATGGCGTCACCGATATATTTGTCCAGGGTGCCATGATTGTTGCGAATAATCAGGCTCATGGTGGTGAGGTATTCGTTGATGTACGCTGATAACTCGTGTGGATCAAGGCTTTCCGAAATTGTCGTAAATCCACGTATGTCCGAGAAAAGCACGGTCAGATCTTCACGCTTACCCTCCATACTGTATTTTTCAGGGTCTTGGGCCATCTTGTCGACAAGTTCAGGCGGAACGTATTGCCCGAACAACTCGGTGAACTGGCGTTTCGATCTGGATTCGACAAAATACCCGTATGCCATATTGAGAATAAAGAGTCCCATTGTCAGCAGCAGACTGGAGGCAAGGGGCAGCACCATGCCGGCTCCGGACCAAATAAGCACGTTGATTCCGGTGATGAGCAGCATGGCAAGTATCGAAACCAAGGTCGCCCGCAACGGCGAGAGCACTGGCATCAACAGGGAAAGCGTAATACCGCCGATCAAAAGCAGGATGACCTCGGCGCCAAGCATAAAGGGCGGGCGCTGTTTAATGCTGCTGTCGAGCATTCCAGCGATTAGATTGGCATGAATCTCAACCCCCGGGTAGACGCTCCCTACCGGAGTGGAGCGCAAGTCCAGCAATCCTGGTGCCGAAGTTCCAATCAGGGCGATTTTCCCCTTCAAGGTCTCTACCGGCAAGCGGTCTGACATGACGTCGGCCAAGGAAAAATATTGGAAACTTCCCTGCTTTCCGCGATAGGGGATGAGTGCGCTCACGTTTTCATCGACAGGGATTTTTAACGGGCCAACTTCCAACCACTCGAGTCCTGCGTATCCGCTAGAAATGACGCGATCGGGCGGGTAACCCGGCACCACGTCAGGGAATTTTCCGGAACCCAGGGCGAGCAGCGTCCTGATCATCGAAAGTGAAAGGGACTCGTAATACGCGCCCTTGTATTCGGCGAGCATCGGAACCCGTCTCGAAACGCCGTCAAAATCGACAAGCGGGTTGAAGTGTCCCGCGCTTGCCGCGTTTTTTTGGAATTCCTGCAGGTTTCCCCCAAAACCCTTCCACGAAGTGAAGGCAATGTTCTTCCCGGCAAAGGCCCCTGCAGGTATCACCGGGACGGGAAGTCCACCCGACTCTCGGGCGTCATCTGCACTATTGAAGTAATAGCCCAGCACGACTGGGCGGCCCTTAATCGTCTGGGCAAACATCGCGTCATGATCGAGCATCGGCCGCAGTTGCCCCAAAATACTCTGGAACTGGGCGTTATCCTTGAACTCTTTTTTGGCCAGCGACTCAAGAACTGGGAGCCCTGAACTCGAATCGGCCTCCGCGAAAACAACGTCGAAGCCCACCATCACAAGTCCATACTTGTCGAAGAGTTTTTTGATCAACTCGGAAACACGATCGCGTCCCCAAGGCCATCTGCCGACTTCAGCCAGACTCTTCTCATCGATATCGAGGATAACGATTCGCGTATCGACGCTGTCCGGCATTGTTAGCCGCAGGCGAGTGTCGTAGATGATGCTGTCAAGTTGGCTTACAAGGCTGATCTGGTAGAACTTCGCCGCGTGTCCGACAAAGAGCAGCAGCACAGCCAAACCAATCGCGATACGTACGATGTGCTGCTTCAAAATTCCCTCACTTGGTCTACGGACGACGCAACGACGTTTTCACAAAGCACGTGCGCGACGGGAAAACACGGGACGAAACCAACCACTGCCCTCAGGACGCCCCGCCTACTGGCAATGTCTTGTTGCTGGCAAACATAATCGCACGCCCTCAGCCGGCATGCCGTTCAAACCTTGTAGAAAAACTCCATTTTGACACCCGCGAGCTCGATCAGATCGTGATCTTTTAAGGCGTGAGGCGCCGTGCCTATCGACTGGCCGTTAACGCTGGGCTGATTAGCGCCCTCGACGTGGGTGACAAAGTACCCCTGTGGACGGCGCGTGAGCACCGCGACTTGGACACCGGGTTTGCCAAACGTTGTAAGGGGCTTGATAAGTTCAAGCTCCCGCCCGGCAATGGCGCCGGAGAGAATCCGAAGCATACCTATTTTTTGCGCTGGCACAGAAGCCGCGGGCGAGGGCGGCATCGCCACGGGCGCAGCATTGCGTTGCGTTTCGCCGGCTTTGGCCATCAGCGGAGCGGCGGAGGCGGCAATTGGCGCAGGGGAATCTACCGAGGCCCCCGCAGCTGCCGCCACTGGGGCGGCAGGTGCCGGCCGCATCGCGCCGGGACGCAAAATCATCGTCTTTTCAAAATCAGCTTTCGCGGCCCCCGCCGGCGCCGTGTCGGCGACGTACTTCAGCTTGTATTTCCCCATCTCAATAACATCGTTGTTCTGCATAAAATGTTTTTTTACAGACTGACCGTTGACCATGGTGCCATTGGTACTACCAAGATCTTCAAGGAAGGAGTCTGCCAGTATCGTCACCAGGACCGCATGCTCTCCGCTAACAGCCAGATTATCAATCTGGATATCGTTATGTGGCTTGCGTCCAATTGTGGTTCGTTCCTTGGTGAGCTGAATCTCCTTCAGCACCAGGCCATCCATACTTAAAATCAGCTTCGCCATAGCAATTTCCCCGACTATTTGAACCAGCCAAAAAACCTCGAAACAAATCCGCGCGGCGCGGCGTAATCGCGCACCACTTTGACCAGGATTACCGAGATATTGTCACGCCCACCGTTATCATTGGCCATCTGCACAAGTTGCTGACAGCACAGCTTGATGTTGGCGCCAAGCGTTTGCACGGCCATGCCAATATCTTCGTCGCTCACCATGTCACACAGTCCATCCGAACAAAGCAGGTAAATATCACCCACCTGCGAGTCGTAATCGTTTATTTCCGGCTCAACCTCCGGATCGATCCCAAGGGCGCGCGTTACCAAATTTTTATTATGCGAAGTCTTTGCCTGCTCCGGCGTTATCAAACCGCTGTCAATCTGCTCTTGCAGCAACGAATGATCCTTTGTGACCTGACTGAACTCGTCCCCCCTGAGCCGATACAGTCGTGAGTCGCCAATGTGCGCGACTGTGACCTTGTTGTCGTGAAATATCGCCACCACCAGCGTGGTTCCCATACCGGCGTACTGCGCTTGGCTTTGCGCTGCCTGATAAATCGAAGTATTAGCCTTGGCTATTTGCTCGCGAAGCATAGACTGGGCTACAGTCTGGCCGCTCTGGGGGTCGATATCGAACGGCGAATATTCCTCGAGCATTTGCTGCAGTTCTGTGCTTATGACCGTAGTCGCCATGCAACTGGCAACCTCGCCCGCGTTGTAGCCGCCCATCCCGTCGGCGAGCACTACGATCCCCTTGTCCGCATCAGAGGCGATCGAATCTTCATTGTGCGAGCGCACAATGCCTGGATCGGTATGACTCGCTATTTCGAGCACGGAATTCAAATGTAAGCTCATCCGATCAGCGCCGGCCCGGAATTGCGCGAGCAGGCCCAGCACGTAGAGGCGCGGGGGTCTTTCGTTCACTCTGATATATTTTTTTCATATTAAACCGCCATCCTCAAAGACTTATATCGATGCCACCCGCGCCAAAGGGCTGCGCCGTAGCTGCGCCACCCCTGGTTTTTCATAGTGCAGCTGCGAACGTGTCCCCATTCTGCAACCGTTCCGCCACCTCTTTGGTCATCGTCCGGTCAAGAAACGCCACCAATGCCTGAGGCAGATTGGGGTTGTATTGCAGGATGTCCGGAGCCTGTTCGTCGGCAATCTTAAACATAAGCTGCGCCATGGCGTCTCCGTAGAACAGCTACTTGCCGCACGCCATCTGATAGATGGCTCACAGGCAAATAGAAAAGATGGTTTTTCCTGTCACAGCAGCCGCAACTTAAGCACGGCAAAGCGTCTGTAGGGAACCGCTATTAAAGAGCATATTAATACCAAAATTACAGTTAAAACAGAATGATAAGGACTATTCTTACAGTCAGATATTATACTAGTCAGATTTTTCAAGCAAATCGCATGCTTTTGGTGGGAAGCGACTACGCCGTCAACATTTGCGCAGGTGGCAGCTTGGATTTCTCAAAAAAAAACCCCGGTTGATTCCCGGGGTTTTTTATTGGCTTCGGGGATTTCAACTGCCAAACATGACACCGACGCTTAGTCCATTTTGCACAAGAAAGTCTGCTGCGGAAACCTTTTTGCCATCCTCATGCTTTGCCTTCATCACCTCTATCCGTCCGCCTTGCGCCGTGATGGAAAAACCGCCGGAACCGACCTCGGAAATTTCACCGATTTTTCCCTTGACCTCGCCAAATGTGCGCACTGTATGCTTGCGCGCATCAAAAATCTGTACCTTTTTCCCGTTAAGGGTCGTCCACGCTCCGGGCGCCGGATTGCAGCCGCGAATCAGGTTGTAAATAAAATCAACGTGATTTGCCCAATTTATTTTCGCCTCGGCTGCGCGACACCAGCCTTCGTATGAAGCCTGACTCTCGTCTTGAGCCAGCTGTTTGTGCTTGCCCGCCACCACCATATCGGCCGCCTCGATCATCGCCTGCACCCCCATCGGGAACAGCCGGTCGAAATAAACCGTCCCCAGCGTATCATCTGCGCTGAGCACCGTCTCTTTCTGCAAGATGATTTCTCCCTCGTCCAATCCGTCCGACGGGCGAAAAATAGTCAGACCGGTCTTGGTCTCACCGCGGATGAGCGGCCAATTTATCGAACTTGGACCACGATATTTTGGCAGCAACGAGGGGTGATACTGGATGGTGCCGTGTTTCGGGATACTCACGAATTCCTGCGGGGCAAACTGCAAGACAAAAGCCATGATCCCGATGTCGGTGTTAAGGCTCCGGAGCGCTTCTGAAGCCTCGGCGTCCTTCAACGACTTGAACTGAAACACCTTAAGACCCTTTTCAAGCGCGAGCACTTTCAACGGATCAGGTTTCGCGCCTTCCTTTTCGGGAGCACAAAACACCCCTGCCACATCATCACCACGGGCAAGAAAAGCCTCAAGCACTGCCCTGCCAAAATCCTGCTGCCCAATGATTGCAATACGCATCGCGCTTTCTCCGTAAGACTCACACAGTCGGACGCACCGCACTTATCCAGTGCGGCGCTTAAGCCTTTCAGGCCACTTTTTTCGGCGGCAGGCTAAACGCACCAGCCGTTTTAAGCGCCGCCACCTTGCTGTCGTCATAACCTAATACGGTCTTCAACACCTCGTCGGTGTGCTCACCCAGCAGGGGCGAGCGCTCAATTTTGGCCGGAGACGCTGACAGTTTTATCGGCATGCCGACGTTCCACCACTTGCCGCGCGTCGGATGATCCAGTTCCACATACATATCCCTGCCGCGAATATGCTCGTCATTTGCCAGATCTTCGGTGGACATGATTGGCCCGCAAGGCACGTCTAGCGGGTTGAGAATCGCCATGAATTCGCGCTTGGTATGATTCGATGCAAACTTGGTGATCAGAGCCCACATTTCGTTCTGGTTTTTGCGGCGGTCTGCAACCGTCGCAAATTTCGAATCTGTCGAAAGCCCCGGCATGCCCAGATCGGGACCGATACGTTTGGCAAGCGCATCCCAAACAGCCTCCTGTACAACGACATAAATGTAATCGTTAGAACCGCCGGGCTTGCACATGATGGCGTTCCCCAATTGGCCGCCACCCGAATCATTGCCGGCGCGCGGAACCGCCCCCATGCCCTGCTCGGTCGGAACCGAATACTCAGAGAGGGATTGCCGGGTCAGGCGCTGATGGTCGCGGAATTTCACCCGGCACAAATTCATCACACCATCCATCATTGCCACCTCAACGTACTGGCCCTTGCCGGTACGCGTGGCCTGGTGCAAGGCTCCGAGCAGACCGATTGCGAGGTGTAGGCCGGTACCTGAATCACCGATCTGCGCGCCGGTAACGAAGGGGGGACCGTTCGGCACGCCGGTCGTGCTCATTGCGCCCCCCATCGCCTGCGCGACGTTTTCGTACGCCTTGAACTCGGCGTAGGGACCGCTGGAACCGAAGCCCTTGATTGATCCCATCACGATCCTGGGGTTGATCTGGTGAATTTTTTCCCATGTAAAACCGAAGCGGTCGAGAACGCCTGGTCCAAAATTCTCCATGACAATGTCGCACTGCTTTACAAGATCGACAAAAACCGCCTTACCTTCTGCGGTCTTCATGTTAACTGTAATCGAGCGCTTGTTGCAATTGAGCATGGTGAAATAAAGGCTGTCCGCTCCCGGCACATCACGCAACTGACCGCGCGTGGCGTCCCCCTGCGGCGGCTCAAACTTGATTACATCGGCGCCCATCCACGCCAGCAACTGCGAGCACGTTGGCCCGGCCTGCACGTGGGTCATGTCGAGGATACGAACACCTTTTAATGCTTCCATTCTGATCTCCAAAAATTCTTACGCAGACGAAAGCTCACCCGCTTTCGCTAAACCGCTTGGCTTATTTCTTTTTGGCGCTTTGCGGATTCAAGCTTGTGATGCGGCCGCTTTCTGTCCCTGCGGTTTCATCAATGACGGCGTTGATCAACGTCGGCTTGCGCGAGCGAATGGCGTCTTCCATCCCCTTGCGCAGCTCGGCCGGGTTCGTGGCGTTAACGCCCACGCCACCAAAGGCCTCAATCAGTTTGTCATAGCGCGCCCCCTTGACGAAAACGGTGGGTGCGACATCAGGACCGCCGGTGGGATTTACGTCGGTGCCGCGGTAGACACCGTTGTTGTTGAAGACCACCACGCATACTGGCAGGTTGTAGCGGCAGATTGTCTCGACTTCCATTCCCGAGAACCCGAAGGCGCTGTCGCCCTCGATCGCGATGACCTGCTCGCCGCTGACCACGGCGGCGGCGACGGAAAACCCCATGCCTATGCCCATGATTCCCCAGGTCCCCACATCCAGGCGCTTACGCGGCTTGTACATGTCGACAATGCTTCGGGTGAAATCCAGCGCGTTAGCCCCCTCGTTCACCAAAATAGCTTCCGGGTTGGCCCTGATGATGTCGCGTACGACATTCAGCGCACTGTGAAAATTCATCGGCGCCGGATCCTTGGCGAGCGTCTCGGCCATTTTGGCGAGGTTCTTGCCCTTGCGCTCTGCAATGGCCCCCAGCCATTCAGCCGACGGCTTCGCCCATTCCGGACCAATGCCGGCGAGCAGCGCAGTCACGCAGGATCCGATGTCACCAACCAGGGGCGCTTCTATGCGCACGTTGCTGTCCATCTCGGTCGGGGAGATATCGATCTGAATAAACCTCTGCCCTCCCCACGCCTTGGAATCCTTGCCCCCCCAAGTCTTGCCCTTGCCCTGGGAGAGCAGCCAGTTCAGGCGCGCGCCGATCAGCACCACCACATCGGCCTCAGGAAGCACGTAGGAGCGCGCCGCTGCGGCCGACTGTTCGTGCGTGTCGGGCAGCAGGCCCTTGGCCATGGACATGGGCAGGTAGGGGATGCCAGTCCTCTCAACCAGGGCGCGAATATCCGCGTCGGCCTGCGCATAAGCGGCGCCCTTGCCCAGCAGGATGAGCGGGCGCTTGGCGCCTTTCAGTAAATCGAGGGCGCGCTGCACGGCGTCCTGGGCGGGAATTTGGCGCGGCGCCGGGTCAACCACCTTGATCAGCGAATTTTTGCCCGCTTCTGCGTCCATGGTCTGGGCGAACAATTTGGCCGGCAGGTCAAGATAGACCCCGCCCGGACGGCCGGAGACGGCTGCGCGGATGGCGCGCGCGATTCCCACGCCGATATCCTCTGCGTGTAACACGCGATACGCTGCCTTGCACAGCGGCTTGGCGATGGCCAACTGGTCCATCTCTTCATAGTCACCCTGCTGCAAGTCGACGATCTCGCGCTCGCTAGAGCCGCTGATAAGAATCATCGGAAAGCAGTTGGTCGTCGCGTTGGTCAGGGCGGCCAGACCATTGAGGAATCCGGGGGCAGACACCGTCAGGCAAATGCCGGGCTTTTGCGTCATGAAGCCGGCGATCGCGGCGGCGTTGCCCGCGTTCTGCTCATGCCGGAACGAGATCACGCGCATACCTTCGGCCTGCGCCTTTCTGGTGAGGTCTGTAATGGGAATACCGGGCAGGCCAAAGATCGTGTCGATACCGTTGAGCTTGAGGGCATCGATGACCAGGTGAAAGCCATCGGTCATTGCGCCCCCGGCAACATCAGGTTCAGTTATTCCCATGAAATACTCCTTGAATTTGTTGTGCGCTTGCCGGACAAGGCTTTCCCATGTAAGCCTTGTACTGCAAAGCCTTGTATTGCATCGCTTGGGAGTCTAGGCAGCCCACTCATCCACAACCTTGACTGAGGTCAATAATTCCAGCTTAAATTGCCGGTTTGCCTTAAGCTGCAAAACCATGCCCGCCATAGCCGCCCACCCCCAGCGCAACACCATCCGACTGCAACTGCAGCACAACTTGATTTTGCGTGAGATCAGCCTTGCCGCCCGGGAAGATCTCGAGCCAAAACTGGAAGTCGTCGAATATAAAAAAGGCGACCCCCTCATCCACCAGGGCTCGACCAGCATGGAGCAGTTCTTCATTCTCGATGGCATCCTCAAGCGCGTGGTCAGCAATGCTGCGGGAAAGGAAATGATCCTGCGTTTTGCCGCCGAACCCGATATGGATACGTCTTACGCGGCATGGCGGCTGAAGACGCCTGTTCCCTACAGCATCAAGGCGGTGACGCGCGTTCTTGCGGCGCGCATCTCCATGCCACTTTGGGTGGATTTCCTTGAACGGCATCCGGATGTGAAACAGCGCTTTGAATACGAAGTCATGCGCCTGATGTCGGAGGTAATGGCGCACACCATCACGCTGCACCTTCTGGACGCCCCCGGCAGGCTGCTGCGCTTCATGCGCAAACACCCCGATCTGCTCGACCGCATTCCCAAAAAAGAACTGGCCACTTACCTTAACCTTGCGCCCGAAACACTTTCCCGGCTCAAGCAGCGCGTAGCCAGCTCCCTCGAATAACATTCCGGATGCGGGTCACCGGTTCCTGAAGGGAAGCGAACGCCGGTCGCTACGCCGTCCTGGCCTTGAGCTTTTCTATCATCGTTGCCGCGAGCGGCCAGAACAGCAGCACCATCGCAAATCCGGTGATGCCGCCAACCAGGCCGTTGGAGAAGAATATCCCGACATCGCCCTGCGACAACAGCATCGACTGGCGGAAAGAGTCCTCGGCACGATCGCCCAATACCAGTGCAAGCACCAGCGGCGCGAGCGGATAATTGAGCTTCTTGAACAAATAGCCGACGACGCCAAAACCCATCATCAGCCAGACGTCGAACATCGATCCGTGCACCGTGTAAGCACCGATGGCGCAGATCACCAGGATCACCGGCGCGATGATGGCAAACGGAATGCGCAGGATGGCGGCGAAAAACGGCACACAGGTCAGCACGACAATCAGGCCGACAATGTTGCCCAGGTACATGCTGGCGATGAGCCCCCAGACAAAGTCTTTTTGCTCGACAAAAAGCAACGGTCCGGGCTGCAGGCCCCAGATCAGCAGGCCACCGAGCAACACTGCGGCGGTGGGTGATCCGGGTACGCCCAGGGTCAGCATCGGCAGCAATGCCGAAGTGCCCGCTGCGTGAGCCGCCGTCTCGGGTGCGACAACCCCCTCAACCTGCCCGGTACCGAACTTCGCGCCATCCTTGGAAAAGCGTTTGGCCACGCCGTAACTCATGAAGGATGCGGGCGTGGCACCACCCGGAACAATGCCCATGAAGCAGCCGACCAGAGAACTGCGGATCGAGGTGGCCCAGTAGCGCGGCAACTCCTTCCATGTTTCGAGCACGATCTTGGCGTTCATTTTTGCCTGTTTGCCCTTGAACGCCAGCCCTTCTTCCAGGGTCTGCAGAATTTCACCTATGCCAAACAGGCCGATCACCGCAATCAGGAAATCAAAGCCTTTGAGCAATTCGGTAAAACCGAAGGTCAGGCGAAGTTGTCCCGTAACGGTGTCAAGGCCGACCGCAGCAAGCGCAAAGCCAATCATCATCGCCGCAACCGTCTTTACCGCCGCTCCCTTGGCCATGCCCACGAAAGCGCAAAAGGTGAGCAGGTAGACGGAGAAAAATTCCGGCGGTCCGAATTCGAGGGCAAATTTGGCAACGAGCGGCGACAGGAAGGTGATCATGATCACCGCCACCAGCGCGCCGATGAAGGAGGAGGTAAAGGCCGCCGTCAGCGCCGCCCCGGCACGCCCCTTTTGCGCCAGCGGATAACCGTCGAAGGTGGTGGCAACCGACCAAGGCTCACCCGGTATGTTGAACAGAATCGAGGTAATGGCGCCGCCGAACAAGGCGCCCCAGTAAATGCACGAGAGCATGATGATGGCCGAAGTCGGCGACATGCTGAAGGTGAGCGGCAGCAGGATGGCGACACCGTTAGCACCGCCCAGCCCCGGCAACACGCCGATGATCACGCCGAGCACGACGCCGACGAACATTAACAGCACATTGAATGGCGACAGCGCAACGCTGAAGCCGTGCATCAGGGAATTGATTTCATCCATGGTCGGTCCTCAGTTCAGGCCGAGAACGGCTTCAAGCGGGCCCTTGGGCAGGGGCACCTTGAACCATATTTCGAACATCAGGAAAAACACAAGGTTGACGCCAAGCGCCACCGGCACGATTTTCAACCAGGCATATTTACCCAGCCACCACATGAAGAACGCGATGTAAATCACCGATGCGACATAAATGCCCAGAAACACGATCAGCCCGACATAAACAGTCGTGGGTACCAGCACCGACATCACCAGTTTGAGCTGGCCGCGGGATACAAAAGACTCCGTGTTGCTGGTGCGAAAAGCCCGCGACAAGGTCACCGCGCTGGAAAAGCAGATCAGCAATCCGATGTAAAACGGAAAGTAACCGGCCTTGGGACCCTCATCGCCCCAGCTTATGCCCAGGCGAAGGCTGTCGGTGATGACAACGGCACCAAACAAAAGGATGATGGCCGCAACGACAATCTCGACCGACTTGTGTGATGCCGCGGGTTGGTCCGCGGCTTGATCTTTCTGCTCTTCCATTCCCCCCCCCTGCCACCGGTCTAGGCGCCGGCATGTTCAGAATTGACAGTGTCCAGAATTGACAGTCGCCGGGGCAAGCCGGCGATGTCAGGATGTCAGTTGCCCGCCAGGAAACCGGCGGACTTCATCAGCATCAGGTGCCGTGCCTCTTCCTTGGCCACCCAGTCGGCGTAGGGCTTGCCGTTGATGTAGGTGGTATTGAACGCGCCCCGCTCCATGAATTCCTTCCACTCGGGCGTGTCGTGCACCTTCTTGAGCAAATCAATATAGAACTGGACCTGATCAGCGGTGACCCCGCCTGCCATGAAAATACCGCGCAACATCAAATACTCGATGTCGAGTCCCGATTGCTTGCAGGTCGGAATGTCGCCCCAGGACATGTCCTTGGTGACTTTTTCCTTGTAAGGCAGGCGCACGTTGTCAAATACACACAATGGGCGCAACTTGCCCGCGCGCCATTGCGCCACCGCCTCGATCGGGTTGTTCACGGTCGAATCAACGTGCTTGCCCACGAGTTGGACCGCGACATCACCACCGCCACGGAACGGGACATAGATGAATTTCGTACCGGTCTGCTTTTCAAGCGCGACGGTAATGATCTGGTCTTCCTGTTTCGAACCGGTGCCGGCCATTTTCATCTTGTTCGGGCCGGCTTTTTTTACCGCGTCGATATACTCCTTGGCGGTCTTGTAGGGCGACTCGGCGTTGACCCAGAGCACGAACTGGTCAAGCGCCATCATCTGTACCGGCGTCAGGTCGCGCCAGTTGAACGGCACGCCTGTCGCCAGCGGCGTGGTGAACAGGTTGGACAGGGTGATAATGATCTTGTGCGGGTCGCCCTTGGCGCCCTTGACCTCAAGAAAACCTTCCGCGCCGGCACCGCCGCCCTTGTTGAGCACCACCATGGGCTGGTTCATCAGCTTGTTTTTCGCAACAATCCCCTGGATAAAGCGCGCCATCTGGTCGGCACCGCCGCCGGTGCCGGCGGGCACGATGAACTCTACCGTTTTGGTCGGCTCCCACGCGCCGACACTACCGGCTCCGAGAAGCGCCAGAATGCCCGTTGCAATGACGCAGATATTGCGCCGTACGAAACGATTGCTGGTATGCATAATCCTTCTCCTTGGGTATCGTGCTGACATGCGCGAATGCAATGTAGACACCGCCCGGATTAGGGCTGCCGCAAGACTAAAACGTTCCTTTCGCGGCGCCGGACTTCATTACCGTGTCATCATCCCACCTGAATCGAGCGCATTGTGTCGCTCCGCTGCGTCAAAACACTTGACCTGCGTCAACAAATCCAATTTGCGGGCGTCATGCCCCGGGCTTGGCTTCGGCTGACTCTTCCACCGCCATCGCGGCCAGCCGTTTTTTTGCCAGCAGCTTTCCGGCGACCAGCACGATGGCAACGCCCGCGACCGCAGCAACCTCGTGCAGAATCGGCATATTGGCGTCAACCCAGCCCTTGACTGCAGGATCGCTCACCGCCATTTCGCCCGCAACGTAACCGAGCAGGCCGCCACCGATAGTGATGATGATGGGGAAACGCTCCATCAGCTTGAGCAGCATCGTCGCTCCAAAAATCACCATTGGAATACTTATGGCAAGGCCTATCACCAGCAACGACACGCTGCCCTTGGCTGCAGCGGCCACGCCGATGACGTTATCCAGACTCATCACCAGATCTGCGATGAGGATGGTCTTGATGGCTGCCATAAGATTGCTATGCGATTCGATGTTCTCGTCACCATCGTCCGGCAACAGCAACTGGATACCGATCCAGATTAGCAGCACCGCACCGATCAGCTTCAGATAAGGGAATGTAAGCAGCGCGACGGCAAACAAGGTCAGTACGATGCGCATTCCGATCGCTGCGCCGGCCCCCCAGGCGATTGCCTTTTTTTGCTGATGCGCCGGCAGGGAGCGCGCAGCCAACGCGATGACGACGGCGTTGTCACCGGACAACACAATGTTGATCCCGATGATTTGCAGCAAAGGAATCCAGAACTGCTGTGGCGAGAGAAAGAAGTCCATTTTGTCTTTAGGCCCGGATGATTTTGAAAGGTGCAAATGTGGCGAGCATTGTACACGCCGGCTCGGTGCGGTCTATCGCGCTGAGTCGCTTATTCTTGCATTCAAAGGAAGCCGCCCCCGCTAAACCGAAGCGACTCTCCTCACGTGATCAAGTATTTCACCCGGCCTGGTAAGCCACGCGCATCCATCGGACACAATATGCTGCAGCGCACGACGCAACTCGTGCAAACGATGTGGCTGACCGACGATATAAGGGTGGAGGGCAATGCCCATCACCAGCGGCTGGCGCTCGCTCTGTGCCTTCATTTCATCGTAACAGCCAATGATCATGTCGGAAAATTCCGTCGCCGAATTCTGTCTCGCGATGATGGCAGGTATATCGTTAATCTCCTGCGGATAGGGCATGGACCAGAACTCTCCGCCTCGCGTTAAAAACGGCAGCGGTTGATCGTCGTGACACCAATTGAGCGTGTAGTCAAATCCCGCATCCTTGAGCATGTCCGGCGTAGAACGAGACTCGGCAATCCACGGCGACAACCAACCGCGCGGCTTTTTGCCCTCCTCCTTCTCGATGCGCGCCATGCAGGCGCGGATCAGCGCCGCCTCTTCGGCTTCGCTCATGTCGCTCTGGCGTTCCGAGTTGGTATGGCCGTGGCCGACCACCTCGTCACCACGCGCCCGGTGCGCCGCCATCAGCTCCGGGCAGTAGTCATAGATGGCGGTGTTCGCCAACACGGCCACCGGCAGACACAGCGCGTCAAACAGTTCGAGCAGGCGCCAGGCACCAACGCGATTGCCGTAATCGCGCCAGGCGTAATTGAGCACATCGGGTTCCGCACTAGGGGCAAGCTTGGCACCGAGTCCCTGAGCAAACGAAAAATGCTCGAGGTTCACCCCGATATAAACCGCGAGTCGCCGGCCCTCTGGCCAGCTATAGTCGGGGCGCTGGGAAATTCCCGAATAAGGGTAGCGGGCGTGCGTGGGAAGTTGGCTCATTGGCGACCTGTGTGCGCGTTCTGGAACGACATCTTACCAGCCTGAAATCGCCCGGGCTTACGCACACCCATGCCTGAAAACCCGCGCCAGTCGGGCGTTTTCAGCCACCCCCTTGAAGACTTCCCGGCGCAGCGCGCATCACTCCGGGCAAATGCGTAGGTAATGCCGCCCCGTCTTGGAGGCGACCAAGGCCGCTGCCTTGGCGTCGAACTCGCGAAAATGCGCCGTCAGGCGATGGGCATCGTAGGCGGCCCTGTCGTCGTACAGTTCGTACAGGAAAATATGTGCCGGATCATCTGCGACCACCGACACATCAAACTGGCGGCAGCCGGGCTCATTGGCAAGCGAAGCCTTCGCGTTCTTCAGCATCGCGATGCGAAACACCTCGACATGCTCAGGCTTTGCAACAAAATCGACGGTGACTACATACATGGCGGCTCCTCGCGCGTTTGGACACTAAGTCGGCTGAAACTGTACCTGGTAAAGCCCGGTCGCCAGGTCTTGCGCGCCGGCCCCGGCCAGCAAGTCCGCCGGGAGCAAGGCCGCGCACGCATCCTCAAGCGCCTTGCGCTCGCCGCCACCCTCGACCAGCACAACCCAGTTGGGCGTCAAGGCCTTGTTGGGCCGGGATTTTTTTTCCGCCGTCTGCACTGCGCTCGCCGCGGTGTCGCCGAGGCACAAATGGGCACCGACTATGCCCGGCCGTGCGGCAATCTCCCGCAGTCTTGCCTCGACCAGGGCGCGATGCGACGCGGCGCGCTCCGGTGCCACATCGTAGCGCCAGGTCATCAGAAGCCCGCCCTGACCGGCGCCCAGTGTCAGGACGACGCGGCACAGCGAACGCACGTTACCGTAAAGCTGCGGCGCAACGCGGCGCGTCATCGCCGTTGGATTCTCCAGCCTGGCGAGGTAATCCGGGCCGGTCAGCACGTCCAGCGACTGCGCTTCGTAGAGCGTGCAGAATTCGGGTGCCCCGTGCAGGGCGGCGTAGCGCCGCCCGCGCAGGAAGCCCGGAATGCCCACGCGCTCGGCCATGTGCTCGCCGTTATGCCATTCAAAATAGTCGTTGCGCGCCGCAGGCGGCACCTCATGCCATATGGCCACCGCGGCATTACCAAGCAAACTCATGTTATTTCGCCTTTTTGCATGCTGTAAAAATAAAGCATCAGTCAGTATGTACTGCGGCCGCCCGACAGGTCGAATGCCGCGCCGGTCGAGAATGAGCAGTCGTCCGAACTCAGCCAGGCCACCATGCGCGCAATCTCCTCGAGTTCGAGCAATCGCCCCAGTGGCGTTCGCGCCACCGTCTGGGCCAGCCGTTCGGCCGGTACATCATTTGAAAATGCGGTCCGCACCGCACCCGGGGTAATGCAGTTGACCAGAATCGCATCCCCGGCGACCTCCTTTGCCATCGCCTTGGTGAGGCCGATAAGTCCGGCCTTGGACGCGCTGTAGGCGGCCGATCCGGCCTTGCCCTCCTTGCCATTGGCCGAAGACACATTGACGATATGGCCGCGCTGCGGCGTCGCGGCCTGGGCGCGCATCAGCGGAAGTATGGCGCGCGAGCACAGCATGGCGCCAAGCAGGTTGATGTCCAGAACGCGCCGTAGCTCGTCCACGCCGGTTTCCCAAAGCGGCTTGATCTCACCGAGGACGCCGGCGTTGTTGACCAGCACATCGACGCGACCAAATAACCCGGCATCGGCCTTGGCGGCGGCCGCAACCTGGGCGGCGTCGGTGACATCGACCTGACGGCCTTGCATGCGCAGGCCCGTCACCTCATGCACCGTCGCCGAGACATCCCACAAACTCACCGCAGCACCGCAATCGCGCAGCATCCTGCCCACCGCGAGTCCGATGCCGCCGGCCCCACCGGTGACGATGGCGTATTTCCCCGCAAGGTCATAGGCGTTCACGCCTACTCCATCGGCATCTTGGCGCGGGTCGCGACGTCCTTCACGGTCGCCATCTGGCTTCGCACCAGGGCGGCGAACGCTTCCGGTGTGCTCGCCACCGGCTCGGCGCCCAACGCGGTAAAACGCGCCGCCACATCGGGCATCATCACGATCTTGTTGAACTCCGTGTTCAATCGCCGCACCACCGCCGGCGGCGTACCCGCCGCGGCGAAAATGCCATACCACACGGTGACCTCGTAACCGGGCACGCCGGCCTCGCCCACCGTCGGCACATCGGGCATCAATGCAGTGCGTTTCGGGCTGGTAACCGCAAGTGCGCGCAGCTTGCCCGAAGCGATATGCGACGTAACCGTGGCCGAATCGGTGATGGTGAGATCGGACTCACCGGTCAGCACAGCGAGGGTCGCCGGGTTGCTGCCCTTGTAAGGCACGAAGGTAAATTCGGTGTTGGTTTGCAGCCGGAATTGCTCGCCGAGAATGCGGTTGGTCAGGCCGCCCTGGGCGAAGTTCAATTTGCCCGGGTTGCGCCGCGCATGCTCGACCAGCTCAATGACGTTTTTTGCCGGCACCTTGGGATTGACGACAATGACAAAGGGCAGCGCCAGCAACTGCGCCACCGGCTCCATCGTGCCCGGGTCATAGGGCAGGTTGCGCGTCACCGCGGGGTGGACCGCAAAGCCCAGCGTGTCGATGAGCAGGGTGTAGCCGTCGGGCGGTGATTTGGCGACAAATTCGTTGGCGATCTGGCCGTTGGCGCCGGTGCGGTTCTCAACAAGCACCGGCTGCTTGTAGATCTCGCTCAGTTTGGGCGCCAGCAGCCGCGCGGCGATGTCCAGGCCGCCACCGGGCGAGAATGGCGACACAATGCGCGTGAGGCGTTCCGGATACTGCGCACCGGCCAGCGGTGAAGCCAGCAGAAAAATACCCATCAGCAGCGTTCTGAACATGTCAATTCCTCCTGGTCGAAAAGGGGATCAAGCGTTTGCCGGCGGCCTGCAAAGATGGCCGCCGTGCCCGCTTTGATGTGTGCCCTGCCTGTGCGTTCAAGCCGGCGTCAGATCACCGATTTGAGCAGCCTGCCCATGTCCGCCGGGTTCTTGGTGGTCTTGATGCCGCAGGCTTCCATGACGTCGAGCTTTTCCTGCGCCGTGCCCTTGCCGCCGGAAATGATCGCGCCGGCATGGCCCATGCGCTTGCCCTCCGGTGCTGTCACGCCGGCGATAAAGCCGACCACCGGCTTTTTCATGTTTTCCTTGATCCACTGCGCGCAGGTCTCCTCGTCGGAGCCGCCGATCTCCCCGACCATGATCACGGCGTCGGTTTCCGGGTCGTCATTGAACATCCGCATCACATCGATGTGCTTGATGCCGTTCACCGGGTCGCCGCCAATGCCAACGCAACTGGATTGCCCAAGGCCGAGATCCATTAACTGGCCGACCGCCTCATAGGTGAGCGTGCCCGAGCGTGACACCACGCCGATGCGGCCTTTTTTGTGGATGTGGCCGGGCATGATGCCAATTTTTATTTCCTCGGGCGTGATCACACCCGGACAGTTGGGGCCGACCAGGATGCTCTTGCGGCCCTGCCTGGCCATCCTGTCCTTCACTTCAATCATGTCGCGCACCGGGATGCCTTCGGTGATGCAAATCACCAGCTCCAGGTCGGCCTCGATCGCCTCCCAGATGGCCGCGGCGGCAAAGGGCGGCGGCACATAAATCACCGACACATTTGCGCCGGTTTGTTTTTTTGCCTCGGCGACCGTGCCGAAAATCGGGATGTCCTCAAACGACTCGCCGGCTTTTTTCGGGTTGACGCCGGCAACGTAGCAATTCTTGCCGTTGGCGTATTCCTTGCCCATTTTGGTGTGGAACTGGCCGGTCTTGCCGGTAATGCCCTGCGTCATCACGCGGGAATTTTTATTGATCAGGATCGACATCTGGAATCTCCCTTACTTGCCGGCGACGGCGGCGACGATGCTCTTCGCCGCGTCGGCCATATTCGTGGCGGAAATAATGGGCAAGCCGGAGTCCTTCAAAATCTGCCGCCCCATCTCTTCATTGGTGCCGCGCATGCGCACCACCAGCGGCACCGACAGCTTCACTTCGCGCGCCGCGACGACGACGCCGTTGGCGATGGTGTCGCACTTCATGATGCCGCCGAAAATATTGACCATGATGCCCTTGACCTTGGGGTTCTTCAGCATGATCTTGAACGCCTCGGTGACCTTCTCGGCGGTGGCGCCGCCACCGACGTCAAGAAAATTCGCCGGTTCCCCGCCGAAGAGCTTGATGGTGTCCATCGAGGCCATCGCCAGGCCCGCGCCGTTGACCAGGCAGCCGATATTGCCGTCCAGAGAGATATACGACAGGTCGAACTTTGACGCCTCGATCTCGGCCGGGTCTTCCTCGTCCAGGTCGCGCAGCGCAACGAGGTCGGGGTGGCGGAACAACGCGTTGGAATCAAAGTTGATCTTGGCATCGAGCGCGATGACCTTGCCCTCGCCGGTGAGAATCAGCGGATTGATTTCGGCGAGGCTAGCATCGGTGTCCCAGAATGCCTTGTACAAGGCCTGCAGTTGCACGCGCGCCTGCGCGATGGACGCCGGCGGCACACCGATTTTCGCCGCGACATCGTCGGCCTCGGCGTCCTTGAGTCCGGTGGCAGGGTCGATGAACACCTTGAATATTTTTTCCGGCGTGTGCGCGGCCACCTCCTCGATATCCATGCCGCCCTCGCTCGATGCCATCAGCGCCACGCGCTGGCTGACGCGGTCAACAACCATGCCGACGTAGAGTTCCTTCTTGATGTCGGCACCCTCCTCGATCAGCAGGCGCCGCACCTTCTGCCCCCCGGGCCCGGTCTGGTGGGTCTTCAGTTGCATGCCGAGGATCTGTGTGGCGAAGGTCTTCACCTCGTCCATCGACTTGGCCACCTTGACACCGCCGCCCTTGCCGCGTCCGCCGGCGTGGATCTGCGCCTTGACCACCCAGACTTTGCCGCCCAGGGTCGTGGCCGCCTTTACCGCCTCGTCAACGGAAAAACACGGGATGCCCTTAGGGGTGATTACGCCGTATTTGCGCAGCACCTCTTTGGCCTGATATTCATGGATTTTCATTCTGCCCCCTTGGTTGTTTTTTTATCGCCCGATTAAAGCGTCGTCGGCCGCGCTAGACACTAGGCACAAGACACCACCTCGACCGCCGTCAATCCTTGCCCTCCATCACCACATCCGCCTTAGCGTCAACTTCCCGCGCTCCAGTCGTCTGGACTTCATCCATCTTGTGCCAGGTCGGGTAGTACTGCGCTACCGCCGGCCCGCGCGTATCGAGCGCATGGCAGCGGTCAAGCTGGAAGGGTTTGCCCTTGATATTGGTGTTTTCGCGCCGCTCGCCTGCATAGGCCTGGATCGCGGCTGTGGGTAGCAGGCCGATCAACTCGGTCAGATGGGTGCAACCGCGGATTTCACCAAAACGCTCCAACACCGCCTTGCGAAACCCGCGCTTGAGGTTCAGGCCGGCCAGTCCGCGATAATCCGCGTTGATGCGGTCGCACTGGCCCAAGTAGGGCATGCTGTCTGTGGCGCTCACGGCCTCGAGCACGTCATAATCGCGATTAATGGTGATGCGCACCAACATGTCATGCACCGCCTCACCCGCCGGGCGCGTGCCGCTGGCGAGCGGAAAATCGTGCGCCTTGACATCGGTCAGCCGCGCTTCAACATCCATCAACCCATCGTCACGACGGAAGGCCTGGATGGTGATGCTGCGGGTGTGAAGGGCTTCGCGTGTTACTGACGCGGCGGGCGCGGGAAGAGGCATGGGCGGTGTCACATTGGCTCTTTTGCAGAGCAGCAAATTTTAACACAGCCCCCGCCGTCCTCGTCATTGCGGGCGCAGCCAAGCAATCTCGTCGCGCCCGCAGCGTAGCGCGCACTGCCACAAGATTGCTTCGCTGCGCTCGCAATGACCCCTCGATGCCTGTTTGCGGCCAAACTGACTATCATGTCGCCATCCCGAACCCGCCGCAGGATGCCGCAATGAAACACGTGCTAGCGCTCGACCAGGGCACCACCAGTTCGCGCGCCATTATCTTTGGCGAGGACGGTGCGCCAAGAGCGCTGGCACAACGCGAGTTCCGGCAGATTTTTCCGCAACCCGGTTGGGTCGAGCACGACCCGCTGGAAATCTGGGACAGCCAGCTTGCCTGCGCGCGCGCGGCCCTCGCCAAATCCGGCCTGCACGCGCGCGACCTTTGCGCTGTCGGCATCACCAACCAGCGCGAGACCATCGTCGTCTGGGACCGCGCCAGCGGCGAGCCTTTGCACAATGCCATCGTCTGGCAGGACAGGCGCACCGCCGATTACTGCGCCAGGCTCAAGGCCGCCGGCCACGAGGCCATGGTGCGCGCCAAAACCGGCCTGCTGCTCGACCCCTACTTCTCCGCCACCAAGCTGGCCTGGTTACTCGACAACGTTGCCGGCCTGCGCGCTCGCGCCGAACGCGGCGAAATTGCCTGTGGTACGGTCGACAGCTGGCTCACCTGGAAGCTATCGGGCGGCCGCCTGCACGTCACCGACCCGAGCAACGCCTCGCGCACCCTGCTCTACGATATACAGCGCGGTTGCTGGGACGAGGCATTGCTCGCGCTATTCAAGGTGCCGGCAGGCGTACTGCCCGAGGTGCGGCCTTCCTCGCACTTGCACGGCAACATAGACAGCTCATTGCTTGGGGCGCCGGTGCCGCTTGCGGGCATCGCCGGCGACCAGCAAGCGGCCTTGTTCGGCCAGGCTTGCCACACACCCGGCATGGCCAAGAACACCTATGGCACCGGCTGCTTCATGTTGCTCAACACCGGTGCCGAAGCGGTGCGTTCCGCAATGGGGCTGCTCACCACGCGCAGCGCCAGCGTCTGCGGCGCCCCAGCCGGTTACGCGCTGGAGGGCAGCGTGTTCATTGGCGGCGCGGTGGTGCAATGGCTGCGCGACGGCCTGGGCATCATCCGCCACGCCGCTGAAGTGGAAGCGCTCGCGGCGAGCGTGCCCGACAGCAGCGGGGTGTTCCTCGTGCCGGCCTTCGCCGGGCTTGGCGCGCCGCACTGGGACGCCTTTGCCCGCGGCAGCATGCAAGGCCTCACACGCGGCTCCACCAAGGCCCACATTGCCCGCGCCGCGCTCGAAGCCATCGCCTTCCAGTCGGCGGAACTACTGCTTGCCATGCAGCAAGACTCGGCTGACGCGGTGCGTGAACTGCGCGTCGATGGCGGTGCCGCCGCCAATACGCTGCTGATGCAATTCCAGGCCGACCTGCTGGGCATCCCGGTGGTGCGGCCGGCGGTGCTCGAAACCACGGCGCTGGGCGCGGCCTACCTCGCCGGCCTTGCCACCGGTGTGTGGGCCAGCACGGAAGAAATTGCCCGGCAGTGGCGCATCGAGCGCCGCTTCGAGCCGGCGATGTCGCGCGACGAGGCGGCAGCGCGCATGAGGGGATGGGCGCGTGCGGTGGCGCGCAGCAAGGGCTGGTCGGAACCGGGCGCGAACTAGCGCGCGCCGGCCGCCTCGAGCAATTGCACCATCTCACGGTAGCCGCGCGACTTCGCCATGGCCAGCGGCGTGGCGCCCTGGCGGTCGGTGAGCTTGGTGCTTGCGCCTGCGGCGAGCAATGCGCGCAAGGTCTCGACATGACGCCTGCCGCCGTTGCCCAGCACAATCGATTCGATCAGCGCCGTCCAGTGCAGGTTGTTGACGTGGTCTAGCGGCGCGCCGGCGGCGATCAACTGGCGCACCACGCCGTCGTGCCCGAGGTGGGCGGCGGCGATCAGTGCCGTGCCGTCGTAGCGGCTGGTGGTGAGTTTGGCGCTGGCGCCAAGCGAAAGCACAACGCGTAATGTTTCCTCATCGTCTGCCACTGCAGCGATGGTGACGGCATCGTAGCGGTCGTTCTCCAGCAGTTCCAGTTTGGCGCCGGCCTTGACCAGCGCGCGTATGGCCTCGCGCTGCCTGGCAAAGGTGGCGACGTGCAGCGCGGTGCGGCCGTAGTTGTCGCGCGCGTTGAGGTCAAGCTTCGCGGCGATCAGCTTGTCCAGTTGCGCCAGGTCGCCCTTGTGGGCGGCCGCGTGCAAGGGGCTGAAAGCGGCGATCTCTGCCGCGCCGGGCGCGATCTGGGCGTGCGCCGGCAGCGCAAACAAAATGGCGCAGACGGGCAAGAGCAGCATCCAGCACAACACGCGGCAATGCACAAGGTGAATCGGCAATTGAAACATCTGGCGTCCTTTCGGCTGTGCGGGGAAGCGCTACGCTAACGCAAATCGTCGAAAGCCGCACCAGTCGGGCATCTCGGGCCGTCGATGCCTGAAGACGGCCGACTGGCGCGGCTTTGCGGGCGCCATCGATTAACCCTGTCATTGCGAAGAACAAAGTGATGCCCCGAAGGTAATCCCCGGAGGGGACGAAGCAATCTTGTGGCATAGCAGAAATGGTCGCCCGTGCCACGAGATTGCCGCGTCGGCTTCGCCTCCTCGCAATGACTTCCCCATGGCGAACGCGGCATTTTGTGTCGCAAACGCGGCATTTCCTGTCATTGCGAGCGCAGCATTGTCTGTCTTTGCGAGCGCAGCGAAGCAATCTCATCGCTCTTGTGACCTACACCGCAACACCACAAGATTGCCGCTTCGGCTTCGCCTCCTCGCAATGACTTCCCCCATTGCGAGCGCGGCATTTTTTGTCGCGAACGCGGCATTGTCTGTCATTGCGAGCGCAGCAATCTCATCGCTCTTGTGACGTACACCGCAACACCACAAGATTGCCGCGTCGGCTTCGCCTCCTCGCAATGACTTCCCCCATTGCGAGCGCGGCATTTTCTGTCGCGAGCTCGGCATTTTCTGTCGCGAACGCGGTATTGTCTGTCTTTGCGAGCGCAGCGAAGCAATCTCATCGCTCTTGTGACCTACACCGCTACACCACAAGATTGCCGCGTCGGCTTCGCCTCCTCGCAATGACGATGCGGGGGCTTGTTCCGTGATTCCTTAGTAGAATCCACGCATGTTTGAAACTTTCACACGCAAACGCATCCGCGTCTCTGGCGACATCGACATCAACCTGGTGGCGGGCGGCAAGGGCCCGGCGCTGCTGCTCTTGCACGGCTACCCGCAGACCCACGCCATCTGGCGCAAGATCGCGCCACGCCTCGCCGAACACTACAGCGTGGTCGTCACCGATTTACGCGGCTACGGCGATTCATCCAAGCCGGCGGGCCTTCCCGATCATTCGAATTACTCCAAGCGTGAAATGGCGCGCGACCAGGTCGAGGTGATGCGCGCGCTCGGGCACGAACGCTTTCACCTTGTCGGCCATGACCGTGGCGGCCGTGTGGCGCACCGCCTCGCCGCCGACCATCCGGACAGTGTCATCAAACTGGTGACCCTAGACATCGCGCCGACCAAGGCCATGTACGAGCAGACCAGCATGGCCTTTGCACGCGCCTACTATCACTGGTTTTTCCTTATCCAGCCGGCGCCCTTTCCCGAAACGCTGATAGGCGCCAACGTCGCGGCCTACCTGCACCACCACATGGGCCGCTTTGCCGGGCTTGCCCCCTTCATGCCCGAGGGCTGGCCCGAGTACCTGCGCTGCAACTCGGATCCGGCGACCATCCACGCCAACTGCGAGGACTACCGCGCCGCCGCGTCGATAGACCTCGAGCACGACGCCGCCGACATCACCGCTGGGTGCAAGCTGCAATGCCCGCTGCTGGCGCTGTGGGGCGCGCAAGGCGTGATCGAAAAACAGTTCAAGGCGCTCGAGGACTGGCGCAAGGTGGCGGCCGATGTGCGCGGCCACGCCCTCGCCTGCGGCCATTACATTCCCGAAGAAGCGCCCGACGCGCTTTACGATGATTTGATTACTTTCCTGAAAGACTGACATGGCAAAACACAAAATCGCCGTCATCGCCGGCGACGGCATAGGCAAGGAAGTCATGCCCGAGGGCCAGCGCGTCCTCGAGGCCGCCGCAAGGAAATTCGGCATAGACCTCGCCTTCGACACCTTTGACTGGAGTTGCGACCACTACGACACCGACGGCTGGTGGATGCCGCCGGACTGGAAAGAGCGCATCGGCGGCCACGACTGCGTGTTTTTCGGCGCCACCGGCTGGCCGGCACGCGTGCCCGACCACGTGTCGCTATGGGATTCGCTCATCAAGTTCCGCCGCGAGTTCGACCAGTATGTGAACCTGCGGCCGGTGCGCCTGGTGCCGGGCATCAAGTCGCCGCTGGTCGGACGCGAGCCGGGCGACATCGACTACTACGTCGTGCGCGAGAACACCGAGGGCGAATACTCGTCCATTGGCGGGCGCCTTTTCGAGGGAACCGAGCGCGAAATGGCGGTGCAGCAATCGACCTTCACCCGCAAGGGCACCGACCGCATCATGAAATACGCTTTTGAGCTCGCGATGACGCGCAAAAAGCACCTGACCTCGGCCACCAAGTCCAACGGCATTTCCATCACCATGCCCTACTGGGACGAGCGTTTTGCCAACATGGGAAAACAATACCCGGAGGTGAAGACCGACCAATACCACATCGACGGCCTGACCATACAGATGGTGCTCAATCCGCAGCGCTTCGATGTCATCGTCGGCTCCAACCTGTTCGGCGACATCATCTCCGACCTGGGGCCGGCCACCACCGGCACCATAGGCATCGCACCCTCGGGCAACATCAATCCGGAACGCGCCTTTCCGTCATTGTTCGAACCGGTGCACGGCTCGGCGCCGGACATCGCCGGCCGGGCGATCGCCAATCCCATAGGCCAGATCTGGTCGGGCGCGATGCTGCTCGCACACCTCGGTTACCCCAAGGCGCACGATGCAATTCTCGCCGCCATTGAAAAAGTCCTCGATCCGAAATCGGGCGCGCCGCGCACCCCGGACATCGGCGGCAAGGCGAACACGTCGGATCTGGGCAAGGCGGTGGCTGCGGCGCTGTAGTTTTTCCAACGACGCGCGCTGAATCCGCAGCAGCGTGCGTACTGGAAACCCGCGCAGGACGCGGCTTTCCAGCCTATGCCATCTGAAAACTCAGGCCGTACCGCCCACTGTCAGCCCGTCTATGCGCAGTGTCGGCTGGCCCACGCCCACAGGCACGCTCTGGCCTTCCTTGCCACAGGTGCCCACCCCTGAATCGAGCTCCATGTCGTTGCCAATCATGGAAACAAGCTTGAGCGCCTCGGGGCCGTTGCCTATCAGCGTGGCGCCCTTCACCGGGTAGGTGACCCTGCCGTTTTCTATCATGTAGGCCTCCGCGGCGGAGAACACAAACTTGCCGCTGGTGATATCGACCTGGCCGCCGCCAAAGTTGACGGCGTACAAACCGTGCTTCACCGACTTGATGATCTCGGCCGGATCCTTGTCGCCGTTAAGCATATAGGTGTTGGTCATGCGCGGCATGGTGACGTGCGCAAACGATTCGCGCCTGCCGTTGCCGGTGACCGGCACACCCATCAGGCGCGCGTTGAGGCTGTCCTGCATGTAGCCCTTGAGGATGCCGTCCTCGATCAGCACGGTGCGCTGTGTCGGGTTGCCCTCATCATCAATATTGAGTGAGCCGCGCCGGCCTTCTATGGTGCCGTCATCGACCACTGTCACGCCCTTGGCGGCAACGCGTTTGCCGACCTTGCCCGAGAAGGCCGAGCTGCCCTTGCGGTTGAAGTCGCCCTCCAGGCCGTGCCCTATCGCCTCGTGCAGCAAAATGCCCGGCCAGCCCGGCCCCAGCACCACAGTCATGGTGCCGGCGGGCGCGGGCCGCGAATCAAGGTTGACGAGGGCCTGATCGACCGCGCGTTTGGCGTAATCCTTGATCCTCGCCTCGGTGAAATAGGCGTAGTCGCTGCGTCCACCGCCGCCCGAGCTGCCGCTTTCACGCCGGCCGTCCTGTTCTGCGATGACTTGTATGGAAAGGCGCACCAGCGGTCGCACGTCGGCCGCCATCAGACCGTCCGAACGCGCCACCAGCACCACCTCATATTCGGCGGCGAGCGTAGCCATGACCTGTGTCACGCGCTTGTCCAGGGAGCGCGCCTGCTGCTCCATGCGTTCGAGGATTTTGACTTTTTCGGTGTCGGGCAGGGAAACAAGCGGATCGTCCTGCGAATAGAGCACGCGCTGCTTGATCGCGCCCTGGCGCCTTAGCACGGGCAGACTGCCTTGCTGGCCTGCGGCGCCGATGGCACGCGTCACCGCGGCGGCATCGTTGAGTGCGGACAGGCTGATTTCATCCGAATAAGCGAAGGCGGTTTTTTCGCCGGAGATGGCGCGCACGCCCACGCCTTGGTCGATGTTGAAGCTACCGGCCTTGACGATGCCCTCCTCCAGGCTCCAGGCCTCGCTGCGTGAATACTGAAAATACAAATCGGCGTAATCGACCTGGTGCGACATCAGTTTGCCGAACACCTGGCTCAACTGCTGGGCATGCAGGTCGTAGGGCGCGAGCAGGCGCGACTGGGCGGTATGGAACAGCAGATCGGGTGCATTCATTCTTGAGGGAAGACCACGTGATGGAGAGCAAAGCCCATTTTACACACCCGGACGGGCGCGCGACCGCGCATTGCTGCCGGTCGTTTGGTGAAAAGCCCTTGCGGGGCGATAATGCCTGCCTCGGCGACTCCGCGTCGGGGCTCAGCCCTTTAAGGTATCTGCATGAAATCTCTCGGCAAAAAAGCCCTGATCATCATTATCTGCGCCGCCGGGATCAGCACCCTCAACCTGGGTATTCGCCAGTCCTTTGGGCTGTTCATGAAACCCATCAGCATGGACCTTGAAGTTGGCCGGCAGGCACTAAGCCTCGCCCTGGCCATCGCCACGCTCATCACCGGCTTTGCCACGCCGTTTTTCGGCGCACTCGCCGACCGCTTCGGCACCACCAAGACCCTGTCCATCGGCGTCGTGCTCTATGTCGGCGGCTTGCTGCTCGCCTCGCTGTCGCAAAGCGCGCTGAGCCTGCAGGTCACCTTCGGCGTGATTTTCGGCATCGGCCTGTCGGCGACCGGCTTCCCGGTCATGTTTGGCGCCGTTGCGCGCGCCGTTGCGCCGGAAAAGCGTTCACTCGCCTTTGGCATTGTCACCTCGGGCGGATCCTTCGGGCAGTTCCTTTGCATACCGCTGGCGCAGGTGCTGCTGACCCAGTACGGCTGGCGCGCCGCCACCATCATGCTGGCGATGGGCGCGCTGATGATGTTGCCGCTCGCCTTCGGACTGCGTGAAAAACACGTGCCGGCGCCGGCGGGCAGCCAATCCATGGGCGAGGCGCTGGTGGAGGCGCGCGGCCATACCGGCTATTGGCTGCTCAACGCCAGCTTTTTCGTCTGCGGCTTTCATATCGCCTACGTTGTGACCCATTTGCCGGCGTTTTTTGCCGACAAGGGATTGGCGGGCAATATCGCCGCCCAGGCCTTTGCGCTCATCGGCCTGTTCAATATTTTCGGTTCGCAATTGTTCGGCTGGCTCGGCGGGCGCTATCGCAAGCGCTATCTGCTCACCTTCATCTATGCATCACGCAGCGCCATTTTCCTGCCCCTGCTGTTCGTGCCGATCACACCGACCGTGGCGCTGGTGTTCTCGGCCGCCCTGGGCTTTTTATGGCTGGGCACGGTGCCGCCGACAAGCGGACTGGTGGCGCAGATCTTCGGTGCGCGCTACCTCTCCACGCTATTTGGCATCGTCTTTGCCTCGCACCAGGTCGGCGGCTTTCTGGGCGCATGGCTGGGCGGCGTGCTGTTCGATCGCTTCCAGTCCTACGACATCATGTGGGTGATCTCGATTGGCCTTGGCCTTCTTGCGGCCGTTGCGGCACTGCCGATCAAGGACAAAACCATCGTGCGCGCGGCGACGCCGGAAGCGGCGGCCAAACCGGCCTGATCCGGCAACGCTTCAATCCGGTAACATTTCAACAAAAAGGGCGCCAAAGCGCCCTTTTTTTCATATCTCAAACCGCGCAGGCCTGGCAACAAGGCTTCAGTCGACGCGCATATTGGCATCCTTGACGATGCGCGCGTACTTGGCGATTTCGACCTGCAGGTGCTGGCCGAACCTGCCGCTGCCCCCGCCCAGAACCTCAAGACCGCGTTCGTTCAGCATGGCGCCGACGGCCGTTTCACTCAGCACACGGTTGACCGCGGCGTTAAGCCTGTCGACAACCTCCTTGGGCACGCCCGCGGGCGCCAGCAGCCCGTACCAGGAGTCGGTCTCGAACCCGGGGTAGCCCTGCTCGGCGATGGTCGGCATCTCGGGTGCCTGTCCCGCGCGCGCAAGATAAGTCGTGCCATAGGCCTTGAGCTTGCCCGCCTTGATGTGGGCGATAAAGTCGGGCAGGTTACCGAACATGATGTCGACGTTGCCCGCCAGCAGGTCGGTCAGCGCCGGGCCCTGCCCCTTATAGGGAATGTGCGCCATGTCGATACCGGCCATCATCTTGAACATCTCACCGGCGAAATGCGCCGTGGTGCCGTTACCAAACGAGGCGTAAGACAGCTTGCCCGGATTTTTTTTCGCGAAGGCGACAAACTCCGCCAAGGTGTTGGGCGCCAGGGCGGCGCGCGCCGCGAGCACGTTGGGCGTGCGCGCAACCAACACCACCGGCTGCAATTCCTTCGCCATGTTGTAGGGCAACTCCTTCACCAGCGTCTGATTTACGGTGAAGCTGTTGGCAACGCCGACAAAGGTGTGACCGTCGCTGGACTTGGCGGCGGCATCGACACCAATCACCGTGCCGGCGCCCGGCTTATTGTCGATCACCACCTGCACGCCGAGTATCTTCGACAACTCGGGCGCGACCAGGCGCATCACCGTATCCATGGTGCTGCCGCCGCCGGGAAAGGGCACGATGATGCGCACCGGACGCGATGGCCAGGCCTGCTGCGCCTGGACCGGAGCCGTCAATATCGCCGAAAAAAACAGTGCGCCTGCAAACAAGGATGTGATCATAACGGTGCGGTGTTTCACTATGCCCCCGATAAAAATGAAAAAATTCACTGCGTGCCCATAGACCCGCGCATGGGCACGGGTACGGTCAGACGTGGCCGAATTTCTTTAGCGCCTCGGCCAAGCTCAGGCCGTTCTTCAGTTCGCTGCGGATGTTTTTTTCGATTTCCGTCAGGCGCTCAACCTCAAGCAGCACTGGCTCGGCGATGCCCGCGGGAATGACGATCACGCCGTCCTCGTCGCCCAGGATGAAGTCACCGGGCTTTACCTCCACCAGGCCGGCGGCAGCACCGCGCATGAACACCGGCATCTGGCTGCCGGTCACCTTCCAGCGCCCTATCGACTGCACCGGCGTGCGGTATGTGGCGAACACCGGGAAGTCCAGCTCCCCAAGCCAGCGGATATCACGAATGCCGCCATCGACCAGTGCTCCGGTACAACCGCGCTCCTTCATGCCAATGGCGATCAATTCGCCGAAATAACAGATGCCCTCGCCATCACCGCTCCACACGCTGATCTCGCCCTGCGACAGGCCCTGGCAGGCTTGCATCTTGTCGGCGTCACCGCCCATGGCGTAGGGCGTCATCTGCCCGCGAATCGTGTAAGCCCAGCCGGCGATACGCCCGGCCGTCACCGGGTAGGGCGAGAACTGCGGCGACAAGCCCTGGTTAAGCAAACCCATGCTGTCGAGCACGTCGGCCACGTTGGCGGTGTCCACCTGCAGGTAACGCCGGCGGATTTTTTCTTTTTGCTGCGTGTTCAGCGGCATGAAATCGATCTCCGGGATGGGACGGTGAATGTCTTGTTCAAGCCGCGCCGCTCAGGTTCCCACCCTGAGCGGCGCCGTCATTTTGCGTAACAACGCGATCACGCTACGCGCGGTTATTTTCCCCGTCTTGGGGTTTTCCGAGGGAATGTTTTCTATGCTCATGCTCATCAGGGCGGAATCAGAATCCACCTCGATGCGGTGCACGTTGCGCGTAAGCGACGGGTCGGCCCATATTTCCAGCACGGTCTTTTCCGGGCCTATGCCGGCCAGCGCGAGTGCCACCACGACATTGAGGTTGGCGGGAAAGCCTCTTGCGGCCTCGCGGGCATTACCCGTGAATACCTTGAGGGGCGCCTTGAGATCGCTGATATCGATATTGTGTTCAAGCAGGTAGGGTGCGCCGGCAAGACCCTTGGGGGGCTTGCGCGTGACCATGCGCACCGAATGAATCGTGCCTTCAGCGGCGGCGATCACCGCATCCAGTCCGATCAACGCGCCGGTGGGCACAATAATGGTGCCACCCGTTTCGGCGGCCAGCCGCACCAGGTAGTCGTTGCTCAGCAACGCGCCCACCGACAACACGATGAGTTTCTTTTGGGCGCGCAGCAAGGGTTCTGCGATCTGCGGCAACAACTCTGCTGGGGCGCATTCGATCACGATGTCGGCATGCTTGCCCAGTTCGCCCAATCCGACTACGGCCACCGCCGGCGCGAACCCGCGCACAAATTCAGCCGCCTTGTCGATGTTCTTTGCCGAAACCGCCGTAAGCACAAAGCCCGGGATGCCGCCGCTATCGAGCTTGAGCGCCAGCGCCTTGCCAATCGCCCCCAGCCCGGCGATCGCGACGCGCATCTCAGCGGCCCCCTCCGCTTTGCTATTTGTCATTGCGTATCCATTTTTTTATTTTTCAAAAATCAGCCATGGCCAGTTTAACGCTTCGTGCCGGAGGTCGCCGGGAACCAGGCGCAGGGTGGCCCTCACAAACAAAACGCCGCCAGGCATTGCGGCTTGGCGGCGTGGATTGCGTCAATACGGAAACCCTCAGTCGTGCTTTTGGATGAATCCCCGAATGTGCGGATAAATCACTTCACGCCAGCGCCTGCCGCTGAATATGCCGTAATGCCCGACCTTGGGCACCATGAAGTGATCCTTCATCTTGGCCGGTATTTTGGTGCAAAGATCGTGCGCCGCGGCCGTCTGGCCGTTGCCCGAAATATCGTCGAACTCGCCCTCGATGGTAAGCAAGGCGGTCTTGGTGATAGCCGCCGGCCGCACCAACTCCTCGCGCACAAACATGCACCCCCTGGGCAGGGCGAAATCTTGGAACACCGTTTTGATCGTGTCGATGTAGTACTCGGCCGGCATGTCGAGCACGGCGTTGTACTCGTCGTAGAACTTACGATGCGCTTCGGCCGATTCGCCATCGCCCTGCACCAGGTGATTATAGAAATCCCGGTGTGCATCGGCATGGCGCGAGGGGTTCATCGCGACAAAACCGGTGTGTTGCAAAAAGCCCGGATAAACCTGCCGCATGTAACCCGGATATTTGAGCGGAACCCGGTGGATCACGCTGCGCTTGAACCAGGACAGCGGCTTTTCGGTCGCCAGATTATTGACCGCGGTCGGGCTTTTGCGCGCGTCGATGGGGCCGCCCATCATGGTCATGGTGCGCGGCTTGACCGGTTCGTCACGCTGTGCGATCAGGGAAACGGCGGCGAGCACCGGCACGGTGGGCTGGCATACCGAAATCACGTGTACACCCTCGCCGATAAAGCCGACGAATTCGCGCACATAATCGACGTAGTCATCCAGGTGAAAGGCGCCTTCGGTAAGCGGCACCATGCGCGCATCAACCCAGTCGGTCACATAGACGTCGAAGTCAGGCAGCATGGTGCGTACGGTGTCGCGCAACAAGGTCGCGTGATGTCCCGATAGCGGCGCCACGAGCAGTATCTTCGGATCCTGGCGCCTGGTCTTGAGGCCGCGTTGAAAATGAATCAAATGGCAGAACGGCTTTTCCAGCACCGGGACGGCACTTACCGCCACCGTGTTGCCGCCAAGCAGCGCGTCCTCGATTTGCCACAGCGGCTTTTTATAGCGTTGTGTCAGGCGCAGCATCAGTTCACTGCCGGCGGCCATGCGCGGTGAAACCGGAAAATAGGAAAACGGGCTTAAGGGATTGGTATAAAGGCGCATGCTGGCTTCGGCGAGGTTGGCCCAGGGGGCTAGCATCGCGTGTTGCATCTCATGGATTGCGTAGAGCATTCGTGCCTCACCAGTACAGACTAAGAGATTCCTTTATACCAGATCCAGCGTTTTGCTGCACTGCGTCATAGCTGGATTTGCGCTTCTTCGCGGGATTAGCCGTATTGGACCAGACTGCCGTCTGTCAATCCTTAACATATTGACGAATATAGATATTATTTGCCACGAGCGAAAAAACAACGAGCCCGGCGCCGATGAACTCCACGGGTAAAAAATGGTGGCCCTGGGCAATGCGAACAGCAAAGGTGACCACCGGCACAAGATTGCCCAAAAGCAAGGCGTTCAGGGCCCCGATTTGTCGCACCCCCGCATTCCAGGCCAACCCCGCCACCAAGGCGGTAACGATGACAAGAAAAGCCAGATGCGGCGCCACTGCCGACACCGCGGCCATTCCGGGAATACGGGTCTCACCGGCCAGCCAAGCCAGCGCCGTCACCACCACCAGCACAGCGGCCGCCGGCAAGGCGGACAAGGTGGTGTAGCGCAGCGCAGACCAGTGGGCAAAGCGCGCCACACCCGCCGTGTAGCCCATCCAGCAAAGCGCTGCGCCCAGCAGCAGCACGTCGCCAAACCAGGTGCCGCCATCCTGGGTGGCCGCGACATCGCCTTTAGTTACCACCAGCATCAAACCGGCCACGCATAGCGCGATGCAGGCAAGCGTGAACGCCGGTGGCCGGCGCCGCTGCACTATCCACTGCCAGAGCGCCGCCAGCGCAGGCTGCAATGAAAGAATGATGACCGCATGCTCGGGCAGGCTGTGCGTCACGCCGATGAAAAATAACAGGCCAAAGCCGGTAAAACCGAGGAAGCCGTAGAGGCTTGCGGCAGGCAGGCCGCGCTCGTAGGAGAACGCGCCAATCCCCTCGCGCCAGGCCAGCAGCACAACAAACACCGGCAGCGCCAACCCGCAGCGCGCCAGCGCAAGGAAGTAAGCGTCCACATGATCGAGCGCGAGTTTGCTCACCGGCGCCTGGCCGCCCCAGGCCAGCACCGCAATGAGTATCAGTAGTACACCTGGGAGCCTATTTTTTTGCATCAGCGAAGATCAGCGAAGAATTGGGAAAAACATCGAAAACGCGCACGCCAAGGACACGAAAAAACAGCCGCATAAAGCGGCTGTGCGACCGTGGCATCGTGATTGATTGGGGATTGATGGGTGATAGTCCGGTGATGCCGGGCTCTGGGCTAATGGTACGCGACCTCATGGTGCGCGACCATTTCATACCAGGGACGCAGTGTAGGGTCTTTAACCCTGTCGCATCAGGCGTCGGCCGGACGGCAAGGCGCCAGATGGCAAGGATTAGGCCGCCTTTTCCTCCCGCAACATGCGCCGCAGGATTTTCCCGACGTTGGTCTTGGGCAATTCGTCGCGAAAAACCACCTGCTTCGGCCGCTTGTAGCCGGTTAGATTGTCCCGGCAATGGCGCATCACCTCGGCCTCGTCGAGCGCGGGATCTTTTTTAACCACAAACAACTTTACCGCCTCGCCCGAGTGCTCGTCAGGCACACCCACAACAGCGCATTCGAGCACGCCCGGATGCATCGCGACGACCCCCTCGATCTCGTTCGGGTAAACATTGAAACCGGACACCAGGATCATGTCCTTCTTGCGGTCAACGATGCGTACATAGCCATGATCATCCATGATGCCGATATCGCCGCTGCGAAAAGCGCCATCAGTGGTCATGGCCCGCGCTGTTTCCGCCGGGCTGTTCCAGTAGCCGCTCATGACCTGCGGCCCGGCGATGCATATCTCACCGGCCTCACCGACAGGCAACTCGCGCCCCGCATCATCGCGAATGCTGATCATGGTCGAGGGCAGCGGCAGGCCGATCGCACCGTTGTATTCCTTCAAGTCGATGGGATTGATAGTCGCTGCCGGGGAGGTTTCCGACAGACCGTAGGCCTCCACCAGGGTGCTGCCGGTGACCTGCTGCCAGCGCTCGGCAACGACCTTTTGCACCGCCATCCCGCCACCGATGGCGAGCTTCAGGCTGGAAAAATCCAACTTTGCAAAGTCAGGGTGGTTGAGCAGCGCGTTGAACAGGGTGTTCACGCCGGTGAACATGGTGAACTTGTGCTTTGCCAATTCCTTGATAAAAGCCGGTATGTCGCGCGGGTTGGTGATGAGTACATTGCAACCGCCGATGCGCATCATTTTCAGGCAATTGGCGGTCAGCGAAAAGATATGATAAAGCGGCAGCGCGGTGATGATCACCTGCGGCTTGCTCTCGGCAAAGAACGGACGGATCCAGGCGGTGCTCTGCTCCAGGTTGGCGAGCAGGTTGCGATGCACCAGCGTGGCGCCCTTGGACACGCCTGTGGTGCCTCCGGTGTACTGCAAAAACGCCACGCCCTCCTGGTCGACGTCGACGTTTTTCAGGTCGAGGCGCCGACCTTGCGCGATCACATCATTGAAGCGCACGGCGCCCGCCAGGTGAAAGCGTGGCACCATTTTTTTCACATGGCGCAGCACAAAATTGACCAGCAAGCCCTTGACGCCAAGCATGTCGCCAAGCGAAGCCAGTACCACCTGCTTGACGGCGGTGCGCGCGACGACCTGTTCCAATACATGGGCAAAATTTTCAAGTATCACAATAGCTTCAGCGCCCGAGTCCTTGAGCTGATGCTCGAGTTCGCGCGGCGTATAAAGCGGATTGACGTTGACCACGACATAGCCGGCCCGCAACGCGCCGAATACGCACACCGGATACTGCAGGCAGTTTGGCATCATCAGGGCGATGCGCGCACCACGCGCCAGGCCGCACGATTGCACCCAGGCGCCGAAAGCGGCGGCGAAATGTTCAAGCTCGCCAAAGTTGATGGTCTTGCCCATGTTGCTGTAAGCGGGCCTGTCCCGGAACTTCGCGCAGCTCTTTTCGAACAGGTCGCCGATTGACCTGAACTGCCGGAAATCAATCTCGGCCGGCACGCCCGGCGGATACGATTTAAGCCATATTTTTTCCACAAGCCCCCCCTTTTCCCGGCACACCACACCTCGGCTTCTGCCGCGCCGCCCTGCGCCATTCAGGACCCATTCAGGGCCTATTCAGGGCCTTTCGCCCGTTTCATTATGCCGCTTTTCGCTTCCCCCGCCTAAGCAGCGTCCCGCATCAAGCCCCCGGCTTGCTGTGGCCGTGCGTGCGAATTAGCCCGGCCAGTGCCATCGCGACAAAGGTGAATACCACGGCAATCCAGCCCAGCGTACCGTAATGCGTGATCTCGCCACCGCTTGTGCGGCCAATGATCAGACTTCCCAGAAACACCGCCAGCCCCGAGCTCATCTGCTGGATGGCGCTGTAAAAGCTCATGAAACTGCCACGCATGCGCGGGTCGGCGGCGGCGGTGATGATGGCCATGGCAGGCACGAAACGGCTGGGCACGACCGACATGAAAAGGGTCGAGGCAATCAGCGCGCCCCAAAGCGGCAGTGCCGGCAGGTGGGTGGTGAGCAACAGCGGCACGATTGAAATACAACTGAAAACGATGAACACACGGCGTTTGCCGTGCAGGTCGGACAGGCGTCCGGCCGCGCGCTGCACGAACAGCGTCACGATGCCGCCGACGAAATACAAAATGGCCAGCTCATCCTCCTTCACGCCGACATTGGAGACCATGTAGGGGCTGACGAAAGGAATGACGATAAAGCCGGCGAACATCATCACCGAGGCAAACGCATAGGCGAGCAGATGGTTGCGGTTGCCGAACACCAGGCGCAACTGCTCCAGCGGACGCCGGCCGCGCGCCCCTTCGATGTGGCCGCGAACCGGCGGCAACACCCATATCGCCAGGGCCAGCATCACGCCCATCAGCCCGGAAATGACATAAAAGGGCATGTGCCAGCCAAAGTGACCGGCCAGATAAAGACTGATCGGCAGCCCGAACACCGAAGCCAGTGAAAATGCCGACATCACGACCCCTAGCGCCTTGCCGCGCCGCCCCTCTGGAATGACATCGCTGACAATGGCCAGCACCGTCGATGACAGCACGCCGCCAAAAGCGCCGGCCACGGCGCGCGCAAGCAGCAGGCCGGTGTAGGTTTCAGCATTGGCGCAAAACAGTGCGGTCACCGCAAAGCAACCGAGCAGCAACGTCAGTGTGCGCTTGCGATCAAAGCGATCGACCACAAACGCCGCGAACAATCCGGCCAGGCTGCCGCACACCGTGTAGATCGAAACAAGAAAGCCAAATTGCGTCGGCGTGATCTGGAAAAGCCGCATGAACTGCGGCCCCAGCGGCATCATCAGCATGAAATCGAGCACCATGCCGAACTGCACCGCCGCCAAAACGCTAAGGGTCAGCCCGTCGCGACGCCTGGGGTGATCGTGCGTGGCCGGTGGATGCATCGCCCGAGTTTAACCGCGAAAGATGACCCCCCCGCTTGCGCTTGCCCCCCCCGGACAAGCCCCATTGCCGCCAGCAAGCGTCGAAAATGACAAAGGGGCCACAGGCCCCTTTGTCGTCTTTGCTCTGTTGCGGCCAGCGTCAACGGTCGCGCTGCCGCGGATCACGGCATCAGAACAAGCCCACCACCTTGCCGTCAACGAGGTCTATCTTGTTGGCCGAGGGCAGCTTAGGCAGCCCGGGCATGGTCATGATATCGCCGCAGACCATCACCACGAACTCCGCGCCCGCGGCAAGCCGCACCTCGCGCACGTTGATGGCGTGATTCTCCGGCGCGCCGCGCAACTGCGCGTCGGTCGAGAACGAATACTGCGTCTTGGCCACGCACACCGGGTAGTGACCGTAGCCGTCCTCCTGCAGTTTCTTGATCTGGCCGCGCACCTTGGCGTCCGCCGTCACTTCGCTCGCGCGATAGACCTTCTTGGCAATCTTGCCAATCTTGTCCCACAACGTGTCCTGCTCGTCGTAGACAAAAGTCATCTGCGAGGGCTTCTCGCACAGCTCGACCACCATGTGCGCCAGCTCCGCCGCCCCCTTGCCGCCGTCGCCCCAGTGCGTCGCCAGCACCACCTTGACACCCAGCTTGGCCATGCGCGATTTGAGCATCTCGACTTCGGCCGCAGTGTCGCTGGTGAACTTATTGATCGACACGACACAGGGAATGCCATACACCTTGGTGACATTCTCGACGTGACGCTCGAGGTTGACGATACCCTTGTCGAGGGCGACGAGGTTTTCCGTGGTGATGGTCTTCAGGTCGGCGCCGCCGTGGTACTTCATCGCACGCACCGTGGCGACGATGACCGCCGCCGAGGGCGCCAGGCCCGATTTGCGGCACTTGATGTCGATGAACTTCTCGGCCCCCAGGTCGGCGCCAAAGCCCGCTTCGGTGACCACGTAGTCGGCCAGCTTCAACGCAGCCTGCGTGGCGATGACGGTGTTACAACCGTGGGCAATGTTGGCGAAGGGTCCGCCGTGGACGAAGGCCGGATTATTCTCCAGGGTCTGCACCAGGTTGGGCGCGAGGGCGTCCTTGAGCAACACGGTCATGGCGCCGTGGGCGTTAAGGTCACGCGCATAGACCGGCTTCTGGTCGCGCGTGTAAGCGACGACGATATTGCCGAGGCGTTTTTTCATATCCTCGAGCGAGGTGGCAAGGCAGAAAATCGCCATCACTTCGGAGGCCACCACGATGTCAAAGCCGTCCTCACGCGGATAGCCGTTGCCCGGCCCGCCCAGTGAGGCCACGATCTGGCGCAGCGCCCGGTCGTTCATGTCCACCACGCGCTTCCACTGGATGCGGCGCACGTCTATGCCCAGTTCGTTGCCGTGGTGGATGTGGTTATCGAGCAGTGCGGCGAGCAGGTTGTTGGCAAGCGCAATGGCCGAAAAATCGCCGGTGAAGTGCAGGTTGATGTCCTCCATGGGCACCACCTGCGCGTAACCGCCGCCGGCCGCGCCGCCCTTCATGCCAAACACCGGGCCTAGCGAGGGCTCCCTCAGGCAGATCATCGCCTTCTTGCCGATGTGATTGAGCGCATCGCCCAGACCGACGGTCGTCGTCGTCTTGCCCTCGCCCGCCGGCGTCGGGCTGATCGCCGTCACCAGGATAAGCTTGCCGTTCTTCTTGCCCTTCAAGCTGTCAAGGTAGGGCAGGGACACCTTGGCCTTGTAATGGCCGTAGGGCTCCAAGTGCTCCTCGCCGATGCCAAGTTTCTCCTGGGCCAGCTTGGCAATGCGCACCATCTTGCCCGCTTGGGCGATTTCGATATCACTTGGCATGTTGCTGTCTCCTTTGGTTAATGACTTGATTCGCCGCCCCGGAATAATCAGGACGAGGCAAATTCATTACTTTTATTTAATGAAACCAACGACTGGCGCAGGTTTCATGTCAATTAATGTGACTTTTTTGGCACCTTTACAACTATCGCTGCCGTAACGCGGCCGGGCTAGGCCTTGGCCTCCTGCGCCCCGGCACCCAGGATCTGCCCGCCACCGTAACTCGCGTGCACCGGCGTCGCGCCGCCCTTGCTCACTTTCACCGCGCAATACTTGAACTCGGGAATCTTGCCAAAGGGGTCGAGCGCGGAATTGGTCAGCTTGTTTGCCGAGGCCTCGTAGTAACAGAAGGGGATGAACACCGCCCCGGTAGGCGTGCCCTCGTCGGCACGCGCGTAGAGCGCAATGCTGCCCCGGCGCGAGGCCACCGTCACCACCGCCCCGGCCGTTATTCCAAGGCGCAGCATATCGAGCGAGTTCATCGAGGCAACCGGTTCGGGCTCGAGCGCATCGAGCACCCCCGCGCGTCGCGTCATCGAACCGGTGTGCCAGTGCTCCAGTTGCCGCCCGGTGATGAGCACCATCGGATACGCCTTGTCGGGCTGCTCGGCCGCCATGATCAGGTCCGCCGGCACCAGCTTGGCGCGCCCGGTCGCTGTCGGGAAGTTCTCGGTGAAGATCACCGAGGTACCCGGATCACCCTCGTTCTCGCACGGATAGGTCACCGCCGAATCGCGCTCCAGGCGTTCCCAGGTGATGCCGGCGATCGAATCCATGCCTTTGCGCATTTCGTTGAAGACCTCGCGCGGATGCGTGTAAGTCCACGCAAGACCCAGCCGCTTGGCCAGCTCGACGATGATCCACAGGTCGGGCTTGGCCTCGCCGGGGGCGTCCACTGCCTTGCGCCCCAGCTGCACCAGCCGGTCGGTGTTGGTCACCGTGCCGTCCTTTTCCGGCCAGGCCGTGGCCGGCAGAATCACGTCGGCAAGGTAGGCCGTCTCGGTGAGGAAGATGTCCTGCACCACCAGGTGCTCCAGCGAGGCGAGGCCCGCGCGCGCGTGATTGGCGTCCGGGTCCGACAAGGCCGGGTTCTCACCCATGATGTACATACCCTGGATCTTGCCTTCGCAGGCGGCGTTCACCACCTCCACCACCGTCAGGCCAGGCTTGGGGTCGAGCTTCGCACCCCACAGTTTTTCAAAGCGCTCGCGTGCCTCGTCGGTCACCACCCGCTGGTAGTCGGGGTAGAACATCGGAATCAGCCCCGCGTCCGAGGCCCCTTGCACGTTGTTCTGCCCGCGCAAAGGGTGCAGCCCCGAACCGGGCTTGCCGATCTGCCCGGTCACCATCGCCAACGCAATCAGGCAACGCGCGTTGTCCGTGCCATGCACGTGTTGCGAGATGCCCATACCCCACAGAATGATCGAGGCCTTAGACGTGGCGTACAAGCGCGCCACCTCGCGGATCTTGTCTGCCGGGATGCCACATACCGGCGCCATCAGCTCAGGCGAGAATTTCTTCACGTTCTTGGCGAGTTCTTCGTAGCCCGAAGTCCTGTCACGGATGAAGGCCTGGTCCGCCAAGCCCTCGTCCACCACCACGTGAAGCATGGCGTTGAGCAGCGCCACGTCGGTGTCCGCCTTGAACTGCAGCACATGCGCGGCATGGCGCGCGAGTTCCGTGCGCCGCGGGTCGGCAACGATCAGCTTGCTGCCCTTCTTCACCGCGTTCTTGATCCAGGTGGCCGCCACCGGATGGTTCACGGTCGGATTCGCCCCGATGAGGAAGATCACCTCGGCGTTCTCGACGTCGCGCACCGGGTTGGAGACCGCGCCGGAGCTGATGCCCTCCATCAGCGCCGCCACACTCGAGGCGTGGCAAAGCCGCGTGCAGTGGTCCACGTTGTTGGTGCCAAAACCGGTGCGGATCAGCTTCTGGAACAGATACGCCTCTTCGTTCGAGCCCTTGGCCGAGCCAAAGCCCGCCAGCGCATAACGTCCGTCAGGCGCCGAGTCGATGATTTTTTTAAAGCCCCTTGCCGCCAGCGCCAGCGCCTCCTCCCAGCTCGCCTCGCGAAACACCTCCTGCCAGTTATCCGGATCCATGACGAAGTCGGCCGACTTCTTCACCCCCGGTTTCCGGATCAGCGGCATGCTCAGGCGCTGGCGGTGGTGGGCGTAGTCAAAGCCGTAACGCCCCTTCACGCAAAGCCGCCCGTCATTGGCCGGGCCGTCGCGGCCCTGCACCTGGATGATGGTGTTGTCCTTGACGTGGTAGGTCAACTGGCAACCCACCCCGCAGTACGGGCAGACCGAATCAACCGTCTTGTCCGCCACCATCAGCCCCGCTTCGCGCGCGGGCATCAACGCCCCGGTGGGGCAGGCCTGCACACACTCGCCGCAGGCAACACAGCTCGAGGCACCCATCGGATCGTCAAAGTCGAACACGATCTTCGAATGCTCACCACGAAAGGCGTAGCCGATGACATCATTCACCTGCTCTTCACGGCAGGCGCGCACGCAGCGGTTGCACTGTATGCACGAATCAAGATTGACTGCGATGGCCGGGTGCGACACGTCCCGCTTCACCTGCGCGCGCGCCGCAAAGCGCGGCAAGCCCATATCGAGCTTTTTCGCCCACATATCGAGTTCCGACTCGCGCGTGTGGCGCTCGGCCGGCATATCCGAGAGTAGCAACTCGAGCACCATTTTCTGCGAGCTCAGCGCGCGCGCATTGTCGGTGGCCACCTCCATGCCCTCTTTCGGGTAGCGGCAGCAAGAGGGCGCCAGCGCGCGCTCGCCTTTGATCTCCACCACGCACGCACGGCAGTTCCCGTCCGGCCGCATCCCCTCCTGGTAACAAAGGTGCGGAATCTCGATGCCGTACTGTTTTGCCGTCTCGATGATCGTCTCATCCGCACGGCCGACCACATCTCGTCCGTTCAGCTTGAACGCAACCGGCATCGTCGCCTGCTGCTCTTTACCTATTCTGTCCATTCTGTACCTCTCAAGAAACCAGCGAAGGCGTGAAATTCAGTGAAAGCGTGAATGAGTGAAGGAGTGATGAACCCTCCCATGCCGGCATTCTGGCGTTTCACTCCTTCACTCCTTCACTCATTCACTTTCCACTTTTCACTCATTCGATTTCATACGCAAAGTGCTTGATCACCGACAACACCGGGTTGGGTGCCGCCTGGCCCAGGCCGCAAATCGAGGCGTCCATCATCGCCTGCGACAACTCCTGCAACAACGCCTTGTCCCAGCGCGGCGCATCGAGCAGCGTCAGCGCCTTGGCCGTACCCACCCGGCAGGGCGTGCACTGCCCGCAGGATTCGTCGCGGAAAAAATGCATCATGTTTTTCGCCGCGTCGACCGCCGTATCCTTGTCCGACAGGATCATCACCGCCGCCGATCCGATAAAGCAGCCGTAAGGCTGCAGCGTGTCAAAGTCCAGAGGAATGTCGCACAAACTCGCCGGCAGGATGCCCCCCGAGGCCCCGCCCGGCAGGTAGGCGTAAAACTCGTGTCCCGCCAGCATGCCACCGCAGTATTCGGCAATGAGTTCCTTGACCGTGATGCCGGCCGGCGCGAGATGCATGCCCGGCTTTTTCACCCGCCCCGATACCGAGAAGGAGCGCAGCCCCTTCCTGCCGTTGCGACCATGCCCCGCGAACCACTCGGGCCCCTTCTCCAGTATCTCGCGCACCCAGTACACCGTCTCCATGTTGTGCTCTAGCGTCGGGCGACCGAACACGCCCACTTGCGCCACATACGGCGGACGCAGCCGCGGCATGCCGCGCTTGCCCTCTATGGATTCGATCATCGCCGACTCTTCGCCGCAGATATAGGCGCCCGCGCCGCGGCGCAGGTGAATGGGCGGCAGCACGCACGGCGGGTCGGCCTGCAGTGCGGCCAGTTCCTTCTCCAAGATGGCGCGACAGCCGGCGTACTCGTCGCGCAGGTAGATCCACACCTCGGCAACGCCCGCCGCCCACGCGGCGATGAGCATGCCCTCCAAGAAGCGGTGCGGGTCGCGCTCAAGATACCAGCGGTCCTTGAAGGTGCCCGGCTCGCCTTCGTCGATGTTGACCGCCATGTTGCGCGGCTCGGCTTCGGCGCGCACCAACTTCCATTTGCGTCCGGTCGGAAAGCCCGCCCCGCCCAGACCGCGCAGCCCCGAGTGCTCCATGCGCGCGGTGAGCTCCTCGTAGTCGTGCTTGCCCTCCAGACAGTCGGCCAGCAGCGCGTAGCCGCCGGCCTTCCGGTAATCGCGATAGGTGATGTATTTTTCGGGGAAGTGGCGCACCGACTTCGCCGCCACCAGTTTGCTGATTTTTTCCGCGGTCGCGTGCAGCACCGGGTTCTGCCCGACCACCGCCGCCGGCGCGCTCTCGCAGCGGCCCAGGCACGGGGCGGCCAACACGCGCACATCCTTGCCAAGAATGGAAGGCAGGCGCGCCAGTAGTTCTTTTGCGCCGGCCATTTCGCAGGACAGGGACTCGCACACACGCACCGTCACCGCGGGCGGCACGGCATCACCCGTTTTAACGACGTCAAAGTGATGATAAAAGGTCGCCACTTCGTAGACTTCGCTTTGCGCCATGGCCAGTTCGGCCGCCAGCGCGGCCAGATGGCCCTCGGACAGGTGGCCGTAGCTATCCTGTATGCGGTGCAGGTGTTCGATCAACAAGTCACGCCGAAGCGCCAGAGCCCCTTCGCCCTTGCCGATCAGCGCGCGCACCTCGGCCACCGCCTTGGGATCGACCACGCGACCTCTCATCGTCGGACGAAATTTTATTTGCTTTACTTCGACATTGCCTGAAGACCCCATGACCGCAACCACTCCTTGCATTTGTTTTGGCTGTGCCGCCTTGTTTGTTGCAGCACCTCCGCCAGGCCGTTTTAGCGGCAAACTCCGGAGAACCCGGCCGGCTCGCGCGAACTATTGGAAAGTGTTGGGAATTTACGCCGTAGAGGGTGGAGTCTCACTTGATCACGGTCAAGAATTGCGCCTTGAGGCACCAACATCGCACAAGAGCGGCGGCACAGGGACGAAAAAACCTCAAAAAATGACCAAAGCGGCGTTTTCAGCCCTGCGCAAGGCCACCAACTGCAAAAAACGCCCCCTACGCCGCAAATGTCAAATCAGCCGGGGTTCCCGAACATGCGGTCAATGTGCAGGCATTGCTCAACCGTGTCAGCAAGCCGGTCGATACTCGCTTCGCGCAGCGCGGCGAAGTCAATGGCGGCCGGAGCGGCAAGGCCCGCCCATGCAAGCAATGCCACACAGGCCTGCGGCGCGTCAAACAAGCCGTGAACGTAAGTGGCCAGTATCTGCCCGTCGGCAGAGAGTGCGCCATCAAGGCGTCCACCCATTTCAAGCGCAGGCCGCGCCATCGCGGCGCCCTCACTCACCCCCATGTGGATCTCGTATCCGCGCACGCTCGCACCGCCGGCAAGCGTCAAGCGCCCGCAGACCTGCTGCAGCATTTTCTCGGGCGCGAGCCGCGTCTCGAATTCGAGCAATTGCAGCCCGTCACGGCTGCCCGGCGGCCCCTCAATGCCAAGCGGATCATGCAGCTGCATCCCCAACATCTGCAAGCCGCCGCAAATGCCGATCAGCTTGCCACCATAGCGAAGATGCCGGCGTATGCGCGGCGCCCAGCCTTCCCGCAGCAGCCAGTCAAGGTCCGCCTGCACGCTTTTACTGCCGGGCAGGATGATGAGATCCGCATCGGGAATCGCCATGCCCGGGCCGATGAAATTCAGGTCCACCTGCGGGTGGGCACGCAGCACGTCAAAATCGGTGTGATTGCTGATGCGCGGCAGCACCGGCACGATGACCTTGAGGCGCCGCTGCGCACCGCTCGCCGCCGCTTCGGTCTGTGCCGTCTGTATGCCATCCTCGGCATCCAGGTGCAGGCCCTGCAGGTAGGGCAGCACGCCAAACACCGGCTTGCCCGTTTCGCGTTCCAGCCATTCGATGCCCGGCAGCAACAGACCGATGTCACCACGAAACCGGTTGATGACAAAACCGCGGATACGCGCCCGCTCCGACGGCGACAGGCACGCCAGCGTACCGACAAAATGCGCGAACACCCCGCCGCGATCGATGTCGGCAATCAGCACCACCGGACAATCGGCGGCCTCGGCAAAACCCATGTTGGCGATGTCGCCCTCGCGCAGATTCACCTCGGCCGGGCTGCCGGCGCCCTCTACCAGCACGCACTCGTACTGCGCGCACAGGCGATGCCAGGATTCGAGCACCGCGACCATCGCCTGTGGCTTGTAGGCGTGAAACGCGCGCGCGTCCATGTCGGCGCGCGCGCGGCCGTGGATGATGATTTGCGCGCCGGTGTCCGAACTGGGCTTGATCAACACCGGGTTCATGTCGCTGTGCGGCGCAATGCCCGCCGCCTGCGCCTGCAGCGCCTGGGCGCGCCCGATTTCCCCGCCGTCGGTGGTGACCGCGCTGTTGAGCGCCATGTTTTGCGGCTTGAACGGCGCGACGCGCACGCCCCGCCTGTGCAGCACACGGCACAGGCCGGCGACCAGCGTGCTCTTGCCCGCGTCAGAAGTGGTGCCCTGGACCATCAGCGCGCCGTGCAAGCCGTGCCCGCCCCGTTTGAGCCGTGTCACGGCCGGCCTTTGCGCCTGGCGCGCACCAACTCAAGCTGCTCGCAGATGGCCTGCGCGCCCTCGAGGATGCGCGGGGTGTGGCGGCTGATCAGATCCGGATGCCCCGTAAAAAAATTGCCGCGCGCCGCCGCGAGCAAGCGCGGCCACTTGCGCCACATGTCGAAACTGTCCCGTGCCGGATCTACGGACGCGCCGGCGATCGCTTCGGGATCGCGCTCTATCACCGCCTCCTCGGAAATCACCGGCGCAAGCGGCTTCAGATCGGCGAACACATTGCGCCCGCCGCAGGAGGCGATCACGTCACTGATAATGTGGCTGCCGCCCACCGTCATCAGCGGCTTGTTCCATATCTGGTAGAACACCGGCACGGCGGGCAGCGCGGCGTAGCGCGCGCGCAGGCGCGCAAGCCGCGCCGAAAAATCACGCGCAGCGGCGGCCGCCGCCGCCCCGGAGCCAGCGATGCGCCCGAGTTTCTCGATGGATAGGGCAATGTCCTCCAGTCGCTGCGGTTCGCTGTAATACACCGGAATACCCAGGCTCAACAGCTTTTCGAGCTGGCGCTGCGCGTTGCCGTCGCGCCAAACGACGATCAGGTCGGGCTGCAAGCTGACAATACGCTCAAGATCCAGCAGGGCATGACTGCCGATATTGGTGATCCCTTTCGCCGCCTCCGGGTAATTACTGTAGTCAATGACGCCGACCACCCGGTCACCGGCGCCGGCGGCAAACAACAGTTCGGTGATGTGCGGCGCGAGGCTGATGATGCGTCGTGCCGGCTGGTTTAGCGAAACCTTGCGTCCGCTATCGTCGAGGACATTGACTCTGACCTCTTTTAAATTTACATCCGCTGCGGCCAGGGGCAATGGCAATGGTCCGACCAGCGCGATGCTCAATGCCGTCAACAATATGGAACCCCATGCCCGGGATCGTCGACGCATCGGGCGCATCATTTTCATCATAAGTATCATTCAGCCACAAACAAGGTCTGGCCGCCCGCGGCGACGCGCACGATGCGATGGCCGAACGCCTCCTGCAACAGCGGCTCTGTCATCACCCGCTCGACCGGCCCCTGCATTACGCCGGCGGGCGAAAATACCAGCGCGTGACTGCAAAAACGCGCCGCGAGATTCAGGTCGTGCAGTGACATGAGCACGCCCTTCCCCTGATTTTCCGCGAGCGCGGCCAGGTGACGCAGCACCTGCACCTGATGGCGCAGGTCCAGATGCGTCAGCGGTTCGTCAAGAATAAGCAGCGGCGCATCCTGCACCAGCAACGCGGCCAGTGCGACGCGCTGCCGCTCGCCGCCGGACAGGGTCAGCACGTCGCGTTGCGCCATGCCGTGCAAATCCACCGCCGCGAGCGCCGCCAGCGCCGCCTCGCGATCACCCTCGCCCTCCCATTGCCAGCGCGAAAGATGCGGATAGCGGCCCATCATCACCACTTCGATTACGCTCGCGGCAAAGGCGTCATGCACGATCTGCGGCAAAAAGCCGCGCTGGCGCGCCGTCTCTGCAAGCGGCCAATCGACGAGCGGCCTGCCGCAAAGGCGCACGCCGCCGGCTTGCACCGCACGCAGGCCGGCCAGTGCGTGCAGCAGCGTGGTCTTGCCAACGCCATTGGGCCCCAGGACACACCACACTTCTCCCGGTCTCACGGCGAAGGCCAGGTCGCGAACCAGGTCACGCCGGCCGGCGCCCGCACCGACCGCCAGCGCGAGGGACTCGCATGCAATCAAAGATTGTGTGCTCACGCCGGCCGCCGCATCAGCAGAAACACAAACGCGGGCACGCCGATCACCGCCATGATGACGCCAACCGGAAGCTGCATCGGCGCCACCACGGTGCGCGCCGCGGTGTCCGCGAGCAGCAGCAGCGTGCCCCCGGCCAGCGCACTTGCCGGCAGCAGCATGCGCTGGTCATTGCCGAACACAAGACGCAGGGCGTGGGGCACCACCAGGCCGATGAAACCAATGCTGCCGGCGGTCGTAACGGCAAGCGCCGTCGAAAAAGAAGCCAGCACGTAAATGCGCCGGCGCAGCCGGGTCACGTCCACACCGAGCGCATGCGCCACCACCTCGCCGCGCAGCATCACATTGAGGTCGCGCGCGGCGGCAAACGCCAGCACGACGGCGGCAGCCAGCATGAGCATGGCCGGCAGCCAGATGTCGATGCCATTGAGGTCACCCATCATCCAGAACAGCATGCCGCGCAGCCGCGCCTCGGGCGCGAGCGTGAGCATCAGCGCGATGACCGCCCCCCAGCCCGATGCGAGTATCACGCCGGTCAACAGCAGCCGCGGCGAAGCGTCGAGCGCAGCGCTAAGTTGCTGGCGCGCGAAGTCGCGTCGCGCGAAACCAAACACCAGCACGATGGCCGTCAGCGCACCGGCGGCCGCGCCCAGATTTACAAACACCGCACCAAGCCCGGCGAGCATCGCGCCAAGGGCCCCCACCGCCGCACCGCCGGACAGGCCAAGCACGTAGGGATCGGCCAGCGGATTGCGCAACAACACCTGCATCAGCGCGCCGGCCAGCGCGAGCAAGCCACCGGCGGCGAAACCCGCCAGCGCGCGCGGCAGGCGCAGCTTGCCGACCACATCGGCCGCGATGCTTTGCCCGGGATCGAACAGTGCACCCCACAAATCGGCCGCACCGATGCGGCTGCTGCCCGATGCGAGCGCCAGCGCCAGCGCCGCAAGCGCGGCGACGGTGAGCAGCAGCCAGATCAGCAGGGCGCGGCGCATCGCGTGCTCATCGTCTACTTATTGCTTCCAGCCCACGGTCATGAAAAGCCCGCGCGAAGCTTGGTTGAAGCCGTAAGCGCTCTGATACCGCGCATCGAACAGGTTTTCCAGTTTTGCAGCCACGTACCATTGCTTCCCAAAGTCATGACGGGCCGTCAGCTTGACCGTCTGGTAAGCGTCCAGTTCGACGCGCGCACCGGCCAGGTCGGTATCGAGCCGCTTAGCGCTGAAAGCATACTCCCCGCCGACCTTCCAGCCGCCAAGTGTCGTATTGGCGACGACGTTGCCAAACTGCGGGCTGCGTCGTATGAGCTGTACCCCGGTAAGCGCATTGATCGGCGTTTGCAGGGTCAGGCTGGCGCGCAAGTCCCAGCTGGCATATTGCCCCGTATAAGAGACCTCGGTTCCCTCGACGCTCGCATTGCCGACGTTCCTCGCAATAAACGAGGGCGCGGGAAACTCAATCAGGTTGACGTATTGCGTGCTGAAGCGCACCACACGCAACAAGTGCCCGCCCGCCGCGTATTGCACACCGAGTTCGTTACTCTGGGTGGTCTCTGGCTTGACGTCCAGGCTTACCGATCCGGGAAAAAACTTATCGTTGAAACTGGGCGCGCGAAAAGCAGTGGAGCGCATCGCCGTGAGCTTCCAGTCTGAATCGAGGTTGTAGCCATAACCGCCCAGCCAGGTATTCGCACTGCCAAAGTCCGAATACTTGTCCTCGCGTGAGGCCAGTTGCAGCTGGTGATCCCCGATCTTTCCGAGGTAGCCGAGACCAACGCTGCCCACGGTCCGCCCCGTGTACGTATAGGCCGTGGTACTGGCCACGCGCTGGCGCTGGTCATCCAGGCTCACGCTGACGACATGGCCCTTGGCTACCATCAGGTCGTTCTGCCATTGCGCCTGGGTGCTCAAGGTGTCGAACCGGGTCGGCGTGCCACCGCCGGTACGGCTGCTCGCATTGTCGTTCGCCTGCGACAGGTTGAGCTTGGACGTCCACACGTCGTTGATGCGATTGTTTGAAAACGCGGAATACTGGCCCACCTCAGTGTCGGTAAAGTGCACGGTCTGGGGCGTGTCCGGTGAGAAGGCAATGTCAAACCCCGCCCGCCCCCTGCTCTGGTAGGCGCGCAATCCGAACTCGTGTGCCTGGCCTATCATGTGCGAAACCTGCCCCGAAAATGAAAGGTTGGTATAAGCGTCGGCATCCGGATTAATCCGCGTCGGGGCGGTTTTCGGCTCGCGCGCACTGAAACCGTTGGTGGCCAATTGCGCGACGTTCAGGCTGAACCGGGTGTCGCCGATTTTGCCGCCATAGCCGCCGGACACGCCGCGCGTGCCGTGCTCGCCCACCGTGGCCTGCATCTCGCCGCGCGGTGCGCCGAGGCCGCGCTTGGTGAAAATCTGAATCACACCGCCCACCGCATTGGCACCATAGAGCGCAGAAACGTTGCCGCGCGCGATTTCGACGCGCTCGATCTGGCCGAGCATTATCTGTCCGAGCTGCGCGGCACCGCTGGTGGCCGATCCGACCCTGATGCCGTCAATAAGGATCAGCGACGAAGTGCTGCCGCCGCCGCGCATGAACACCGAACCGGCGGTGCCGATCCCGCCGTTTTGCACGAACTCCAGCCCGGCCTCGCGCTTGAGCAATTGGATCAGGTCGGTGGCCTGGGACTCGCGGATTTCCTTTTGCGTGATGACCGAGGTGTGCGGGATCACCTCGTCAAGCTGCTGCTCGATACGGCCGGCGGTGACGACCACGGCTTCGGCGGGTTTTTCCTGCCCCATGCCCGCTGAGGGCGACATGGCCGTGACTGCGACAACAACGAACGAAGAGATACCAACAATGATGCGCTGCATGTGATGCTCCCTGTGCTGGCCAGCATCCCCGCAGGCCCAGGCTTGATTAAAGCAAAGGGAGAACACCATCGATGCGTGGGAACGCGCACGGAATCATGCCGCCAAAAAACCTGACGGGGCAGGGCAAACCGGGAACGTTCACACAAACCGACAGCCGCCTCCCGCGACCGCTTCAATCGGTTTTCTGGCCGGTCTCCGGGCTGGCAAGTCTTGATGCGCCCGCCTTCCCGCGGCCTTGGGGCCGCAGTGGCCTGAGATCGGCAAAAGATCTCATGGAGCGCACCCGCACTTGCTTACCGTTGCGGGGGCAGCACAGGTTGCCGGAGCTTGCGTGTTGCGTACTGCTCCGGATCCTGTTTCCCGTTTCACCCGCATCACACCATGCAATGCGGACACCAAAAAACGTGGCGCATTATAGCCTGCGCCTTAGCATGGCGTGGCGCGCCGTACGAAAGCCTACTTGTGCTTGAACGAGGCTTTGCGCTTTTCGACAAAAGCGGACATGCCCTCCCGCTGGTCTTCCGTGCCGAACAGCGAGTGGAACATGCGGCGCTCGAAGAGCATGCCTTCATTGAGAGGGCCCTCGTAGGCGCGGTTGACCAACTCCTTGACCATCATCACCGAGGGCAGCGAAAAATCGCAGATCTGTGTCGCTGCGGCCATCGCCTCATCGAGCAGCTTGTCGGCCGCCACCACGCGCGACACCAATCCTGCGCGCTCCGCCTCTGCGGCATCCATCATGCGGCCGGTCAGGCACAAATCCATCGCCTTGGCTTTGGACACGGCGCGCGGCAGGCGCTGCGTGCCACCCGCGCCCGGAATAATGCCAAGCTTGATTTCAGGCTGGCCGAACTTTGCCGAGTCGGCGGCAATGATGAAATCGCACATCATCGCCAGCTCGCAGCCCCCGCCCAGCGCATAACCCGCAACGGCGGCTATCACCGGCTTTCTCACCCGGCGCAGGGACTCCCAGTTGCGCGTGATGTAATCGCTTTTGAAAACATCCATGTAGGTCCAGTCCTTCATGGCGCCGATATCGGCGCCAGCGGCAAAGGCCTTTTCACTGCCGGTGATGATCATGCAAGCAATGGCCTCATCGGCGTCGAACTTGAGCAGCGCGTCACCCAGTTCGCTCATCAGCTGGTCGTTCAGCGCATTGAGCTGCTTCGGACGGTTGAGGGTGATGAAGCCGATACGACCGCGCGTTTCGACGAGAATGTTTTCGTAGGACATTATTGCTCCGATCAGTGCTGGGTCAGTGCTGGAAAAAATTCGGTTTTCGCAGGTGGTGCAGCCGCGAAGCCGGCCTTATGTGCCACGCACGGCGCCAAGGGTATCGCGCGCGGCGGTACCGAGCATGATCGTATCCATGCCCACCGCCACCAGTGTATAACCCTTGGCAATATATTCCCTGGCGAGCTCCGCGCTGCCGACATAAATGCCCAACTGACGGTTGCTTTCCCGGCCCCCCTCGGTGATGCGCTCAATTGCGGCAACGACACCCGGATTAGTCACCATGCCGGTTAAGTCGAGACTTGCCGATAAATCGTAAGGGCCGACAAACACGGCATCAATACCCGGCACCGCGCAGATGGCGTCAATATTTTCGACCCCGATCTTGTGCTCCACCTGCACCACAACCACCGTCTCTTCATTCGCCTCGTAAAGATACTCGCGTATGCCGTGGCCATAGCCCTGTGCGCGCACGATGCCCACCCCGCGCGTGCCCATCGGCGGATATTTGGCGTGGCGGACAATTTGCTCGGCCTGCCCGGCGGTGGTCACTTGCGGCACGACAATGCCCGTCGCGCCGGTGTCGAGCGCCCGCTTGATGGTTCCCTCGCCGTCGTCGGCGACACGGATCAGGCAAGGCACGCGCGCCGCCTGAATCAGCGTTTGCGCATCGCGCAGCGTCAGCGGCGCATGCTCGGTATCGATGAACAGCCAGTCATACCCGGCCATGGAGAGCAACTCGCTCACATCGGTCGATTGCAGCGTGACGATAGTCCCGAGCAAAAGCTCCCCGCGGCGCAAACGTTCGGCAAACGACAGATTCATGATTTCTCCATATTGGCTTTTGTGGCAATACCCTGCTTGTACGCGCCCAGGGGCAAGACATCTGCAAGCTTGATGCGCGCCCGGTCAGGCTCGACCTCGGTCAGCGCGACCGTCTCGCGAAGCGTGGCGCGACTGCGTTCGGTGAGTTGCTGGTACTGACGCGTGGCATCACGCTTCCATGCCAGTTCTTCGTCGCTCAGCAACCGCAGCACGCGCGCCGGCATGCCCACCGCAAGCGTGCGCGCCGGCACCTTCATGCCGGTCTTGACAAAGGCCAGGGCGCCGACAAAGGCCGATTCGCCGATTTCAGCGTGATCGTTGATCACCGCGTGCATGCCCACCATGGCGTTGCGGCAAATGCGCGCGGCGTGGATAATCGCGCCGTGGCCGATGTGCCCGTCCTCTTCGATCACCGTGTCCTCGCCCGGAATACCATGCACGATGCACGCGTCCTGGATGTTGGCGCCCGCTTCGATGAGGATGCGGCCAAAATCGCCGCGCAGGCTGGCGCAGGGGCCGACATAGACGCCGGCGCCAAGAATCACATCACCGATCAGCACGGCGCTAGGATGCACATACGCCAGCGGGTGCACGACCGGCGTGATGCCATCTATGGAGTAGACCTTGACCATGCGAACTTGCCCTTTGAGGCGATTGTGCTGCCGAGCTGCCGAGCTGCCGTGTTGTGCTTGAGTGACCGCGGGGAATTTTACGCCACTATCCTGCGCCGCCATGGGACGCGCCTACTTGAGGACACGCTCCAGCCAGGGCACCACCACCTGGCTGAAAATGCGCATGTCGGGCCAGTCGCGATTGCGTCCGATATGGCCGCCCTCGGGATTGACCCAGGCCTCTTTGGGCGAACCGCTGCGCAGCAGCGCATACAAGTCCTCGATCGGCACCTGGCTGTCTTTCTCGCCGTTGACCAGCAGCATAGGCGCCGACGGCTTGTCCAGCCAGCCCGCGGTCTTGAGCGACAGGCGCGGGCCGTAGGCGAGGAACTCCTCCAGGGTGTTGGCGCCGTAAACGCTGGCGCGGGCGGCGAACAGGTCGAACAGGTATTCGCGCGTGCCCAGCGCCTTGGTCTGCCACTCACGTGAAAAATAAACGTCAACCGGCCCGCCCCAAACGACAGTGCCGCGCAGTCGGTCTTTTTCGGTGAAGCCCATTCGCGCCGCCCAGTGCCCGCCCCAGGAAACGCCCATGAAACCGATGCGCTTGGCATCCACGTCCTTGCGCGTCGCCAGGTAATCGAGCACGCGCGAATACATGCGCTCGGCGCCGACATCGATCAGCATCGTCGACTCGCCGTTGCCGGGCATGTCGAGCGCGATATAGCCGAGCCCGGCGTTGAGGTAACCCGGCCCGTATTGCTCGACAACATATTCCTTGTAGCTGTCAAGGCCGCCCACGCTCATCACCACCGGTGCCGGCTTGCCGGCCTTTTCACCTTTTCCAAGCGGGGCGGGAGGCGGCAATTGCAGGTAAGCGACGATTTCCTTACCCTCAAACGGAATGCGTACCACCTCGATCGCCGGCTTGACGAGGCGCGCGTAAGCGCGAAACGCCTCGGTCGCACGCCGGTGGGCCGTGCGCTTGCCCTCGGAATTTTGCGTCGGCCACGCACCAAAACTGAAATAACGCCACGCCGCCAAATAGGCTTCGCGCGCCGCGAGGGGCTTTGCCGTCTCGTTCAGCCTGGCGTGGGTGAAATGCTTGTCGCCCTGCTGCACCCATGAGCGCGCCCACTCGTCGCGGTCAAGCGAGTTGATGCGCGACAGGACCTCGCGCACCTCTTCACGATCGTAGCCCGTCATCGGATACGCGTTGCGATTGACCCTGTCCTGCACCGCGTCCTTGAGCTCGGGCCAGGTGCGCTGCTGCGCGATCTGCGCGGAGACCCCGCCAGACAGCGCGGCGGCACACGAAATGGCGATGACGGCCAAAAAACGCGGCAATGCAAACATGGTGCCCTCCCTTTTTTGTGTCGTTTTATGCTGTTGTTGCAGTATCGCAGACGGGCATCGTGGCCGGCACAGTGTGCCCCGCGCGTGTGCGCGGGGTGCCCAGGGTGCCCAGAATGCACGATGGTGCCCGATGCTTTTATGCTTCATTTTAGCAGCCTGAGCTTGGCGCGCGCTGTTGTAAAATGCCACATCAACGCGCGCCGCTTCGCACGCTCCGTTCCGAGCCCCCATGTCCAATCCTCCCGCCAAACCCAAAACACCCAGCGCAGAAACGCCGCACGCCGGCAATTTCATCCGCAGCATCGTCGACCACGACCTCGCCGCCGGCACCTACGCGGCCAAACGCTGGGGCGGCAAACCCGGGCCGGCGAAAGACCACAAAGCCGCCGCGCCTGACGCGGCAAAAATCCGCACGCGCTTTCCGCCCGAGCCCAACGGTTACCTGCACTTTGGCCACGCCAAATCGATCTGCCTCAACTTCGGCCTGGCGCGCGATTACGGCGGCGTCTGCCACATGCGCTTTGATGACACCAATCCGGAAAAAGAGGAGCAGGAGTACGTCGACGCCATCCTCGACTCGGTCAGGTGGCTGGGCTTTGGCTGGGACTTTGGCGGTGAGTCGAACCTGTATTACGCCAGCGATTACTTTGACTTCATGTACGAGGCGGCCGAATACCTGGTCGGGGCCGGCCACGCCTACGTCGATCGCCAGAGCGCCGAGGAGATGCGCGTCAACCGCGGCACGCTGACCGAGCGCGGCAAGGATTCGGTTTGGCGCGGCAAGCCGGCGGCCGAGCACCTCGCGACCCTTCGCGAAATGCGCGCCGGAAAACACGCCGAGGGCAGCATGGTGCTGCGCGCAAAAATCGACATGGGCTCGCCCAACATCAACCTGCGCGACCCGGCCATCTACCGCATACGCAAGGCCAGCCATCACCGCACCGGCGATGCCTGGGGCATTTATCCGATGTACACCTTCGCCCATCCGATCGAGGACGCGCTCGAGCGCATCACCCACTCGATCTGCACCCTGGAGTTCGAGGATCAACGCCCGTTCTACGACTGGCTGCTGGCAAAACTGGCCGATGTTACGACCGCGCCCGATGGAACGCGGGTGGGCGGCCTGCTGGCCGCACCGCTGCCGCATCAATACGAGTTCGCGCGCCTCAACCTAACCTACGTTGTGCTCTCAAAGCGCAAGCTCATCCAGTTGGTGGAAGAAAAACATGTCGACGGCTGGGACGACCCGCGCCTGCCGACCCTTCTGGGCGCCCGCCGCCGCGGCTACACGCCTGAGGGCTTTCGCCACTTCGCCGAACGCATCGGCGTCGCCAAGTCGGACTCCTGGATTGACTACTCGGTGCTCGAGGAATGCATGCGCGATCACCTCAACGAGATCGCGCCGCGACGCGTCGCCGTGCTCGACCCGGTGCGCCTGGTCATAGAAAATTATCCCGAGAACGCCGAGGAGTTGTGCGAAGCGCCGCATCATCCGCAAAAACCCGAATGGGGCAGGCGCAGCCTGCCGTTTTCGCGTGAACTGTGGATAGAGCGCGAGGACTACATGGAGGTCCCGTCCAAGGGTTACTTCCGCCTGTTCCCGGGCAACAAGGTGCGACTGCGCTACGGCTTTGTCATCGAATGCAGCGGTTACGACCAGGCCAGCGACACCGTGCGCTGCACTTATCACGCCGATTCCAAGTCGGGCACGCCCGGTTCGGACAATTACAAGGTCAAGGGCAACATCCACTGGCTTAGCGCCAAACATGCCCATGCGGCCGAGGTGCGCCTTTACGACCGCCTGTTCACCGCGGCACACCCCGGCGCCGCAGACCGCGACTTCCTGCTCGAGCTCAATCCGGCATCAAGCCAGGTCATCCAGGCGCAACTCGAACCGGCGCTAAAGGATGCCGCGCCGGGCGAGCGCTTCCAGTTCGAGCGTCACGGCTATTTTGTCGCAGACCTGAAGGACGCCGGAAAATTCAACCGCACCGTCACCCTCAAGGACACCTGGAAAAAATAAGTACCCCCCCCTGAAAAGCCCGCCTGGCGCGGGTTTTCATCTTTTTCGCCTTCGCTGGCGACCATCCGCAGGCGCCTGAAAGCCTCTTTTTTGAGCGCCAAACCGCTGAATGTGGCAACATACGCACCCTCGGAGCCGCCGCGGGGTAGCAAAAGCATGATGTCAAACCGCCAGGGAGCGCTCTCCCCAAGGCAAACATGAGGAGTATCTGAGTTGCAGGAAATCATGAAATTTCTTAAAAGCAGCGGCGAAAAGCTCGACTCTGAAATCGCCGCCGGAACAGGACTCTCCCTCGCCAACGTGCGTGCGCGCATGCTCGAGTTGTCGGCCAAGGGTGAGGTCATCATGTGCCACTCCATCCGCTACAACGACGGCAAAAAAGTTGAAGGCATGCTGTGCCGCGTTGCCGGTTACATTCCCCCAGTCGGCCCAGGCCGCAAATCCAAGGCGCAACCGGTCAGCAACTAACCGGCCGCTGCAAAAAAAGACAGGCTCAGCCTGTCTTTTTTTTTGCCCACACCGGCTGTAAAAATCCGCGACAATCGCCACTTCAAACCGCCGGCGCACACCCTGTGCGCGCGCAACATCCACCCGAGAGCAACACTTGACCACTGCCGCCCCGCAATCCTTCGCCGCACTGCGCCTGCCCGGCTATCGCGCCTATTTCATCTGCGGCGCGCTGGCGATGATGGCCGACAGCATCGAGCACGTGATCAGCTACTGGATCATTTTCGAGAAATTCCGCTCGCCGGCGCTGGGCGGTTTCGCCATCCTCGCGCACTGGCTGCCCTTCCTGTTTTTCTCGGTCTGGTCCGGCGCCCTTGCCGACCGCTACGACCCGCGCCGCCTGATCCAGTTCGGCATGTGCTGCTTCATGGCGACGTCGCTGGGCTGGGGCTATTTTTTCATCACCGACACGCTGCAACAATGGCATGCGATGGTGCTGCTGGTGCTGCACGGCTTTGCCGGCGTGTTCTGGCACCCCGCGGCGCAGCTGCTGATCCACGACATCGTCGGCCCGGCGCAACTGCAGTCGGCGGTGCGCCTCAACGCGACGGCGCGCTACCTCGGCCTGTTGTTCGGCCCGGCGGTGGGCGGCGCCATCCTGCTGATTTTCGGCGCCTCGTACGGCATCGTGCTCAACGCGCTGATCTACCTGCCCTTTGTGATCTGGCTGTGGAAAGCGCCCTACGGCCCGCGCTTTCGCAAGCAAGCGGCGCCCGCGGTTCCCACCGCACGCGCCGTGCGCGGCCTGGCCGATGTAGTTGCCACAGTGCGCGAAATCAGCGGACACCCGGTGATCGTGCCTATGATCCTGCTCGCCGGCCTTGCATCGCTCTTTGTCGGCAACGGCTACCAGCCGCAAATGCCCGAGTTCGCCCACGACCTGGGGCACAAGGACGCCGATTTCTCCTACACCATGCTGCTCGCCGCCGATGCGGCCGGCGCGCTGACCGCCGGCCTGCTGCTCGAGAGCCGCAGCCTGCTGCCGGCGCGTGCGCGCACCGCCTGCATCCTCGCCCTGCTCTGGTGCTGCGCCATAGGCGGCTTTGCGCTGGTCAAGCTTTACCCGGTGGCGCTGCTGCTGCTGTTCGCCGTGGGCTTTCTCGAGCTGTCGTTCAACGCCATGGCGCAGACCCTTGTGCAGTTGCACGCACCGGCGCACCTGCGCGGCCGCGTCATCGGGCTGTACATCCTGTCCAGTCTTGGCATGCGCGCCTTCAGCGGCGTCACCATAGGCATCGCCGGCGGCTTCATCGGCATCCACTGGTCGCTGGCGCTGTCGGCGATGGTTTTGTTTACAATCATCGCGGTACTGCTTTCGTTCACTATAAAGAGGGCCGCGGCAACGGGCTGATCGCGTTTCACCCGGCGCACCGCCCCGATTAGCCGGCTATGCGGTTACAAGGAGGACACACCATGCTCACCGGCGACATGCTGCGGCGCTCGGCAGCGCGCTTCCCGGACAAGCCGGCGATCATCCGCGACGGCGTCCGGCTCAGCTACAGCGAACTTAACGGCCAGGCCAACCGCTTCGCCCATGCCTTGCTCGCCCTCGGCCTGCCCAAGGGCGCCAAGCTGGCGATCATTTCGCGCAACCTGCCCGAATACGGCGTGGTATTTTTCGGCGCCGCCAAGTCAGGCCTGGTGCTGGTGAACGTGTCGGTGCTGTACTCGCCGGACGAACTCGCCTACGTGCTCAACAAGTCCGACAGTGAGGCGCTGGTGTTTGACGCCGCCTTCGCCGACAAAGTCGCGGCGGTACGCGGCCGCTGCCCGAAAATAAAGACACTGGTTTGTATCGGCACGGCAGACGGGGCGACGCGCCTCGAGGACTTCATTGCCGCGCAGGCCGCGACCGAACCGGCCGTTGCGATGAAAGAGACCGACGCCTTTTGCATGACCTACACCGGCGGCACCACCGGCCGTCCCAAGGGCGTGTTGTGCAGTCATCGCGCGCGCACCCTCACAGCGCACACCGTTGCACTGGAAGAGGCGCTGGATGAGCGTGACGTTGTCGCCATCGTCACGCCGCTATTCCATGTCGCGGCACTGAACATCATGTTCCAGCCGGCCGTATTGGTGGGCGCCACCTGCACGTTGGTGACCCCTTGGTCGGCCGACAAGTTCATGGAAACCGCGGCGCGCGACGGCGTGACGGCGGCCTTCATGGTGCCGACCCAGGCCAATATGCTGGTGTCTAGCCCGAATTTCGACGCCGCAAAACTCGCCACCTGGCGCAAGCTTTCTTTCGCCGGCGCGCCCATGCCCGACTGGGTGCAGGTCGAGCTGAAAAAACGCCTGCCGCAACTGCTGCTGACGCAGATTTACGGCCAGTCTGAAATGGGCGTGCTCACCTCGCTGCGCGACTGGCATCTGCCGGCCAAACTCGGCTCGGTGGGGCGGCAGGCCTACAACGTCGAAGTGGCGCTGTTCACCGCCGAGGGCAAACCGGTGGCTTCGGGCGAACTCGGCGAGATCGGCAGCCGCGGCGACAACCTCATGCTCGAGTACTACGGCGAACCGGAACAGACCGCGGCTTTTTTCAAACACGGCAATGGCTGGGGTCTCACCGGCGACGTCGGCATCATGGACAAGGAGGGCTTCATCACCCTTGTCGACCGCGCCAAGGACATGCTCATTTCCGGCGGCGAGAACGTCTACCCGAAGGAAATCGAGGACATTATTTTTCAACTCGAGGCGGTGTCCGAATGCGCCGTGTTCGGCGTGCCCGACGCCAAGTTTGGCGAACTGCCGGCGGCCTATATTTTGCTCAAGGCCGGCGCAACGCTGAGCGAAGCGCAAGTCATAGAACATTGCCGCACGCGCCTGGCTGAATTCAAACGCCCGCGCAACGTCAAATTCGTCACCGAGTTCCCTAAAACCCCCATAGGCAAGATACAAAAAAACATTCTTAAAGAGCCCTACTGGAAAGACAGGAAAAAACGCATATGAATCCCGCTCCCTACGAAAAATATTCCAGCCTGCAACTCCGGCGCCACCCCGAGGGTATTCTCGAGATCATCATGGGTGCACCGGGCAAGCTGTCCACGGCCGATCACGCCATGCACGGTGAGCTGTCAACGATCTGGCGCGACATCGACGCCGATGCCGCGGTGCGCGTCGCCATCATCCGCGGCGAGGGCAAGGGTTTTTCGGCCGGCGGTGACCTGCAACTGGTTGAGGACATGGCCAGGGACTTCGCCGTACGCTCGCGCGTCTGGCGCGAGGCGCGCGACCTCGTCTACAACCTCATCAACTGCTCCAAGCCGATTGTCTCGGCCATGCACGGGCCGGCGGTGGGCGCCGGCCTTGTGGCCGGCCTGCTCGCCGATATTTCCATCGCCACAAAGACCGCGCGCATCATCGACGGCCATACGCGCCTTGGGGTGGCCGCGGGCGACCACGCCGCCATCGTCTGGCCCCTGCTGTGCGGCATGGCCAAGGCAAAGTACTACCTGCTGCTGTGCGAACAAGTCAGCGGTGAAGAAGCCGAGCGCATCGGCCTGGTGTCGCTCGCCGTGGACGAAGCCGACCTGATACCCAAAGCCTTCGAAGTGGCGACCCGACTCGCCAGGGGCTCGCAGACCGCCATACGCTGGACCAAGCACAGCCTGAACAACTGGCTGCGTCTTGCCGGCCCGACCTTCGATACGTCGCTCGCCCTCGAATTCATGGGCTTCTCCGGGCCCGACGTGAAGGAAGGTGTCGCCTCGCTGCGCGAACGACGCGCACCCAACTTCGACCCGAACTGCCCGTTCTAACTGCCCGTTTTAGTAGCCCGCCCTACACGCCCTACACGCCCTACAAAAGGAATCGCAGCATGGATCTCGGAATCTCCGGACAAACCGCGCTGGTGCTGGGCGGCACGCAGGGCCTCGGTCTCGCCTGCGCGCAGGCGCTCGCCGCAGCCGGGGTGCGTGTGCTCGCCAACGGCCGTTCGGCCGCGGCATGGGAGGCGGCACGCGACACACTGCCCGGCGCGAGCTTCGTGCAGGGCGACCTGGGCCAATCCGCGGAGCGGCTGCGCATCATCTCGATCGCCGAAAAACTCGGCCCGGTGTCCATCCTGGTCACCAACGCCGGCGGACCACCCACAGGCCAGTTCGAGGAACTTACCTCCGAGCAATGGCGCGCCGCCTTCGAAACCAACTTCCTCGGCATCCTGGAGATCACCCGCGCGCTGCTGCCAGGCATGCGCGCCCGCCGCTACGGCCGCGTCATCAATATCACCTCCTTTGTCGTGAAAGAGCTCTACCCGAATATGTCGCTGTCCAATTCCTTTCGCGTCGGCCTGACCGGCGCAATGGGTTCGATCGCACGCGAGTGCGCACGCGATGGCGTCACCATCAACGGCATCCTTCCGGGCCTCATGGACACGGGCGCGCTGCAGCGGGTGTTCCGCGACCGCGCCGGGCGCAGCGGTGAAACCGAAGCGCAAATCCGCCAGAGCATGGCGCAAAGCGTGCCGATGCAGCGCCTGGGCACGGCCGCCGATTTCGGCCCGATCTGCGCCTTTCTTGCCTCGCGCCACGCCGATTACATCACCGGGCAAAACATCTGCATCGATGGCGGCCTGACCAAGAGCGTCATCTGAGTCTCTTCGGAGCATCATCTAAAAACCGCCGCGCGCGCCGTTTGCATCGGCAGGCTTTGCTCCACTGAGCTTACCTTCGGTTACCATGGGCTACTGTGGTGCAATAACATGAGACATGAGGGCACGCGCACACGCGAACACGAGCACACGAGCGCCGACGACCCTGTCAAGATGGTCACCCCAAGCACCGTCATCACGACCATGCCGCACCACGCTATTCTGAGGAGGAATTCAATGCTTTTCACCCACCCCGCCCCACTGTCGCGCTTTGCCTGCACAGCCCTTTTCACACTGCTCATCGCCGCCCTTCCGCTCAGCGCCGGCGCGCAATCGGCCTATCCGAACAAACCCATTCGCATGATCGTGCCACTGGCCGCGGCCAGCGCCGTGGACAACGCGGCGCGCCTGGTGGCGCAAAAGATGTCTGACAGCATGGGCCAGAACATCGTCATCGAGAACATCCCCGGCGCCTCCGGTCTGATCGGCACAGAACGGGTGGCCAAAGCCGCGCCCGACGGTTACACCATAGGCGGCTTCAACGACAGCATCATGACCATGCTGCCCAATCTGAACCCGAAGTTAAATTGGGACATCCTGCGTGACTTCGAACCCGTTTCGCTGGTGGGCACCATCGAATGGGGTCTCGCCGTGAGCAATGATGCGCCCTACAAAAACGCCGCAGACCTCATCGCGGCGGCCAAGGCCAACCCGGGCAGGATCAACTACGCCTCCGGCGGCAACGGCAGCCCGCAGCACATTGCCATGGCCTTGTTTGCCAGCACCGCCGGCATCAACATGACGCATATCCCCTACAAGGGCGCGACCCAGGCGGCACTCGACGTCGCCGCCGGACAGGTGCCGGTGACCATGCAAGGCATAGGCACGGTGGCGGCGCTGATCCGCGGCGGCAAGCTGCGCCTGCTCGGCGTGGGCACCCGGGGACGGCTACCGGCATTCCCCGCGGCGCCGACGCTATCCGAATCGGGCCTTCCGGGCTTCGAGTTCAATTCCTTTTTTGCCATCACCGCACCTGCCGGGACGCCCAAGGACATCGTCGCGCGTCTGAACGCAGAAATCGTCAAGGCGCTGGCCGATCCGGACGTGCGCGAAAAACTCACCGCGCTCGGCTTCACCATTCGCGGCACCTCGCCAGAAGAACTCAACAGCGTCACCCGCGCCCAACTGGCCAAATACGCACAGTTGATCAAGGCGGCGAATATCACCAACGACTGAACACCACACACCAAGACAAGACCAAAGACAAGACCAAAGCCCGAAGACCAGAAGAATCAAGGACGCGCATATGATTATCGAAAAACAGGAAGACGTCACCGCCGCCGTGCTGGCCGAAATGCACCGCACCCCCGATGCGCGCACCAAAGAGATTCTCGAATCCCTGGTGCGCCATCTGCACGGCTTCGTGCGTGAAATAAAAATGACCGAACGCGAGTTTGAGCAGGCGGTGGGCTTCATTAACGCCATCGGCCAAAAGACCTCACCCAGCCACAACGAGGCGATGCTGATGGCCGGGGCCCTGGGCATCTCCAACCTGATCTGCCTGCTGAACAACGGCGCCAACGGAACGCGTGAAACGCAGGCCAACAACCTCGGCCCGTTCTGGCGCGAAAACTCACCGCGCACCGAAAACGGCGGCACGCTGCTGCGCTCGCCCACGCCCGGCCCGGCGCTGTTTTTCAAGGGCTGGGTGCGCGATGCCGCGGGCAAGCCGCTCGCCGGCGTTGATGTGGACGTGTGGCATTCGTCCACCGTGGGCCTGTACGAAAACCAGGATACGACCCAGGCGGAGATGAACCTGCGCGGCAAGTTCACCACCGATGCCAAGGGCGAGTTCAGCTTCAGGAGCGTCAAGCCCGCCGGTTATCCTGTACCTGTCACCGGCCCGACCGGGGTGCTGCTCAATGCGCAAAAGCGTCACAACATGCGCCCGGCCCACCTGCACTTTCTGGTCGACAAGGAAGGCTTCAAGACCATCGCCTCACAGGTCTACAGCAACGATGACCCCTACCTCGATACCGACAGCCAGTTCGGCGTGACCAAGGCGCTCATCGGTCACTACCAATTGCGCGAAGACGCGCCACCGGCCGCCGATGTGCAAGGCCCGTGGTATTCGCTCGAGCATACCTTTGTGCTCGAACCGGGCGAGCGCCGCCTGCCGCGCGCGCCCATCAGCGCCAAGACAAGCGCCTGAACCGGACGAAGGATTGACCCATGCCACGCATCCCGCTGTTTCCCAACGATGACATGAGCGCGGCGCAACGCCTCGCCTACGACAAGGCCTCGGGCGGCCCCAACGGCCCGATACGCGGCCCGACACGCGCCATCCTGCACAACCCGGACCTCGCCGAAAAATGGCGCGCCATGGGCGACCTGCTGCGTAACGGCACCTCATTGCCGCTGCGCCTGTCCGAGCTCGCCATCCTCGTCACCGCGCGCCACTGGACGGCGCAGTTTGTCTGGCACACCCACGTCGCCCCTGCGCTAAAGGGCGGACTGGCGCAGGCGCTCATCGACGCCCTTCGCGACAACCGCATTCCGGAGTTTGCCAACGAGGGGGAGGCGGCTGTCTACGCCTACTGCACCGAGTTGCACGAAAATCACACCGTCAACGCGACGACTTACGAACGCGCACTGGCGCTGCTGGGCGCCGCGGGCATGGTCGAACTCACGGCCATCGCCGGCTACTACGCCATGGTGGCGATGACCGTGAACGCGCACGACATCCTGCCCGAGGCGGCACTGCCGCTCGGCCCGCGTCAGCCGCGTTCCTGAACAAACCGGTGGTGATTACCCGCGGCACCGCGGCCGACATCGAATCAGCCTATGCCTGGTGCCGCCTCGCCGCGTCGCTGGCGATGATGACCCTGGGTTGCGCCGGCATGTACATCGTCATGGTGGTGTTGCCGACGGTGCAGGCGGAGTTCGGCGTGGCACGCGCCGATGCCTCCCTGCCCTACACCCTGACCATGGCCGGCTTTGGCGTCGGTGGCGTGCTGATGGGACGCCTGACCGACCGCTGCGGCGTGATGGTCACGGTGCTCGTCGGTGCGGTCGGGCTTGGCGTCGGATTCATCGCCGCGGGCCTCGCGCCCTCGCTACTGATGTTCAGCCTCGCCTCGGGCCTGTTCCTCGGCCTGCTCGGCGCCTCGGCGTCGTTCGCGCCGCTGGTGGCGGACACCTCGCTGTGGTTTTCACGGCGCCGCGGCATTGCCCTCGCCATTTGCACCAGCGGCATGTTCCTGTCTGGTACGGTGTGGCCGCCGCTGGTACAGCACTTTGTGCAAAGTGTCGGCTGGCGCCAGACTTATATCGGCGTCGGCATCACCTGCTTTGTGCTGATGCTGCCCTTGTCGCTGATGCTGGCCCGGCGGCCGCCGCTGCTTGAAGTTGCGCCACCCGTGGCGGGCAAGGCGCCGGCGAGCGAGCGTCCGCTGGGCATGTCGCCCCGCGCCCTGTTCATGCTGCTGTCGGTGGCAGGCGTCGCGTGCTGCGTCGCCATGGGCATGCCGCAGGTGCATATCGTCGCCTACTGCGCCGACCTGGGTTTCGGCCCGGCACGCGGCGCCGAAATGCTTTCGCTGATGCTCGTTTGCGGCATCGCCAGCCGCCTCATCTGCGGCTGGATTTCCGACCACATCGGCGGCTTGCGCACACTGCTGGCCGGCTCGATCCTGCAAGCGCTCGTACTGCTGCTCTACCTGCCCACCGATGGGCTTGCCTCGCTCTATGTCGTGTCGGCCCTGTTCGGCCTGTCACAGGGCGGCATCATCCCGGCCTACCCGCTGATCGTACGCGAGTATTTCCCCGCCGCCGATGTCGGCGCGCGCGTCGGCACCGTGCTGATGGCCACGCTGGGCGGCATGGCCCTCGGAGGCTGGCTGTCGGGCGCCATTTTTGACTGGACGGGCTCTTACAAGGCGGCCTTCGTCAACGGCCTCGTCTGGAACGCACTCAACATCGCCATCATCGGCGCGCTGGTCCTGCGCGCGAAAAAACTGCTGCCCGCAGCGGCCTGAACATCGTTGCGCCGTCATTGCGAGGAGGCGAAGCCGACGCGGCAATCTAGCGAAATTGCGGCCAAAGCCACGGGCGCGATGAGATTGCTTCGCTGCGCTCGCAATGACAGATTGCGCTGCGCTCGCAATGACAGAACCAGTATGATCCACGCATGAACTACCCCGCCTGCCCCAAGTGCGGCCATGCGCCGCTGCCCGCGAACCAGGCGGCGCCGGCGGCCTGCCCGGCCTGCGGGTTGATACTGGCGAAGTTCAACGCCGTGCCGCAACCGGCTTCCAGACCACGCAGCGCTGGTTCCATCGCCACAACAACCGGCGCCAATGAACCCGCCGTCACGGACCGCATCAGCGCCCTGCTGTTTCACGTGCCCGATGAAGTATCAAAGACGAACTGGATGGGCCGCATCGCCGCCCTCGCGGTGTTCGCACTGTGGACGCTGTGGATCTGGCGCGACACCGACATCCCCGACGGGGAAATCGGCAGCAGCTTTTTGCATATGGTCTTGCTGCCCTTTCACGAAGCCGGCCATTACGCCATCTTCCGCTGGTTCGGCGAATTCATCATGATCCTAGGCGGCACGCTAGCACAGCACCTGATGCCCATCGTGTTGTGCCTGTCGCTGCTGATCAAACGCCGCGACCCCTTCGGCGCCGCGCTGTTTTTTTGGCTGCTCGGTTTTTCCGTGATCGACATGGGCGTCTATATGTACGACGCCTACGATCCCAAACTGGCGCTCCTTGGCGGCGGCACCGGCGCGGAAAAAGACGGCCACGACTGGCAGAATATTTTCGGCGATCTCAACCTGCTGAAAAAATCGCGCGGCATCGGCCTGTTTTTCGGGTTTGTCGGCAAGGCCATGATGCTGGCCGCGCTTGCCTGGGCGGCGTGGATCATCTGGCTGCAAAAAGCGCGCTTGAGCGACTCGCCGCTGGCCGAAGAAGATACGGTCGATCCGGGCTAGTTCAAACACCCGCATCACCGCAGCTTCAGGCTTGGTATCGGCTGAAAACCCGCGTCAAACAAGGCTTTCCAGCCGATTAATGCCGGCGGGTACGATTTCCACCGAACCTGGCTACTGCCTTGTCAGGAATGCTTCCGGCTCGATGCCCGCTTGCTTAAGAATTGCGCGCAGCGTGCCTTCGGGCATGTCACCCGGGTGATTCGGTATGGTGGTGTAACGATCGGCCGCAGGGTTGAACCAGATTTCATGGCTGCCGGCCGCCTAGCGGTGAAATTGCAGGCCAAGTTCCTTGAGGCGTTTTACGATCTCACGGTAGCTAAAACCCGCGAGCCGCCCCATCAGGTCGCCACGACCAGTTGATAGTCGAACGATTCGCGTGCCGGCGCCAGGCCGGATGCCGCCGGACCGGAACGCGCTTCGATCAGCTTTTTAGCCACATCGCGCGCAATCTCGAGGGTCTCCTGGATGGTTCGGCCCTGAGCAATGAGGCCTTGTACGTCGTCGCTAGTGGCGAGATAAACGCCCTCGGGCAGTTTTTCGATATGCAATTGAACCATGTGTTCCATGCGCTTGCACCTCTTGGCGAGAAACCGGTTGCTGATTATATCCTCAGGGACAGACCGCGGTTGCGATCCCATCCACCTACAATACCAACTCATATTTTCCACCGAAAACCAGCTGGAAACCCTTGCAGGGCGCGATTTTCCAGCCATTCCCCTCCGGGCAATCAGCGCTCCAGCCGCTCCAGCACACCCTGCAGCGCGCAAATCACCGACTGGCGGCGCACGCTTTCGCGGTCACCGCTGAAGTTGCGGGTGATGACAAGCGGTGCGCCGCCCTCACCCGCCCAGCCAAAGCAGACCATGCCTACGGGCTTCTCTACGCTGCCGCCACCCGGACCGGCGACGCCGGTAATCGACAAGGCGAATTGTGCGTGGCTGTGCGCCAGCGCGCCGGCCGCCATCTCGCCCGCGGTCTGTTCGCTCACCGCGCCAAACGCCTCCAGCGTCGCGGCGGAAACGCCGAGCATTTCCATTTTGGCATCGTTCGAATAGGTCACAAAGCCGCGGTCAAACCATTCTGAACTGCCGGCGATGGCGGTGACCGCCCCGGCCACCCAGCCACCGGTGCACGACTCGGCGGTGGCAAGCCGCAGGCCGCGCGCTTTCAGGCGGGCACCGACGATGGTGGCGAGGATAGTAAGGGTTTCATGCGGCATAGAAAGTGAGTCCCTGTCTGAGCACGGCCAGCAGCAACAGCGTATAGCCGGCCGCCAGCACGTCGTCGAACATTACGCCAAGTCCGCCTTTCATACTGCGGTCAAATTGCCGGATGGGCGGCGGCTTCACCACATCAAAAAAGCGAAATGCAAAAAACGCCACAGCCTGCCAGGCCCAGCCCTGCGGGGTGAACATCAGCACCAGCAGGAAAGCGACCACCTCGTCCCAGCACATGCCGTTGTGATCGGACACCCCCAGATGGCGGCCGGTGACATCGCAGGCCCAGACGCCCAAAGCGAACAACGCGGCTATCACGCCGAACAGCCATAGCGGCGAAAACGGCGCCGAAAACTGCGCCTCCAAGGCCCAATAAATCGGAAAACCGAGCAGCGTGCCGAAAGTTCCCGCGGCGGGCAGCACGCCTGCGCCAAAACCAAGCGCGATGAAATGCGCCGGATGGGCAAACACAAAGCGCGGCGTGACGCGCACGATGCCCCGACCCTTGAGCTCAATCATGCCGCAAGCACCCTGCAGTCATTTCGCAGTCAACACCGAAACGCCGTTCACCGCGGCGTGTCATGCGAAGTGGTCAAAACCAGTGCGCGCAACTGGCATCGGCTTGCCCGCGCTGTCTCGCAGGCTCAGACGTCCGGCCTCACCCGCCACGATCATGCCGATGCGCGTTAGGCGCAGGTCGAGGTCATTGCCAATGGCCTCTATCTCGCTGCGATGAAAGGGCGGGGCGGTAAAAGCAAGCTCGTAATCGTCGCCGCCCGCGAGCAGGCAATCGGCGCCAAGTACGTCATCGGCGCAGGCGGCGATGGCCGCCGACCGAGGCAGGGCATCGTAGTGCAACTCGGCGGCAACGCCCGATTGTTCGAGAATGTGGCCGATGTCGGCCAGCAGGCCGTCGGAAATATCGATGGCGCTGCGCGCGATGCCGCGCAGCCTGCCGCCCAGGTCGACGCGCGGCTCCGGCGTATGCAGGCGGGCGAGACAGGATTCAAGCTGCGCTCCCTCAAGCCTCACGCGGCCGGCGAGATGGGCGAGGCCGAGGGCCGCGTCGCCGCTGGACCCGGATACCCAGATATCATCACCGGCCTGCGCCCCGTCGCGGCGCAAGGCCAGGCCGGGCGGCAGCTCCCCCATGATGGTAATGCTGATGCACAGCGGGCCGCGCGTGGTGTCGCCGCCAACGAGTTCGACGCCAAAGCGCCCGGCCATGGCAAAAAAACCGCGCGCAAAGGCCGCGACCCAGGCCTCGTCGGCGGCCGGTAGCGCCAGCGCCAGCGTTGCCCAGCGCGGATCCGCGCCCATGGCGGCCAGATCGGACAGGTTCACCGCCAGCGATTTGGCTCCCAGTTTCTCGGCGTCGGCGCCGGGCAGAAAATGCCGGCCTTCAACCAGCATGTCGGTCGACACCGCAAGCAGCATGCCCGGGCGCGGCGGCAGCAAGGCGCAGTCGTCGCCCACGCCCAGCACCGCCGACGCTGCGGGGCGCTGGAAGTAACGGTGGATCAGCTCAAACTCAGAGGCCATGGTTTATTCCAGACGGGCTCAAGCATTCAACACGATCAGACTTTGGCGCCGCCCTTTTGCACTTCCTCGGCGCGCAAAGCCGGTGCGAGCTTGTCGAGCACACCGTTGACGTATTTGTGCCCGTCGGTGCCGCCGAAGGACTTGGCCAGCTCAACCGCCTCGTTGATGATGACGCGATAGGGCACCGCCGGGCAATGGCCAAGCTCATAGGCGCCGAGCAGCAGCACACCGCGTTCCACCGGCGAGAGCTCGGCCAGGGGCCGGTCAAGCAGCGGCGTGAGCATCACCGTCAGGTCCTCGGCCGCGCCTATGGTGCCCAGCAGCAGCATTTTGAACATCGTGTCATCGGCCTGGACGAAATCACGCGCCTCGCGCAATTGCTTAACGATGGCCAGCGGGTCGCCGGCGGAAAGCAGCCATTGGTAAAGGCCTTGCAACGCGAATTCGCGCGCACGGTGGCGTGGCGTCTTCATTTCCCCAGTCGCTCGATCCGGCGCAGCAGGGTCGTCATCTCGACAGCCGCCTCGGCGCAGTCACGGCCTTTTTGCACGGTGCGCGCCTGCGCCTGTTCGTCATTTTCAGTCGTGAGGATGCCGTTGGCGATGGGCAGGCCGGTGTCCAGTTGCACCTGGGTGATGCCCGCGCCCGATTCGTTGGAGACCAGCTCAAAGTGGTATGTCTCGCCGCGAATGACCGCGCCAAGCGCAATCAATGCATCAAACCGGCCGGTGGCGGCGAGGCTTTGCAAGGCCAACGGCGCTTCGAGCGCGCCGGGCACCTCAGCCACGGTGATGTCGCCAACACCCAGTTCGGCCAGCCGTGCGCTGCACGAGGCGAGCAGCGCATCACCGACGGGCTGGTTGAAACGACAGCGCACGATGCCGATGCGCAATCCGGCGCCGGACAGATCCGCTTCAAGCTTGGTGACTGCGCAGGCGCTCACTTGCGGTCCTTTGCGGCGGGCTGCTCGTAACCGGACACCTCCAGCGACCATCCGGCCATGCTGGGCATTTTGCGCGGGCTGGCGAGCAGCTTCATCCTGCCGACCTTGAGATCGCGCAGTATTTGCGCGCCGATGCCGTAGGTAAGCAAGTCCATTTTTTGCGGCACCGGCTTGCCCGGCGTGGATACCCGCTCAATGAGCTGGCCGGCGGACTCGGAACAGTTGAGCAACACCATCACACCCGAACCCTCGGCGGCAATGCGCGCCATCGATTCACCCACCGTCCAGGAGTGGTTGCCGGCGCCAATGTCGAGCAGGTCGACCAGCGACAGCGGTTCGTGCACGCGCACCAGCGTTTCGGCCTGCGGATCGATCTCGCCCTTGACCAGCGCAAGATGCGGCGCACCGGAAGCCGCGCCGGTGGCCGAATGCTTTTCAAGATACGCCACCAGGCGGAAGGGGCCATGCGCCGTCTCGATGTTGCGCTCGGTCACGCGCCTGACCAGGCTCTCGTGCTGGCTGCGGAAGTGAATGAGGTCGGCGATGGTGCCGATCTTGACGCCGTGGATCTTGCCGAACTCGATAAGGTCGGGCAGGCGCGCCATGGTGCCGTCGTCCTTGAGGACTTCGCAGATCACCGCGGTCGGCGACAAACCGGCAAGACCGGCGAGGTCGCAGCCGGCCTCGGTATGACCTGCGCGCACCAGCACCCCGCCGTGTTGCGCCATCAGCGGAAAAATATGCCCCGGTTGCACAATGTCATCGGGCTTGGCACCCGCGGCGACCGCAGCCTGTATGGTGCGCGCGCGATCCGGTGCGGAAATGCCGGTGGTCACACCAGTCGCCGCCTCGATCGAGACGGTAAAGTTGGTATGCATGGCGGCGCGGTTATCGCGCACCATCAAGGGCAGGTTGAGCTGGCGGCAGCGCGCCTCGGTGAGCGTCAGGCAAATCAGCCCGCGGCCATGCTTGGCCATGAAATTGACCGCTTCGGGCGTAACAAAATCCGCCGCCATCAGCAAGTCGCCCTCGTTCTCGCGGTCTTCTTCGTCGACAAGAATGACCATGCGGCCGGCCTTGAGCTCGCCGATTATTTCCTGGGTTGAACTGATGGTCATGAATGCGCCTGATCTGGTCTGGTATTGCTTCGGGAAGAGGGCAATTTTACGTTGTTTCAGTGTGTTGCGCTCACCCAGGCGCCCACCCATAAGCTCACCCGTGCGCGCAAGCTGGCGCGCCATCCGGCCGCACCGCCATGGACGCCCTTCTCCCCCATAGTTGATCCAGATCAACTGCAGCATGGCATAGCAGTCCATTGTGGCCCACGCACGCCGACCAACCTGGACGCCGCATCAACGGCAAACAATAAGACCCCTTGTCGCCGCCTTCACGCCGGGTGTTGTTGCGCCATAAAAAATTAAACCCTTGTCCGCGCTGTTTTGTCACAGATGCTTCCGCTATGGTCGGGCTTCAAGCTCCCTCTCCTTGCCCGAAAGCATCACATGGTCTGGACTCCGCGTTTATGGCAATCGATAAAATTCCGCGTTGCCACGTTCACGCTATGCGTTTTTGCCGCCAGCCTCTGGTCCCTGACGCTTTACACCAGTCACCTGCTTCGCGCGGACATGGCGCAGTTACTGGGTGAGCAGCAGGCCACGACAGTAAACATCGTCGCCGCGCAGATAAACCAGCAGCTGCGCGTCCGGCAGCAGGCCTTGGAACTGATTGCCGGTGGGCTTGGCCCCGACTTGCTGGCCAACCCGGCCGCACTGCAGGCCGTGATCGAACAGCGCCTAGCCTTGCAGAGCTTGTTCAACGCAGGCATCTTCGTCCTCCGGCCAGACGGCACCGCAATCGCCGAGTTTCCGCGCATCGGCCGCATCGGCCTCAATTACATCGACAGCGATCACGTCGCCTCCGCCCTGAAAGAGGGCAAAGCGACGGTCGGAAAACTAGTCATAGGCAAGCGCCTGACCTCTCCGTCCTTCGCCATCACCGCCCCCATCCACGATGCCCGCGGCGAGGTAATCGGCGCGCTGAGCGGCGCGACCAATTTGGACGAACCCAACTTCCTCGAGTTGCTCGAGACAAGCCGCTACGGTCAAGCCGGCGGCTACCTGTTGCTTGATACCGGACACAAATTGTTTGTGCTGACGACAAAAAAAAACGAGCAAATCAGGATGCAGCCGCTTCCGGCGCCCGGGACAAACACGGTGCTGGACAGGCGCATGGAAGGCTTCGACGGGCCGGCCATCAACCTGGCCTCCAATGGCATGGAGGTGCTCACATCGGCCGGCCGTGTCCCCGCCGCAGGCTGGCTTGTCATTGCCACCCTGCCCACCAGCGAGGCCTTTGCCCCGGCCCGCCAGATGCAGTTACACATGTTGCTGGCCGCGGCAATCCTGACCGTGTTGGCGAGCGGCCTGACCTGGTGGATTTTGAGCCGTGAGCTCGCACCGGTGTTTGCGGCGATTAAAACGCTGGCCGGGCTCGCAGAAACGGCAAAGAGCACGCCAAGCCTGCCGGTCACCAGACACGACGAAGTGGGCGTACTCATTCGTGCGTTCAATCATTTGATAGAGAAACTTGAGGTGCGGAATCTCGTAATTGAAGATCTTGGCACCCACCTGGAGGAGCGGATCGCCACGCGCACGAGGGAACTGGCCGCGGCCAACAAGGAACTCGAGGAACTTGTCTACACGGTCGCGCATGACCTGCGCTCGCCCCTGCACGGCATCGCCGGCTATGCACACATCCTGAACGAGGATTACGCGCCCCAACTGGATCAGACCGGCGGCGACATGCTGCTCAACATCAAAAATTTGGCGCTGAAAATGGGCCAGCTGATTACCGACACGCTCAAGCTCTCAAAATCTTCAAACGCGAAAATAAATACGCAGCAGATTGATATTGCAGCGCTTGGCCGCCAGGCGGCCGCCCAGCACATGGCGGCAGAACCCAAGCGCAACGTCCGCTTCGACTCGCCCGCGTTACTGCCAGCGCGCGGCGATCCAAGGCTGCTCACGGCCGTGCTGGAGAACTTGATCGACAACGCGTGGAAATTCACCGGCAAGCATGCCAGCGCACACGTTGAACTGGGCGTGATCGAAAAAAACGGCGAGCGGATTTATTTCGTTCGCGACAACGGCGCCGGCTTTGACAGCGCAAGCGCGAGCAAGCTCTTCACCCCATTCCACCGCCTGCAACGGGACAGCGACTTTCCGGGCAACGGCATCGGCCTCGCCACGGTGCGGCGCATCATCGCCCGCCACGGCGGCCGCACCTGGGCGGAGGGCGCCGTGGAAAAGGGCGCCACATTTTATTTCACGCTGGCCGACTGAGAGCATCAATGATGGCAACGCGATCGATATTGCTGGTTGAGGACAACAGCGCCGACGAGGCCTTCGCCATGCGCGCGTTCAACAAGCACCACGTCGACGCCGAGGTCATTGTGGCCCGCGACGGCCAAGAGGCCATCGACTGGCTGTTCGTCGAGGGCAACCCGCTGCCGGCGTTTGTGCTGCTCGATCTCAAACTGCCGAAAATAAGCGGGCTGGAGGTGCTGAAACAGATCCGGGCCAGCAAGAGGACGGCGCTCGTTCCGGTCATCATCCTGACCACATCCATGCAGGATGCAGATTTGCGCGCCAGCTATGCGCTCGGGGGCAACAGCTTCGTCGTCAAATCTCTCGACATGGAACGATTCACCCTAGAACTGGGCGTGCTGACCCGATTCTGGCTGAACATAAACAAGGCCGCAGACGGGGATTACACATACGGCGGCGCCAGCACCCCCGCTTGGGCGGGGTCTTGAGGCCAATTGATTTTGTGCCGGTTGGCACATCCTAAGAATCGATACTTGCCAGCTGGCGGCGGTGGCGATAGAGGAAGGCGTAACGGTTCGTAACGTGCCGATCGGCAAGGTTCAGGACGCCCTGCGCAAGCTCGCTATGCCCCTGCATGCGGCAGAGCTCAAGTAGGGATTCACGGCACAAGGGGGCCAGCCCCCTCGCATATCCCTCGCTTCAGAAGAAAGCTTGCCAAGCTGCTCTCATTGGCAGGACTTGACCAGCGCTGCCATAGCTATCTGAGGCCGGCTCGGACCAAATACAAACGCCCCCGTCGCCTAAACCGCCGGCATGTTCACCGCCACATCGCTGTGCAGTATCCGTTCGATCTCCTGCGCACTGACCCTGAGCCGGGGCAGAAAATCGCGCTCGATCTCGCGTTTGCCGTGGCGCGTATAGGCAAGGCTCAAGTTAAGCGCCGCGAGGATCTTGCCTTCGCGATCGCAAATGGGAATGGCCAGGCCGGCGATGCTCTCTTGCACCTCGCCGTCGATATAGCACCAGCCGCTACGCCGGATAGCGGCGATGCGCTTTTTGAGTTCGCGCTTGTCAATGACGGTCTTGCGGGTCACCGCTACCGGCTTGAGCGTGCCAAGATAGACGTCGAGTTCGCTGTCCGGCAGCACCGACAGCAGCACCCGCCCCATGGAGTTGAGGTAGGCGGGAAGGCGGCTGCCAACATGCAGGTCGATGCGAATGACACGCCGCGCCTCGGCGCGCGCCACATACACCACATCGGGAACATCCAGCACGCCGATGGAACAGGTCTCGCCCGTGTCGCGCATCAAATCCTCGACGATCGGCTGCGCGATGGCGCGAAAGCCAAGTGAGGCAAGATAGGTGTAACCGAGCGAGAGCACGCGCGGCGCCGGTGAATAGACGCGGCCGGTGAGGCGCAGGAAACCGAGCCGCTCGAGCGTGCCCAGCACGCGCAGGGCGGCCGCGCGCGTGATGCCCAGGCGCTCGGCGACGTCGATCATCGCCATGCCGTGCACGTTGTCGGTGCCAAACAGCTCAAGCACGCACAATCCCCGCTCAAGCGACTCCAGATGCTCGCTGCGCACCGGCCGCGCCAGCCGTCTAGGTTTATTACTTTTCATACTTTTTCCCGCGCTGCTTGACATGGTGTAATGGCACTGTCAGTATCCTTGCGAACAAATGTTCGGAAGTTCAGAAATAGTCTAGCGCAGAACGCGCCGGCGCGGTAATCGCGTTGCATCGCGAAATCCGCCGGTGCCGCCCGGCCTGCGACGGGCGCTCCCAGGAGAACACCATGCAGCCATCCATGCTCGAAGAACTCGTCACCGTTCCCAACCCCTATCCCGTCGTCTCGGACGTGCTTTACCCCGATGTCTGGCAGCTTTGCCTGCAGGCGCGCACCCTCGCCTGGAACCCGGTCACCGACATTGATTACAGCGACCTCGAAAAGGCCGACCTGCCGCCCGAAGTGCGCGCCGCCGGCGGCGAATGGTGGAGCCTGCGCGCCTGGATGGAACACGGCGCGACGCCCTACGGCGCCGAGCGCCTGCGCGAGGCGATATTCGACCACCAGCCCTTCGAGATCAAACAGCACATCACCAACTTCATCGCCGAGGAACTGCGCCATCACGAGGTGAGCTTCCGCCTCGCCAAGGCGATCGGCAACTACGAGTCGACGCCGCGCGCCGATTACTTCAAGAAAATCATCCCGCGCTTTCACGATGAAAAAGACGAAAAGGCCATGAGCTTTTTCGCCGGGCTGTCGGTCAACACCTTGTTCGAACAATTATCCGGCGAGTTGCTGCAGGCGCGCTATGAGAACGCGCGCTTCACCTCGATCCGCGAAGCCTGCCGACTGGTGCTGCGCGACGAGGCACGGCACATCCAGTTCGGTCGCATCATCATGCGGCAGTTCTTCAACGACCTTTCCGCCGAGGAAAAAACCGTCATCGGCGTGAAATTCGCCAAGAAACTGCGCGGCAGCCTGCTCAACGGTGTCTACGCGGTGGTCAACCTGCCCGAAGATGAACGCGAGCGCTCCGGTAAAAACCGCGCCCTCGCCGCCGAATACGGCCTGGGTGCGACACACCCGGACGACGAAATCGCCATCATCCGCCGCGGTGTCGACAAGATCCGCAAGGATGTGGGCCAATACGGCGTGACGATTCCGCACATCCCGGAAATCGACAACGCCCGCGCACCGCTGCTCGCACACTAAAAATTCAATCGCATTTCAATCACGATTCAGTCAGGATTCAATCAAGATTCAATCAGGATTCAATCAGGATTCAATCAGGATTCAATCAGCCTTCACGCAAGCTTTGCATCCATCCGCCCGTACTTTTCCGCCCACTTCGCCGAGGACCGCCATGACCAAACTCAAAACCTGCCATAAAGACTACCTGGCCCTGCTGATTGCGGGCGCACTTGCGGGCGCACTTGCAGCCCCCCTGACTGCCGGCGCCCAAACAACGGAAATCAACCTGCCCGTACTGGTGCCCATCACCGGCTTCCTTTCGCTGGAGGGAACCAGCCAGCGTAACGGCGCCCTGCTCGCCATCAAGAACGCGCCTGCCTCGGTCAAGATCACCTCGGAGGTCACCGACACCGGCACTTCGCCCGAAGGCGCAACCACCGCGCTCGAGCGCGCCATGTCGCGCGGCAAGGTATCGGCGGTGGCCGCCTCCATGCTCGGCACGCAAATGCTCGCGATGCTGCCGGTTGCGCTGGAAAACAAGATCCCGCTGGCGACTGTTTCGGGCACCGCGGACATCACCGAAAAGAACAACCCCTACGTGTTCCGCTTTTTCCCCGGCGACGCGGTGGCCAAGGGCGCGCATGTGCGCTACGTGCTCGACGAACTGAAGAAAAAGCGCGTCGCGCTGGTCTACCAGACCACCGCCTACGGCCAGAGCGGCCGCAAGCACATCATCGAACTGCTGAAAAAAGCCGGTGTCGAGCCGGTGATGGAAGAGGCCCTCGATGTGTCGGTCAAGGACATGTCGCCTGTCATGGGCAAGGTGCAGGCGGCCAAGCCCGACGTCATCATGCTGCACCTGCATGGTGGCCCCTCGGCGCTGTTCCTCAAGCAGGCTGCGGCGGTCAAGGTCAACCTACCCATCATTGCCGGCTCAGGCCTCAGCCAGCCCTCGACAGTGGCGCTGCTCGAACCGGGTGAACTGAAGGGCGTTTGCGCCGAGACCAACGCCTCGCCGCTCGCCGGCGGATCGCCCGAAATGGAAAAATTCCTCACGCAGTACCGCACCGAATTCAAGTCGGACCCGGACGGCTTTGCCGTAGGCCAGTACGACGCCACAGCCATGATCATCGACGCCGCAGCCAAGGGTGCAAAAACGCCCGAGGACATCCGCAAGGTACTCGCCGGCGGCAGCTACAAGGGGATCGCCATGACCTACAAATCCGACGGCAAGGGCAACATGGCCAACTCGGCGGTGATCATCTGCTACGACGGCCTGAGCCGTACACCAAAGATCGCCAAGCGCTACGACTGAGCCGCGCAGGACTCGGGCCAACCGGACCACCACCAGTGCTTTTGCAAATTCTCGCCAACGCGTTGGCGCTGGGAGCGGCTTACGCCCTCCTGGCGCTGGGCTTTGTACTGATCCTCAACGCCACCGGCGCGGTCAACTTCACCCATGGCGACATGGTGATGGCCGGCGGGTATGTGGCCATCGCGGCGGCAAGCGTGCTGCAACTGCCGGGCGCCGTGCTGCTGCCGCTGGTGATGGCAGTGATGGCGCTGCTTGGCTTTGTATTTTCGGCGTTCGCCTATTTTCCCCTCAAAAGCCGCCCTCCGGTCTCGGTGTTCATTTCCACCATCGCCCTTGGTATCGTGTTCCAGAACTCGGCCAACGCGATGTTCGGTGCCGAGCCGCGCAAGGGCCCACCGCTGATCGCCGGCGGCATCATCGACATCGGCGGCGTCAGCATCAGCCAGCAGGCGGTGGGCATCATCGCCGTGGCCATCGTCCTGATATTTGCGCAACACCTGTTGCTTAACCGCACGGGCATTGGTCGCAGGCTGCGCGCCACGGCACAGGACAGACAGATGGCCGAGGCCGTGGGCATACGCGTCAACCGCATGATCGCGCTGACCTTCGCCCTCGGCTCAGCCCTCGCCGGCGCCGCCGGCCTGATGCTGTCGAACACCTTTTTCACCACACCGACCGACGGCACCAATTACATCATCAAGGCTTATATCGCCGTCACCATAGGCGGATGGGGCAGCCTGTCTGGCGCCGCCTGCGGGGCGCTGATCATTGCGCTGTTCGAGGTGCTGCTGCCTTCACTGCCGCTGCTGATACCCGGACTCAATACCATCGCGCCATGGATGTTCACGCAGACCGCCTCGACCATCCTGCTCTACATCGCGCTGCTGGCCATCATGTTCTTCCGGCCGCAAGGCTTGTTCGGAGAGACCGTGCAGCGACGCGTATGAACAAGGCAGCGGCAATACTCGACTGGTCCAAATCGGGCATCCGGCCGCTGCTCATTGCCGGGGTGCTGCTGCTCGCCCTGTGGCCGCTGCAAATGGAATCGGCCTACCAAATACGCATTTTCACCATCGTCGGCATTTACGCGCTGCTGGCGCTTGGTTATCAGTTCATTTTCGGCCACGCCGGCGCTCTGGCGCTGACACAGGGCACCTTTTTTGGCGCCGGGGCCTATGTCACCGCCATCCTCGGTGCGCGCTACGGCCTTGGCGGCGAATACACGCTGCTACTCTCCATGGCGCTGCCCTTCGTGCTGGCCGCACTGATTGCGGCACCGGTGCTGCGCCTGGAATCCCATTACTTCGCCCTCGCCACCCTGGGCATAGGCCAGGTTCTGCTGCTGATAGTCATCGCCTGGCAGGACTTCACCGGCGGCTCCAACGGCCTGTCCGGCGTGCCCGGACTCAGCCTGTTTGGCTTCGAGGTGAAAAAAGGCCACGGCATCATGCTGGCGGTGTGGGCCTGCGTGGCGGCCGGCGCCTTTGTGTCCTGGCGCATAACACGCGGCCTGTATGGCGCGGCGCTGCACATTTCGCGCGAGAACCCGATCGCCGCGCTGTCGGTGGGCATAGACACGGCCAAACTGCGTTACGCGATGTTTTTGTTGTCAGCCATGTTCGCCGGTCTCGCCGGAGCCCTGTATGCGCATACCATCCGCGTCGTCTCACCCGAGGCGATGGAGTTTCCCATCATGGTCGCCTGCCTCACCATTGCGGTGGTCGGCGGGCGCACCCATATCGCCGGCGCCATCCTGGGCGCCATCCTCATCATCAACCTGCCCGAGTGGTTTCGCGCGATGGAAAAGTACTACCTCATCGCTTACGGCCTCGCGCTGCTTGCCATGATCATCGCCGCACCCTACGGCCTGATCGGCCTCTTGGAGCACTGGCGTGCCAGGCTGTGGCCGGAAAAACCGCAGGCGCCTCCCGCCGCGATTGCGCTGCATCGGACACACGGCGCAATAAATGCCCCGGGAAACGCCACGGCAAACGCTGCGGGAAACGGCGCACCGCTGCTGGAAATCCGCGCCATCCAGAAGCGCTTCGGCGGCCTGGTCGCGCTCAGCAAGGTGACGCTGACGGTGGCCCGCGGCGAAATTTTCGGGCTTATCGGCCCGAACGGATCGGGCAAGACCACGCTGCTCAATATCATCACCGGCATTTATCGCGCCGACAGCGGCGCTGTGATGCTGGACGGGCGGCCCATTCAAACCGAGGCGAGCTTTGCGATCGCGCGCAGCGGTATTGCACGCACCTTCCAGAACATCAACCTCGTCGACGAAATGAGCGTACTCGACAACGTCGCGGTAGCGCGCTACGGCTTTGAGAGCGCCGGCCTCGCCCAAACGGTGGCGGCCGGCTGGCACGACCCGGCCTGGCAGCGTGCGCGCGCGCAGGCCATGTCACTGCTCGATGCGCTCGGTGTGGCTGGCGTGGCGCAAAACGCCGCCGGCAGCCTCGCCTACGGCATCAAGCGCAAGGTCGAGATCGCACGCGCGCTTGCACTCGAACCCAAGTTGTTGTTGCTCGACGAGCCGGCCGCCGGTCTCAACGAAAACGAGCAACTCGACCTCGCCGAGCGCCTGCGCGTATTCGCCCGCGACGGCCTGTCCATCCTGGTCATCGAGCACAACATGCCCTTCCTGATGCCGCTGGCCGAACGCATGGCCTGCTTTGATCACGGCGAGCTGATCGCCACCGGCACGCCGGCTGAAATCCGCGCCAACCCGCTGGTGATCGAGGCCTACCTCGGCGCGCCCGAAGAAACAGCGCTGGCAAACCCGGCATGAGCGCGCTGCTCGAAATCGACAATGTCATCGCGCGCTACGGCCAGATCGAGGCGCTGCGCGGTGTCAGCCTCACGGTCAACCCGGGCGAGGCGGTGGCCCTTGTGGGCGCCAACGGTGCCGGCAAATCGACGCTGATGAAATGCATCATGGGCATGCTCGCTTGCGCATCAGGCCGGATTCGCCTCGAGGGCGGGGACCTGGCGCGCCGGCCGGTTTCCGACCGCGCTGATCTGGGCATCGGCTATTCGCCCGAAGGCCGGCGCATTTTTCCCGGCCTCACCGTGCACGAAAACCTGTTGGTGGCCAGTCGCGACAAGGACGGCGGACGGGCGCGCGCCGACGAGATTTACGCCATCTTCCCGGCGCTGCGCGAACGCAGCACGCAACTCGGATGGGTACTTTCGGGCGGCCAGCAACAAATGCTGTCCATAGGCCGCGCGCTGATGGTGCGGCCGCGACTGCTGCTGCTCGATGAGCCCTCGCTCGGCCTCTCGCCGCTGCTGACCACGGAGGTGCTCAACCGCGTGCAGGCCATCACCGCATCGGGCGCCGCGGTACTTCTCGCGGAGCAAAACGTGCGCAAGGCGCTCTCGGTATCGCATCGTGCCTATGTCATTCAGCTCGGCCGCATCACAACAACGAGCACATCGAGCGAACTGCTCGCCTCTGGCGATTTAACCGGCGCCTTCCTCGGCGCCTGAACTGCAAGGATCGAATTCATGACCTCCGCAACACCCGCACCCTACACCCCGTCCGACTACGCCGCACTGCTGCAGGCAACGCCGGCTTCGAGCATCTACATCAACGGTGGCTTTGTAGAGACATCGGCCCGGCACAAGGTGTTCGGCAAGGCCGACACCGCACTGATCACCGAATGCGGCTACGCTTCGGCCAAGGACGTCGGCACGGCAGTCACAGCGGCGCGTGCCGCCTTTCGCGGCTGGTCGGCAAAACCTCCCGCGGAGCGCGCCAAAGTGCTGCAGGCGATGGCCGCGGCCTTGCAGTCGCGTTTTCGCGAATTCGTCGCACTCGAATCACATCATGGCGGCAAGACCATTGCCGATGCTGAAATAGACATTCGCGCCAGCATCGCCACGCTGCAGTGGTACGCGGGCTGCGCCGAGCGCCTAGACGGGCGTGTGGTGGCGAGCGCCGAATCCACACACCGCTTCGTGCGGCGCGAGGCGCTGGGCGTATGCGGCCTGATCCTGCCGTGGAATTTTCCGCTGCTGCTGATGATCTGGAAACTTGCGCCGGCGCTGGCCGCCGGCAACACCGTGGTGGTCAAGCCGGCGAGTGAAACGCCGCTGTCCACACTCGCCTTCGCCGCGATTGCCTCAGCCGCCGGCCTGCCCGCAGGCGTGTTCAATGTCACGCCGGGCCCCGGCCGCGAGGTCGGCATGGCACTTGCCACGCACCCGGACATCGCGAAGGTATCCTTCACCGGTTCAACCGAAGTGGGGATACAGGTGGCGCAAGCCGCGGCAAAATCGGTCAAGCGCGTAACACTGGAGCTGGGCGGCAAATCCCCGGCAGTGATTTGCGATGACGCCGACATCGATCGCGCTGTCATGGGCACAGCGGCAGGCGTGTTCGGCCATGCCGGGCAAAAGTGTGCCGCCCGCACGCGTTGCATCGTCATGGAATCGGTCGCTGATGAAGTCGTTGAAAAACTCGTCGCACGCGCAAAACTGTTAAAGACCGGCGACCCGATGGACGCCTCGACCACGCTGGGCCCGGTCATCAACAAGGCGGCGCAGCAAAACATCCTCGGGTATTGCGATAGCGGCACGGCAGAGGGCGCAAAGCTGGTCTGCGGCGGCGGTGCACCGGCCGGACTTTCCGGACCTTACGTCGAGGCGACGATTTTCGACCACGCCAGCAACCAGATGAAAATCGCGCGCGAAGAAATTTTCGGTCCGGTGCTGGCGGTGATACGCGTCAAAGACATGGACGAGGCGATTGCAGTGGCCAATGATTCAGACTACGGACTGGCCGCAACGGTATGGACGCGTTCGCTGTCGCGCGGCCACCAGATCGCGGCGAAAATTGAGGCCGGCACGGTATCGGTCAACACGCCGGCCGTCATCGGTATTGAAATGCCCTTCGGCGGCTACAAGATGAGTGGCTACGGCCGCGAATTGGGCATCGAAGGCCTGGACGCCTACCTGCAGCACAAGAGCGTGGTGATGGATATCTCCTGAGCACCGCGGTCGGCGCACGTCGTCCCCCCCGTAAATAATTTATCGCGAGGTACCAACATGCAAGACGCCCCCCAAGCCTTTACCTTTGTCCACTCCAACCGGCGCATCATCTCGGCCTGGGGCGGCCTCGACAAGCTCGGCGACCTCGCCAAGGAGGCCGGCACCAGCAAGCCGGCCGTCGTTATGGACGGCTTTTTCGAAAACAGCGAAATGGCCGCGCGTGTCGGCGCCATGCTGCAGGCGGCCTGCGGCAAGCCCGCTGCGTTTCATTTTGTGCCGGCGCATGAACCTGATACCGTGACCATTGAGGCCTGCGCAGCGTCGCTAGCGGCGGCCAGCCCCGATTTCATCGTCGCCATCGGTGGCGGCTCGGCCATGGACACCGCGAAGGTTGCGCGCCTGCTGTTGTCCAACCCGGGCACGGCAGAATCGGTGTCCGGCTTCGGCAAGCGCTTCAAACCGCATGCCAGCCTCCTGGTCGCCGTGCCAACCACTGCCGGTACTGGCAGTGAAGTGTCCGAATCGGCCGTCGCCGGCAAACCCGATTCCGCTATCAAGCTGATTTTTCGATCGCAGGAAATGACGCCGCAAATCGCGCTGCTTGACGCCAGCCTGTGTGTGTCAGCGCCGGCGACGGTCACAGCCGCCTCCGGCTACGACGCGGTGACGCATGCTGTCGAGGCCTACGTGTCAAAAGCCGCTTCAATCATGAGCGATCCGTTTGCTGAATCGGCAATGCGCCTGCTCGGGCAATGGCTGGTGACCGCCTACAAGGAACCGGCCCACCCGGCGGCGCGAAGCTGGTGCCTGATCGCCTCCTGCCAGGCGGCGATTGCCTTCAACAGCGCCAACCTGGGCCTCGCGCACGCTATCGCCGCGCCGCTTGGCGCGCTGCATCACGTCGCGCACGGCCTTGGCAACGCCCTGGCACTGCCGGCAGTCACCGCCTATAACGAGGCGAGCATGGGTGCGAAAGCCGCCGTGGTCGCCCGCGCCTTCGGCGCCACAACCGCGGCAGAGGGTCTGGCGCGACTGCGTCACGCGCTCGACCTTGACCTCAGCCTCGATCGTTTTGTTCCAAGTGATGAAGCGCGCGAAAAAGTCGCACAGGCGGCGATGAAAAGCGGCCAGGTGCGCATGAACCCGCGCCTCGCGACCATTGAAGACATGCGCGCTATTCTCGAATCCATGCGCACGCCGAACGGCGGCGCTGCGGCGGGGGTCAAGGTCGCGGCTTGAACAAGCGCAGCCAATCCGGCCTGCAACCGCTCTCTGGCGCGCCGCAGTCGCTGCAACAGGCGATGGCCGCGATCGGCCCGGTCTGGGCGAGCAATATCCAGCAGCACAGTGACCTGACCAAAAAGGCCTACGCGCCGCTGCTCGCCGCCGCACCCAAGGGCGGCATCACCGTGACGCGCGACATCGCCTACGGCGCACACCCGCGCCAGGTGCTCGATGTGTTCCAACCGGCGCATTGCAATAACGCACCGGTGGCGATATTCGTCCACGGCGGCGCCTTTATCCGCGGCGACAAGCGCACGAGCGACGAAATCTACGACAACGTTTTGTACTGGTTTGCACGCCAGGGCTACCTTGGCATCAATGTCGAATACCGCCTTGCGCCCGAAGCGGCGTACCCGGGCGGCGCCGACGACCTGGCACTGGCGATGGGCTGGCTGCATGCCAATGTGCAGCGCCATGGCGGCGACCCGGCGCACCTGTTTCTTCTCGGGCATTCGGCCGGCGGCACGCATGTCGCGAGTTATGCCTACGACCGGGCTCTTGGCTACCAGGGCAGACATGTCACTGCAATGGTATTGATTTCCGCCAGACTGCGCGCCGACCAGTCGCCCGAGAACCCGAACGCGCCCGGCGTTAAAGCTTATTTTGGCGACGACATTACGCAATACGAGGCGCGCTCGCCGGTCAGCCACGTCAAGCATGGCGGCGGCGATCTGCCGGTGTTCATTGTCAACGCCGAATTCGAAAACCCGCTGCTGGACGTCTACGGCCTCGAGCTCGCGCACAAGCTAAGCATCGGCCGGCGCCGCGCGCCGCGCTACCTCAGGCTGACGCGGCACAACCACATGTCCATCGTCGCGCACTTCAACACCGAGGAAGACATCCTCGGGCGCGAGATCCTGGATTTTTTTGAGACGCTGCGCTGAGCGCAGACTAACAAAGGGACGATCAGCCCTTTTTACATTCCGTAGTTCGCGACATCAAGCCATTCGGGCTAAGCCCGTCGGAGCCCTTCGATGCGCCTAAGCTAATCCCGGAAGGGGACAGACTCAGGGCGAACCGATTGCAGATGAGGTCATCGGTTGCCGATAGGCCTGTGCGTCATCCCTTCAGTTTTTCAGCGCGACAGCCTCGACTTCGATTTTCCATTCCGGCTTGGCCAGCGCGCTGACGACGACCAGCGTCGAGGCCGGGCGGCTGTCGCCGAGAAATTTTCCGCGCACCGGCCCGAGTTGCGGCAGATCTGCCGCGTTGGTGAGGTAAGTCACCACCTTTACGAGATGCGACACATCCATCTGCGCCTCGCGCAACACCTCAACGAGGTTGCTCCACACCAGTTCGGCCTGCTCAACGAAATCCGCCGGCACACTGCCATCAAGACGCATCGCCACCTGACCCGACACGTGCAGCAATTGCCCGCTGGCCGGGCTGAGCACGGCCTGGCTGTAGGGACCGCCCGGTTGGATGACGGTTTTTGGATTGAGGTTGCGGCGTTGGTTCATGGCTGTTCCGTCTCTGGGTAATGGGTAATGGGTAATGGGTAATGGGTAATGGGTGAAAGGTAAAAGGTGAAACGTGAAAAATCCGCATGCGGACTCGCGGCTATTTTAACGAGGGCAGAGCCCTCCGGCAGTACTTATTGCTTATTGCGCGACAATGCCAGCGGCCTTGATCACCGCCGCCCACTTGCCCGCCTCCCCGCGCACAAAGCCGGCAAACTCCTCGGCCGAGCCCGATTCGGTCTCGACGCCCAGTTCGGCGAACTTGGCGCGGATATCGGGCAGTTTCATGATGGCGTTAAGTTCGGCATTAAGCCTGTCGACGATGGGCTTGGGCACGCCGGCCGGTCCGAAAAAACCGAACCATGCCGTGACCTCGTAGCCGGGGACGCCGGCCTCGCGCACCGTCGGTAGCTCGGGCAGCAGCGCGCTGCGCTTGGCGCCGGTCATGGCGAGGGCGCGCACCTTGCCCGACTTGATCTGCGGCATGGCCGTCAGCTGCAGGTCAAACATGGCATTGACCTGGCCGCCGAGCAAATCGTTGAGCGCCGGCGCGCTGCCCTTGTAGGGCACATGCAGCATCTTGATGCCGGCGGCCATGCCCAGCAGCTCACCGGCGAGATGGTTGGAGGTGCCGCTGCCGGCCGAGGCATACGTCACCTGGCCCGGTTTGGATTTGGCAAGCGCCACCAGTTCGGCGATGCTTTTCACCGGCACGCCGGGATGGACCAGCACGACAAAGGGTATGGAGGCTATTTCGGCGATGGGCGTGAAATCCTTTACCGGGTCATAGCCCACGGCGTTGGTGGCCGGGCTCATGGCGTGCGAGCTCACCGTCCCGAGCAGCAGCGTGTAACCGTCGGCCGGCGCTTCGGCAACCGCCTTGGCGCCTATCGACGCGCCCGCCCCCGGACGATTGTCGATGACAACAGGCTGGCCCAGGCGCTCGCCGAGTTTTTGCCCGACACTGCGCCCCAGTATGTCGGCCGAGCCGCCGGGCGGAAAAGGCACCACCATGCGCAGCGGTTTTGATGGATAGGCTTGCGCCAGTGCCGCACCTGCGGCGAAGCACGCGACTAGCAGCAATGCATTGAGAACCCGCTTGCCTGGAATCATGGTCTTTCTCCGCAACATAAAATCAAGCTTGCACCGGCACCCGCTGTAGCCGCCCGCGGGAACAGGCATAGTCTGGAAACCCTTGTCTGGCGGGACTTTCCAGTCATCATGTCCCTGCCGCAGCGCGGTTTTCAGTCAATCCTTCGAACGCCGCCGCCACCGCCAGCAGGCGCGCATCGGAAAATTTCGGACCGGCGAACTGCAGGCCAACCGGCAAACCGGCGGCATGCCCGCAATGTACGCTAACCGCCGGCATGTGCACCAGATTGACCGGGCAGGTGAAGCCGATCAGATTGCGGTTGGCCTCGCCCAGCGTATCGCCGTCCGGGTAGAACTCGCCCACCGCCGGTGCGACCACTGGCGAGGTCGGTGACAGCAGCATGTCGTGCGACTTGAATATGCGCAGCAGGTCTGCGCCCAGGCGGTTGCGCTCGTCGAGTAGAAACTGCAGATCCTCGGGCGTGATGCTGGCGGCAAAGTCGAGCATGCTCGCCACCGCCGGCGGATCGTCGTCGCGCCGCTTGCTCGCGCGCAGGCGCAGGCCGGCCTGGATCATGTAGGGCCGGAAGGGATCGCGGCAGACGGTGGCGATGCGCGTCACTGTCGCGCCGGCACGCGCCATGGCCTCGACTGCGGCATCGACAAGGGCTGCAACTGCTGCGTCGACCTTCTGGTAACCGTAATCGGGACTGTAGGCGACGCGCAGGCCCTTCAAGCTGGCGCCGGCCAGCGCCGCAACGTAGTCGGTGTCATCGACCGGCAACTCCATCCAGTCGCGCCCGTCCGCTCGGGCGATGACGTTCATGGCATGCGCGCAATCGCGCGCGCTGCGCGCCAGAGGCCCGGCCACGGTACGGTCGGTCTGGCCCGGATGGTAGGGAACGCGCCCGAGGGTAGGCTTGTGCCCGGCGATACCGGTGAAAGAAGCCGGCAGGCGGATCGAGCCGCCGCCGTCCGAACCGATGGCAATGGTGCACAGGCCTGCCGAGGCCGCCGCCGCGCCGCCACCGCTGGATCCACCGGGCGAGCGTGCGGTGTCGCAGGGATTGCGCGTGATGCCGAAGGCGCGCGTGTGGGTCACCGGAATCACCGACAACTCCGGCATAGTGGTCTTGCCCAGAATCAACGCACCGGCTTCGCGCAGCCGCGCCGTCACCGGCGAATCCTGCGTCGCCAGGCTTGCCGCGCTTGCACTCGTGAGGGACATGCCGCGCGGACTGGCCATGCCGGCGACATCGATGTGGTCCTTGATGGCCACCGGCACGCCGTCTAGGGCGGACTTTGCCGTCCCGTCGCGATGGCGTGACTCGGAGGCGCGCGCCGCTTGCAGTGCCCCTGCCTCGTCCAGCGCGTAATAGGCGGCAAGACGCGGATTGACGCGTGCGATACGCGCGAACATCGCCTGCGCCACCGTCAGCGGTGACAGCGTGCCGCAGCGATACGCCCCGACGAGTTGATCCACCGAATAAAAACACAGCGGGTCATCGGGCACGCCGGCATCGGGCTTGTCAAAACGTTCAGTCATGGCTTTCCTAGGCTCCGCCAAGATAGGCTTCGCGCACCGCCGGATCGCCGGCCAGCTCAGCCGCCGCGGCCGACTTCACCACCAGCCCCGCCTCGATGACATAGCCGCGCTGCGACACCGACAGCGCCATGCGCGCATTCTGTTCGGCGATCAGCACCGTCGTGCCCTCGGCGTGCAGGCGGCGGATGACTGAAAAAATTTCCGCCACCACCAGTGGCGCGAGGCCCATCGAGGGCTCGTCCAGCAGCAACAGGCGCGGGCGCGCCATCAGCGCGCGGCCTATCGCCACCATCTGCTGCTCGCCGCCCGAGAGCAGACCGGCCGCTTGCCCGGCGCGCTCGCGCAGGCGCGGAAAAATGTCGTAGATGCGCGCAAGGTCGGCGGCAACCGCATCACGCTCGCCGCGCGACAGGCGCACGTAGGCGCCAAGCTCGAGGTTGTCGCGCACGCTCAGCGGCGCGAACACTCGCCGACCTTCGGGCACCAGCGCAATGCCGGCGCGCACACGCTTGTCGGCGCCGCGCTGCAGGGGCTTGCCATCGAGCGCCACCTCGCCCGAACGAGGCCGCAATAATCCGACCACCGTCTTCATCAACGTGGTCTTGCCGGCGCCGTTGGGACCGATGACACAGACGATTTCGCCCTCGGCGACATCAAGGTCTATGCCGGCCAGCGCCGTCACCGGGCCGTAACCGACCACCAGCTTGCGCACGCTAAACATGCGCAGTGCCCGCAGCCCCGACGTTCATCCTTTGGGCATCGGCGTCGGTACCAAGATAGGCGGCAATGACCTCGGGGTGCGCGCGCACCGCCGCCGGTTCGCCCTCGGCGATGCGCCTGCCGAAATTGAGCACCAGGATGTCGTGGCTGATGGCCATCACCACGCGCATATTGTGTTCCACGAGCAGTACCGTCACGCCCTCGGCGTTGATGGCGCGGATCACCTCGGCGACGCGCCCGGCTTCGGCGGCGGGCAGGCCGGCGGTGGGCTCATCGAGCAACAGCAGCTTGGGTTCGGAGGCGAGTGCGCGCGCAATCTCAACAATCTTCAGGTCACCGAAGGACAGCGCCGACACCGGCGAATCGGCCTTGGCGGCAAGCCCGACGCGCCCGAGCAGCGCCCGCGCCTTGTCGCGCGCCTGCGCCTCCTCGCGCCGCCCCGAGGGCAGGCGCAGCAATGCGTTGAACACGCCGGACTTGAGGCGGGTGTGCATGCCCACCACGACGTTCTCGAGCACGCTCATGCCCGAAAAGACCTGCAGGTTCTGGAAGGTGCGCGCCAAGCCGCGTTGCACGCGCTCGTGCGCCGCGGTGGCGGTGACATCCTCGCCGGCCAGCAGCACGCGGCCCGAGGACGGTGCCTGCACGCCGGAAATGACATTGAACAGCGTGGTCTTGCCCGCGCCATTGGGGCCAATCACCGCCTTGATGGCGCCGCGCGGCACGGCGAAATCAAGATCGGCCACCGCCGTCAGCCCGCCGAAAGACACCGAGACGCCGCGCACTTCTATGATGGCGTCCGCTATGCTGTCTTCCACTATGCCGTCGTCCATCAGGGCGTCCCCTTGCGCGCACGCCGCCGCGTCGATAGCCGCAGCACGCGTTCACGCAGCAAATCGAGCGCGCCGCCAAGGCCGCGCGGGAAAAACAGCAACACCAGCACCAGGCTGACGCCATAAACCAGCAGTTCGAGGTCACCGAAGGAGCGCAGCAATTCGGGCAGCACGGTATAGATCAGCGCACCGATGAAAGCGCCCCACCAGTGGCCGGTGCCGCCGAGGGCGACCATTACCACCAGCATGGTGCTGGCCATGAAGTCAAAGGAATCGGGCGAGACAAAGGCGTTGTGGTGGGCGTAAAGACAGCCGGCCAGCGCGGCCAGCATGGCGCTGACGACAAACACCAGAATTTTGTACTTGTGCACGTTGACACCCATGCACTCGGCGCCGACCTCGGCCGTGGACAGCGCGCGCAGCGCGCGACCGGTGCGCGAGTCAAGCAGGTTCAAGAGCAGCAGCATGGCGACGCCGACCGCGATCAGCGCCAGAAAATAAAACGCACGGTCGGAATCGAGCTTGAGCCCGAAAATCGCGTACGGCGGAATGTTGACAAGGCCGTTGGGGCCGCCGGTCCAGTCACGCAGTTCAACGAACAGCACCGATGCAATGGCATTGAAACCTAGCGTCGCCATCGCGAGGTAGTGGCCGCGCAGGCGCAGCGTGGGCCAACCGACAATAAAGGCGACCAGGCCGGTAAAAGCCAGCGCCACGGGCAGGCCTATCCACGGGGAGATGCCGTACTTGGCGCCGAGCACACCGCTGACATAGGCGCCGATGCCAAAAAATGCGCCGTGCGCCAGCGATATCTGCCCGCTATAACCCATCAACAGGTTGAGGCTGGCAATCAGCAACAGGTTGGTCAACCACAACGTGGCGAGGTTGAGCCAGTAGCTGTTGGGCATGATCCAGGGCAGCGCGACCAGCAACAGCCACAGGATGCCGAGGCCGCGGTAAGTGGCGGCAGAGATTTGTGCGTGCATATATCGGGTCCTGTCGCCTAGACTTTTTGCATCTGGGCCCGACCGAACAGACCGGAGGGGCGGAAGAACAACAGGCCCAGCAGCACGATAAACGCCACGGCATCCTTGTACTTGGATGAAATGAAGGCCGCCGAAAAGGACTCGAGCAGGCCGAGCAGAAGGCCGCCGACCAAGGCGCCGGGCAGATTGCCCAGGCCGCCCAGCATGGCTGCGGAAAAACCCTTGAAACCGAGCACGGTGCCGGCATTGAAGGAGGTCAGCGTGATCGGCGTGATGATGATGCCGGCCAGCGCACCGGTGCCGGCGGCAATGACAAAAGACCACATCACCGTGCGCGGCACATTGATACCTACCAGCGCCGCCGCCTCGCGGTCGGCGGCCGCAGCCTTCATTGCGCGGCCGAGCAGCGTGCGTTCGAAAAACAAGTGCATGCCGGCCATGGTGGCGAGCAGCAGGCCGACTATCCACAAGGCTTGCGGTTGCAGGCTCGCGCCGCCTATTTGTATCGACTCGACGCCGGAAAAACTCGGCAGGCTCATCGGGTTCTTGCCCAGCACCAGCATCACCAGCGCCTTGGTGGCGATGGCAAAGCCTATGGTCACCAGCGTGATCGACATCGGCGAGGGCTGAGACAGCGGATAGACGGCCAGGCGTTCGGACACGAGGCCCAGCACGGCAACGCAGACCACCGCCAGGGGCACCAGCGCGAGCAGTGGCCAGGCGAACTGCTGGTGTATCCACGCCGCCATCATGCCCCCTGCCATGACCCACTCGCCCTGGGCGAAGTTGATCGCGTCGGTGGACTTGAACACGACGTTGAAGCCCAGTGCCACCAGGGCGTAAATGGCGCCGGTGGCAATGCCTCCGAAGGCCAGTTGCAGTAGCAGTCCTGAATCCAAGCTCTCAGCCCGAAACGGCTACGCGGTCACCCGCAGCTGCGCGGTCGCGGATGTCGGCCATGGCCACACCCAGGCGCGCCAGATGATCGCGCGCCTCGCCCAGGAATTGCGCCACCACCGCGGACTCTTCGGCGACGCTCATCGCGCCCAGCCCGGCCTGGCGCGTGATCGCATCGGCGGCAACGATGTCATCGGCGATGCCACCAGGGGCGAGCCAGGCGCAGATCGCGCCCGAGAGCAGCAGGCCTTCGAGCGCCTGGTCGATCTCGGCGCTGATTTCGGCGCGTGCCGCGTCATCCCAGCCCGCGGCGCGCTCGGCGAGGTAGACCCAGCCGAAGGCGACGTGGCGCTCCTTGTCCTGAACCATGCGCTTCAACATGGACAGCGCCACAGGATCGGTAGCGTGGCGCAGGTAGCCGCGGTTGAGTTCCAGGTCTATGCCGTCGAGGATGGCCGAGTGCACGGCGATATAGGCGTCGACGGAAATACCCGGCTCGAAAGCCTCGCGGTGAAAATCCTGATTGAACAAGCCGGCGTAGTGGTCACTGGCCGGCCGGTCGCTGTATTTGCCGACGAGGTCGGCAAAACGCCAGCAGCACTCGGTATGCCAGGCTTCTTCGCTGCCGCGCACGGTGAGAAACATTTTCGGGTCGCTCTCGCCGCCGTGTTCAAGGCAAAAGCGGATCAGGATGGCCGGCGTCTCGGGAAGGCCGCCGTACTCGGTCCAGGCGCGGCGGCTCCAGGACAGGGCCGCGGCGCGCAATTGCTCGGCGCCGTAGGCGGACGCGTCGAACTTCGCCCAGGGAATGTGCTTTTCCGGATCCCAGTGCGCGGTCTTGGCCTGATGGTAGAGGCCGCGTATGGTCTGCATGTGCGGCTCGAGGTGCAGCGGGAAGCGACGTTCAACGAGCGGATCGGCGCGGCGGCGGCGCGCACGGCGGACCTTGGGGTCTTGCAGGGACTGGGTGTTGGACGCGGCGGCGGTTACGGTGGCGGCACTCATCAAAAAGCGCCTTCTATTTTCGGGTGCGTGAATTGTTTCAGCGTAAAGCCCCAGGCCTGCATCTGCTTGCGGATGCGCTTGATACTTTTTATGAACACCGGCTTTTCGTCCGACTCAACGGTGGCGCCAAGACCGGCCTCATAGGTGATGCGGTCGGCTTCGGTTTCGGCGCGCGTCGCCGGCGTGTCCGGCCCCAGCCAGGCGCTGTGATAGCCGTTGAGCTCGACTTTTTCTATCATGTTGACCACGGCCTGCTCGACGCCGGCGAGTTGCCCGGGCGTGAGTTCCTTGACGCGCTCTTCCATATAAGCCCAGCCAAAGGCGCAATGGCGCACCTCGTCGCGCATGATCAGTTGCAGCGCGCGTTTGGCCGCCGGGTTGGTGGTGATCTTGATCAGGTGGCCAAACACGTCGAAGGCGATTTCCTCGGCGGCACAGACGAGGGAGGCGATGGTCGCCTCAAGGGGCATATCGAGATCGAGGGCCATTTTGCGCACGCCGTGGGTGGCGACCGAACCCTGGAAGGCCGATTGCACCGGCGCGTCGATATAGCCGCCGAGCTTCTCGGCGACCAGGTAGCAGACCTCGGCGTGGCGTGATTCTTCCTGGGTGCGCAGCGTGAAAAAGAAACGCATATCGGGCGCATGGTGCTGCTGGCAAAAGCGGATTTGCAGCGCCGGCGATTCGGATATGGCGCCGTACTCGCCCCAGGCGCGGCGGCTCCAGTACAGGCGCGCGGCATAACGCTGTTCGTCGCTGTATTGCTCCGGGTGGAGCTCATCCCAGGGCACGGCCTTGACCGGATCCCACTGCTTGGCCGTGGCCTGGCGGTAGAGGTCGCGGATTTTCGGGATGCGAATGTTCAGGTCGAGCGGGAACCGCGACTCGGACTCGTCCAACAGGCTGTGCGACAGGACTGCACTCATTTCGCCCTCCTAATTTTTTTCGAAATCATGACAGATCAAAAACCGCGACCAATACGCTCCCTCTCCCGCAGGCGGGTGAGGCGGGGGTTTCGCGGAGCATGCTCCGCGCCCGTCGAACGGTGTCCCGATGCAACGGGACACTCGCCCTGCTAGGGAGGGGACCTACTAACCGGCTATTCAAAATATTGGACCAAGGTTCAGATGGTGCCGAGCTTGGGATGGTAGAACGGCTTGAGCGTGAAGCCCCAGGGCTCCATCAGCTTCCTGACGCGCTTGACTGTGGCGATGAACACCGGTTTCTGGATGGGCTCTATGGTCGCCCCGAGGCCCGCCTCGTAGGTGATGCGATCGGCCTCGATTTCGTCACGCGACGCAGGCGTGTCGGGCGCGAGCCAGGCTTCCTGGTAACCGTTGAGGTAAATTTTTTCGATCATGAACTCGGTCGCCTCCTGCACCCGCAGGATTTCAGCGCGGCTCATGTGTGGAATGCGGTGTTCCATGAAATACCAGCCGAAGGCGCAATGGCGCACTTCATCACGCGCGATCAGCTTGAAGATTTTCTTGGCGGCCGGATTGGTCGAGACACTGGCGACATGGTGGATCATGTCGAAGGCCAGCTCCTCGGCGGCGCAGACGAGGGACGCAATAGTCGCCTCCAGCGGCATATCAAGGTCGAGCGCCATTTTGCGCACGCCGTGCGTCGCCACCGCGCCCTCGAATGCCGACTGCTTGGGCGCGGCGATGTAACCGCCGAGTTTTTCTGCAAAAAGGTAGGACACCTCGGCGTGGCGCGATTCCTCCTGGGTGCGCAGGGTGAAGAAAAAACGCAGGTCGGGTGCCTCGCGCTGCTGGCAAAAACGGATTTGCAGCGCCGGCGACTCGGAAATCGCACCGTACTCGCTCCAGGTGCGCCGGCTCCAGTACATGCGCGCCGCGAGTCGCTGCTCCTCGGCGTAATCCTCCGGACGCAGCGTATCCCATGGAATCGCATCCACCGGATCCCATTGCTTGGCCGAGGCCAGGCGATAGAGCTCGCGGATTTTCGGAATCCGTACACCCAGATCAAGCGGAAAACGCGACTCGGACTGGTCGAGCAGGCTGCGAATGGCGACGGCACTCAAGGCGTCAACGCCCCACCAACGTCATTGCGAGGAGCGAAGCGAGGAAGCAATCTCGTAGCAAATGCAACATCGCGATTTTCACCGGATTGCTTCGCTGCGCTCGCAATGAAAGCTATTTCACCAGTGACATACGGATTCATCGCTCAGTACGGCGCCAAGCGCCAGCCGTTGTTCTTCCAGTTGATCACCACCGCGTCGTCCTTGCCGAGGCCGGAATGGCTGGTCGGCGAGAAGCTGAAGTCGCCGCCGGCGCCCTTGAAGTTCTTCAGGCCCTCCAGCGCAGCGCGTATTTTTTCCTTGTCCTTGCCACCCTTTGCGAGCGCCTCGGCCGCCATGTAGATGGCATCGTAGGTCTGCGCGACAAACTGGTTGGGCTTGGTGTTGAAGCGCTTCTCGAAGCGGGCGGTTACATCGGCAATGCGCTGCTTGAGCGGGTCGCTGGCCGGCAGATCGGGGCCTACCGGGAATTTCTGCGACAGCAAGTCCATGCCCTCGGCCGCGCCTTCGGCCTGCTTCATGTAGCGGTCGTCGACGAAACCGTAGCCGTGCATGATGACGCGGTCGCCGAGGCCCAGCTGCTTGGCCTGCTTGATGAAGACCACCCCGGCCGGGGTGATGGTCCAGCAGATGATGGCCTTGGCGTCGCTCGCCTTGATCCGCGTAAGCTGGGCGGTCATGTCGGTGTCGGATGGATTGAAGGTCTCATACAAGACCTTGAGACCGCGCTTGGGCGCGACTTTTTCCATCTGCTCCTTGGCACTCTGGCCAAAACCGGAGCTGTCGTAGAGCAGCGCAACCGAGGTGATGCCGCGCTTGGCAAAGGAATCGGCGGCGCGCTCGAGCACCTTGTCGTCATCGAGCGTGCTCTTGAAGGTCCACTTGCGCTCGGCCACCGGATTGACGATCTGCATGCTGCCTTCGGTGGACAGGAAGGGAATTTGCGCCTTTTCCACGATGGGCACCATTGCCAGTGCGAGGCCGCTGGCGTTGCCGCCACCGACGATGATGTCGACCTTGTCCTGCTCGATCAGGCGCCGCGTCGAGGTGACGGCCTTGGAGGCCTGGGTCTCGGCATCGTAGAACACCCATTCGATTTTGCGCCCGTTGATGCCGCCCTTGGCGTTGATCTCCTCGATCGCTAGTTCCATTCCGCGCTTCATGTGGTCGCCGAGAAAGGCGCCGGGGCCGCTGACCGACAACACGGTGCCGATGCGGAAGGGCTCACTCTGGGCCAGCGCCGCGGGGGACGTCAGGATCAGTGCAGGCGCCGCGAGTCCGGCGGCGATCGATGCGAGTAGCAGCTTGCGGCGAAGATTCATTGGTCTCTCCCAGAGTTAAACGGTTAGTCAGTCAGGTGTTCGGGTGTTCAGGTGTTCAATTGTCAGTACCCTGCATGCCCGCAGTCGCGGGCCTTACAAAAATTCACGCGGCAGCGGCGCGCCGTCGCGTAAATCATGATTTCTCCAACTCGCCCAGCATCGTGCGCAAGGCCTTCAGGTGTTTGTCGAACTTCGCCTCGATGCGCTGGATCGGCCCGGCCACGCCCATGGCGCAGATTTCACCGTGCACGCGCACCGGCACGGCTATGGCCATCACATCCTCGACGTGCTCGCCGCTATTGACGAACCAGCCGCGCTCCAGCGAAACCGCGAGTTCCTTCAGCAGCGCAGTCTTTTTCGTGATGGTGCTGGATGTGACGCGATCAAGGCGCAGCCCTGCAACAAACTCGCGGCGCTCGACTTCGGGCATGGACGCAAGTATCGCCTTGCCGCTGGCGCTGCAATGAATGGGAAAAAACTCCCCGGCCTGCGCCGCGTAGCGGATCTTGTGCGCCGACTCGATGACGTCAATGTAGACCACGCTTTCACCGGCGCGGCGTGAAAACAGCACGGTCTCGCCCGACTGCCGGCCCAGCACCTCAAGCACCGGCCGCGCAATGTCGGCGAGCGGGTCGTGGGCGGCGATGCGGCGCACGTTGTCGAGCATTTTTCGTGTCGGGTAAAAGGCGCGGCGTGCGCCCACCGAATACAGGTAGCCGCGGTTCTCCAGTGTTTTCACCAGGCCAAAGCAACTCGATACCGGGGCACCGATGGCGCGCGCGAGGTCGGACAAGGACAGCGGCTTACACTCTCCCGTGAAGGCTTCGAAGAGGTCCAGCGTGCGTGCGGCGGTTTTCACATCCATGAAAGAACGTTACGCCAGCTGAAAAATTCTGTCAACCCATGCCGCCCCAAATTGCCTCCGCGAAAACACCGCATCAACGCGGGGAGCAAACTAAACACGGCAACCCGGCGAACAAGCGGCTGGAAATGCCCGTCGGACATGGCTTTGCGGGCGATACCCTGAGGATGTGCTGCACGATGACGACAGGCGGCGAAGCGAAAAGAGCGTAAGGATACCGTTTGCGCGTATGGCACAGAAAGAACTTAAAGTTGGCTGGTTATACGCGTAATGCAGGCGCGGCCGGCCACGCAGCCGGCACGGCCCTGGGCTGGATGCGCCCTTGCTGGATACACTCAGGCCGCCTGCGGCCGCTTCACCCGGAACCAGGCCGCGTACAGCGCCGGCAGGAACAACAGCGTCAGCGCGGTGGCGACCACCAACCCGCCCATGATGGCCACCGCCATCGGGCCGAAAAAGGCGCTGCGCGTGAGCGGGATCATGGCGAGCACCGCTGCGGCGGCGGTCAGCACGATGGGCCGGAAGCGGCGCACCGTCGAGTCGACGATGGCGATCCAGGGCGCACGCCCTGCGGCGATATCCTGTTCGATCTGATCGACCAGGATGAGCGAGTTGCGCATGATCATGCCCGACAGCGCGATGGTGCCCAGCATGGCGACAAAACCAAAGGGCACGTTGAACAGCAGCAATGCCAGCGTGACGCCGATCAGCCCGAGCGGCGCGGTCATGGCCACCAGCAGCACGCGCTGGAAGCTCTGCAACTGGATCATCAGCACCGTGAACACCACCACCAGAAACAGCGGCACGCCTGCGGCCACCGACTTGCTGCCCTTGGCGCTGTCCTCCACCGCGCCGCCGGTTTCGAGCAGGTAGCCTGAGGGCAGTGCGCTGCGAATGGCTGCGAGTTTGGATTCGACCTGGGCGGTCACCGCCGGCGCCTGTATCTTGCCGTAGACATTGGCCCTTACGGTGACGGTGGGCACGCGGTTGCGCCGCCAGATGATGCCCTCCTCGAAACCGTAGCTTATGGTGGCGATTTGCGCCAGCGGCACCGGCTTGCCCGAGGGTGTGGGCACGGACAGATTGCCAAGCAGCGAAAGCCTGGCGCGCTCCTGCTCGGCGCCGCGAAGCAGCACCTCCACCAGCTTGTCGCGTTCGCGGAAAGTGGTCACGCTAAAACCCTTGAGCGAGGTGTTGATGAAGGTCGACAAATCCTGCGAAGAGATGCCCAGCACGCGCGCCTTGCCCTGGTCGATGTCGAGCTTGATCACCTTGGAGGGCTCGTCCCAGTCGTACTGCACGTTCTGCAGGTTCGCGTTGGCGCGCATCACCGCGGCCACCTGCGCGGCGTATTTTCGCACCGTGGGCACGTCCTCTCCGGACACGCGAAACTGCACCGGAAAGCCAACCGGCGGACCGTTCTCCAGGCGGTTGACGGCGGCACGCAGCGTCGGGAAATCATCTTCGAACAGGCCGATCAGCCTGACCCGCAGCGCCTCGCGCTCGGCCTGCCCCTTGGCAAGAATGACGAACTGGGCAAAGTTGGTGTTGGTCAGTTGCTGATCGAGCGGCAGGTAAAAGCGCGGACTGCCGGTGCCGACATAGCTGACGTAGTTGTCTATGCCCTGCTCCTTGGCGAGGATACGCTCGACTTTTTTCACCTCGGCTTCGGTGGCGGCGTAGGAGGAACCTTCGGGCAATCGCAGGTCGAGCAGCAATTCAAGGCGCGTTGAATCGGGAAAGAACTGCTGCTGCACAAAGCCAAAACCGAAGAGCGACAACACAAACAGCAGCAGCGTGGTGGCGATCACAGTCTTGCGCCAGCCGACACACCAGTCGACCAGGGCGCGAAAACGCCGGAAGAACCTGGTGTCGTAGAGCGCGCGCTCGGCTTCATCCGGGTCCGCGTGGCCGGCGGCCTTGAAATCGGGCAGCAGCTTGTAACCGAGGTAGGGAATGAACACCACCGCCGCGACCCATGACACGAGCAGCGCGATCACCGTAACCTGGAAAATGGAGCGCGTGTATTCGCCGGTGGAGGACGCCGCCGTCGCAATGGGCAGAAAACCGGCCGCCGTGACCAGCGTTCCGCTCAGCATTGGCATGGCGGTCGAGGTGTAGGCGAAACTCGCCGCGCGCACCCTGTCCCAGCCCTCCTCCATTTTTCGCGCCATCATTTCAACGGCGATGATGGCGTCATCAACCAGCAGGCCGAGCGCAAGGATCAGCGCACCGAGTGAAATCTTGTGCAGACCGACGTCAAACAGGTTCATGAACAAAAAGGTGATGGCCAGCACCAGCGGAATGGACAGCGCCACGACGATGCCGGTGCGCAGGCCCAGGGACAGCAGGCTGACGGCCAGCACGATGAGCACCGCCTCGGCAAGCGTGCCGAGGAACTCGCGGATGGAGCGCTTGACCGAATCGGGCTGGTTGGAGACCTGGTGCAGTTCGACGCCCACGGGCAGTTGCGCCTGCAGGCGCGCGGTTTCGGCGTCGAGGCGGGAGCCCAGCTCCAGGATGTCGCCGCCAGCGGCCATGGACACACCGATACCAAAGGCCTCCTCGCCGCGAAAGCGCATTTTTGACACCGGCGGATCAACATAGCCGCGGCTGACGCGTGCGATATCGCCCAGCCTGATCAGGCGGCCGTTGGCGCGCAGCGAAATCTCGCGTATCGCATCAAGCGAAGCAAAATCCCCGGACAGGCGCAAGAACACGCGGTCGCTGGCGGTCTCGAATGAGCCGGCCGGCAGGAGGGCGTTTTCTTTTTGCAAGGTGGCAAAAATCACCTGCGGGTCCATGCCCAGGTTGGCGAGCTTGGCGTTGGAAATTTCGATGAATATCTTTTCTTCCTGCTCGCCGAAAAACTCCACCTTGGCCACGCCGGGCACGCGCAGCAATTCCGAGCGCACATGGTCGGCGTGTTTTTTCAGCTGCGCGTAATCGAAACCATCGCCGGTGAGCGCGTAGATGTTGCCAAAGGTGTCGCCAAACTCGTCGTTAAAGAACGGGCCCTGCACGCCGGCGGGCAGCGTCTGTTTGATGTCGCCGATTTTCTTGCGTACCTGATACCAGATGTTCGGCACCTCGGATGGCGGCGTCGAATCTTTGGCCAGGAAAAAAACCAGCGACTCGCCCGGCTTGGAGTAGCTGCGCAGCACATCGACATAAGGTGCCTCCTGCAGCTTCTTCTCGATGCGTTCGGTGACCTGGTCGGCCACCTCGCGCGCCGTCGCGCCTGGCCATAAAGTTCGCACCACCATGACCTTGAAGGTAAAGGGCGGGTCTTCAGACTGACCGAGGCGGTCGTAGGAGAACACCCCCATGAGCGCCAGGGCCAGCATGAAATACAGCACCAGACCGCGATGGCCCAGCGCCCATTCAGAAAGATTGAAATGCCTCACCGATGACGTGCCTGCGTTGTTCGTTGTTCGTTGTTCGTTGTTCGTTGTTCGTTCTGCGTTCTACGTTATGCGTTTTTCGGGCTTACCTGGCGACGCTCGCCGCGGGCGGTGCCGTCCGGGCATCAAGCGCAACATCGAGCGCCCTGACCACCTGCCCCGGCACCAGCTTGTGCACGCCGGCGCCCACCACCTGCTCGCCATCGGCCAGGCCGGCCGTGATGGTGACGGCATTCTCGCGGTATTCACCGACCTTGACCGCGCGCAGCGCCACCTTGCCCGAGCCAGGGTCGAACACCCAGACCGCAGGTGCGCCGGCCGATTCGGTCAGCGCCGTCATGGGCAGCACGGCAAGATTGCCGGCAGTGGCACCCTGCACCAGCACATTGGCGGTCATCCCCAAGGCCACGCCCTCGTCGGCATCGGGCAGGCTCACCTTGACGGTGAAGCTGCGCGTTGTCGCGTCAACGCCGGGTGAAATCTCGCGAACGCGCGCGGCGTAGATTTTTTCCGGGTTGGCCCACAGACTGACGGCGAGCAGCTTGGCCGCGCGCAGGCTGGCAAGCTTGTTCTCGGAGACGTTGACCACGACCTCCTTCTCGCGCGGCTGCGCCAGGCGCAACACCGCCTGTCCGGCAACGACCACCTGCCCGGCCTCGGCCAACACTGCGGTGATCACACCATCCTGGTCAGCGACCAGCGCGGCGTAAGCGGCTTGGTTACGACTGAAATCATATTGCGCCTGCGCCTGTTCGAGTTTGGCCTTGGCGGCAGTGTGGGCAGTGAGCTTGCCCTCGTAGACGGCCTGGCTGACGAATTTCTTTTCCACCAGGTCGGCGTAACGCTCGAGCTCGGATTTGGTGAAACCATAATCGGCGCGAATGGCTGCAAGTTGCGCCTTCGCCGCTTCGGCGGTCAGTTGCAGATCCTGCGGGTCGAGCTGCGCCAGGGCCTGGCCCTTTGTCACCCTTGCTCCGGTATCAACCAGTCGCGCGACAATTTTTCCGGCAACGCGAAAACCAAGCTCCGCTTCGTGGCGCGCGCGCACTTCGCCCGAATAAACGTCTTGCCCCAACCCCGCACCCAGAACCACCTTGTGCAACAGCACCGGCCTGACGGTCTGGGCCTGTTGCTCATCCCGACCGCAGGCCGCAAGCAGCAGCGGCAGAGCCAGCGCGAAAATTATTGTTGTTCTCATGAAACCCTTTTAACCATCCCTTGTTACCGACGCTTACTGTCACCACAGCTTGCTGTTAGCGCCACTTGCTGAGCGCTATGGGTCGGTAATACCCCCTCGGTCAGCGAATTGAATTTTAAATGGCCGATGGCTTGGTTGCAAACAAGCCCGCCAGATCGCGCAGGCCATACGCTGCAAACCCGCGCCAGACGGGCTTCTCCAGCGCATAGTCGTCCGTCACGGTATGAAGGGTCAGGCTCGGGGTGGCGAATGCTCACGCCACTGCAGCGGGTGACAGCACCAGTCGTCGCAAAAAGTCCTCGCAGGCGATGATCTGGCCCACCTCAATATATTCGTCCGGTTTGTGTGCCTGCTCGATGGAACCGGGCCCGCACACAATCGCGGCGATGCCCAGTTGCTGGTACAGCCCGCCCTCGGTGCCAAAACTCACCTTGCCCGAGGTCAAGCCGAGGCAGCCGCAAAACGCCCGCGCCGCCTGCGCAAAACTTTTGTCCTCGGCCTCGACCAGCGCCGGATAGTCAGACAGGGGGTGCCAGATAAAAGCCGCGCCGGGGAATACCGCGCGCATTTCGGGCAGCAGTATGGTTTCGGCATGGCGCTTCACCTCATCGAGCAAGGCAACCGGATCCTGTTGCGGCAAATGGCGAAACTCAAACGAGAAACTGCACTCCTTTGGCACCACATTCAGCGCGATGCCGCCTTTGATGACGCCGGTGTGCACAGTGCCATAGGGCGGCGTGAAATCGCTGTCAAACGGCCCTTGCTCGCGCAAACGTCGCGCCATGGCCTTGAGATAGACGATGACTTCGGCCGCACCCTCGATGGCGTTGACGCCGTTTTGGGTCAGCGCCGAATGGCACTCCAGGCCTCTTACCTCGCAGCGCACCGACAACTTGCCCTTGTGCGCGACCACCACCTGCATATTGGTCGGTTCGCCGACAATACAGCGCCGCGGCTGCACCGGCATGTCGCGCATTTGCGCAATGAGCCGCTTGGCCCCGATCATGCCGATCTCTTCGTCATAGGAAAAGGCGAGGTGCACCGGCACCGCATCCGCCGGACGGGCGAGAAACTCAGGCACCAGCGCCAGCGCACAGGCAATGAAAGCCTTCATGTCGGCGGTGCCGCGGCCATAGCAGCGGCCATCGCGCTCGATCAGTGTGAACGGATCAGCGCTCCAGTTCTGGCCGTCCACCGGCACGCAATCGGTGTGGCCCGAGAGCATGAGGCCGCCGCTGTCGCCGCGGCCTATGGTGGCGTACAGGTTGGCCTTGCCGCCCGTCTCGTCCGTCACCAGGTGCGAGGGCACACCAAGGCGGTCCAGGTAATCGCGCACGAAGTCGATGAGCGCGAGATTGGAATTGCGGCTGGTGGTATCGAACGCGACCAGCCGCGCCAGGAGTTCCATGCTTGTCATCGCGTTCGCCCTATGATCGGTGTGACATCAATTAGCCGGACGGATATCCGAGGCGAGGGTGTACTGGTCGGAGCGCGCCTTGTAGGCGATGCCCTTCTTCATGCCCCAGGTGCTCACCTCGTAGTGCAGCGGAATGACCGCCAGTTCGCCAATGGCTATTTCCGCCGCCTCCGCCAGCAAGGCCTCGCGCTTTTTGTCATCTATGGTGGCGAGCGCCTGCTGCGTCAGCGCATCGACTTTCGCGTTCGAGTAACGGCCGCGGTTGGCAGTGCCAAATCCGAGCTGCGTGTTGTAGCTGTGGATAAGCGCGCGCAGCGGCGAGGAGGTTTCGCCCGAGTCGGCACCCCAGCCAACCAGCATCAAGCTGAAATCGAGCTTGGAGGCGCGTGTGAAATAGACGCTCGAGGGCATGGTCTCCACCCTGGCGTCGATATTCACGCGCCGCAGCAGCTGCGCCACGGTCTGCACAATTTTGTCGTCGTTGATGTAGCGGTTATTGGTCCCGTGTACGGTGAGCCTGAAGCCGTTCGGATAGCCCGCCTCGGCCATCAGCTTGCGTCCAGCATCGGGGTCGTATTTCTCAGGCTTGAGCTTCTTGCTGGTGCCAAAGAAAAACTCGGGCAGCAGCTGCCCGGCGGGCACCGCTTTACCCTCCATCACGCGCGCCACGATCGCCTCGCGGCTCATTGCCAGCGACATCGCCTTGCGCACCCTGAAATCGCGCAAGGGGTTGGTCTCGAGCATGGGCTGGCCGGCGTTGTCGGCGACAAAGGGCGAGTTCTTTTCACGCCCGGTGTCGATATGCAGGAAGATCAGCCGGTTGGAGATGGCAGAAACGACATTGAGGTTCTTGTCTTTTTCCAGCAGCGCCGCATCGGCGGTGGGCACCGCCTCGATGAAGTCCGCGCCCCCGGACAACAGCGCCGCCACGCGTGCCGCCGGGTTGACGATGACCTTGAAAATCACCTTGTCCCAGGGTTCGCGGCCGCCCCAGTACTTGTCGTTGGCGACGACAACGATGCGCTCGCCGGGCACATACTCAAGAAATTTGTAGGGGCCTGTGCCGATGGCCGCCTTGCCCGAGTTGTAGTCTTCCGTGCCGGCCTTCTCGCCGTATTTTTTTGACACCATCGCAACGGCGCTGATGTCATTGGGAAAGGTCGGCGCGGGCTTGGCGGTCTTGACCAGGATGAGGTGGGGGCTCTTCACTTCTATGACCAGATCCCTGGGCACGTAGGTGCCAAAGGACGAGGGGCTGTTGGGGACATTCGGCGCGCGCTTGAAGCTGAACACCACGTCCTCGGCGGTGAAGTCCGAACCATCGTGCCACTTCACGCCCTTGCGCAACTGGATCTCCCAGGTCGTGTCGTTGAGCGCCTTCCATGCGGTGGCCAGCCCCGGCGTGAGCCTTTGCCTGGCATCGCTACGTATGAGGGCGTCGAAGATGTGTTTCGACATCGAGGTGTTCGGGCTGTAGTTGTGATAATGCGGGTCAAGCGAGGTGATGGCCGCGCCAAGCGCAACCGAGAGATCACGCGCCCCGGCCGCGGCCGGCAGCGCAAGCGCTGCGGCGGCAAGGATGCAAACCAGCAAACGGCGGAAAATGCACATGCGAGACTCCGGGTGGTAGCGGGGTGATGTGCAGCCAGTCTACAAGAAAAAAACCACACTTCGCGGCATAACGCCATTGCACCATTGCACCACTGCACCACTGCACCACTGCACCACTGCACCACTGCACCACTGCACCACTGCACCACTGCAACCTTACAGCATTGCAACATTGCGCCGGCAGGCGGCAGGCGACATTGTGGCCGCGATCAGCCGGGACGCAATGAAAAAGGGACGCCGAAACGTCCCTTTTTTGTGCGCACCCCGCGCGCGCGAGGCACTGCTTAAAGGCTCAGGCCTTGTCTGCAGCTTCCACGGCTGCCACCGTTGCAGCTGCGGCTGCGGCTGCCGCTGCGGTCGCTGCGGCCTTGGCACCGGGTACGCGCGCGGTGAGTTTTTCGCGAATACGCGCCGACTTGCCCGAACGGTCGCGCAGGTAGTAAAGCTTGGCACGGCGCACATCACCCTTGCGCTTGACTTCGATCGAGGCGATCAGCGGCGAGTAGGTTTGGAAAGTGCGCTCAACGCCCTCGCCCGATGAGATCTTGCGAACGGTAAAGGCGGAGTTGAGGCCGCGGTTGCGCTTGGCGATAACGACGCCCTCGTAGGCCTGGACGCGCTTGCGCTCGCCTTCCTTTACGTTGACGTTGACGATCACCGTGTCGCCAGGGGCAAACACCGGGATGATCTTGCCCAGACGGACGATTTCTTCCTGTTCGAGTTGCTCAATCAGATTCATGCTCATTTCCCTTCATCGTTTCGACCCAGGAACCCGCCCCGCAGACCTATCAGGACTTGCCCTGCTCGTTTTGGTCCCGCCGGAATTCCTCCAGCAGGCTCTTTTCGGTCTGTGATAGGCCCCGGCTTTCAAGAAGTTCGGGGCGTCGCAGCCATGTTCTACCTACAGCTTGCTTCAAGCGCCAGCGCGCGATGTCCGCATGGTTGCCCGACAACAGCACCGATGGAACGGCCTCGCCCTGGTACAGCTCGGGCCGCGTGTACTGCGGCCCTTCCAGCAGTCCGGCGGAAAACGAATCCTGCGCCGCCGAACCTTCATCGTTCAACACCCCGGGCAACTGCCGCACACAGGCGTCGATCAATACCATCGCGGCCAGTTCGCCGCCCGAGAGCACGTAGTCGCCGATGGACACCTCCTCATCGACCACCCGCGAAAACAACCTCTCGTCTATCCCCTCGTAACGCCCGCACAGCAATATCAGCCTGGCCTCACCCGATAGCGCGATCACCTTCTTGTGATCGAGTACCGGCCCCTGTGGCGAAAGGTACAACACCCTCGCCCCGCCGGCAGCCTGCGCCGCGTTCACCGCTTTTTCCAGCGGGTCGGCCAGCATCACCATGCCCGGCCCGCCCCCGTAAGGCCTGTCATCGACCGTACGGTGATTATCCGTTGTGAAATCGCGCGGATTCCACGTCCTCAATGCAAACCGCCCCTGCTCGCGTGCACGCCGCGTTATGCCCCAATCGGACACCGCGGCGAACATCTCCGGGAACAAGGTGACGCAATCAAACTGCATCGCCGCTCCAGCCAGGGCTCACCAGTCCAGGCCCCAGGTCACATGTATCGCACCACCGTCCATGTCGACCTGGCGCACCACCGACGGCACGAAAGGAATCAAACGCTCGCGCTCCGCCGACTCGATGCGCAATACGTCGTGCGCACCGTTGGTGTACAGCTCGACAACGCGACCCAGCGCACCGCCCTCTTCATTCACCACATCCAGGCCGACCAGATCGACCTTGTAAAATTCGTTGTCGCCGCTCGCCGGAAGCACCGCACGGGGCAGCGCGACATCCATTCCCTTGAACTTCACCGCTTCTTCGGGAACCACAATCCCGTCGATTTGCGCCACCAGATGCTTGCCTTTTTGCTCGCAGGCCAATATCCGGCACTCGCGCCATTCACCGTTGCGTCCCACCCACCAGCCGGGGTGGGCGCACAGCATGTCGATCTGTGCGGTATGCGGGACCAGTTTGATCCAGCCTTTCACTCCCCAGGGCCCGACTACCCGGGCCATCGCTATGAGCTTTGGTGGCGGCGCCATTGCGTTTTTCACCAACGCCACGCCGCTCCCCCGGGCACCTTTGACATCCGAGGCGCCGTGAGAACTACTTGGCTGCCGCAGCTCCGGCGGCCTTGCTAAAGGTCTTGGCCAAGCGCGCCACGGTGGGCGACAACTGGGCACCCTTGCCCTGCCAAAACGTCAGGCGTTCCATCGAGATACGCAGCGACTCGCGGCCTTCCGGTGCTTTCGGATCGTAAAACCCGACGCGCTCAAGAAAGCGGCCTTGCGTGCGAAACTTCGAATCGGCGGCAACGATATTGTAAAAAGGACGGTGCTTGGCACCACCACGAGCTAAACGAATGACAACCATTTCAATTTCTCCGATGCGGAGGTTTAATCCCGGCCACGTGACCGAAATAGGGAAAAGCCCGTTATTTTACGCGGATTTATACCGCTTTGGCAAGACTGCGCTTGGCCAACGGGCAAACATCGCCGCCAGCCCGAGAAAATAGAATTTTTCTTATTTAAATCAAGGCTTAAACAGCCCAATTCACAAGCAAGCCGAGAACACGCCCCGGGCGCAAACGCAGCCGCGGCTAGCGCATGCCCGGGAGCATGCCCTTCATGCTGCGCATCATTTTTTGCATGCCGCCTTTTTGCATCTGTTTCATCATTTTTTGCATTTGCTCGAACTGGGCGAGCAGGCGATTGACCTCCTGTACCGACACCCCGGCGCCGGTGGCGATGCGGCGTTTGCGCGAAGCCTTGATGAGTTCCGGCCGCGCCCGCTCCAGGCGCGTCATTGAGTTGATAATGCCCTCGGTGCGTCGCATCTGCGTTTCTCCGGCGTCCGCTGACTGCGCTTGGGCGGCCTGCGCCAGTTGCGCCGGCAGTTTGTCGATCAGCGATGACAAACCGCCCATTTTGCGCATCTGCGCGATCTGCGCCTTGAAGTCCTCCAGGTCGAAGCCCTTGCCCTTCCTGAATTTCTCGGCGAGCTTGATCGCCTCTTCCTGGTCGACGCCCTTGCGCGCCTCTTCAACCAGCGAAAGTATGTCGCCCATGCCCAGAATACGGCCGGCCATGCGCTCCGGATGAAAGGGCTCGAGCCCGCCGATTTTCTCGCTGGTGCCGGCAAACTTGATCGGTTTTCCGATGACATGGCGCACCGACAAGGCGGCGCCACCGCGAGAATCGCCGTCGAGCTTGGTCAGCACCACACCGGTAAGCGGCAGCGCCTCGCTGAACGCCTTGGCCACATTGATCGCGTCCTGCCCCTGCATCGCATCGACCACAAACAGCGTTTCCACCGGATGGACCGCGGCGTGGATCTGCCCGATCTCCTGCATCATCGCCTCGTCGATCGCCAGCCGTCCGGCGGTATCGACTATCAGTACATCTTGGTAATGCGACTTGGCGTACTGCAACGCGGCGTTGGCAATATCGACCGGCTTTTGCGTGCCATCGGACGGGAAAAAATCGACACCAACCTGCGCCGCAAGCAGCTTGAGCTGCTCGATGGCCGCCGGTCGATAGACGTCGCACGAGACCAGCAGGACTTTTTTCTTTTGCTCCAACAACAGCTTTGCCAGCTTACCCGAGGTGGTGGTCTTGCCCGAGCCCTGCAGGCCGGCCATCAAGATCACCGCCGGCGGCTGCGCGGCCAGGTCGAGCGCGGCGTTTTCTCCGCCCATCAGCGCGGTCAGCTCGCGATGCACCACCGACACGAGCGCCTGCCCCGGCGTGAGACTGCCTATGACTTCTTCGCCTAGCGCCTTCTCCTTTACCGCGGCGATGAAATCGCGCACCACCGGCAGCGCGACATCGGCCTCAAGCAAGGCCATGCGCACTTCGCGCAGCGCCTCGGAAATGTTCGCCTCAGTCAGGCGCGCCTCGCCGCGAATGGTCTTGATGACGCGCGACAGGCGTTGGGTCAGGTTTTCAAGCATGGTGGCGGAGTGGGTCGAATGAAATAAATGGAGTGGGTAAGGGGTGGCACGCGCGGCCCGTTGCGCGACTTGGTAAATTAGCGAATTAGCGACTTGGCGGGTGTTTCGAAACCGGTTCAAAATTCCGGGCAACAAAACACAAGCAGTCAATGTCGGGCCCGCTTCACCCGGCACCGGCACCGGCACCGGCACCGACACCAACACCGGCACCGACACCAACACCAACACCAACACAAAGCCGGCCAATACGCTGCTATAACTGCAATAACGCTGCAATAACGCTGCAATCAGGACGGGCAGTGTAAACTGTCCTGCATGCCTATTCTACTGCACTCGATAACAGCCGCTCTCTACGGCTTGCTGGCCTTTTATTTCTGGCACACCCGCTGGGGGGCGGGTAACAGGGCGCGTGGCGACGATGCCGGCACGGTGGCGGCTGCAACGCCCGCAAACTGGGAGCGCCCGGCCATTCTCGCGCCCCTGCTGCTGCACGCGCTGCTGCTATACGAGGTCTTGTTCGGCGCACCGGAGTTGCGTTTTGGCTTCGGCCTGGCCCTGTCCATCATTCTGTGGCTCGCCGTGTCAATTTACTGGCTGGAACGGCACTTCCTCAATCTGGAGGGCATGCAACCGGTGCTGCTGACCGCGGCGGCGGTGTGCTCACTGCTGCCACTCCCCTTCCCCGGACTGGTCAGCCCCGCCTACACGCACACGGTCGAGTTTCGCATTCACCTTTCGCTGGGCATGCTCGCCTACAGCCTGTTCACCATCGCCGCCTTGCAGGCGCTGTTGATGACACTGCTCGAGCGCAGGCTGCGCGGCCACGCCGTGGCCGGCCCCCTCGCCTCCCTTTCGCCGCTTCTAACCATGGAATCGGTGCTGTTCAAGCTCATCGCCGTGGGCTTCGTGCTGCTGACACTCACACTCATCACCGGGGCGGTGTTTTCAGAGAGCATTTTCCAGCAGGCGATGAAGTTCAATCACAAGACGCTGTTTGCGCTGATTTCCTGGTTGATCTTCGCTGCGCTGCTGGCAGGGCGGACGCTTTATGGCTGGCGCGGCCGCAAAGCACTGCGCTGGACCTTGTCCGGATTCTCAGCGCTCCTGCTCGCCTATGTCGGCAGCCGCTTCGTGCTCGAAGTGGTACTGAGCCGCCCCCTCGGTTGAACCGACCGGGCCCGACCGCGCCCATATCTGCAATGAACCCGCGTACACGCCATGGATGACATCCCCTTATCGGCACAGCTAAGCACACTGGCCGTGCTGCTCGTTTTATCGGGCTTTTTTTCCATTGCCGAGACCAGCATGATGTCGGTCAACCGCTACCGGCTCAAGGCGCTGGTGCGCCTGGGCAACCGCGGCGCGCTGATCGCAGCAGAACTACTGGCACACACCGACCGCTTACTCGGTGTGATCCTGCTCGGCAACAACCTCGTCAACGCGGCCTCGGCGGTGCTGGCCGGCGTGATCACGGTGCGGGTTTTCGGCGAAAACGAATTTGCGCTCGGCATCGGCACGCTCGCAGTGACCTTTCTCATTCTTGTTTTTTCCGAGATCACGCCAAAGGTCATCGGTGCGGCGTACGCCGAGCGCATCGCGCTGCCCATCGCCTACGTGCTCAAGCCCCTGCTCAAGGCGCTCTATCCGGTTGTGTGGTTCGTCAACCTCTTCGTCGGTGCGCTGCTTTTCATGACCAGGCTCAAAACCCGGGCCGGCGACCAGCCGCAACGCATGTCGATGGAAGAATTGCGGTCGGTGGTGCTCGAGTCGGCCAACTTCATGCCGAAAAAGCATCAATCCATACTGGTGAACCTGTTCGACCTGGAACGGATCACCGTGGAGGACGTGATGACGCCGCGCTCGCAGATCGAAACCATCGATCTCGAGGCCCCGATCGAAGACATCGTGCGCCAGCTTGCCACCAGCTATCACACGCGCCTGCTGGTCTATCGGGGCGAACTGGGCAACATCGCCGGAATTCTGCACCTGCGCCGCGTGCTGAGGCTGGTCCAGGCCGACGAACTGGATGCGGAGCGCCTGGCCGGCTTGCTGATCGCGCCCTACTACATACCGGCCAGCACACCCTTGTTTGCCCAACTGCAGTATTTTCAGGAGAACCATCAGCGTTTCGCCCTGGTTGTGGACGAATACGGCGAGCTGCTCGGCTTGGTCACAGTAGAGGACATCATTGAGGAGCTGATCGGCGAATTCACTTCGACAGCGCCGGCGCGCGCCAACCGGCTGGCCTGGGACAAGGACGGCACCTGTCTGGTCGAGGGCTCCAGCCCGGTGCGCGAACTCAATCGCAAACTTGACCTGGCGCTGCCGATGGACGGACCCAAAACACTCAATGGCCTCGTCCTCGAGCACTTGCAAGACATCCCCGAAGCCGGGGTCAGTCTGAGAATCGCCGGAGTGCGAATGGAAATCGTGCAAACCCTGGATCGCGTGGTCAAGACCGTGAGGCTATTTCGCCCTGCGGTTGCAGACCTGCAATAAGCGCAAAAACAGCCGCGTAACACACGGATTTTTTGCAAATTCCAGGTGTTAATATCAATTAGTCTCAGCGACTTACAACATTAACCTTATCCTTTACAAAAGGCTTTGGAAAAGGCATTATCTTCGCAATCGGCTTTGAATCAAGGATTTACCCGCAGCACCACCGCGTCAAACCCGATACCTTTCCCGCTGCGCCACACCCGGCGCCACGAGCGATTTGCCAAGTCAGGGGTCAGCGATCGGTACTTTCAAGACAGCACGCCTCATATCCGTCGGAGCGGATACGCAATGAGCGCTGCGGCCACACCACAACTGACGGCGCTGCCGGGTCTTGCCCGCGCCCTGGTACAGCACGGGCGCATCCGCGTGTCCGATGCCGAGAGTCTGGTCGCGCAAGCCAGGGCAGGCGGCACCGGCTTCATTGAGCAGTTGCTGGCGGGGAAAAAATTCACCGCCCTCGAGGTCGCCGAGTTTGCCTCGACTACGTTCGGCTTGCCCTTGTTCGACCTCGACGCGGCCGATCCGCAGGGCCTGGCCAGCGGATTGATCGACCGAAAACTGATGCAGTCACGCCGCGTTGTGCCTCTGCACAAGCGCGGCGGACGACTTGCCATCGCCATCGCCGACCCATCAGACACACAGGCGCTGAACGATGTTAAGTTCCAGTCAAGCCTCGTGATCGATCCGGTGGTCGTGGAAGATGACAAGCTACGTGCAACCATAAAGAAAATCATCGAGAGTTCGGATACCTCGCTAAAACAACTCGTCGACGACGACCTCGACCTGGCATTCGCCGCCGGGGACAACACCCAGCCCGACGAAGAACATGCCACCGTGCCCAGCGAAACGGATGACGCTCCCGTGGTGCGGTTTATCCAAAAAATGCTCGTCGATGCGATCGCCGATGGCGCGTCCGACATTCACTTCGAACCTTACGAAAAATACTACCGCGTGCGCTTTCGCGTCGACGGGGAACTGCGTGAAATGGCCCAGCCGCCGCTGCTGCTGAAGGAAAAAATCGCCTCGCGCATCAAGGTGATTTCCAGGCTGGACATTTCGGAAAAACGCGCACCCCAGGACGGCCGGCTCAAGCTCGTCCTTTCAAAAACGCGCACCATCGATTTTCGCGTCAGCACTCTGCCGACTCTTTACGGCGAAAAAATAGTCCTGCGCGTACTCGACCCCTCGTCGGTAACGCTTGGCGTGGACGCGCTTGGCTACGATGCGCAGCAAAAGCAGCACCTGATGGACGCCTTGCATCGACCCTACGGCATGATCCTCGTGACAGGTCCCACCGGCAGCGGCAAAACGGTGTCGCTCTACACCTGCCTGAACGTGCTCAACAAACCGGGCATCAACATCTCGGCGGCCGAAGACCCGTCGGAGATCACGCTGCCCGGCATCAACCAGGTCAACATCAATGAACGCGCCGGACTGAGCTTCGCCTCCGCGCTCAAGGCCTTCATGCGCCAGGATCCGGACATCATCATGGTGGGCGAAATTCGCGATATCGAGACCGCGGAAATGGCCGTCAAGGCGGCGCAGACCGGCCACCTTGTGTTGTCGACGCTGCACACCAACGATGCGCCCACTACGCTCACGCGCCTGATGAGCATGGGCATCGCACCGTTCAACATAGCCACCAGCGTCACCCTCATCAGCGCGCAACGCCTTGCGCGGCGCCTGTGCGGATGCAAGGCTCCGGCCGACATACCGCGCGAGGCGCTGCTCCAGGCCGGGTTCAAAGCGGCGGAACTGGACGGCTCCTGGCTGCCGCAAAGTCCGCAAGGTTGCGAGCATTGCAAGGGCAGCGGCTACAAGGGGCGGGTCGGCATTTACCAGGTAATGCCCGTTACCGACCAAATCAGCCGTATCATAATGCGCGGGGGCAACGCGATCGACATCGCCGACCAGGCCGAGCGCGAAGGCATAGCAGACCTGCGCCGCTCCGGCCTGAACAAAGTCCGGCAGGGCCTGACCTCCCTCGAGGAGGTGATGGCGGTGACGAACGAACGAAATGCGCCGATTGGCGATTAAGCTGCGGGTGAATTAAAGCGGTCAGAGGGGGAGCAATGGCGACAACAAAGAAGCGCGACGCGATCAAGGAATACAACTTTACCTGGGAAGGTAAGGACAAGACCGGCAAACAGGTCAAGGGCGAGATGCGCGCCCAGGGCGAAGCCATGGTCAACGCCACGCTGCGCCGCCAGGGCGTCCTGGTGTCCAAGATAAAAAAGCTGCGCGCCGGCTCCGGCGGCAGCGTCAGCACCAAGGACATCACACTATTTACGCGCCAGCTGGCGACGATGATGAAGGCCGGCGTGCCGCTGCTACAGTCCTTTGACATCGTCGGCAAAGGCCACTCCAACCCGGCGGTCGCGCGCCTGCTGATGTCGATAAAGACCGAGGTGGAAACCGGCTCCTCGCTCACCAACGCCTTCAAGAAATATCCGCTGTATTTCGATGCGCTGTTTTGCAACCTCGTGGGCGCCGGCGAACAGGCCGGTATTCTGGAGAGCCTGCTCGACCGGCTCGCGACCTACAAGGAAAAGACCGAGGCGATCAAGTCAAAGATCAAGGCCGCGCTGTTTTATCCGGTCGCGATTATCGTCGTCGCCTTCATCATCACCGCCGTCATCATGATTTTCGTAATTCCCGCCTTCAAGCAGGTGTTCACCAGCTTCGGCGCAGACCTGCCCACACCGACCCTGATCGTCATGGGAATTTCGGACAACTTCGTCAAATACTGGTATTTGATTTTCGGCGGCGTCGGCGGCGGCACGTACTTCTTCCTCGAGTCATGGAAGCGCTCACTTGCAGTGCAGATTTTCATGGACAAGCTGATGCTAAAAGCCCCGGTGTTCGGCCACCTGGTGCGCATTTCCACCATCGCACGCTGGACCAGGACGCTCTCAACCATGTTTGCCGCCGGCGTGCCTCTGGTTGAAGCTCTCGAATCGGTGGGAGGCGCCTCCGGGAACTACGTTTACCAGGCCGCCACCAAGATCATCCAGCAGGAGGTGAGCACCGGCACGGCCCTCACCGTGGCAATGCAGAACTCCAACCTCTTTCCCAACATGGTGATCCAGATGGTGTCGATCGGCGAGGAGTCCGGCGCGCTCGACGGCATGCTGTCCAAGGTGGCCGACTTCTTTGAAGCGGAGGTGGACGATGCCGTCGCATCGCTCTCGTCGCTGATGGAGCCGGTGATCATGGTCGTATTGGGCGGGCTCATCGGCGGCATGGTCGTCGCCATGTACCTGCCGATCTTCAAACTCGGCCAGGCCGTATAAGCCCTCACGCCACAACCCGCGGGGTTACGGGCAGACCCTGTAACCTCTTTTGCTTGCCCGAAAAATGATGACCGAACTAGCACAACCCGCCGTGTTTGCCGCGCTCTGCCTGGTGACAGGCCTGTGCGTCGGCTCCTTTCTCAATGTCGTTATCCACCGCCTGCCGCGCATGATGGAACGGGAGTGGCAGGAGCAGTGCGCCGAACTGCGCGGGGAGGAACCGGCGGCGCATGAGAGCGCACAGGGCGGCTACAACCTGCTGCGACCGCGTTCGCACTGTCCAAAGTGCAAGCACAGCATCGGCGCACTGGAAAATGTTCCGGTGCTGTCCTGGGTCGTGCTGCGGGGGCGCTGCTCCGAGTGCAAAACCCGCATCAGTCCACGCTATCCCCTGGTCGAGATACTGACCGGCGCGGCCAGCGCCGGTGCCGCACTGCATTTTGGCTTCACGCCTGCCGCTGCCGGGTCGATGCTCTTCCTCTGGTGCATGATCGCCGCCACCTTCATCGATTTTGACACACAGCTCCTGCCCGACTCCATCACGCTGCCGCTGTTATGGGCGGGCCTGCTGTTCAATCTCGGCGGAGGCTTCGTTGACATCAAGACGGCCGTCATCGGTGCGGTTGCCGGATATCTTTCGCTTTGGAGCGTCTATTGGATGTTCAAGCTGGTCACCGGCAAAGAGGGTATGGGTTATGGTGATTTCAAGCTGTTGGCGGCGATTGGCGCCTGGCTCGGCTGGACTATGCTGCCACTGGTAATCCTGCTCTCTTCCATCGTCGGCGCGGTGGTCGGCATCGGCCTGATCGTGTTCACCCGCCATGGCCGCAACGTACCCATACCGTTCGGACCTTATCTTGCCGCCGGCGGCGTGGTTGCCATGTTCTGGGGTCCACAACTGACCCGCTCCTGGCTAAACGTCCTTTACTAACCAACGCCAATGCCCTACATCATCGGGCTGACCGGCGGCATCGGCAGTGGCAAGTCCACCGTGGCAGAGCTGTTCGGCACGCTGGGTGCGACGGTGATCGACGCCGATGCCATAGCGCACGCGCTAACGGCTCCCGGAGGAAGCGCCATGCAGGCGATACGCGCTGCCTTTGGTGACGACTTCATCGATGCCGGGGGCGCCCTGGACCGCGCGAAGATGCGCAATCTCGCGTTCGCCGATCCGGCCGCGAAGAAAAATCTGGAAACCATACTGCACCCGCTGATACGCGCCGAATCCGACCGGCTTAGCGCCACAGCCAGCGGACCCTACGTAATTTTGATGATCCCACTACTGGTCGAATCCGGCGGCGCAAAGCCCCCGGGACGCGACCGCTACCGGCGCATCGCCGTTGTCGACTGTCCTGCGGAGATTCAGGTCGCGCGCGTGATGGCGCGCAGCGGGCTGTCCGAGCCGCAGGTGCGGGCGATCATGGCAGCGCAAGCAAGCCGCGAACAACGCCTTGCCGCAGCCGACGACGTCATAGACAACGCCGGACTAGCGCAGGCATTGCGCCCCCAGGTTGAACGCTTGCACCGGCAATATCTCGCGCTGGCCGGAGCCGCACATTCCTGATTTCCTTCTCTTGCGCAGCCCCAGCCGGTCGGGCCGGACACGGTTCACGGCCGACTCGAATCAGCCTCGCCCTTGCGGGAAGAAATCTAATTCAGCAGGAAGGTTGTAAATCGTGGCTAATTCGTTCAGAATTCAGCAAATTTTCCTCCACGGTCGACGGGCGCGACAGTGATAATCTACGAATACCCGCTTAACGAGCGCATCCGTACCCTGCTGCGACTAGAGGACTTATTCGAACGCCTCGGGGTACTGTTGTCCCGCGATGATGCAATAGACCATCATTTCGCCCTGCTCACGCTGTTTGAAATTCTCGAAGTGGCCAGCCGCGCCGACCTCAAATCCGATTTGCTGCAGGAACTCGAACGGCAGCGCCAGGTCCTAGCCGCGTTTCGCAACAACCCCGACATCGCCGAAGACATCCTGTTGCAAGTACTCGGCGACATGGAGCGCGCAAGCACGGCACTGTTTGCAGTGGCCGGAAAAATCGGCCAGCACGTGCGTGAGAACGAATGGCTGATGAGCATCAAGCAGCGCAGCAGCATTCCTGGCGGCACCAATGAATTTGACCTGCCCTCCTACCACCACTGGCTGCATCACGACGCCGCAGAACGCAGCGCCGACCTGCAGACCTGGATCGGCCCGATGTTTGCCATACGCGACGCCGGCGCAATCGTGCTGAAACTGTTGCGCGAAGGAGGCAAGCCGGCCAAGCATGTCGCCCAGAACGGCACGTTCTCGCAAATGCTCGGCGGTCGTGTCGCGCAACTTGTTCGCATCAGGCTTCCGCGCACCACACCGGTCATCCCCGAGATCAGCGCCAACAAGTACGCACTGAATATCCGTTTCACGGTGCTCGGCGCGGATCGCGCGCGCGGCTGCGAAACGGATGTCGAATTCGAACTGACCTTCTGCAACCTCTAGGCTCGTTCAGTAACGTCCGGCAACGTCCGGACGTTGCACCTAAAGTATCATTTCCCCTCTGTAAACTTGTTTTATGCCATCCATAGGTATTCCCTTACAGCCAAGGGTTAATGGGTTGCTAAACAGGTAGCTAAAGTCCAATGGGTCGCTAGAACAGAGTTATCCATCCCTCTCACCAATCAAACAACCGAATAGTTCATCGAGCTCCTGCGGCTCGCATTCAATTCCAAGTATGTGCTGCCGATTCGCGTACGGCAAAACGGACGGGAAGACGATGCGCCGATGGAACCGACAAGCCTCAATGCAGCGATCAAGCGCATGTGCGAACCGTTACGAGACAAGTGCCGGCGATTCACCCCTCACGATCTAAGATCAAACGCGCGAAGCCATCTTGCCGTGCTTGGTGTTGATGTGCTTATCGCCGAGCGCTGTCTCAATCATTCGCTTGGCGGATTGGTCGCCGTCTATGACAAGCACGACCATATGGCGGAACGGCGTAAAGCCTTGACGCTTTGGAGCAACAAAATCCAGGCGATTGAAAAAGGCGCGAAGTTGGTGCCGCTAAAACTGGTTGCTTCGAACAGGTAAGCGCGACCTCCCCGGCAATCGCGAAGTCATCACTGTCGGGATCCTTCCAGTCGACGAGGCGCACTGTCTCAATAAGCTTGCCGGCATCGGCGCACAGCTTGTACAACGCCGGCATGGTCTGCGTTCCTGTTCGTTAAGCGCCGTCGCTACGAAAACAGTCTCAAATACGCGTCGAATACATACATGCGGCTGCGCCTGCCGCCGGTGACTTCTTTCAGTATGCCAAAGCGCTCCAGATCGGCGATCAGCTTGTAGGCCGATGCCGGCGATACACCCGCGGCCTCAGCCACTTTTGCGGCGTTCACCACCGGGCGCTGGTACAGGTAATACATCACTTTTTGCGCGTTAGCCGTGCGACTGCCCAGCATTTGCAGCTGCGACTCCAGCTGCTTTTGCAGCTTGAGGATGTTATCGAAGGTCGTGGTGCTGCTTCTTGCCGTTTCAATCACGCCCACCAGAAAGAACTTGAACCATTGCAGCAAATCATTCTTGTCGCGCACCCGCATCAGATTGTCGTAATACAGCTGACGGTTGCGCTCGAAAAAATCCGATAGATAAAGCACCGGCTGCTTCAATATCCCCTTGCTCACCAGATACAGCGTAATCAGCAGCCGCCCGACGCGGCCATTGCCATCAAGAAAAGGGTGAATGGTCTCGAATTGATAGTGCACCAGCGCAATCTTCAGTAATTCGGGGAAATGCCGCTGCTCGTCGTGAACGAACTGCTCGATATCGCTGATCAGCGCGGCGATGGCGCCATGCACCGGCGGCACGAATACCGCATCGTTGATGCTGGCCCCGCCAATCCAGTTCTGGCTTTGGCGGAACTCGCCCGGCTGCTTGTGCCTGCCGCGCACCCCTTGCATCAGCGTTTTGTGCGTCTCGCGAATCAGCCGCGCCGAAAAAGGCAGCTTGCGCAGCTTATCCACCGCCCCATTCATCGCCGCGACGTAGTTTTGCACCTCTTCCCAGTCATCGCGCCGCTCCAGCGCGACATCCTCTTTCTCCAGCAACGCTTCCTCGATATTGGTCTGCGTGCCTTCGATGCGACTCGACTGCGTCGCCTCCTTGAGCACATGCATGCGGATAAAGAGATCAATGTTCGGGATGTACTCGGAATACATGTCCAGCCGGCCCAGTTCCCGGTCCGCCTGGCCGAGCAACTGCAGCAAGGCCATATCGTCCATTACCCATGCGCGATGGATGGGATTGGGCTGAAAACTCTTGTAATGCGCCTGCTGCACAAGGCGGCCAGCCTGGAAATGCTTCATCGGAGCGCGCCTCCCCTGAAATAAGCCCGTCTTTTATTTTAGATTTAACTACAAAACTAAAATAAGGTAAAGGGCTAATTCAGCCCTTCACCCGCTTGAAGCGGGCGTGAGGGCTGCGTGGTCTCCATTTCTCGCGTTCCAGGAGTCGCGGCAGGCGCCGGATCGTCGCCCCCGCTTTCGCTTCCGCGAGCCGCAGCTCATACAGTTTCTGCAAATTTAACCAGAGTTCCGCGTTGGTCCCGAAGAAATGGGCCAAGCGAAGCGCACTGTCGCCGGTAATTGCGCGCTGGCCATTCAGAATTTCGGTGATCCGGTTTGTCGGCACGTCAAGCTGCCGGCCAAGTTCAGCCGCGCTCATGCCGAGTTCCTTGAGCTGTTCGGCGAGATGCTCGCCGGGATGAATAGCGGTGCGTGCCATAAGTTGATCCCTCGGCGAATTCACGGGCGCGTTTGTCACGGAAGCCTACGATCATTGGCAAAGCCTATTAGACATTCACTCGTTACGTCAATCGTAACGACCTCCTGCGGGGAAATCGAGCCTGTCCCGCAGGAGAATGCCGGTCGGCGATTTTTTTGGTTACAGCAGCCCACGCTTAGGGAATCACTGAACAAGTGATAGTTGAGACGAGAAACGTTGGAATCAAAGTCAATTTGATGATAAATCGGGCGAAAATGTGGAAGAAAGGGGGCTATGCCCCCGCTATTTCCTCACGCAGGGCGCACCTCTCCTGTGAGTGGCA
>CAMDDU010000007.1:0-139819 GCA_945892985.1 Bordetella parapertussis
GCCACTCACAGGAGAGGTGCGCCCTGCGTGAGGAAATAGCGGGGGCATAGCCCCCTTTCTTCCACATTTTCGCCCGATTTATCATCAAATTGACTTTGATTCCAACGTTTCTCGTCTCAACTATCACTTGTTCAGTGATTCCTTAGCTTCCGGATCACGAAAATACAGCGACCAGGCGTTGCCGTGATCCACGGCTTGGATCAAGCCCGTGTCCGTCCGCCCCGACACCAGGCGATGCATGGTGCGAAGGTCTTCAAGCTTATCGACCTGGAACGAGATCTGCTGCAAACCAAGACCGGCCCCGCCGACATCCGCGCGCCCCGTTTCCATGACCAGCTGGTGATGCGAACGCGGGTCGCGACTGAGAAACACCGCATGCTGCCCGCGCACGTCGCCGCGGTCGGTGATGACAAAGCCGAGCACATCGCAGTAAAAAGCGCACATGACCCCGATGTCGCGCACAAACATGCCCATGTGACGCAGCTTGAGATCGGGAATCATGCGCGGCGCAGCGTCCATCTCAGCGTCCGCGTTTGATGAACTCCAGAATTTCCCGGCCCAGCGCGTCGTCACGCGTGTTGAACTGGAAAGTCATGGACAGATGATTGTGTTTTTCCAGGCGCGTGAAGCGCGGGCAGGCGCGGTCGCGTTCGCATTGCGCGGCCAGCAGCATGGCGCCCTGCGTATCCAGATCCGGATTGTCGTATTCGGCGACAACGAGGAAGGTCGGTATTTTAGTCGCGGTCTTGACGTGATTGAGGGGCGACTGTCGCGGATACAGCGCACGGTCCGCGCCAAAGTAGGCCTGGAAGTTCTTCAGGTTGGGGTCATCCGGTTTCGGGTCGAACAGGTAGCGCCCGCTCATCAGAACGATGCCCGCCAGTCCGGTTCCGGATGCCGGCTGCAAATCACGGATGAAGGCATAGCTAGCAAGATGCGTCGCTCCGGCCGAATGGCCGATGACGTAGATGCGGTCCGGATCCCCGCCGTAACTTGCGGCATTGGCCTTTAGCCAAGAGACCGTCGCAGCCACATCCTGCGCCGCGGCGGGCCACTTTGCCGCCGGCGCGAGCCGGTAGGTGGCGTTCACGCCGAGCATGCCCTGGCGCGCAAAATAAGTCGGGATGTTGCCGTAGACCTCGGCACTGATATTGCGCTCGCCCGCGACGTAGGCCCCGCCATGAAAAAACACCACCACCGGCACACCGACCTTGCCCTCAAGCCGGTGGATGTCGAGGCGATGGCGTGCATCGGGTCCGTAGGCTAGATCGCGCGTCACCACCACGCCATCCTTAGCTGCCGCGGCCAGGATAGGCGCATAGACTTCCAAGGTCTTGGCGATATTGCCGCGAATGTCCTTGCCCCATCCGGGTCCGACCTCGGCCAGGCGCTCCTGCACATTAGGCAGCATATTGGCCACCTGCGCGTGGGCGATGGGTGAAAACAATGCAGGTGCAGCGCCAAACAATGCCAACAACAATAAAACCATACGTGACTTCATGTTCGAGTCCTTTTTAGTCAGGCCGGCGCATGCCGGCATAAACCACAGCGCTTTGATTGGCATTATCAGCCACGACACGAAATTTGGCGCGCAAATGAGCCCTGCGGCCCGGTCATACCGAAGACCCACTGCGCCGCAAGCGCGCGCCACAACTGGGGCAGGCATAGGGATCAAAGATGACGCCGCCGGCGCGGCCCCGGGGAATGGCTTCGCAGTTGGGGCAACGGTTGTACCGGCTTGAAACGTATAAGTACGCCATGCAGGAAATAACCAGCCCGACCATCGCCGCCAGCGCGAGCTTGGGCTTGACAGGCGGCGGGGCGAGGTCGGTGGCAAACAGCAGCGCCAGGCCGACGCAAAACAACACCGCCGCCATGAGGAGTGGGTAACTCCACCTTGCCGTGAGCTTTTTGCGGCGTGCGTATTCGACGATCGTGTCCACGGCAACGATAATACCCAAAGAGATCCTCAAAGATACCGTGTGCACGACAGGCCATCCACGCGCCTCCCTCCCAAGCTCCCCCGCGTCATCCGGGCCGGACGGTTGGTGGCCTGATAAGCAGTCAACGGGGGCTGCACGATAACGACGGGCGGCGCGCACAGGTTCGCCGCAAACGCCGCACGACAATCCAAAACCAAAGCCATATCCGCCTGAAAACCCGCGCCAGGCGCGGCTTTCCAGCCAACTACCACGCCAAAGCCTACTCCGCCTTGATGCCGGCCTTTTTGATCACTTCGCCCCAGCGCACATACTCGCTGCGAATATAGACGGCAAATTCCTCGGCCAAGTTATTGGTCTGCACGGTTGCGCCGATATTGGCGAAACGTTCCACCACTTCCCCTCTGGGCATGCGCCTGGTGGACGCGGTGCCCCTCCATGCCCAGGCGAGGCAGGGGAGCGCTGAGGGTCAATCTGCGCTTGTAAAACCACCAACGACGCCCCAGTTGCGCTTGACGGCATGGCAGGTGAACTCGCGCCGAACTCACGCTGCGCCGGCATGATTTTGCCATTGGCCTGGCCGACATCTGGCTAACTGGGCTACCCCCTAGCCAACCCGCACTGCCGGCGCCGCTGAAAGTTCTGACTATCACCCTGCTTTAACAAGCTAGCCAATTCCTTTACCACCGGCGGCACACCCAGCCTCGCAAGGGTCGCCCACCTTGCAACCGGTAGGCTCGCCGACAGTGATTTTTTACGCCATCATCATTGAATAAAAAGGAATTTTTATACTCCGGGCAAATTGAACAAGGCGCCCAACCAATAATCGGGCTCGTGGCAGCGCCCGAATTCTGCAGCGGAAAATAAGCGCGCAATGCCCCTTCCCCTGCAGGCGAGTCCCGCTGCCGTCAACCGAATCACGGAAACTGCGTTATTGGACTGCAGGGTAAAATTTATGATCGCTTGACCGCCCAGCTTGGTTCCATTCCACTCTATTTTTGAAAGAAATCCCATAATGAACAAGCTTCTCGCCGTACTCATAGCCGGTCTTTTCGCAACTTCCGTATTCGCACAGACCGCTGCTCCGGCCGCCCCTGCTGCCGCCAAAGCGGCTGCACCCGCCGCCGCCGCCGCGCCCGCCGCCGCCAAGGCCGATGGCAAAGCAGAAGCGAAAAAAGCCGCTGACGAAGCCAAAGCCGCCAAAGCCAAAGCCAAAGCCGACGAAAAAGCCGCCAAAGCAAAAGCCAAAGCTGATGCCAAAGCAGCCAAAGACGCCGCCAAAAAAGAAGCCAAAGCGCCCGCAGCCAAAGCTGATGCCAAGGCCGACGCGAAGCCCGCAGCCGCCAAGTAATCAGCGGTCAGCAGCAATAAAAAAAGACAGGTTCGCCTGTCTTTTTTTTCGTCCAAATTTCAGTCGATGTCCGCGCCGACCAACCGACAGCACCGGACTTTGGTACAGTGCCAATCATCTGCAACACGGCCAAAGGCCTGAAGCACGCGCCACGCATTGCGATACTAGCAATGCCACCCGTACCACCGATTACCAATTGGCAAAGAACCCAAAGAACCATTGGCAATTTTGACAATGAAACACGCTCCGCCCCCAAAATGCGCGATGGAGTCAACGCAATGAACCACCTTGCCCGCCTCAACGGCCCAGCCGATACGTACGGTGGAGCCCGCGCATGAGAGTGCCGAGCATGTTCGGCGCTGTGGGGCCTTTTATCGCGACTATCGCCTTTGTCGCCATCGCGGCGTTCCTCGTGTTCGCCATCTACTTCACCCTGCTCGAACTGCAGTGGATCGCCTTTCTAACAGGCACCCTGTTCGCCTCCATGCTGGCGATGGTGTCACGCGCCACGCGTGCCGAACTGGCCGCCGTCGACAGCGGCGCGAAATTCGCCGTGGCGCAAGATCGCCTTTCCAGCGAAACCAAAGCGCGGCAACATCTGGAATCACGGCTCGAGTACGCCACCCGGCGCCTGCGCTACAGCGATGATATTTTTCCGGTCATGGTTGCCTACCACGATGCGCAGGGCATCTTCCGCTACCATAACCACGCCTTTCGCCGCTGGGTTGACCTGCCCGAGCACCACATAGACGGCCATCACCTGCGCGAAGTGCTGGGCAAGGTCGCCTACGCCGAAATGGAACCTGCCGTGGCGCGCGTCATCGCCGGCGAGGCGGTGCGCTACGAGCGCACGCAAAAAATGGCCAACGGCGCGCAGGCGCGCCTGTCGGTGCAATTGCTGCCCGCTTCCGACGGGCACGAGTACGGCGACGGATTTTTTGCAATCATTTCCGATATCACACCGAACGGCGCGAGCGGCTCGAGCAACTCGAGCAGCAAGGAATTGGCGTCCACATCGTCGCGCGCGTCGCAATTGCGCTTCGACACATCTGTGGCCGAAGCGGCGACCGGGCTGCTCAATGTGCGCGAGCGCATGCTCTCCGCGCTGGAGCGCGACGAATTCGCCCTCTACCGCCAAACCATCACCCCGCTGAACCACGCCGCCGGACTGCACCGGCACTATGAGGTGCTAATCCGACTGATCGAGGAAGAGAACCATCTAATCCCGCCGGGCGCGTTTTTACCCTTAGCCGAAGAAGAGGGCCTGCTGCCACAGATTGACCGCTGGGTGGTGTCACACCTGCTGCGCCACCTCGCCGGAATGCAGGCCGCCACGGGCATACCTGAACAGGCGGTGTATTTCATCAATATCGCAGCCGCGACCCTGCGTGACCAGGACTTTGCCGGTGATGTAGCGCATCAGCTTCGGACCACCGGCCTGCCCGGCTCGGCCATCTGCTTCGAGATTACCAACAAGGACCTGCTCGACAACCCGCACGATGCCGAACACCTCATCACCGCGCTGCGCGCATCCGGTTGCCATATCGCTTTGAGCGGCTTTGGCCGCGACCGTGTGTCTGTCGCCCTGCTCAAGAGCCTGCCACTCGATTTTGTCAAGATAGACGGCGGGCTCATTCTGTCCATGCTGCGCGACCCGGTTGCCATGGGTAAGGTCGAGACCATTAATCGCATTGCCAGGGAACAAGGCATCAGGACCGTGGCCGAACTGGTGGAAGACCACGCAACGGAACAAAAACTGCGCGAACTCAACATCGACTACGCCCAGGGCTTCGGCATTTCACAGCCGCGGCCGCTGAAAGAAGCCCAGACCTGAAGCCCGAGTTTCAAGCTTGAGGCCTGCAGCGAGCGCCCGGCGCCCGATGGAGAGCACCAGATCAGTCTGGAAAATTTCCGCAGAACCAGCTAATAAGGGGTAATTGCCCCACCACACCCGGCCAAAGACCCGCGGAACGTGGCCATAAGGGACTGTTTTGCGGTGATTTTTTGCAAGGCCGGGCGGTCTTTTTGCGTTCTGCAAAAAAATCGGCCGGTGAAGTTTTTAAGGCTTCACCGACCAGAAGGCGGGTCCAAGGAGGAGGAGGAAAACACCGCAGGACTCAAGATAACTTAATTTTTGATGCCACGCAACAATTTATTTAAAAATAAGGTATATATTTTCAGGCCATTGTTTTAATTGTTATTTTTATCACATTTTTTATACATTCCCACTTATAAAATAAGGGAAATGCTGCGCACGCAACATTAAACCGTCTTCAAACACTACAGCGCTTGACCACGCCCCCCTTGCACAAAAAATACGTTTTCTATCAGCAACTTACAGCCGGCCCTAACGCTCTTGCCAGGCGTTTTTTTCCATGCAATCGACATAAGCCTTGTAGGACGCCTTAGGGTCGCCGATCGCCGCTCGCATTGGCCGCGTCACGACAGCGGTAATGGTCCATAAAAATCCGCCCCGCCCTTCTGGCGGTTGACGCAAGCCGGGAGCACAGGCACCACGCTGATTATCAGAAGAATCCGCAGCAACTTCATCTATGACCTGCCCGGTTGAGGTCGCTGATTATTATCATCACCAATAAAACGCCAGCTTGCGCTTTGACTAATATTCGCGCGTAGACTGCATAAAAATACGAAACAAATCCCGCGAAGGATAAAACATGAAGCAAGCATGGCCAAGGCGGCTGAGGACAAATCACTGCGCGAGCAAATCAACGCCACCGGGTGCGAGGTGGAATTTCTGAGCCCGCTGCAAACCGTGGAAAAAATCAAGCTTGACCTGCCCAAATGGGGCAAGGTCGTCAAGGATGCCAACATCAGGGCGGAATAATCCGCAGGCGCTCGCATGATCCGTATCGAACAAATCGACCACATCGGCATACGCATCACCGACAAGACGCGGGCGCTCGCCTTTTACGCGCTACTTGGCTTCAAGCTCGAGCTCGAGGTCGGATTCGACGCGGTGATCATCATCAAGAACGCTGCCGGCGTGGAACTTAACCTCATCGTCAACGGCGTCGACGCCACCGGCGGCAAGAACATCCTGATGGACGTGCCCGAAAAACATCCGGGCCTCACACACCTTGCCTTCCGGGTGGCCGACATTAACGCCACCATCGCCACGCTGGAGAAAAACGACATCACCATCACCCAAGGGCCGGTGACATTTGGTGATGGGCATGTGTCGGTGTTCATGCGCGACCCGGATCGCAACACCATCGAGTTGCGCGCACGCATGCCCGAGGGTGACGCAGAAAAAATCGCGGGCCTGGTTTTTTACGACCCGAAGGGCTAGCCTCCCGCGCGCCGTCACGCCAAGCCGCCCAGACCAAACCAAAGAAGGCATCCACCATGAACATCATTCCCAGCGGCAATATCCTGGGTGCCCGCGTCGAAGGGCTTGACCTGTCGCAGGTGCTCAGCGACGAACAATTCAAGACGCTAGAGGCCGCGCTAGGCCGCCATGGCGTGCTCAGTTACCCGGAACAGGTACTGAGCTCGCAGCAACTGCGTGATTTCGCGGCGCGCTTTGGCACGCTCGAGATCAACGTCGCCGGCGCCTACCAGGACGCAAAGCTACCCGAGGTGATGATTCTTTCCAACAAGGTCGACGAAAACGGCAAGCCGCTAGGCCTGAGCGATGCCGGCCAGGACTGGCACACCGACATGTCCTACAGCAAGACCATCGCCTTTGCCAACGTACTCTATGGCCTTGAAATCCCCCATCGTAACGGCGAGCCCTTGGGCAACACTGTGTTTTGCAACATGCACGCCGCCTACGACGAGCTGCCAGCCGAGCTGAAAATGCGCCTCGATGGCATGACCATCACGCACGACTTCGCCAAGTTCTGGGAAAAAATGCGCGCCGAGCGCGGCAGCAAGCGCCCGCCCCTCACCGACGCGCAGCGCCGCGCCAAACCGCCGGTGACACATCCGGTGTTTCTTACCCATCCGATCACCCGCAAAAGAGTGCTCTACGCCAACCCCGGCTACTCGATGCAAATCAATGAACTGAGCCCGGAGGAGAGCGAAGCCACGCTTGCATTTTTATTCCAGCACCAGTTACAGGAAAAATACCAGCACCAGCACCGCTGGCGCGTGGGCGACGTGCTGATGTGGGACAACATGGGCACGCTGCACAACGCCATTCCCGACTACACACCGCAAGAGCACCGCTACATCAAGCGCTGCCAGGTCATGGCGGACCGCTACTTTCCCGGGACTAAGGTCAAGACTGCGGACGCAGCCTGAGCGGGGGCTGGATCAGACGCCGGAACAGCGAGCTCTATTGCCCGCTTCGCTGACGCCTAGAAAAATAGTGCGCCTCCTATTTTAAAAACCGAGGAGCTCGCCGGATATCCAGCGCGAACCTATTCGAGCAATCCCGCCAGATCGATAGTCGAGAGCACGTTTTTCATTTCGCTGGCGAGATTGGTGTGGCGGTGGTGCTTGTAGGTTGCGAGGAACAACTGGTTGCGGATCACCGGTGACTGAATGCGGCTGGTGCGGTAGCGCGCCTCGCCACCAGCCGCGCGCACGGCGCTCGCCGGCATCACGCCAAACCCGATGCGCCCGGCAATGAGCTCAAGGATGTTCGATATCGTATCCACTTCCACCGACACCGTGAGGTCCACGCCGGCGCGCGCCGCCGCGGCCGCCAACACCGAGCGAGTCGCATTTGGCATCCGAGGCAAAATCAATGGGTATTTTTTTAGCTCACGCAAGGGCAGCACACGCGGCTGCAGCGAGCGCGCCGCCTTGGGCCCGACCAAAACCAGTTCCTCGGAGTACAGCGGCTTTAGCTCTAGGTCGGCGCTGTAGGCCGGGTCGAACAGAAGCGCGATTTCGACGCGCCCTAGCACCAGCCACTCATGCAGCACCGTGCTCACCCCTTCGGCAATTGTGATCGACGCCTCCGGAAAACGCTCGCGAAAGGCCTGAACCAGCGGCGTCGTCAGCGCCTTGGCCACGCGCGAGGGCAGGCCGATTGCCACGCGCCCCCGAGGCGCCGTGCGCAACTCGTCCAAAGCGCCCACGGCACGGCGCGCCGTTTCAAGCAGCGCGTGTCCATGCTCAAGAAAACACTGGCCGGCCGGCGTGAGCTCGACGCCGCGACCATTGCGGTGCAGCAAACTGTGGCGCAGCTCGGTTTCCAGCGCCCGGATCTGCCGACTGAGCGAAGGCTGCGGCATGCCCAGCACCAGCGCCGCCCGGGTAAAGCTGCCGAGCTCGGCGACACGCACGAAAGATTCGATTTGTTCGAGTTTCATTTTCTAGTGATATTCAGTATTAACATAACAGGTTTATGCAATGCCAATCATCTCATGCCACAGTAGTCTGCAGAATAGGTTCGGTAGGAATACGAGTGCTCGGGGACTACGCAAAGCCCCGTAGCGCAAAAGGAGCTGCGCTTTTCTGGAGGTATCATGAAACGATCCTGCTTCGCCCCCCTGTTTGCCCTGATGCTTACGACCGCCCTGCCCGCCCAGGCAGCGGATCCCTACCCCAGCAAACCGGTGCGCATCGTCGTCGGTTTTCCCGCCAGCGGCATGTCCGACAACCTTGCCCGCGTTATCGCCAACGCGCTGACCCAGCAAATGGGACAGACCTTTATTATCGACAACAAGCCGGGCGCTGGCACCACCATCGCCGCCGATAATGTCGCCAAATCAGCGCCCGACGGCCACACACTGTTCATGCAGGACCTGACATCGCACGCGATCAGCGCCAGCCTGTACAAGAAGCTTCCCTTTGACCCGGTCAAGGACTTCACCACCATTACTCTGGTCGCCTCGACGCCGTTGGTGATGGTGGTCAATCCTGCCGCCAATATCAGCTCGGTAAAGGAACTCATCGATATCGCAAAAGCCAACCCGGGAAAACTCAACTACGGCTCGTCTGGCATCGGATCAATCCTGCATCTTTCAGGCGAGTTGTTTAAGCAACGCGCTGGGATCGACCTTCTGCACGTGCCCTACAAGGGCGCAACCGGCTCGACTGCCGCCATGATGGGCGGCGAAATCAACGTCACTTTTTCGACCATGCCAACCGCGGTGCCACTGGTTAAATCCGGACGCATCAAGGCGATCGCAGTGACCGCCGCCAAGCGCTCGGGCGCAATGCCCGACGTGCCCACGATGCAACAAGCGGGGATTCACGAATATGACGTCGTCCTCTACAACGGCTTTCTCGCCCCAGCGGGATTACCGGCGGACATCACCGCCAAGCTGCGTAACGAAATATTCAAGGCGCTGCAAACACCCGAAGTGAAGGCCTTCTACGCGACGGTGAGTGCCGACCTAATCACCAGCACGAGCGAAGAGATGGCCGCGCAAATCGTATCCGACATCAAGAAATACAGTCAGGCCGTGCGCGACTCGGGTGCCAAGGCCGACTGAAACCCCGTTTAACCCGACTGACATCACGGAGAACCACATGAGCACAAAGCTGGCGCGCCATACCCGCTACGACTACTCGCCCATCACGGAGCGCAAGGACTACAGCTGGCCTGAGGGCAAGCGTCTCGCCTTTTGCCTGACCACTAACATCGAGTGCTTTGCCTTTGGCAAAGGCCGCGGCATGGATCCGGCCAAACACGGTGAGCCACAGAATCACCGCAACTATTCCTGGCGCGACTATGGCAACCGCGTCGGCGTGTGGCGCCTTTTTGACATCTTCGACGACCTCAAGCTGCCGGTTGCACACAACACCAACAGCATGCTCTACGAATATGCGCCGCAGATATTCGACGCCATCCGCCGTCGCGGCGACGAAATCGTCGCCCACGGCCGCACCAACGCCGAGAACCTTAAAGACTACATATGGGAAGCCGACGAGGCCCGCGTCATCGCCGAAGTGACCGAAACCTTCCGTAAAAACGAAGGCAAACCGCCCAAGGGCTGGATGGGCCCGGGGGCCGCCGAGAACGCCACAACACCAGACCTGCTAAAGGAGGCCGGCTACAAATACACCATGGACTGGCCCTCGGATGACCAGCCCTTTTACATGAACACGCGTGCGGGCAAACTCCTGTCCATTCCCTACCCGGTTGAGTTGAACGATGCGCAGCAGGCGATACACCGCGCCCACACGCCACGCGATTTTTGCGAAATGATGGTGGACCAGTTCGAGGAAATGCTCGAACAGAGCGTTCGACACCCACTGGTCTACAACATCTCCATCCACCCCTTTATTTTCGGCCAGCCCTATCGCCTGCGCCCCTTCCGTGAAGCCCTCGAGCACATGGTCAAGCACAAGCTAAAAGACCGCGTCTGGTATTGCAAGCCCGAGGACGTTGCCGAGCACTGCTTCACACTGCCCCCCGGCACCATTCCCGGCGGCTGACCCTTCCCTACCCAGCCCCCGACATGCCCGCCTCAGCGGGCGTGAGAGCAACACAACGCCCCCTGCCTAAAACGGAGCATGCAATGAGCAAGAATTGGAGTACTGAATACACGGTTAAAAAAGGCGATGTCAGCCTGAAAGTCTATCGCCGCTGCAAGACCCAGCCGGCCAAAGGCAGCATGCTACCAGTCGTCTTCTTGGTGCACGGCTCGTCCTTCGGGGCGCTGGCCGGCTACGACCTGCAGGTGCCCGGCTACGCTGACTATTCGATGATGGATTTGTGCGCAGAGCACGGCTATGACGTCTGGACCATGGACCATGAAGGTTACGGCCAATCGCAGCACACCAACTCCAACTCCGACATCACCTCCGGCGCAGCCGACCTTGCCATCGCCGCCGAACTTATCGAACGCGAAACCGGCGTCAAGGCGGCAGCCTACTACGGCCAATCCTCGGGGTCGCTTCGCGTCGCACTATTTGCGCAAATGCACCCAGACCGCGTGACACGTGTGATCCTCGACGCCTTTGTCTGGACGGGTGCGGGTTCGCGAACGCTGATCAAACGGCGCGAAGGCCTAGCCGACTACCTTGCCAGCAACCGGCGCAAAGTAACGCGCGACTCGCTGCGTGCCGCGCTGCTACGCGACGACCCGCAAAGTCTCACCGTGGACAAAGAAGTGCCAGATGCGCTCGCCGATGCCTCCCTCAAGGACGGCGACTCTGTCCCATCGGGAACATTCGTGGACATGTGCAGCAAGCTACCTCTCGTCGACCCAAAGAAAATAAACTGCCCCGTCTACATCATGCGCGGCGAACACGACGGTATCGCCACAATCGAGGACATCATCGCCTTTTACACGGCTCTTCCCAACAACGACAAGCACTTCTCGATGATTTCCAACTCGGCGCACATTGCGCCGCTTGGCAAGAATCGCGCTCGTTTTTACCAGATGATGTTTTTCTTCCTTGACCTCAGGCCCGCGGGTTGATCCATGGAATCGATGGACAAACTGTCTTCCACCCTGCTCGGCCTTTCGGCGCAAATCGCCGAAGGCCGATGTAGCAGCCTCGAACTGACCGAAGAAGCCTACAGCCGGATCGCCGACACCAAGGGCGAAGGCAAACGCGCCTTCATAAGGCTGTTCAAAGAGACCGCGATCGCAACAGCAAAATCCTGGGATACGTTGCGTGCGGCAAAATCCCCTCCACCCCCACTCGCCGGCATTCCAATTTCAGTCAAAGATTTGTTTGATGTCGCCGGCAGCACAACCACGGCAGGCTCGGTGGTGCTCAAGCGCAACGCGCCCGCTACCGCAGATGCGCCGGTGGTGGCACGCCTGCGAGCCGCCGGCGCGGTGATTATCGGCGCAACCAACATGACCGAGTTTGCGATGGGAGGCTTGGGCATCAATCCGCATTACGGTACCCCTCTTAACCCATTCGACCGGGCCACTGGCCGCATCCCGGGAGGATCCTCCTCCGGCGGCGCGGTATCTGTAGCAGACGCCATGGTAGCCGGCGCGATTGGCACAGACACCGCGGGCTCGGTGCAAATGCCGGCGGCGCTATGCGGCCTTGTGGGCTTCAAACCAACTGCACGCCGCGTGCCGCAGGCTGGATCCATTCCCCTCGCCCCTTCCGCCGACTCGATAGGCCCGATCGCCCGATCAGTACAATGCTGCGCCCTGCTCGATTCGATTATTTCCGCAGACGGCAGCTCCGCGCCACGCGCCATAGCCCCATCTCGACTGCGCATAGCGGTAGCGCAAACCCTGGTCCAAGACGACATGGAACCTGCTGTCGCCCAGGCTTTCTCCCGCGCCCTTGGGGCGCTCTCCAAAGCGGGCGTGCAAATCGTCGAAATTCCGCTCAAGGAACTGGCGGAGATTCCACAGGCCATGGCGAGATTCGGATTTTCGGTGGTCGAAGGCTATGCCTGGCATCGAGAACTCCTCAGTGCACACCGCGATGAATACGACCCTTTCGTCGCCGCGCGCTTCGAAAAAGGCGCGTTGATTTCGGCTGCAGACTACATTGACCTACTGAGAAACCGCGCTGACCTGATCCGCCGCTGCGCAACGCTGACTCACGATTTTGACGCCATCGCCATGCCAACGGTGCAGTTTGTCGCGCCGCCGCTCGCCGCTCTGCAGTCGGACGAACAGTTGTGGCTCGCAACCAGCCTGCGCATCATCCGCAACCCGGGCGTAGCAAATTTTCTGGACCGCTGCGCCATCACACTGCCCTGCCACGACACGGGCTGCGCGCCGGTCGGACTAAGCCTCGTCGGCAACGCCATGAATGACAGGCACCTGCTAGCTGTGGCAACTGCGGTGGAAACCGTACTGCAGCAAAGCCGGTAAAGCTCGCCTCTCCCCTGCCAAGCGGCGGCGCAATACATCAGCTTGATATTGCCCGCCACGCCCCGTTCAATTGAAGGTTCGAAACCGAGACGCCGTTTGGTATTTTCAACCGGATGCAATGGAAAAATTGGGCTAGTTGAGCTTCCAGATATACCAGAGCAGGATCGTGGCAAACCCCAGCCACAGCAGGTAGGGCAACAACAGGATGCCGGCGAGCCGGTCGAGATACCAGAAGCGCTGCGTCGTCAGGATGACTGTCACCACCAGCATTGCCATTTCAACAAGAGCGAGATCGATGCGCTGAAATCCGAAGAACAACACTGACCAGCCAAGATTCAGGGCGAGCTGAACGCCAAACAACAAAAGCGCAATACGCACCGCACGCGCGTTGCCAAGCCGCCATACGCGCCATCCGGCAACGGCCATGAGAAAGTAAAGCACCACCCAGACCGGTGAGAAAAAGCCCTCCGGCGGATTGAACGCTGCCTTGTGCAGCCCCTGGTACCAGGTGCCGACGCTCGAATCGGTGACGAGCTTGCCCATTTCAAAACGCAAAAAAAGAATCAGCAGAAATACAGCCAGCCCTATCGCACTCGCTCTTTGCGTTCTCATTTTTTTACGGGGCTTCGCTTACACATTCCGCATTATAGGTTGTCGTGAATCCCGGTTTGTTCGTCACCTTGGCCGGATCGCATCCAGTCAGTGCGAACACGAAAACGGATACGAGCACGGACGGTGAAAATTCGTGCTGGAAAGTCGCGCCAAACCCCTTTACTATCCGGGTCGAACACCGGAAGCGACCGCGGACGCGTGCATCAGACCCCGCCACACAGCATTCCGGATATCTTAATCAAGGAGAAGACACAATGAATACCCCGCTGAATATTGGCGCGCGCCTTTTCGCGCTCGCCGCCGCCCTGCTTTTTACCGCACCCACCCTCGCCCAGGACGCCTATCCAAGCCGGCCGATCAAAATCATCGTGCCGTTCTCGGCCGGCGGCGGCAACGACATCGTCGCACGGCTGATAGGCGAAGAAATCCGCAAAGCCCTCGGACAGGCGGTCACCGTTGAAAACCAGCCCGGTGCGAGCACCATGATAGGCACGCGCTCGGTGATCAAATCGCCGCCAAACGGCTACACACTGCTGGTAGCCGATGGCGCCATGGCGATCAATCCGCTGCTATTCAAGGACATGGATTACGACTGGGACCGCGACCTCGCTCCCATCACCCTGCTGGTCCGGGTGCCGAACGTGCTGACGGTGCACGCCGAATTGCCCATACGCAACATGCAGGAGCTGGTCGCCTATGCCAAGACCCATGACATCGCCTACTCCTCCAGCGGAACGGGCAATGCCAACCATCTCAGCGGCGAACTCATCAACAAGCTCGCCGGCACGAAAATAAACCATATCCCCTACAAGGGCGTGGCACCACAACTGGCGGATGTGGCCGCGGGCCACGTTGCCATGACCTTCGCCAGCATCGGCGCCTCGTTACCTTTCATCCGCGGCGGCAAGGCGCGGCCAATTGCGGTGTCCTCGACCACGCGCGTGTCCATTCTTCCCGACGTGCCCACGGTAGCCGAAACCCCCATGTTCGCAGGCTTTGATATTTCCAATTACTTCGGCTTTTTTGCGCCCGCGAACCTGCCCGAGCCCATCATGAAAAAGCTCAATGAAACGGTGACCAAGGCGCTAATGACACCGGAAATTTCCTCCAAGCTCAAGCAAATGGGCTTTGAGCCCTCGCCCATGTCGCCCGAGGGATTCCGCGCCTTCATCCGTACCGAGGCAAAGCGCTACGAAAAAACCGTGATCGAAGCCAAAGTGAAACTCGAGAACGTGAAATGACGCCTTTCAATGAGCCCTCGCGCCTGAGGGTGTTGGTGACAGGCGGCGCCGGCAAGATCGGCACCGCCCTGCGCAGCCATTGGCGCGGCCGTTACGGCTTACTGCGCCTTGCGGACATTGCCGCGCAGGAGCCGGCCGGAGCCGGTGAGGAGATCTGCCATCTGGACATGCGCGACATCACCAGCGTGGAAAAAAGCATGGAGGGCATGGACTGCGTCGTGCACCTTGCCGGCATCCCGCACGAGGACACCTGGGACAATATCCTGTCCGTAAATATCGAGGGCACTTACAACGCCTTCGAGGCGGCGCGCCGCCAGGGCGTGCGGCGTGTTGTTTTCGCCAGCTCAAACCATGTCATCGGCTTTCACCGCCGCGAAGAGGTGATCGACACCGACGCGCAGCCCAGACCCGATTCGCGTTACGGCGTATCAAAAGTCTTTGGCGAGGCCCTGGGCAGCATGTACGCCGACAAGTACGGCCTTTCCGTCGCCTGCCTTCGCATCGGCCCCTTTCGCACGCCGGACAAACCCAACGCACCGCGTGAACTCATGAACTGGCTCAGCCACGCCGACATGGCGCAACTGGCCGGCCGCTGCGTCGAGCATCCGAAGTACCACTTTGTCGTGCTCTACGGCGTCTCGAACAACACGCGCAACCGCTGGGATAATGCAAAGGTCGGCTTCATCGGCTACCGTCCGACCGACAACGCCGAGACCTTCGCCGGCGAATTTTCGACCAACGCCAAACCGGAAGATCCGATCGCAATCCAGTTTCATGGCGGCATCTACTGCTCACGCGAGTTTGTCGGCGACACCACCCGCATGGATGACAGCAACGCCAGCGCCGGCGCCTATTCAGGAAAAGGAAAAACAACGTGAAAGAAACAGCGGTGAACACAGCTGGGCATACCAAGGACACCGCCACCGGCGACGATGCCGCCGGACTCACAGCCGAACAGGTCGCCTTTCATCGCGCCAACGGTTACGTGTTCCCGTTCAGGGCCATGGACAAGGCCGATGCCGCGGGCTATCGCGCGCGCATCGAGGCATTCGAAGCCGAACACAAGGAAAACGCGGCGCAAATCCTGCGCCAGAAGTCCCACTTGGTCCTGAGCTTTGTCGCCGAGCTGGTGCGCCTTGATCCGGTGCTAGACAAAGTGCAGTCGCTCCTCGGACCGGACATCCTTTGCTGGTCTACCTCGTTTTTCATCAAAGATTCTGGCGACAAGCAGTTCGTCTCATGGCATCAGGACGCACAGTACTGGGGTCTGGAGGGCGATGACATGGTCACCGCCTGGATTGCGCTAACGCCGAGCAACATCAGCAACGGCTGTATGCGCGTTGTCCCGCGCTCGCACCTGCAGGTGCTCGAACACCGCGACACCCATAACAAAGGAAATATGCTGACACGCGGCCAGGAGATCGCCGCCGAAGTGAACGAGTCGCAGGCGGTCGACCTGTGCCTGGAGGCGGGACAATTCTCACTGCATCACGAGCGCACCGTCCACGGCTCCAAGGACAACCACAGCGCCGACCGTCGCATCGGACTGGCCATTCGCTACATCCACCCCGCAGCGCGGCAAGTGGTCGAGTCACGCGACACCGCCACCCTGGTGCGGGGCGTGGACCGTTACGGGCACTTTGGCGAAGAGCCCCGCCCGCGCTTTGACATGGACCCTGTCGCCGTCGAATACCTCGAGCAATTGCTGTCCAAACGAGCCGGTGGAAGCTATAGGCGCAAGACATAACGGACGTCGCGAACGTAGCGGCGGTGGTGCGACCGGGTGCAATAGACCCGCAGGTGGCTCGAACTAAAGCGACGCCTGCGGCGCAGCCAGAAACGCCAACACCGGACCCAGCACCGCTTCGGGTGATTCGACGACCGCCATGTGACGCAAGACCGGCACGATGTGCGCCGTGCCTTGCTTCGTTTCGAGGGCGAGACGCCGCGCCATCTCCGGGGTTGAACCGATGTCGTTCTCGGCGGTGATGGCAAGGGTCGGGCAGCTTATCTTCCCGCCCAAACCCTCAAGAACATCGTCCGCCGTGGCAAAAAAGCGATAGGCCGCGGGGTAGCCCGGGCCCTTGTTGGCAAGCACGGTGGCGCGCACCTGCGCGATGATTGCAGGCTCACGCGCAATGAATGCGGGGGTGAACCAGCGTTCTATCGCCGTATCGACATTGCCACCAGGCCCCTCTTGGTCGAGTTGCGCCAGCCGTCCGGCGATGGCCTCGCGCTGGGCTGCACTGCGCGGCGCAATGCTGCACAACACCACGAGCTTCGCCGCTTGCAGCGGGAAGGCCGCCGCCCAGCCACGCGCAACGATGCCTCCCAGGGAAAAACCCAGCACGCTGGCATCCCTGGCACCAAGTTCGACCAACAGCGCTTGCAGCTGCCCGACAAAATCAGCCAGCGCGACCCGCTCCCCGATTGCCGGCGTCTTGCCGTGCCCGACAAGGTCGTAGCGGATGACGGTGAAACGCGGCTCGAGCAAGGGCAAGGCCCTTTGCCACATCGTCATATCCAGGCCCACGCCATGAATCAACACCAGCACCGGTCCGCTACCGGAGACCGCATACCGCGTGTTCCAGGCGCGCCCCGCGTTCACACCGACCGGCATGTCATTCAAGCTTCAAACCAATTTCACCGATGAGCTTGCCCCAGCGGGCAATCTCGCGCGAAACAAACTCGCGAAACTCCACCGGCGTGCTCGGGCGCGGTGCGACCCCGGCGTTGACAAAGCGCTCGCGCAGCTCGGGGTCGTTGAGCACCTCGACAACATCGCGATTGATCTGCGCCACCAAGGCGTCGGGGGTCTTGCCCGGTGCAAAAAGGCCGTACCAGAAATCCATGTCATAGCCGGCGAGCCCGGCCGATTCCTCGACGGTGGGCACATCGGGCACCGTGGGCCAGCGCTTGCCCGTCGATATGGCCAGCCCCTGCACCTTGCCAGCACGGGCGAGCGGCAGCCCTTGCGCGATGGCCGAAAAATAAAATGCGATTCCGCCATTGGCGACATCGGTGGTCGCCTGCGGCCCGCCCTTATAGGGCACATGCACCAGGTTCGCCCCGGACATCAGTTTGAGCAGTTCACCGGCAAGATGTGAGGGTGAAGCACTGCCCACCGAACCGAAACTCAAGCCCTGCGCCGAGCGCTTGGACAGTTCAACCAACTCCTTCACCGACTTGAGGTTCAGCGCCGGGTTGACCAGCATCAGCATCGGTGAGGAACCCACTTGCGTGACCGGCTGAAAATCGCGCTCGGTGTCATAAGGCAGCTTGGCGTAAAGCTTGGGGTTACTGGCGTGATTGCTCAATGTCAGCAACAGCGTGTAGCCGTCGGGCGGCGCCTTGGCCACGATCTCCGAGCCGATGATAGAGGCGGCGCCGGGCCGGTTGTCGACCAGCACCTGCTGCGACCACTTTCGCGCCAGCCGGTCGGCGACAAGACGCGTGATCAGGTCGGTGCCGCTCCCGGGCGGGAAAGGCACCACCACGCGAACCGGCTTGTTCGGATACCCCTGCGCCAGCGCCTGGCTCCCGGACAGCAAAAAAAGTTCCAACAGCGCCGCAATGACCACCACATACTTGAACATACCGCCTCCTGTTTTTAACGCGTAACGTCGCAAGGGACTGCGCCCTTTTTTCGATCGTTGATTATTTTACCGGGTCAGCACAAGCGATCTTCACCGCTTTTGATCGCGCTTATTGCCCGACCCCCGCACACTAACCCAAAACGTCCTGCCAACGCGGCTTTTCAGCCTATGCCCGCACCGTACATCGCTCGGGCCACAAAACCCAATGCGCCGTTCCAGATTGGATTTCCGCTCCACGCATTCCCGAAAAGCGAACACCGCGCACAACACCGCGTATAGTCGCCTGGCGTCGGCGGACTTTACTCCCGCGCGCCATTACGTCCGCGAGCACTCGTTGGAACTGACGTCTTGCATCCATCCAGCGAACCAAGGACGTCATGCAGACAATCCAGACAGCCCTCCACCGCCTGGCGCGCGCGGTTTGCGTGCGCGCGACACCAAACCATAAGACCGGTCCATCGGCCAAGGGCGTCAGCGCCGGCCCCAACCTGCATTACGCCTCCTGAACCAGTCTGGCGGTAAAGCGAGCGCCGGCAGCGGCCCTCTTTTGCCTGTCGCATCAATCCTGAAACGCGCGGATACGGTGTGGCTTTGGCATGTGCGCTGCGCTGCCCTTCTATCGCTTGCCATGGCCTCCGCCGCGCACGCCGACTTCACCGGCAAGGTGGTCGCCGTGGCCGACGGCGACACCATCACCGTGATGCGCGATCTGGTCCCGGTCAAGTTGCGCCTGCTCGAGATCGACGCACCTGAAAAAAAACAGGCCTTTGGCGCGCGCTCAAAGCAATCACTTTCTGATCTTTGCTTCAACAAGACCGCGACGCTCATCGAAAAGGGCCGGGACCGCTACGGTCGCACGCTCGCGCGCGTGAGCTGCGAAGGCGTGGACGCCAACGCCGAGCAGGTGCGACGCGGCATGGCCTGGGTATACGATCGCTATGTCACAGACCGGGCCTTGTATGCAGTGCAGACCGAGGCGCGCGATGCGGGGCGCGGCCTGTGGGCGGACCCCGCCGCAGTACCGCCCTGGCAGTGGCGACGCGGACACTGATCACGCCGGCCGCATCCCACCCGCCGACTCAAGCACCCCAGGGCTTGGTGATGACCACACTGGCCGATGCGTGCAGGCCAAGCACCGCCTTGATGCCGGCAAGCAGGGTGTCACGCTCATAGGGCTTGGTGATGTAACCGTCGGCGCCGCCACTCAAGCCGCGCAGAACGTCGGCACGGCTGGCCAACGCGGTGAGCATGATGATGCGCATGGCTTTTAACTGCGGGTGTTGCCGCACTCTGGTCAGCACATCAAAACCGTTGGCGTCGGGCAGGTTAACGTCAAGCAGCGTCACATCCGGCAAGGGCGGTTTGCGCAGCTCAGCGAGGATTTCTGCGCGATTGCCCGCCTGGCGCACCAGAAAACCCTCCATGCGCAGCAGCATTTTGAGGTTGAGCTGCAAGTCGGCGTTGTCTTCGATGATTAGCACGCTATACACCGTTTTGTTGTTCGGCAGCACGGGTGCCGCTGCCTTGCGCGCGATGCTGACGTAATAGCCGTCTATCTTGAGCGCCGCCTCACCCTTGGCCGCTTCGGCGGTAACTTCAGCATCCGGGGCGGCGGAAACCGCATCTGGCGCGGGCCCGTCGTTGAAAAAATAGCTGAAATCCATGCTCAATTCCTGCTCAATCGTCGACTGCGCGATAAAGCCCGCCCGAAGCAAGGCGGCGGCGGCGGCGCGCACCGATTCGGGGGTGCTGCCGCCGACGCGCTGGCCCGCATCGGCGAGGCTGGTCTTGCCATCGAGCACCACCAGCAACTCCAACTCCAGCGCCGGCAGCTTGGTCCAGCCGCCGGTGAGTTCCGCGTTGCCTTCTTTGGATACCATAAAGACGTCGGTGTCACGCACAACAGTCTCAGAGTTCATGAACTTTGCCTTTGATCGATGCGTTCACTTGAGCGAATACGACCTGCGCACAAGCTGCGCACCAAAGCACTTTAATCTAATTCTCCAATGAGCGCCGTTCATAAGGGGGCAGGTCACGAGGGTAATGCTCCCTACGATCAGGCTGACATCGAATTCAATCGCCCTCAGGGCTTGCGCGAATCCATCAGGATGAAGGCGATGCGGCGCGGCGCGGGGCGGTGCCGCGCTTGACCCAGGCGTGGTTGGTGGCCTGCTGCACGAACACATCGCCCGCCTTGAGGTGCACTTCGCCCTCGTCCATGAGCATGTCGATTTCCCCTGACATGATGATGGCGTAGTCGAGGCTGCGGTCGTGGGTTCGGGTGCCGTGCATCATGGGGTGACGCGGCGGCAGGCCTTTTTTTGGCATTCTGCGCCACAGCAAATCCAGAACCGGCCAGCATGGCCGCGAACACTACCGATATAAACTTGGAATTCATGTTGCTCCTCCATTTTTGTTTTATGAATTATTTTTCTAATGGACTAGAGCGACAATCTTAGAACCTTTCATTCGCCTATTCTTTGGGTTACGCGTTAATACGCTTTTCCAGATCAGCCAGCACCTCGATTATTTTCTCGAAGTCCGGTTCATCGCCAAAAAACATGCCTTCATCGACCATGCTCTTCAGGTCGGACTTTAGCGCTGCTCGCAACGGCCCATCAGGAACCAAGCGAAGCCCGCCATTAAGACACGCCTCATAGTTGGCATACGAAGCGTAAAAAAATACATTCTTGTGTTTCACCACGCTCGCCAGCATAGCTCGATCGGCGAGTGCTTTTGGGCCAATGTTGCTTTGCACCAGCATCGCAAGATCGGACCAATGCCGGACCATGCGCTCGGCGTTGTCCTTGAGCTCTTTTCGGTTGCACTCAACGTGAATCAGCGTGGCCTTTTCCCAGAAGGTTCGCTCTGCTGCCAGAACATCGGGATTCGCGTCTTGGAAAGCAACGGTTTCAGCAATGACGGCGAGGTACGGCTTCAGTGAATGTGCTTGGTTGGGCTCGGTAATATTTCTGCCTCCCAACTCAACCAGCACGCTACTGCGCAAATAAGCATCTGCAGACTTTATTCCGGACGGGTAATCCACCCAAAGCTTTTCACCGTCGTCGCTTAGTCGAACTGCACCCTTGCCTTTCCCGAGCTCAGTATCGAGCGCACTCTGCAAATGCGGCTTCACCACCGTTTGAGCGTAGCTTTTCAGCAATGCCTTCAGCTCATCACCAAACCGCTTCTGGGCTCCCCTGCTGATCCCCGCGTCGAACGGATCACCCTTGAGTCCGAGATCGCGGTAATCAATCGTGATATCAATATCCTCGGAAAACCGATGTATTACATCGAACACCTTGGAAAGCGATGTCCCGCCCTTGAAGGCCATTCGGGGGCGATTCGTAATACTGAACAGGTGATGCAGCGCCCAACACACCCACACATCCTTCTCAAGAACAACAGGTGAGCGCCCCAGGCGGGCGGCGCCCGCGTTGATGATGTCAGCGCGATCCTCTACCGGCAGCGACAAGAATGTTTCAGGCATGCATTTTCTCGTAACGCCGCACGGACTCGGCCATCCAGGCCGGCATCAATGCGCTTGCGTTTTTCAGCAACTCGTACTCGTCCGCTGGCATTCTCGATTTGATCTGTCCAATCACTTGCGGCGTGACCTGCTTTTTCCCCAGATACCAGAGCGCGGTCAGTGCCTCGCCGGCGGGGCCTGCGCCAAGCGCCATCTTGCGCGGGCTCACATGCTTGAGCGTGACCTCGAGTTGCCCTACGCGAAAGCGACTGCTCTTTCCGGTTGTGTAATAGACAGACTTGGTCGGCACCTGCGTTGACAAGCCCAGCCGCTGCGCGGCTTCTGCTCCATTGATCTGAAGCGCTCCACCTGATACGCGGGCAACGACCTCGGCCACCTCTTGCGCCGAAGGCGGGATTTTCCCGACAAAGCGGCTTTCCCTTGGGCGCACGAATATCCCCCGCTTCACGCGTTCGATCTCGCCGCCACTGACCAAACGCGACAAGGCCTGATAAACGGTCGCTCGCGCACCTGTTTCAAAAAACATCGATGCGGCAAATGGTGTTCCCTGCGGGAGCGCCTGAACAAGCTCCCGGATCAGTACAGGCGTTTTCATGACATCTCCATCTCTCTACGGACAATGCGGCCAAACCGGGATCGCAATGACATGGGCTACGCGATCTGGTCTCGAATCAGCAATCAACCTAATGTCAGTAATTTTAACTGTTTTACATACAAATTACTAGCAAGATTTGCTACCTCGCGCAACACGCATAAAACACAACTAATTGTTTAATTTGATTAAATAGAGTTATGACGCCCAAGCTGTACATCAGCATAAAGGCGATGGGGCGGGGCGCTGTCGCGGTTGACCCAGGTGCCCACGGCGTCCGAATCGAGCCTGCTCGGCCCCGTCGGCCTGCCCAAGCCGATACTGGACAAACTACAGGGCGCCATTGCTGCGATGTTCAGAAACCCGGACAAGCCCCTGTTCGATCAATTTACGGCGCTGGGCATCGTGCCCACGCCGCTGCATACGCCGGAGCAGTTTGGCGAATACCTGAAATCGGATTTTACGTTCTGGAAAAAGCTGGTGACGGCTACGGCGGTGAAGGTGAATTGAATTCGGATGGCGGGCTTAAATCAGCGGCCACTGCGCCCGCCCGGAAAACAACGGAGCAGAAAGGAATATGACACTGACCCTATTTATGTATAAAAATCGAAGGTAGTATGCGAACACAAGGCGCGACGGGTGCGCCGCCTGGCTTTATCATACGGTTGCGTAACTATCAATAATAAGGGCGTCGCGTGGATTCAAATGAGAAAAATGATTATTAATTTGACCCATTTAATTCTATGTATTGGACTTTTATTCTTGCCAATACACCAAACGCAGGCGGCATTCGTAGACGATCTAAAAGATGGGCAACATGTTTTATTAATGAGGCATGCTGACGCTCCCGGGTACGGAGATCCGATAGGTTATGTAATAGGCCAGTGCAACACTCAACGAAACTTGGATGAGTATGGAAAAAATCAATCTAAGGCAATTGGTGCTTGGCTAAGCAATCAAGGCATTCAAAAAGCTCAAGTTTTTAGTAGCCCGTGGTGTCGATGTTTAGAGACTGCAACTCTTATAAATAAGGGACCTGTAAAAACTGAGCCGGCACTAGGGTCATTTTTCGATGATATGAGCCTAGAAAAGAATCAAACCAAAGAACTGGAAGCGCTCGTCAAAGATACATTGGGCAGGCAGTCAAGAACGCCTATTATTTTTATCACACATCATGTCAATATTCAGGGGTACACCGGTAAAGCAGTCGGTGTGGGCGACATGGTTCTAGCGCGGGTGAGTAAAGATGGAAAATATCTTTCGCACACTATTTATCCAAGCCCAAAGCCATAGGCTGGCTCCACCTGCAATGGGTAATTAGCCCTAAGAAACCTAATATGAATAAGGTTTCTATTTAAAAATATATATGTGGAAATAAATCAGATTTTAATCAATGTAAATTAAGGGAGACGCGCCATGATTAAAAGTATTTTTTTCACAATACGCGTTCTTGCTGTTTTGTCATTGGTGGCTTGTCAGTCAATGGAACATGGCGCAGGAGAAAAAGCATCTGCCACCCTGGATTCACGCTCAGGATCAAATGTAAAAGGTACAGTTAATTTTGTATCGCGAGGACACGATGTGCTGGTCAATGCGAATTTTTCCGGCTTGAAGCCCAATGCCGAGCACGGCTTTCATGTGCATGAAAAAGGAGACTGCTCTGCTCCTGATGCCACCAGTGCGGGCGGACACTTTAACCCCGATACAAAAACCCACGGTATGCCGGGAAGTGGTGTAAGTCATGCTGGAGATATGCCCAACATTAAATCTGATGCTCATGGTAATGCAGTCTATTCAGCCAGGTTAAGTGGATTTGCTATTAATAATGGTTCAAATGGAATATTAGGCAGGGCTGTTGTTGTCCATCGTGACCCCGATGATTACAAGTCTCAGCCAGCCGGTAATTCCGGCCCAAGAGTTGCGTGCGGACTTATTAAATAGCATGCCTTCGCCCGCCGGGCGCGCAGCGCGATTGACGGCGCATTCGCTGGGTTTGACGTGCCGAGTATGGATTTTGTGAGCGACAGTCTGACCAACGGCGGGCGTATCCAGTGCACCGCCCCTAAATGAGTGTCGCTTCGGTTTTTCTGCCGCCTGTCTTGTGTGATCTGAAACAGGTGGGCATTGATGATCGCAGGGGTCTTAATCCGAACTGTCTCGCCGATCCGCGTCTGATCTGCCCGGCTACGAGGTCGCCATCTGGTACGGCCTGCTCGGCCCCGCCGGCCCGCCCAAGCCGGTGCCGGACAAACTACAGGGCGCGATTGCCGCGATTTTCAGAAACCCGGACAAGCCGGTACTCGATCAATTCGCAGCGCTCGGCATCGTGCCCTCGCCGCTGCACACGCCGGAGCATTTTGGCGATTAGCTGAAATACGACTATGCCTTTTGCAAAAACTCGTCACCGATGCCGGGGTGAAACCGAACTGAAGCCGCACACCGGCTGGAAACCAAGGCCAGGCGGTCATTTCCAGGTGATTGCCATTTTAAAATTTGATTCATGCAGGAGAAGATAAACATGAAACGTCGGGAATTTCTCGCCGCCACAGCCTTGCTTTTACCGGTTCTGTCCCGCCAGGCGCAAGCCCAGGCACAGGCCTATCCAAACAAGCCAGTGCGACTGATCGTTCCCTTCGCCCCCGGCGGCACCGTGGATTTCATGGCACGTGCCATATCCGTTGCGCTCAGCAAGCAGCTTGGGCAAACCGTCATAGTCGAGAACAAGGGCGGCGCCGGTGGTGCCATAGGCACCATGGAAATGGTGCGCGCCACGCCAGATGGCTACACGCTGGCCATGGTGTCGCCGTCCATTACCGCGGCCAACCCGGCGATCAACCCCAAGGTGCCCTACAACCCGGTGACCGACGTAACGCCCATCATCAACGTCGCGGCTTCACCGCACATGCTTGCAATCCATCCGAGCTTTCCAGCGCGCAATTACAAGGACTTTCTTGCCGAACTCAAGCGCCACCCGGGCCGCTACTCGTATGCGTCTTCGGGCACCGGCGGCATCCTGCATTTGCAAATGGAATACTTCAAGAGCGCGACCGGCACTTTTATCGCGCACATTCCGTACCGCGGCGCCGGCCCGGCGGTGCAGGACGTGGTGGCGGGCCAGCTCGCCATCGCCTACGACGCGCCGCCCTCGCTGCTGCCTTTTGTCAAGGAAGGCCTGTTGATCCCCATCGCCATATGCGCGCCGCAACGCCTCAAGGAACTGCCCAACGTGCCGACCTTCAAGGAAGTCGGCGTCGAGGGCCTGAGCCGCATGGCGCATTACGGCATCCTGGGCCCCAAGGGCATGCCAAGGAATCTTGTCGACCAGATCAATGCCGCCACCAGAAAAGCCCTCGACGAGCCCGGCCTGCGCCCGCGCATTGAAGCTACCGGGTCGGTGGTCGTGGCGAGCACGCCCGAAGAGTTTGCCGCCGAGATCAAGGCCGACTACGAGTTGCTGAAACGCGTCGTCGCCGAGCGCAAACTCACGCTCGAATAAATACCAGCGGGGACCATCGCGTCACTCGGGAACAACCGCTTCCGCCGTGAGCGTGTCCAATCGTAGCGGTCCACCGGCATCTCGATAACGCACCCCTGACGCATTTGGAGATAAGCAATGGAAGCAATCAAGGACGTCGGTTTCATCGGACTGGGCGTAATGGGCGAGCCGATGTGCCGCAACCTCGCCACCAAAACACAAATGCGCATACGGGCCAATGACCTCTCGCCAGAGCCGCTGAAGCGACTGGCAGAGCAGGGGGTGGAAAGCGTTGCCAACATTGCAAAGCTTGTGCAAGACAGCCAGGTAATCTTCCTTTCCCTGCCTTCCGGCGAAGTGGTGCACCAGTTGTCGCATCAGCAAGGCGGACTGCTAGCCTCTGCCCGACCCGGCCAGATTGTGGTTGACCTGGGTACCTCGCCCGCAAAGCTCACGCGTGAACTGGCCGGTGATTTTGCCGCCAAGGGGGTGCAATTTATCGACGCCCCGGTAGCACGTTCCCGGCTGGCCGCCGAAGCCGGCACCCTCTCCTGCATGGTGGGTGCTGAGCCGGAAATATTTGAACGCGTGAAACCGCTGCTGGCCACCTTTGCCACCGACATCGCGCTGTGCGGCACCGTGGGCTGCGGCCAGGTCGTAAAGATTCTCAACAACTATCTGTTGTACCAGGCCGGTGCCGCACTGGCCGAGGCCGCTGCGATCGGCGAGCGCTCGGGTATCGCGCAGCCACTGCTGTTCGAGGTCTTGTCCAAGGGATCGGCCGACAGCTTTGCCGTACGCCACCACGGCATCAAGGCGATGGCACCGCGCAATTTTCCGCTGCGCAGCTTTTCGGTTGAATACGCACGCAAGGACATGCGTTACGCGATTGAGCTCGCCAACAGCGTCGGCCTGGATGCGCGCTGGGGACACGACGTCGATGGGCTGTTCGAGAAGGCCATCGAGGCCGGGCACGGCGACGAATACTGGCCGGTGATCAGCCGGCTGTTCGATATTGAGGCCGTTGAGTAATTACACAGGGTCAGATTGAGATTCTTTCCTCCCCCCCCCCCAAGCAGCGGGAAGTAGAGGCCCAGGCTCGTCTCAATAGCCCTGTGCACTTCGGCATAGCGCTCCAACTGCGACTTATAGCGCGCCCGCTCCCTGTCGAGGAACCCTTCCTTGTCCGCCCCCCCCCTCGCAGCTGCTGGTCTTGTAATCAACAATCCAGCGTTTTCCCTCGGCGTCGGTGAAACTGCGGTCGATGACAAGCTGGCGGCGTTCGCCGTTTAGCATGGCGATGAGGCGGTATTCGTTGCGCGCATCGGTTTGCGGGCCGAGCAGCCAGAGCACTTTACGCCGACTGCAAGTCCTTATGCGGATGAATGCGCTTGAGTGCCGCCTTGAGTGCGCGCGCGCCGGTTTTCAGGTCGTAATCGGCCTGCAACCCCATCCAGAACTCGGCGCTGTTGCCAACAGTAACGCGCCAGGCGCAGCGCCGTGTCGGCCGATACGCCACGCTTTTCACGGGCCACGTCGTTGATGCGCGGCGCAGGCACCTGCAAGGCAATTGCAAGTGCGTTGGCCGTAAGCCCCAGGGGCAGGAGGAATTCCTCGCGCAGCACCTCGCCGGGGTGGATGGCACGCATTCCGTTCACAATATTGGCCGTGGCTTTCCGTCTTTGCATGACTTGCGAGGGTGCACCGTTAAACAGTCTGTCGGCAACTGCAGACTAGGCAGCAACCTCGACATATTCGACTTGGCTTGAGGGCTGGGGAATGGGGGTACGGTCTTCGCGCATGCCCTCGAGATGAAACTCGATGGCCTCGCGAATGAGCGACAGCACTTCTTCCTTCGTCCCCCCAACGGCGACGCAACCGGGCAGATCCGGGACGTGGGCACCAAAAGATGAAGGCCCTTTTTCAACAACCACGAGATATCGCATGGCAATCACTCCTATTTCTTCAAACCAGCCTGCTTGAGGGCACTGCTAAGCGTTCCGGGCGGGATATCTATGCTCGACTTGCCGGCAACCGTTACGGTACCCGTTTTTGTCGGGTGATGAAATTGACGATGGCTGCCTTTCATTCGCACCTGAATCCACCCGTCGGCCTCAATGAGCGAAATGCGCTCATGTACTTTCATTTATACAGTTTACTCCGAGTCAATATCCGGTGCGACCTGCTGCAGAGGGTTCTCCCACTCCCGCCACCCCTCCAGCGCCGGAAAGTACAGGCCCAGCCAGATCTGCGCTGCTTCGCTCTTGGCACCGTGCACTTCGGCATAGCGCTCCAGTTGCGGCCGGTAGCGCTTTTGTTCCCTATCAAGGAAGGCCTCGACAGCCGCTCCTTCGTGGCCGCCGGTCTTGTAATCGACGATCCAGCGTTTGCCGTCGGCGTCGGTGAAGCTGCGGTCAATGACAAGCTGGCGGCGTTCGCCGTTTAGCATGGCGGTGAGGCGGTATTCGTTGCGCGCGTCGGTTTGCGGGCCGAGCAGCCACAGGCCGCGCTCGTCGGTGAGCGCGTTGGTGAGGGCCTTGTTCACGCGCGCGGTGGCGGCCTCGCGTTCGGCGCTCACCACGCCCAGCGCGGCGAGTTCGTTGCTGAAGCTCTCGCGCATGCGCCCGACGCGCTCGGGCGTCCAGCCCTTGCGTTCGGCTTCGGCGATCACCTGCAGCCAGCGGTGCACGACATTGCCGACGCAGCGCGCGGTTTCGCCAACCCAGGAGTATTCGATGGCGTCTTGCACGCGCGCGGGTTCGGCGGGCGGGGTCCAGGCGAGGGTTGCGGGTGGGGCCGGGGTGATCCAATTGGCGGTGAGGCGGTGGAGGGATTGGTCGATTGGCTTGGTCGTGCTGGGCTCGCTTTCACCCTCTCTCCTGTCCTCTCCCCCGTCTAGGGGGAGAGGGGCGGCTTGGCGGGCCGCGGCGACATAGTCGTGTTCGACAATGTCCCAGAGCTTTGAGAGCAGGCTGCGGGCGGCGGGGTTGGCGGGGCTTTGGTCGCTGGTTTTTTTGTCGATGGCGAGGCGGGTTTCACCCAGCAGGTGCAGGCGTTGCTTTGCGCGCGTGGCGGCCACGTAGAGCAAGCGGCCGTCTTCGTGCGAGGCCTTGTCGGCGGCGAGATGCTTGAGCCAGGCGTAGATGGGATCGGCGGTCGCGCCGGTTTCTTCTACGGGGGCAAGGAGGAGGTCGGTGCCGAGGCTGGCATTCACCCTCTCGTTAAACGATGCTTGGTAGCTTGCACTCCCCCTCTCCCCCGGCCCCTCTCCCGTCAAGGGCGAGGGGAGGTTCGTGTCGCTGGCGCGACCCATGGACCGGGGGCGCTCCATCCAGAGGAAAAGCTTTTTCTTGTCGGTGGGCGGTTTGGCACCGAGACCCGGGACGATGACGTGGTCGAACTCCAGGCCCTTGGACTTGTGCACGGTCATCACCTGCACCGCGTCGTCGCCGGCGGCCACGTCGGGCACGGCAAAGAGCTTGTCGAGGCCTTGCGTGAAGGCGGCAAAGTCGGCAATGGCGCCCGCCTCTTCCTTGGCTTCGAGGTGATCGAGATAGGTCTCGGCGTCGGCGAGGCCGGTATCGGCGGCGCAGGCCGGGCCGCCCAGCGCCAGCCACGCGCCCTCGACCTGCTCGCGCAGGCTGGCGCGCAGCCGCGCGGCGAGCGTGGCTTCGAGCACGGCGCGCACGCGCTCAAGGCGGGCCCGGCCGTCGGCGCTCAGCGCTGCAAGGCGTGATGCATCGTGCATCAGCTCGCGGATGGTGCGGCCCTGATGGCTGGAAAAGGCCGACTGGCGCGGGTTTGCGGTGAATGGCTCCTCGTCGATGTCGTCTATTGCTTCGGCGGTGGCTTGTGCCATGAGGAGGGCGAGGCTTTGTTCTTCGGTCACCGGTGCCGCGGCGACCGGCGCCGGTTGCGGCTGCTCGGCCACCGCAAGTGCATGCAAGTCGGCGAGTGTCAGGCCGCACCAGGGGGCGCGCAGCACCGCAAGCCAAGCGAGGCGGTCGCCTTCGTGGGCGAGTGCGCGCGTTAGCGCGAGCAGGTCTTGCACCACCGGGCGCTCGTCGAGGCGGTCAATCTCGATGGCGCGAAAGGCGATGCCCTCCTGCTGCAGGCGCGGCACGATCTCGCGCAGGTGATTGCGGCCGCGAACCAGGATGGCGATGCTGGGGCGCCTGATTGCAGTGTCGCCGGAAACATCGGATGCTTTGGGCGCGGCGGCGAAGATGTCTTTCACAATGCGCGCCACGGTGGCGGCTTCGGAATCGCCGATATTTTGCTTGGTGGCATCTTTAAGCTGCGGATGCACGCTGACAGCGGCGCCATCGAGCGCGGCGTGCACCGCCTGCGAGGCGTTGTAGGGCACGGCGCCGGCGGCGATGTCTTCGGTTTTCGGCATCACCGTGGCGAAGGCCTTATTCACCCAATTTACAAGGCCCGCCTGCGAGCGGAAGTTGGCGGCAAGCTGCAGCGATTCGAGCGGCACGCTGCCTATACCCTCGACGCGCGCCTTCAAAAAGAGCCCCACTTCCGCTTCGCGAAAGCGGTAAATAGACTGCATCGGGTCGCCCACCACAAACAGCGTGCGCCCGTCGCCGGGCATCCAGCCGGCGGTGAGGCGCGACACCAGCTCGAACTGGCTGATCGAGGTGTCCTGGAATTCGTCGATCAGCAGATGCCTGATCTGGTAGTCGAGGCGCAGTGCCAGGTCGGTGGGGCCGTCGGCATCACCCAGCGCCTGCAGCGCCCGCTGCGACACCTCGGTAAAGTCCACCTGCCCGCGCGACTGGAACACGTACTTGAGTTCGAGCACGGCGCGCTTCAGCAGGCCCATGATCGCGTCGAGAATGTCCCACTGCGCTTCGGTATAGGCCGGCGGCGGCAGCACGCGAATGGCGGCGAGCGCTGCGACCAGATATTCATTACTGAGGTCTGCGATCTGCGCGGCGAGTCTGTCCTTCCAACCCTTACCCGCATCGCCCGGCGGAAAACCGTGGCGTTTGTCGACCCGCACACGCCAGCCGCCGTCTTTGCTGAGCAGAACTTCCGCCACTGCAAGCCAGCCGGGCTCGTCTTCACCAACCGGAAAGGATTCGACCGGCGGCTGCTCAAGATTGACGCGCGAATAATTGGCCAGCGCCAACAATTCCGCATGCGCCGTCGCCGGTACGAGGCTTTGCAATCTGCCGAACACCGCACGCCGCTCGGCAACCAACCCGCGTTCGAGTTCGTGGCGCTGCGTGCCCACCACATGGCGCAGCCAGTGGTCGCGATTGCGCAGCATCTCAACGAGTAACTCCTCGACTCGCTCGACGTTGTTGTCCAAGTGCACCAGCAGGCGCTCAACGAGCTCGGCCACCGGCTCTTTCGATTCGATCAGTTCAACCGTGGCGCGCGCCGCCTCAGCGTACAGAGCGCCGGCGTCATCGGTGCTCTCGGGCTGCGAGCCGAACTTGGACAGCATGGGCATCTGGCGCGTGAGCGAGGCGCAGAGCGCGTCTATGGTCTGGATGCGCAGCCGCGCCGGGCTCTCAAGGATGCGCCACCCAAGCGCTTTGTCGCGCGCCATGGCCGCGCGCGCAAGCTGCTGCGTGCGTTCGGCGTGCGACGACCCGGGCGGCTTGCCCGACGCAAGCTCGGCAATCGCCTGCAGCACCCGCTCACGCATTTCGGCGGCGGCTTTTTTGGTGAAGGTAATCGCCACCACTTCCTCGGGCTCGTTCACGGTGGCGAGCAAGCCGAGATAGCGCTGGATCAGGAGCTCGGTCTTGCCCGATCCGGCCGGGGCCTGGACGATGAAGGACGCGTCGGGCGCGAGCGCGCGTTCGCGTGCGGCGGCGTCAGGGATTATTTTGTCGTCACTCATGATGCAGCCCCATCGTTGTTAGCCCCTCTCCCTTGACGGGAGCGAGAAACCGAGATCGCATTCATCTCAAGCGCAAAGACACTACCGGCTGGAAACGCCCGTCTGGCGGGCATTTCCGGGCACTGGTGTATTTTTGCAATTGCCTTCGACTGCGCCGCAGCAGCACAAGGCCAGCGCCTGCGGTAGCATCGCGCGTTCACATCCAACAACACACGCAAACCAAGGGGAGCAGCATGTCCATCAAACTCTACGAACTCACCGGCGACGACGACGACCGCCAATTCTCGCCCTATTGCTGGCGCATTCGTATGGCGCTGGCGCACAAAGGCCTTGCCATGACCACCGTGCCATGGCGCTTTACCGAGGGCGATGCACTCAAGTTCGCCGGCGCCACCACCGTGCCGGTGCTCGTTGACGGCAACAAGACCCTCAAGGACAGCTGGGACATCGCGCTCTATCTTGACGAGGCCTACCCCGACCGCCCCAAGCTCTTTGACTCGAAGCAGTCGGTCGCGCTGACGCTGTTTTTCAAGCAATGGGCGGAACGCTCGATACCGGTGATGCCGGTGGTGATTATGGATTTGTTCAGCCACCTGCACGCAAAGGACAAGGACTACTTCAGGACCTCGCGCGAAAAGCGCTTCGGCAAGACGCTCGAGGAAGTGGGTGGCAACCGCCCCGCCGCCCTCGCCACCTTGCGCACCGCGCTCGAACCGGCGCGCCAGTTGCTCGCCACCCAGCCCTTTATCAGCGGCGCCACCCCCGGTTTTTCCGACCATATTTTTTGCGGCCCCTTCCTGTTCGCGCGCAGCATGTCGCCGGTGCAACTGCTCGAGACCACCGACCCTGTCCACGCTTGGCGCGAGCGCATGCTCGACCTGCACAACGGCATGGCGCGCAAGGCCAAGGGCTATCCGGTCTGAGCGCAGGCACCCTCGCGGCAATTTGTTAGAGCGCATCGGCCTCGTCCGTTTCTTCGGCATCATCCTCATCGGGCGCGCCTATGCGTTCGTGGATGCGGCATAGCGGCTGCACGTCGCAGTTGCGGCAGGTGAGGCCGGTTTTTTTCGGTTGCACGGCGGCTTCGCCCGCGGCGAATTGGGTGCCTAGGCGCTTGAGCACCCTACGCCATTCAACCACCTGTGCGTCCCAGCCGCGTTCGGGCGTGGCCTTTTTTACCGGCAGCAGCGTCTCGTCGGCAGCCATTGCGACGAACTTCATGTTTTGTGCGCCGGCTTTGACTTGCGCGAAGGCGATGCCCCGCGCACCCGTCTCGCTTGCCACCAGGTAGAGCGGCAGCTGCGGTTCGTCCGGGCGATCGCCCAGCCACGCCGTCGCGGCCTTGGCGGTAGATTTGTAGTCGATGACGATGCGCCTGCCGTCATCAAGCTCATCGACGCGATCGATCTTGCCACGCAGCGTGAGCGGGCCCATGACCAGTGTGCGCTTGTCCTCGACCGCGACCACGCTGTAATCATCGCTGCGCTGTTCGCGCTCGGTTTCAAGCCAGGCGCGCGCGAGGCGTGCTAGGCGCGCCCGCTCAACGTCGGCAAAGCGCCCGGCGAGCGTGGCCGGGCGGTCGCGGCGCACGCGCGCGACAGCCTCAGCGGCGGCGGCTTCGAGCAACGCATCGAGGTCGGCGTCGGTGATGGCATCGAGCTTGCCGCTGGTCTTGAGTTTGTCCCAGGCGGTGGCGAGCACGCGGTGCACGAGAATGCCGCGCTCCATGGCGTCAAGGCCGGCATGCGGTTCTTCGGGCTGGCGCGCGTCCAGGCGATGCAACGCAAAGGCGCGAAACGGGCAGGCCGACTGGTCGGTGATGACGGCGGTGCCGCCGCGCAAGGCCTCGCCTGTAGCAACCGCCGGCGCCATCGCATCGGTGATGGTCTCCATGCGCGCCGCAGCATGAATGAGGTCGCTGTGGCTGGCTTTTGCTTCAGGCGAGGTGCCGCTGGCCGCAATGTGTGCAAGGTGCGCAATCAACGGGCTCACCAGCAGGCGGCGGTCACCGTCCATCAGCGGGTGCGAGAACACGACCTCAGGTGCCGCGCCGCACCAGCCGCTTGTGATGGCGGCATCGAGCGCGAGCGTGGCTTCGAGCGTGGCCTCGGGCACACCGGCACCGCGCTGCGCCGCGAGCGGCAAAAAGGGATTGGGCCTTGGGTGGATGGGCCAGGCGTCGTCGCACAAGCCCATCACCCACAGGTGATCGAAAGCGATGCCGGCCGACTCAAGCACACCGAGAACCTGCACCGGCGCGTCCACCACCTCGGGCTGGAACAGCGTCTCGGCGGCAAGGCGTCGCAGGCACGACAACGCCTCGCCATAGCCCATCTTGGCGCACACGGCGTCGAGGGCGGCAAAGCCGGCAAGCAGCTCATGAAATTTTTTCAGGGTCTGGTACTCGGCCGAGTCAATGCTGCGCCCCTTGTCCGGGAAGCCCATCAGCTTGAGCGCGCCGTCCATGGCCTTGGCCCAGCCGGCGGGCGTACGCGCGGCAAAGAGGTCGGAGCGGCGAAACGCGGCAAGCTGGCGCAGCGCCTGCGTCAACACCGGCGCATCGACGGAAGCGGCACCGATCACCGCGAGCAGGCGATCGAGCGTGATGGCCGGCTCGGCGCGGCGGCGCAGCTCCACGTCAAGGCGCGCACGCAGCGCGGCTTCGGTCTCGCCGGCGACGATGAAGGGCGAGCGCATCAGCAGGCTGGCGCGGCTGAACTCGCATTCGCGGCCGGCGAGCTCGAGCACCAGAAAAGCCGCCTGCACCAGCGGATAACTGTTGAGGCCGGCGCCCAATGAGAGGTTGAAGGGCAGTGGCGCGGCGTCTGCGGCGGCCGCATGGCCGGGCAGCATCGACGAGGGCGCCAGCGCCACGCGCAGCGCGCGCGCAATGGTGTTGCGCCGTCCGGCGATATCAGGAATGACGATGCCGATGCGCGCCGCCGGATTGGTATCGAGCCTTGCCCGTGCCCAGGCCGCCGCGCGGCGCACTTCGTCGCGCGCATCGGCACAGGGCAGTCGGGCGACGGCCTGGGCGCTTGCGGCAATGGTGGCGGGCACACAGGCGCACACTTCGGTGCCGGTCTCGTGCAAGGCCGCAAACAAGGCGCGCTGCTGCGGCGTGAGGATGTCAAAGCCGAACACCACCAGTGTCTTGGGCTTGCGCAGCGCGGCCTGCGCGAGGTGTTCGATGACCAGTTCGGCAAGGCGCGCCGGGTCGGTGTGGCGCTCTTTGGCGCAGCGGCGCGAATAATCGGCGCACCAATCGCGAAAAGCCTCGGCGTCTTCGTTGATGTCCTTGGCGCGCAAGCTGTCGACCAGCTGCCAGGCGTGCGCAGTCTTCCACGCGTCGGCCGCAAGTTTTGCCGTCTCGGGTATGGCCAGCAGCACGTCTCCGGCGTCCGAGGCGCGAATCACGCCCTCCCACAGCGCGGCCTGCTGCATGGGTGAGAGCAGCAGCGGAATCTGCGGTGCGAGTTCGGAATACAACGCATCCTCATAAAGCCGTTGCAACAAGGCCGTCAGCGGCAGAATATCGGCCGTCTCCCAAGAGGTCTTGCCTGCCGCGGCCTGCGTATCGTCAAACTCGCGTGCGAGCGCCTGCGCAAGGCGGATATTGGGTGTGACCACCGTCACGCCGGCCGCGCTGCCCACGGCCAAGCGCGCGAGCAAAGCCTGCTTGGACAGCGGTGACATAGGTGGCATAGGTGACAGTTGCAAAAAGGCGGCGGCAGTCATGAGTGGCTACTTTAACAAGGCCGGAGGCTCAAAGGGTGAGCCTGTGCTGCCCTGGGTGCATTTTGTGTCGACCGCGGCTTTAGTTGTGGTCTGGCTGCACCCGGCCAGGCAGCCTATGCTGGAAACGCCCTATTGGCGCGGCTCTTCAGCCGGCTGGAAACCCGCGCCAATAGGGCGTTTCCAGCACATCATATGGCGGAAACCCGATGCCGCCCGGGTTTCCTTGCCGCAGGTTTTACCGGCACACCGGGCGTCGACTCGGCTGCAGGGAGTCCGGCGATTATTTGCACCACAGCTTCATTGAGCCCTTGCAACATGCGTTCGAGGTCGGTCATGGCAAAGCGCTTGCGCGTGATGATGAGACCCAGCGCGGCCTCTATCTCGTGCTCGCGACTGACCAGCGGCACCGCCACGCCGACCAGGTCCGGATCGAGCTCACCATAACTGACGCAATGCCCGGCGCTGCGTATCGCCTTCAGGTTGGCCAGTAGCGTGTCCCAGTCCTTTGCAAACGCCTCCTTCCTCGCCTCGGCCTCGTGCAAGCGGTGCAGACGGCGCAGTTGCGCGCGCGGCATCGCCGCCAGCAACACCTTGGACAGCATGCCGCGAAACAAGGGCATGCGCCGTCCGCGGCCATAGGTGGCACTGACCCCCTCGCTGCCTTGCAACTGGTGGATGGTGATGACGCGATCACCATAGACGCTGGCGAGCACGACGTCGCAACCGGTGCTCTCGCACAGCGACTGAAAGGCGCCCCTGCCGGCGAGCAGAACCGGGTCGGTGACGCGCATCTGGTAATCGAGTTCTATGGCGCGCGGGCCCAGCACATAGGTGCCGCCGGAGCCGCGGCGCAGCAGGCCGGCGGCGGCCAGTTCGCGCACATAGCGGTAGGCGGTGGGCAGCGAGCAATCGAGTTTTTGCGCCACCGCCTCGGCTGTCCACGCCGGCGCCTCTGCGGTGAGCAGGTCCAACACCGCCAGCATGCGCGACAGGCTGGACATGCTCAGGCTGCGACCGGCAGCAAGGCGCTCAGACGCTCGAGTGAGACGGCGTCGCCGGCGATGCCGACGATGCCCAGGACATAACGATCCGGGCGCAAGATCAGCGCACGCGCCTGGTTGGCGCGCAGCCATTCCGCCAGTTCGCCGCCCGGATCGGGCAGCACGCTGGCACCAAGTTCGCGCCAGCGTGCGCGCGTACCCGCATCGACTGAATCGAGCAGGGCGCGCTCGCCGATGACGGCAAAATTGAGGCCGATGGCCGCGTCGAGCAGGCGGCCGTCGGCGAGCGCGGGTTGGCCAAAGACGCCCCCGGCGGGCGCCACGCCCGAATGCACGCCGGCACCGAGCATCGGCGCTGGATAAACAAAAATTTCCGGCTCGCTTTCGCGAAACTTGCGGTCACGCTCGGCGGCAACGGCGGCATCGGTAGTCTGGATGATGTCGCCCAGGCGCACCGCAAGGTCGATGAAGGCATGCACATGCGGCTTGCGCTCTGACTCATAGGTGTCGAGCAGGCTGTCTCGGGCGAGGCCGCGCGTCACCAGCACCAACTTCCAGGCGAGGTTGGCGACGTCGCGAATGCCGGCGCACATGCCCTGCCCGAGAAAAGGCGGCGTCTGGTGGGCCGAGTCGCCCGCTAGCAGCAGGCGACCGCGGCGCCAGCCCTCGGCAATGACCGAATGAAAGGTGTAGACAGCAGCACGTTCGAGATCGGCGTCGGCGGGGGTGATCCAGCGGCTCACCAGCGGCCAGACGTTCTCCGGTTTTGCGATGACAGTCGGATCCTCGCCCGGCAAAAGCATGATTTCCCAGCGACGGCGCTGCGCCGTGACGTAGCAGGCGGTCATCGGCCGCGCCGGGTCGCAATGCTGCACGGTGTATTCGGGCAGATCGACCTTGTGTTTGAGCATGACATCGAACACCAGCCAGGCCTGGCGCAAACCGAGGTCTGTCATGGGCGAGCCCATCAAGCGGCGCACCAGCGAGCGCGCGCCGTCGCAACCGACGACATAGCCGGCCTCGACCTCGCTAGTGCGCCCTGTGTCCGTTTCAATCACACGCAACAGCGCGCCGGCGTGGTTCTCCTCGATGGCGGACACTTCATGGCGCAGGCGCACTTCTACATTCGGGAAGCGCCCGGCGGCGCTGCGCAACACCGCCTCGAGCTCGGGCTGGTGAAAATAATAATTGCTGGCGACGCCGTGCATGCCGCGCGCCGCGGTGCCGCCGCGAACGAGCAGCGTTTCACCTTCGGCGTTGACAAAGTGCATGCCGGTCAGGCCCGGGCGCGAGGCCACGCCCACCTCTTGGGCCAGTCCCATCGAATGGAACACGCGCATCACCTCGCCGTCGAAATGAATGGCGCGCGGCAGTGCGTAGACCTCGGCATCACGCTCGAACACCATCACCGACAAGCCGGCCTGCCCGAGCAGGTTGGCGAGCGCGGCGCCAACCGGGCCGTAACCGACGATGGCGACGTCACAGCGGCCGCGCTTTGCGGCCACGCTCTCAGCCATGCGTGCGCCCGGCCATGCGTGCCTTCATCTGGGCCACCCACTGCGCGCGCGGCATGAAGCGCGGCAGGCTGCGCGCGACGGCCTCGCAGTGGCGCATGATTTCCTCGTCCGAATGGGTGAAGTCGACGGCCTCACGCACCGGCTGCTCGCAGTACCAGGGCGTGTCAAAAAACAGTTCAATGCGATTGCCCTCGGGATCGCGAAAATAAATCGAGATGGCGTTACCGTGGGTGACCGGCCGCAGTTCGCTGACGCGCCCGCCGCGCTCTTCTTCGAGCAGCATGCCGTTGAAGCGGCGCAGTGCGGCGATGCCCTCGACACGAAAGGAAATCTGGTTGATCAGGTTGAAGCGCAAGTCGTCGGGGCGGCCGCTGGCGAGCACCACCTGGTGATGCTCTTCGGGGTCGCGCGACAAAAACACCAGTTGCACGGTGCCAAGGCCACCGCGATCGGTGACGGTAAAACCGATGACACGGGTGTAGAAATCTTCCATGCGCGCGATATCGCGCACAAAAAACCCGAGATGGCTGAAGGCGACAGCGGGGGCAAGCGGGGCGGTAGTCGTAATAGCCGTAGCAGCCGTAGCAGCCGTAGTAACCGTAGTAGTCGTGTTGGTCATGGGTCTCACTCCTGTGAACGGTGCGATGAATAGTGCGGTGAACGATGAAGCTGAACTGTGCAGGTGGAGCGGGGCCGCGCAGCGTCGCAAAAGCATCGCAGAAGCATCGTCGGGCGATGCAGGGCAGCACTGCAGCGTTGATTTCTATTATTTTTCCTATTTTTATCATAATTTGACAATTTAACAAGCCCAACTTAAGCTAAAATTCGATTCTGAAGATTCGCGGGTCTTGGTGTCTTTGCCTGGCCTGAAAAACAACAGCCACCCCACAACAGCCACCCCAGAGGCAACTGGAGGCGGCGACACCGCAGCACCATCAACCAAGACCCAAGGAGGCTTCATGAAACATGCACGCAGCTTGTTATCCGCGCTCGCCGGACTCGCGTTGCTGGTCGCGTTGGTGCCTGGCACGACGCTGGCACAGGATTACCCGAACAAGGCCGTACGCATCATCGTGCCCTTCCCCGCAGGCACCGGCCCCGACGCCAATGCACGCCAGATCGCGGCCAAGATGGGCCCCGCCCTGGGCCAGGCCGTGGTGATAGAAAACCGCCCCGGCGCCGCAGGTCAGATCGGCACCGACTACGCCGCCAAATCAACACCCGACGGCTACACGCTGTACATGGGATTCACCAGCACCATCTCCATCCAGCCCTATGTCTATTCCAAGCTGCCCTATAACGCCGAGCGCGACTTCGCCCCGGTGAGCCTGGTCGGCGTGCTGCGCACCGGCATGATGGCCCACCCCTCGGTGCCGGCCAAGGACGGGCGTGAACTGATCGCCTTGGCCAAGGCCCAGCCCGACCTGCTCAACGCGGCGACCCAGGGCATCGGCACCTATTCGCATCTATCGGGCGAATGGTTCACCAACGTGTCGGGCGCGAAAATGAAATTTATCGCTTACAACACCAACAGCCCCTACGCCGACCTGATGGCCGGGCAGGTGCAGCTGATGTTCGATGGCATGCCCGCCGCGGTTGGCAACATCAAGGCCGGAAAACTAAAGGTGCTCGCCATAAGCGGCGCTACGCGCCACACGAACTTTCCCGACGTACCGACCTTCACTGAACTTGGCATGGCCGAGTTCGAGCCGGTGGCCTGGCTGGGGCTGTTCGCGCCAGCGGGCACGCCGCAGGCCATCTTGAACAAGATCGGCGCCGCTGTGGCGCAAGGCGTCAAGGCACCCGAATTCATCGAACAATGGCGCAGTTTTGGCGGCGACCCGGTGGGCAGCACGCCGGCCGAGTTCAGCGCCTTCATCAAAGCCGACCAGGCGCGCTGGAAAGCCGTCATCAGTCGCGCCGGCGTGAAGCTGGATTGATGAAGCGTCGCGTCACCGGCCTGATCATCGCCCTGGCGGGCTTGCTCGCCTCCTCGTTCGCGCCGCCGCTGCACGCGCAGACGTATCCGCAAAAGCCGGTGCGCGCGGTGCTGCCCTTTCTGGCCGGCACAGGACCGGATCTGGTCGCACGTTCGCTGACCGAAAAGCTGTCGCTGTCCATGAAGCAGCAGTTTATTGTCGAGAACCGTGCCGGGGCCAACGGTCTGATCGCACTCGAATCGGTGGCAAAGTTGCCCCCGGACGGCTACACCATCGCATTCGCCGACATCGGCCAGCTCGCCATCAACCGCAGCCTGTACAAGGCCCTGCCCTACGATCCGGAAACCGATTTCGTCCCGATCACCATCGCGTACTCAACGCCGTTTTACGTGCTGACGAGCGCAAAGGGGCCGTTCAGGACGCTCGGTGACTTGCTCGTTGCAGCCAGGGCTTTGATGATTTGGGCAGCACTCCAGAGCAACTGACACAGCGCATCCGCGATGACACCGCAACTTATGCCGTGATCGTCCGCGCGACAGGCGCACGACTCGATTGAACAGGGAAATTCATGAACCAATCTGAAAGCCGCCAGCAAATCAGCGAATTGATGCACAACTGGGGCTTCTGGCGCGACCAGGCGCGCTGGGACGAGTTGCGCACGGCGTTTCACCCCGAGGGCACCATCAATGTCACCTGGTTCCACGGCCTGTTCACGGACTTTGTCACCGCGTCCATCGAGATGCGCAAACGCCGCACCGGCTCCAAGCACTGGATCGGCGGATCGCTGATCCGCCTTGAAGGCGATCGCGCGCTGTCAGAGACCAATGTCATGATCATGGGACGCTCGGTGGTGCACGACATTGAGGTCGACACTGTGGCCTACGGCCGCTTTTTTGATCTGGTCGAGCGGCGGGCCGGCGTGTGGCGCATCCTGCGGCGCGAGGCGATTTACGAGAAAGATCGCGTCGACCCGGTGGTGGCGGGCACGCGGGTCCCCTTCGATGCAAGCAAGCTCGCCGGCTTTCCGCCGCCCTACCGCCATCTCGCCTATTCGCTGTCCAGTCAGGGCTTTACCGTGTCGCCCGACCTGCCAACCAACGACAGCGCCCCGCTGCAGAAGGTCTATGCCCAAGGCGAGGCATGGATTGCGGGAAAAAGCCCGGCATGGGCTTAGCCCGGGGGATCTAAACTCGCATCCGGTGCTGATTATTGCCCTTACACATTACAATACGCGCCCTTTACCGTCACAATAAGCGCCCTTGCGCAAGCCGAATCTGGTCACGCGCCAGAGCGCCGGCGAGCCCGAAACTAAACATCGTACGCAAGCCCGAACGCAGCACGCAAACGCAACACTAAAACGCAACACTAAAACGTCACACTACAATGCCACATCGTCTATCGAATTATCGTCTGGAGAATTTTCAATGAAACTGCTCAGTTATTCGCTCAAGAACAAAGCCACCTGGGGTGTCGCCACCGACAAAGGCGTGGTCGATTGCAGCTCGCTGTTCCCGACGCTGCGCGCCGCGCTTGAGGCCAACGGCATCGACAAGGTAAAGAGCTTCGCCGCCGGCCGTGCCGCCGATGCGACGCTTGCCGAGATCACCTACCTGCCGGTCGTACCCGATCCGGGCAAGATCATTTGTGTCGGCCTGAATTATCAGGACCACGTCAAGGAAACCAAACGCGACAACACCGAGAACCCGGCGCTGTTTGTGCGCTTCGCGGAATCGCAGGTCGGCCACAACCAGCCCATCATCCTGCCCCCCGAGTCCACGCACCTCGATTACGAGTGCGAGATCGCCGTGATCATCGGCAAGGCCGGACGCCGCATCTCGGAGAAGGATTCCTGGTCGCACATCGCCGGTTACGCGCCTTACAACGATGGCTCGGTGCGCGACTGGCAGCGCCACACCATCCAGTGGACGGCGGGCAAGAACTTCAGCAAGACCGGCGGCTTTGGCCCTTGGATGGTGACACGCGACGAGATCGCCGATGACGCCGAGCTGTCCATCGAAACACGCCTCAACGGCACGGTGATGCAGCACTCGACCACCAAGCACATGATTTTCAGCATTCCGGTGCTGATCAAGTACATCTCGACCTTTATCAGTCTGCAGCCGGGCGATGTGATCGTCACCGGCACGCCCGGTGGCGTCGGTGCGCGGCGCGAACCACCGGTGTGGATGAAAGCCGGCGACAAGGTGGAAATCGAGTTGAGCCAGGTCGGCGTCTTGGTAAACACCATCGCCAAGGAGTAAAGCTGCCCTAACAGCTGTCATTGCGAGCGCAGCAATCTCGCCGCTAGCGTGAAGCCGGTGCAATACGACAAGATTGCTTCGTCCCCTCCGGGGATTACCTTCGGGGCATCGCCCTTGCGCCTCGCAATGACAACCTAGTAGTTAGCTTGTTGGACTTCCTACTTTTCCAACAGCTTCGCCTTGTCCGTCACCTTGACCCACTCATCGGCATCAGCCGGCGCGGGTTTGCGCTCGATTATCGGCTTCCAGGCGCGCGAAAGTTCGGCATTGAGGGCGATAAAGGGGCGCTGCGCCGGAGGCACGTCATCCTCGGCAAAAATCGCCTCGACCGGGCATTCAGCCACGCACAAAGTGCAATCAATGCATTCATCGGGGTCGATGACCAGCATATTGGGCCCCTCGCGAAAGCAATCGACCGGACAGACATCGACGCAATCGGTGTACTTGCATTTGATGCAACTCTCGGTAATGACGTAGGGCATGGGGTGAGCCTGAACGGTGGACGCAAAGTCCAGATGGACACGGTAAGGTACTTGCAGGATTAAAATTTTACCATGCGTCCCAACGCCAAAGCCGGGCCCTCCGGCGGACTACAATGCGCGCAGCGAATTTTTGATAGGATAGCGCCATAGCATTGCAAGACCCCCCCTCCCCCCCCCCCGCAGCCGTTCGCGCTGCTTTTTCACAAACGAGGCATAAACTTACATGAGCGAGAATATCCAGCACGTTACCGATTCCACATTTGACCCCGAAGTACTCAAGTCAGACCTGCCTGTCCTGGTCGACTACTGGGCCGAATGGTGCGGTCCGTGCAAAGCCATCGCCCCCATGCTCGAGGAGATCGCCAAGGACTACGGCGGCAAGATCAAGATCGCCAAATTGAACGTCGACGAGAACGCGGCCACCGCCACCAAGTACGGCATTCGCGGCATTCCGACCCTGATGCTGTTCAAAGCCGGCGATGTGGCGGCGCAAAAGATCGGCGCCCTCTCAAAATCACAGCTCACCGCGTTTCTTGACAGTAATATCTAAACACCCTATTCTTGCTCCTGAATGCGTCGCATAGAAAAATACGCAGCATAATCAACATGCGACGCGCGCTACCCGCCCCATCCCCCTAATAGCGTTCCAAGGCGTTTCGGCGCCAAGCATTTCGGCGATACCCGGCGCGAGCGTTTTACGCCCCAATTCCAATACCAATTCCAATTCCCGGTGTTACCGGTTTCACCCAAGGTCCTTTTCCGGATCCTTTTTTGGCATAACCCCAACTATTTATGTATTTATCCGAGCTCAAGAGCCTGCACGTCAGTGCATTGCTCGACATGGCAACCACCAATGAAATCGAGGCTGCCAACCGACTGCGCAAGCAGGAACTGATTTTCGCCCTGCTCAAGCACCTTTCCAAAAAAGGTGAGCCCATATTCGGCGACGGCACGCTCGAGGTGCTGCCCGATGGCTTTGGCTTCCTGCGCTCGCCCGACACCTCTTACCTTGCCTCTACCGATGACATTTACGTTTCGCCGTCGCAGATCCGCCGCTTCAACCTGCATACAGGCGACACCATAGAGGGTGAAATCCGCACGCCGAAAGACGGCGAACGCTACTTCGCCCTGGTCAAGGTCGACAAGGTCAACGCCGATGCACCCGAGGCATCCAAGCACAAGATCCTTTTCGAGAACCTGACACCGCTTCACCCGGACAAGATCCTCAAGCTCGAGCGCGACATCAAGAGCGAAGAAAACATCACCGGCCGCATCATCGACATCATCGCCCCCATCGGCAAAGGCCAGCGCGGCCTGATCGTGTCGCCGCCCAAGGCCGGCAAGACGGTGCTGATGCAGCAACTGGCACACGCCATCACCACCAATTACCCCGAGACCGTGCTGATCGTCTTGCTCATCGACGAGCGCCCCGAAGAGGTAACGGAGATGACCCGCTCCGTGAAGGGCGAGGTCGTTGCCTCGACTTTTGACGAACCGGCCACGCGCCACGTGCAGGTCGCCGAAATGGTGATTGAAAAAGCCAAGCGCCTGGTCGAGCACAAAAAAGACGTCATCATCCTGCTCGACTCCATCACCCGCCTCGCGCGCGCCTACAATACCGTGGTGCCCGCATCGGGCAAGGTGCTCACCGGCGGCGTCGATGCCAACGCGCTGCAGCGTCCGAAGCGCTTTTTCGGCGCCGCGCGCAATGTGGAGGAAGGCGGTTCGCTCACCATCATCGCCACCGCCCTCATCGATACCGGCAGCCGCATGGACGACGTGATCTACGAAGAGTTCAAGGGCACCGGCAACATGGAAATTCACCTTGACCGGCGCATGTACGAAAAACGCATTTTCCCGGCAATCAACGTTAACCGCTCGGGCACACGCCGCGAAGAATTGCTGATTGAAAAAGACATCCTGCAAAAGGTCTGGGTGCTGCGCAAACTGCTCTACCCCATGGACGACCTTGAAGCGGCGGAATTCCTCGTCGACAAGGTCAAGGCGACCAAAACGAACTCGGACTTCTTCGATTCAATGCGCCGAGGCTGATCCAGCCCGGTTTCGGGCACGGCGGCACATTAGAAGAGCCGCTAAGCGCCTGTTTTAATTGCAGTCGTAACCCAGTCCATTCCTGGTCTATTTGCCATAAACAGGGAAAAGAGGCATACTGCGGGACTTTTTTACCGCCTCGAAACGCTCTGGCACTTTAGGCCATCCCGGCTGGGTGAAACCGAGGCAACCACGCGAAAGGAAGCACCATGCAAGCAGGCATCCACCCCGAATACCACGAAATCAAGGTCACTTGCAGCTGCGGTGCCACCTTCCAGACGCGCTCGACCAACAGCAAGCCGCTGACCATTGAGGTCTGCTCCGCCTGCCATCCGTTCTACACCGGCAAGCAGAAGATCCTCGACACCGCCGGCCGCGTTGAGAAATTCAAGAACAAATACGCCAGCACGGCGACCAAGGCGAAAGCCAAGGCCGACAAAGCTGCGGCTGCGGCTGCCGCGGCAACGGATGCGGCTGCTTGATTTTTCGTCACATCCAGAGAAAAGGCAGCTTCGGCTGCCTTTTTAATTGGTAATCCATGCTGCTTCGCATCCTTGCCGCGCTTGCGCTGTTTGGCCTGGCTTCCAGCTGCGCCATCAACCCGGTGACCGGGGAGCGCAATTTCGTCCTGATGTCAGAGGCGCAAGAACTGGACGTCGGCCGGCAAGGCGACCTGGGCGTCAAGAAACAATACGCCCTTTATGACGAGAACAAACTTGCCGCCTATGTCGACGAAGTGGGCCAGCGCGTCGCCGCGCTTAGCCACCGGCCCGGCCTGCCGTATCACTTCACCCTGCTCGACAGCGCCGAGATCAACGCCTTCGCGCTGCCAGGCGGCCACATCTACATCACCCGCGGCATTGTCGCGTTCCTCAACTCCGAGGCCGAACTCGCGGCGGTGCTCGGCCATGAGATCGGTCACGTCACGGCGCGACACAGCGTGCGCCAGATGAGCGCGGCGCAAAGCACCGACATTCTGATCACCATCGCCTCCGTTCTCAGCCCGGCGATGCGCGACCAGAACGTCCGGGGCCTCGCCGGCACTTTCGGCAACGCGCTGCTGTCTGGCTATGGCCGCGAACATGAGCTCGAGGCAGACCGCCTTGGTGCCGGGTACCTCGCCCGCACCGGCTACGATCCGCAGGCGATGATCCGCGTCATCGGCGTACTGAAGAACCAGGAACTGTTCGACGCCGAAGCAGCCAAGCAAGAAGGCCGCACGCCGCGCGCCTACCACGGCGTGTTCGAAACACACCCGGACAACGACACGCGGCTGCAGCAGACCATCGGTGCATCGGCCAGCCTGCGTGCCGGTGCGCGCGGCGATGGTCGCGAGGAATTCATGCGCCGCACCGCGGGCATGCTCTTCGGTGACAGCCCGCGCGAGGGTATCGTCCGCGACGGCAGCTTTTATCATCCGGATCTGGGCATGGCGATGACACTGCCTCGCGACTGGCGACTGCAAAACATGCCCGACCGCCTTTTACTGCTCGCCCCCGGCGGCGATACGACGCTCGAAATGCGCATGCAAGCCAAGCCCAACCAGGATCCGGCTGCCGTGTTGCGCAGCAACCGCCTGATCGGCAACGATATCGAAACCACGCCTGTGAACGGTTTGCCTGCAGCAGTCGCGACCGGTAGCGCGGGGGCTGCAGGCTTGGTGTATTTTGGCGACAACATGGTAACTTTCAACGCGACGGCCAAATCGGGCCGCCTGAGCGATGCACACGGGCGCGCGGTGCGTGACACGATACGCAGCTTTCACCGCATCACCGAGGCCGAACGCCTGCTCGCCAGGCCGCTGCGCATGCGCAGCATCACCGCCACCGCGAGCACGCGCTTTGCCGGGCTCGCCGCCAAATCACCGCTGGGCCGCAACGCTGAGGGCACGCTGCGTTTGATCAACGGCATTTACCCGACGGGTGAGCCGCGCCCCGGCCAGTTGCTGAAAGTGATCGAATAATGCGCACCGTGCCGCTACCCCTGCCCGGCGTATTGGTCGCGATACTTGCGCTCGCGTACACCCTGCCCGGTCTGGTCGGCCACGCCCCCTGGAAGGTTGACGATGCCGTCGGCATCGGCATCGTTCACCAGTTCATGACCGAAGGCGGCTGGCTGATGCCGCGGCTTGCCGGAGAAGCCTATGTCGATGACGGTCCACTTTTCTTCTGGCTGGGCGCGCTGCTGGCAAAACTGCTCGGCGGCGTGCTGGCCGTTCACGACGCCGCGCGCCTCGCCTGTGCGCTGGCGCTGGCTGCAATATTCGCGTTCACCCGCCTCGCCGGCAAGGCGCTGCAAGGAGCGGGGCAGGGCAACACCGCCGCACTGGCGCTGATGGGCTGCCTTGGACTCTTGGTGCACTCGCACGAGATGGCTGCCGATATCGGCGCGCTGGCGGGACTGGCGGCCGCCTACTGGGGCCTTGCACTGGCGCGCGATGCGACAAACCCGCGGTACTTTTGCGCCGCCGTGCTGGCGCTTGGCGCAGGGGAGGCCGTCGCCCTGCTTGCCAATGGGCCGGTCACCGCATTCGCGCCTTTCATCACAGCGATCGTGTTGCCGGTGTTTGCGCGCGACTGGCGCAACCGGCGCAGTCTTGCCGCCCTCGCCTGTGGCCTGGCACTTGCGCTGTGCACCGCTGCCGCATGGCTGGTGTCGCTGCACGCGCAGTCACCGCAACTGGCCGGCGCGTGGATTGCCGCCTCATTCAGGCTGGAAATGGAAACATGGCATTCGCATCTGGAGGTGCTGGCCTGGGCGGCCTGGCCGGCATGGCCCCTGGCCTTGTGGGAATTGTGGCGCAGGCGACACGGCTTCGCTGTGCCCTCCGTGCAACTGCCGCTCATCGCACTGATCGCATCCATGGCCGCGCTGATCTTTTTTTCACCGCAAGCACGCGACACCGAGGCACTGCCTGTGTTGCTGCCCCTTGCGCTGCTGGCCGGCAACGCCGTTGATGCGCTGCGCCGCGGCGCAGCGAACGCACTGACCTGGTTTGGCACGATGACCTTTACCCTGACCGGACTGCTGGTCTGGCTGGGCTGGTTTGCCATGATGACCGGCATGCCGCCGACCATCGCCAACAATTTTGCCAAACTGGCGCCCGGCTTCATTGCGCAATTCGCACTCTTCCCATTTCTGATCGCACTCGCCCTCAGCATTGGTTGGGGCTGGCTGGTCGCCGGAGCGGTCCGGTCGTCGCATCGCAGCGTCACCTTCTGGGCCGCCGGCATGACGCTGATCTGGGCACTGGTCATGACACTTTGGCTGCCATGGATAGACTATGGCAAAACCTATGGCGAGGTCGCCGCCTCGCTGCAACGCGCGCTGCCCCCCGAAGCTCGGGCACCGGGGGCTTGCATTCAAAGCATCGGCCTGGGCAAGGCGCAGCGCGCAGCATTCCACTATCATGCCGGCATTGTGACGCGACGCAACGAAGTCTCCCCAAACCCGCACTGCGCGCTGCTGCTGGTGCAGTCGGGGGAAAACGACTCCACGCCGCAAGGCTGGATCCGTCTCTGGGAAGGCAGCCGCCCGCGCGACAGCGAACACTTCCGCTTATACGGAAAACCTTCATCGGGCCGGCATGGCCCCGCAAAAAACGGCTGAACGAGGATCATGTCAAAACTCACCGAAAGTCCGGCCTGGACAGCGCTTGAGGCGCATCGCGAGACGCTAGAAGACATACGGCTTGCCGACATGTTCAAGCTCGATCCGGGCCGCGCGGCGCGTCTTTCCCTCGACGCGGCCGGATTATTCCTGGACTACTCAAAACAGCGCGTCACCGACGAAACCATCGCCCTCCTCGCCACGCTTGCACGCCAGGCGCGACTTGGCGACTGGATAGAAAAGCTCTTTACCGCGAAAGCCGTCAACAACACTGAAAACCGCGCCGCCATGCACATGGCTTTGCGCGGTGCACCCGGTGAGTTCCCCGAAACCCATGCCGGTCCGGCAGCTGCGGCGCTGGCGCAGATGCGTGACTTTGTCGCCCAAGCTCGCAACGGATTACTGCGCACAAACTCAGGCGAAGCCGTTCGCGCCATCGTCAATATCGGCATCGGCGGCTCCGATCTGGGGCCGCGCATGGCGGTGCGCGCCCTTCGGGGCCACGCCGACACGACACTGGCGCTGCGCTTCGTTTCCAATGGCGATCCTGCCGACCTTGCGACCGCAACAGCCGGCCTCGACCCGGCTTCAACCTTGTTCATCGTTTCGTCCAAGACTTTCGGAACCGCCGAGACGCTGGCCAACGCGCAAGCGGCCAAAGCATGGCTGGGCAAGGGGGGCGAACATTGCAAAGCCCATTTCGCCGCCGTCACTTCCAACACCGCCGCGGCACTGGCGTTTGGCGTAGCCCCAGAGCGTATTTTCCCGGTCTGGGACTGGATCGGCGGACGCTATTCGATCTGGTCTGCCATAGGGCTGCCGGTGGCACTTTCCTCGGGCATGGCGGCGTTCGACTCGATGCTGGCCGGCGCGGGCGACATGGACAGACATTTTCGCAGCGCGCCCCTCGAAAGCAACATGCCGGCGCTGCTCGGGCTGATTGGCATCTGGAACGTGAACTTTCTCGGTGCCGCGACACAAGCCATCCTGCCCTACGCCGAGGACTTGCGCGATCTGCCAGCCTACCTGCAACAACTGGAAATGGAATCGAACGGCAAGCACGTCGATCGCGCCGGCAAGGACGTCGATTACGACACCGCACCGGTGGTCTGGGGCATGGCCGGCAGCAACGGGCAGCACGCCTTTCACCAGTTGCTGCACCAGGGAACGCAACTGGTGCCTTGCGATTTTGTTGTCGGCGCGTCCGGCGGGGCCCATACCGCTGAACACCACTTGCTTGCAGCCAATGCCCTGGCGCAATCGGCCGCGCTGGCATTTGGCGAAAAAGGCGCAAATGCCTTCCAGAACTGCCCTGGCAATCAGCCCTCGAACACGCTGGTGCTCCCCGGCCTGACGCCGCGCGCACTGGGCGCCTTGCTTGCCCTTTACGAGCACAAGGTTTTTGTGCAAAGCGTCATCTGGAACATCAATCCATTCGACCAGTTTGGCGTCGAACTGGGCAAAAAAATCGCCGGCGGCCTGCTCCCGGGCTTCACCGGCGGTGCGCTGCCGGCGCAAACCGACACATCGACGCGCCAATTGCTGGCGAGGCTGACCGGGCTGACGCGGCCGAAACACGAGGTTTGAATTAGACTGGCCGGGCTGTCGTGCCGGTCAAACAGACCGGTCAAACAATAAGAGGAGCGTCACATGAATGAAGAAACCTTCAACCTGAGTATTCGCAAATTCCTCAAGACCGTCGGCGTCGGTTCACAGCGTGAGGTCGAGCGTGCCGTGGACGAGGCCCGCGCCAAAGGCCTGATTGCCGGAAACGAATCGTTCCCGGTCAATGTCAGGCTGGAAATTCCCGGATTAAACCTTTCGGTCAAATTCGACGGCAGCATCGACCTGGGCTGAAGCCCCCCCAGAAACATTCAGCCGCAAGGAAACCACAAGATGAACCAGCCCCGACAACTCGACACCAGCCTGCAAGACGAATTGCGCGCACTGCTGGGCGAACGCCTCACCACATCGCGCGGCGTACGCGAGCACCACGGCAAGGATGAGTCCTACTATCCCTACGCCCCTCCGGATGCCGTGGTCTTCGCGCACAGCACGGAAGAAGTGCGCGACATTATCAATATCTGCCGTCGTCACAAGACACCGATGATTCCCTACGGCGTCGGCACATCGCTCGAAGGCCATACCCTGGCCATCAACGGCGGGGTGTGCGTCGATTTGTCGCAGATGAACAAAGTACTTGCCATACACGCCGAGGATCTGGATTGCACGGTGCAGGCCGGGGTCACGCGCAAGCAGCTCAATGAGGAGGTCCGCCACACCGGCCTGTTCTTTCCGGTCGACCCGGGCGCCGATGCGACGCTGGGCGGCATGGCATCAACACGCGCTTCGGGCACCAACGCCGTGCGCTACGGCACCATGCGCGAGAACGTACTATCGCTCACCGTTGTCACCGCAGACGGGCGCATCATCAAGACCGCGACGCGATCGCGCAAATCGGCCGCCGGCTATGACCTGACGCGCCTATTTGTCGGCGCCGAGGGCACGCTGGGCATCATCACCGAGGTCACCGTACGGCTTTACGCCGTGCCGCAGGCGATTTCCGCGGCGGTATGCTCGTTCAAAGATATGGCCGAAGCCGTGAGCACGGTGATCGAGACGCTGCAAACCGGCATCCCTATCGCACGCAGCGAAGCCTTGTGCGGCCTGACCATGAAGGCGATCAACGCCTACAGCAAAACCACATACAAAGAGCAGCCGACGCTATTCCTGGAGTTTCACGGCACCGAGGCCAGCGTCAAGGAACAGGTCGAAATGCTGCAGGAGATCGCCGGCGAACACGGCTGCGAAGGCTTCGAGTGGGCGACACGGCCCGAGGACCGCACACGCCTGTGGTCGGCCCGCCACGAGGCTTATTTCGCCGGCCTGCAGCTCAAACATGGCGCGCGTGCGGTATCGACAGATGTGTGCGTGCCAATATCGCGCCTGACCGAATGCATGGTCGAAACGGCCAGGGACATCGCAGCCGCCTCCATGCCCATCCCGATGTTCGGCCACGTCGGGGACGGGAACTTCCATTGCATGATTCTGGTCATGCCCGACAGCAAGGCCGACCTGGACGAGGCCAAGGCCTTCAACGACCGGCTGGTCAACCGCGCTCTGTCAATGGAGGGGACCTGCACCGGCGAGCATGGCATCGGCTCGGGCAAGATCGCGTCGCTGCAAAAGGAACTGGGCGAGGCCGTGAATCTGATGAGCACGCTCAAGCGCGCCTTCGATCCTGACAACCTGTTCAACCCGGGCAAAGTGGTGCCGCCCGCGGCGTAAGCCGCAGCGTCACAACTTGATGAAGTGCTCTTTGTAGTACTTCAATTCCTCGATTGATTCGTAGATATCGGCCAGGGCCTCGTGCTTACCGTGTTTGGTAAGCCCTTTGCCCAGTTCCGGGCGCCAGCGCTTGACCAACTCCTTCAGCGTGGACACATCAAGGTTGCGGTAATGGAAATAGCCTTCGAGCGCCGGCATCCAGCGTGCGAGGAAACGACGGTCCTGGCAGATCGAGTTGCCGCACATCGGCGACACCTGCTTGGGCACATACTGCGATAAAAAACCGAGCATCTGCGCCTCGGCCTCGGCCTCGGCCAGCTTCGACGCCTTCACCTTTTCAATGAGCCCGGATCTGCCGTGCGTGCCTTTGTTCCAGGCGTCCATGCCGTCGAGCACACTGTCGAGCTGATGGACCACCAGCACCGGCGCCTCGGCCACCGTGTTCAGTTGTGAGTCGGTGACGACAATGGCGATTTCAATGATCTTGTCGGTGTCCGGCTGGAGACCTGTCATCTCCATGTCGATCCACAAGAGGTTATTCTGGTCTTGGGCCATGTTCAGCGTTGCTTTCCGGTTTCTGGAGTTCTAGTTGCCAGGGTCTAGGGTCTAGGGTTCAAATGCAAAGGGATACCCCGGTGTCAGGCGTTTTTTTTAAGCGGTGGGTCAGCATGCCGCGCAACCCAAAGCGGGGTTGCACCGTGTAAGATGCGATTGTCGCATAAGCCTAGCGGGTCTGAATGCAGGTTTTCACCCTAGTTTTTCTCACCGCGCTGGTGATTTCAAGCGTGACGCGTCTGTGGCTGTCGTCCCGCCATCTGCGGCACGTGGCGCGTAACCGCGAGTCGGTTCCGCACGAATTCTCCGGACGGATCACGCTCGCCTCCCACCAAAAGGCCGCCGATTACACCGGGGCCAAAACACGTCTTGGCATGCTCGAAACGGTCGTTGGCGCGCTCATCCTTGTCGCGCTCACGCTCGGCGGCGGGCTGCAGTGGCTGTCGCAGGCCTGGTCGCCCGTTTTCGCCGCCGGCGGTTATACCCACGGCATCGCACTGGTGTTGAGCGTAGTCGCTATAACGAGCCTGATCGACCTGCCCTTCGGCATTTACCGCACCTTTGTCGTGGAAGCGAAATTCGGCTTCAATCGCATGACACCCGCGCTGTTTCTTGCCGACCTGGCCAAGCAATGCGCCCTTGGCGCGGCCCTTGGCATCCCGCTGCTTGCGGCAGTGCTCTGGCTGATGGACAGGATGGGCGAGTCGTGGTGGCTTTATGTCTGGCTGTTTTGGATGGGCTTCAACCTGCTGGTGTTGACCCTCTACCCCACGCTAATCGCGCCGCTGTTCAACAAGTTCTCGCCGCTTGAGGACATTTCGCTCAAATCACGCATCGAGGCCCTGCTCAAAAAATGTGGTTTTAAGTCGAACGGCCTGTTCGTGATGGACAGCTCCAAACGTTCAAGCCACGGCAACGCCTATTTCACCGGCTTTGGCTCGGCCAAGCGCATCGTTCTGTTCGACACGCTCATCACGCGCCTGGCCCCGGCGGAAGTGGAGGCCGTTCTGGCCCACGAACTGGGGCACTTCAAATACCGCCATGTAGCCAAACGCATGGCACTGCTGTTCATGTCCAGCCTGGGCTTTCTCTGGTTGCTGGGCTTTTTGATGGGTAAGGAATGGTTTTATCAGGGCCTTGGTGTGCAAAGCCAGGGAACAGCGATGGCGCTGATGCTGTTTTTCATGGTGCTGCCGGCATTCACCTTCCTGCTCCAGCCCATTGCGAGCCTGTATTCGCGCATGCACGAATACGAAGCCGACGCCTACGCTGCCAGGCAGGCCAACCCGGATGACCTGGTGCAGGCGCTGGTAAAACTCTACCAGGACAATGCCGCGACGCTCACGCCAGACCCACTCCACTCGGCCGTCTACGACTCCCATCCGCCAGCGTCCCTGCGCATCGCCCGGCTGCAGGCGCTGCGGCCGGCGGCGTGAAACCGCTGATCGAGCAAACCTGCCGCGACCTTCCCGCCGGAACACCGCCGCTCACCGACGCTGAAATAGAAACCTTGCTACCGATGACGCCGGGCTGGTCTCACGCGGGCGGCGTCATCTCCAAGACTTATCGCTTCGGCAATTTCCACGAAACCATGGCCTTTGCAAATACGGTCGCACTGGTCGCACACCGCGAGAACCATCATCCGGACATGGCCATCAGCTACAACCGCTGCAAGGTTACATTCAACACCCACTCCATAGGCGGCATCTCGATGAACGACTTTATTTGCGCCGCCAAGCTCGAATCTCTGGCTTCTAATTGAACGCCGCGCCCGGCGCCGTGCTGATACGCGGCATCATTGTCGCCGCCTTCGGCCGGCAGTATCTGGTGAAATCCGATACAGGCCAAATGCTGCTTTGCGTTCCACGTGGCAAAAAAAGCGAGGTCGCATGCGGCGATCGCGTACTGCTGGCACTGACATCGCCAGACCAGGGCGTGATCGAAAGCACCGAAGCGCGCAGCACACTTTTGAAGCGTTCCGCCGCTTACCGGCAAAAGCTCATTGCCGCCAACGCGACGCAGGTGGCGATTGTCGTTGCGGCCGAACCGAGCTTCAGCGAAGAGCTGATCTGCCGCCTCATCGTCGGTGCCGAGAAACAGGGAATGAAATCCCTGCTAATCCTCAACAAGGCGGATCTTCCCGCCACCTCATCGGCGCGAGAGCGGCTGGTCCCGTTCGCAGCGGCGGGACACCGCCTGGCCGAAATCTCGGCCATCCACGATTGCTCTGCGTTGCTGCCTTTTTTGCAGCACGAGACCACCGTGCTGGTCGGGCAGTCCGGCATGGGCAAATCCACCCTCATCAACGGCCTGGTTCCCGACGCCGAGGCGAGCACCCGAGAAATCTCAGCCTTCCTCGATTCGGGGCGCCATACCACCACGCATGCAAGGATTTATACGCTGGACGCTTCGAGCATGCTCATAGACTGTCCCGGCCTGCAAGAATTCGGCCTGCACCACATGAGTCGCGGCCAGATCGAGTACGGTTTCGCCGAGTTCCGCCCCTTCCTTGGCAAGTGCCGTTTCAATGACTGCCGCCACGAGGTTGAGCCTGGCTGCGCACTCGTCGCTGCCCGTGATGCGGGACAGGTCAGCGCCCGACGCTTCGAATTGCTGCTGCGCATACTTGCCGCCGAGCGGGCGTGACCCCGCTATTTACCTCGCTGAACCTGCACGAGGTCTATCACCTCAAGAACCTCCTGGCTGCCGAGGGCATCGCAAGCTTTATAAAGAACGAAATGCTATCGCGCCTCGCCGGTGAGGTGCCTTTTACGGAATGTGCGCCGCAACTATGCCTGCTCGATGACGCTGATATGCCAGCGGCGCAACAGCTAATCGCAGCCTTCCGACGAGCGCCGCCACAGGAACCGGCCTGGTTGTGCGCGCGATGCGGTGAAGGCAGTGAAGGACAGTTTAGCGCCTGCTGGAAATGCGCCGCCGAGCGAGCGGGCTGACGGCGAACACGGCAGCGAAGTGCGTCCGCAGAGACTGACCGCGTCTTACAGTATCGCGGCAACCCCGAGCACCAACAACAACACCAGCCACAACACCAGCGCCCGCCAGACAAGCCCGATGGTGCTGTCCAGAAAGCCCACATCCGCCTCATCACCGGCGCCCATCTCCGGCCGCTCGACAACCTCGCCATCGAGGACGTATGGCATGCCAAGCTTGACCCCGAGCGCACCCGCACCGGCGGCGATGACAATACCAAGAACCGGGTCCATCCACTTCGACGCCTGGCTGCGCCAGCAGAAAATCGCATCCTCGAAATCACCGACAATGGCAAAGGCGCTTGCGGTGAAGCGCGCCGGCAGCCACTCCATCAAGGCAAACGCCCGCCCTGCGAAATATCCGAAACGGCCCAGTTCCCCCTCGGTCGCGCCACCCCAGCGACGGTGGAAGAATGTGGCCAGCCGGTAGAGTATCGCCCCGCTGGGGCCCGGCAGGAGCACGAACCAGAACACCACCGCGAACACATTGCGATGCGACGCCGCAAGCGCCTCTTCAATAGTGAGGCGCGCCACCTCTTCTGCATTCAAGGTCGCGCAGCTGTGCCCTCGCCACGCCGCAAGCTGCGCGCGCGCCGTATCCAGGTCATCCTGTTTCAGGGCAATATGGATATCGGTAAAATAATGACTGAACTGGCGAAAACCCATGGTCAGGTAAAGCGCCAGCACATTGAAGGCCAGGGCCAGCATCGCGTTCACACGCCAGAGCACCGCGTAGATGATCCAGGTGCCCAGCACAATAGGCGCGACGCCGATGAGCCATGCAATCAGGCCATGCTGGGACTCGCCGGCGTTGAAGTGCCGCTCCAGCCAGGTGGCAAGGCGGCCAAGGGGCGAGAGAAGGTAGCGACGTCCGGAGAGCGGCCGCCACTGCTCCAGCAACAGCGCGATGATTAATGAAATGAGACTCATAATGCAGACTGAAGATACCACACCCGACCTGTTTTTGATGCCACGATGAGGGACACATGCATCGCAGCACCGATGTGATGAAAATCGCAGCTCCGTTCGGGTATGGCGAGATTACGCAGCTGCGAAAAACCTCGCGCGTTTTGCTGCCCTCTGCCGGGAGCACCCCGGCGTTTTGCCGCGACATTAACGCCCTCGCGCTGTCAATCGGGGAGTTCGTTCCCGCCGGACGCGACTATCCGATTGCCTTCAGCTCCGCGGATGGCGGCGCGACCTACACGCCCATCGCGATCCTCGGCCTTGCCGAGCGGCAGAACCTGTTCGTGGATCAAACCGGCGAATGGAACAAGGGCTGCTATCTTCCGGCGTTTGTGCGACGCTACCCGTTCTGCATATCAAAGTTGTATGTCGACGGCCAAGCGCGCAAAGAACGCCTGGTGTGCATCATCAAAGCCTACCTGGACGACCAGGGACTCGCCCTGTTTGACGAAAGCGACAGGCCCACGGCGCAATGGCAGGCCATCGAGCGGTTGTTGCAAGGCTACGAGGACGACCTTGATGCCACCGCCGAATTCTGCGCCATCCTGACAAGGCTAGAATTGTTGTCGCCATTCAAGTTTGAAGTGATGAACGACCAGAAGGCGACGCTTACGGTGCAGGGAATGCACCGGGTAGACGAGGCCAAACTGAGGGACATCAAACCGGCAAGCCTGAAAGTGCTGGTGACAAAAGGCCTGATGGGCCACATTTACGCCCACATGCACTCGCTCGAGCGCTTTGCCGACCTTTACCTGCGAGCAGGAGAGCGCGCAGGTCAGCACACCACGGCAACGGTGAAGACCTGATCCGTTCGTGCGACCTATGCCGGCGCAAGATGCTGGTACAGGTTCATCAGCATGCCGGCGGTGGCGCCCCATATATAGTGCCTGCCGTAGGGCATCGCGTAATAATGCCTTTCCCCGCCATTCCAGACCACCAGGTTGCGCTGGTGATTGCAGGGGTCGAGCAAAAAATGCAGCGGCACCTCAAAGACCTCCGCCACCTCGAATGAATCGGGCTTGAGTTCGAACTCGGACCGGATCAGTCCGACCACCGGGGTGACGCGATATCCGGTGACCGTCACGTACTCATGCAGACGGCCGAGCACCTCGACACGCTCGGGCTGGAGTCCAATTTCCTCCTCCGCCTCGCGCAGCGCAGTGGCTTCAAGGCTGGGGTCTTCTGGCTCTGCGCGCCCCCCCGGAAAACTGATCTGGCCGGCATGGTCGTTCAAGTGCGCGGTACGGCGCGTGAACAGGACAGAGAGCCCCTCGTCCCGCCGCACCACCGGCACGAGTACGGCGGCCGAGCGGATTTGATCCGGCCTGCGCCACAGGTGGCCGTCACCGGAGGTAAGCGGATCGGAACTGAGCGGCGCGGCAAACCTCTGCCGCAAATACTGTTCGGAAAAAACCGCAATAGGAGGAAGAATCGGAGTCACCCGCCTATTTTAACGCTGGGGCGTGATCACCACATCGGCAAGTGGGGAAATAGCGGGAAGGCTCCCCCTCCCGCGCCCTAAGCCCGCCTGTCAGTCAACGGCCAGCAGCAGGGTGGCCAAACCGACGCCAAGGCCGGCCGGCAATCCGATACGCACCAGTAGGCCCGGTTTTCCGCCTGCAATGACCTCAACGGGCACGTTGACACGCTGCAACAGATCATTGGCAAACGATCCTGTGAGCAAACGCGCCAAGGTGGACTTTCGCGTCGTACCGACAACGACACGGGAAATGTCGTGCTCACGCGCATAACGCGCCGCCGCGATTGCAGCATCACCAGAGCGTACCGCCGATTGATAAGGCACGCCGGCATCGCGCAACAGGCACTCCGCTGCGGCGAGGCGCACCCGCCCCGAGTCCTCGCGCGCGCCCGCCAGAGCCCGGCGCGAGACAAAGCGGGCGGCGTGGCGTGGCAGAGCCGGCTGCACGTTCAAAAGGTGCACACGAAGGTCTGTATGCCGCCTCGCAAGCCCGACTGCGTGGGCGGCGGCGAGAAGGGAGTTTTCGGAACCATCAACAGGAACAAGGATATTTGGCACGGGGTATCTCCTTCAGACGGCTTGGTTGGAAGCTGGGGTACGGCGGTTGCGCAGATAACCCAGGCCGAGTACGCCACCGATAACAGCGGCGTACAAACCCCAGTGCAAACTGCGATGCGTTTCGAAGTACTCCTTAATTAGCGGCTCGCTTGCAACCATCTTGGCGGCGGTCCAGGCGAGCACGGCGGCACCAACGTAGATGATCGATGGATAACGTTCGACAAAGTGCAGGATCAGTTGGCTGCCCCAGATCACAATCGGTATGCTGATTAGCAACCCCAGCACCACTAACAGGAAGTTACCATGCGCCGCACCTGCAACCGCTAGCACGTTATCCAGACCCATAACCGCATCGGCAACAACGATCGTTTTCATCGCCCCCAAAAAACTGTCGGCGGGAGAAACGTGGGATTCGACACTATCGCCCGATGCGAGCAGTTTGTAGGCGATCCACACCAGCATCACTCCGCCGACGAGCAACAATCCCGGAACTTTGAGCAACCACACCACGACCACTGTCATGCTGGTACGCACGACAATCGCGCCGACGGTGCCCCACATGATGGCCTTTTTGCGCAACTCTTTGGGCACACCGCGCGCCGCCAGCGCAATAACGATGGCGTTGTCGCCCGCAAGCACCAGATCGATGACGACAATTGCCGCAAGGGCGGAAAAAAATTCGGGTGAAAACAATTCCATCACAGACTCCCAGCCGCCCTGTTGATGTTTCCAACCGGCGAGGAAGGCGGTACCTTTGCCGGGCGGCAAAGGTCTCGCCAGTGGGCACCTCGGCAGGCCGAGGCGTCCATCTGCACAACCGGGGCCGCCCTTTTGCGGGCAACCCGTGATGACGGCGGTGCGGCGCGCATCGCCGGAAACAGCGGCTGCGCGTGGCTACTCCCCTTTGTGGGGTGCATCGTGTTCGTTGAAACAGGCGGAGTATCGGCGCGCGGAACGCGCAAGGCCAATGAGAAAAGACAATAGCTGCTATTGCGTATGGCTATCGGTGCATCGGCAGCAATTCGAAAACACAATGACTGGCATTGCGTATGGCAATACATTGAGTTGGCTATTGCAAAAATCAATTACACCATGCTACATTTGCTTACCCTTTGTAATAGAGGGGTCCCTCCAAAGGGGAGTAGCTTCTAGCAGCCCGTCGTCAATACGAAGCCTTAAAAACTTCCGGCGCGGCTGGCGGCCAGATGACCGGCGGCGAGCGAGACCTTTGCCAGAACACGCAAAGGTCATGTCATGTGCGAGGCCTTTACCTGTTCGAGGTAAGGGCTTTTTAGTTTTAATCGTGCAACTTTGGAGGCACCAAATGAGAAACGCAAACCTGCGCCGCTACTTTCGCCACGGCATATTCACCCAGCTAATGGTGTTCGAAGCGGTCGCCCGCCTCGGCAGCCTGACGCGGGCTTCCGAGGAACTGCACCTCGCCCAGCCCACCGTTTCGGTGCAGATGAAAAAGCTCGCCGAGTCGCTTGGCGTCAAGCTGCTGCGCTCCAGCGGCCGCGGCGTTGAACTGACCGACGCGGGTCGCGAACTGCTCGCCTGCTGCTGGGACATCAGCGGGGCGCTGGGTGCCCTCGAGACACGGCTTGTGCCGCACCGCCCCTCCAAGGACGTTCCGGTGCAGATACTTCTGGTGCCGGACAAGGTCTTAGGTACGGGCAAAAAAATGCCCGCGTGAAGCGGGCATTTTGCCAACCGGCGGTTCACGCCTATTTAATGGCCTGGACCTTGTCGTAAACATCCTTAGGCCAGGGCAGCGCGCTGCCGTCGGGAAGCTTGCCCTCGTTGTAATATTTCTGCACCGCGGCGATAAACGGTTTGCGGTCAACTTTGACAACCGTCTTGCCGCGTGTCGCAAAGTCGGTCATCAGCTTTTTCTCGACCGCGACAATTTCGCCTGTCGCACGCGTAGCCGCCTCGCGAAAAACATCAGTGAACGTTTTCTTGTCGGCATCGGAAAGTTTAGCCCAGAGCGGCGCACCGATGATGGTCAGCAGCGCGTCGGTGATGTGCGCCGTGATGTTGATATGCGACTGCACCTCATAAAACTTTTTCGCATCAATCGTCGGCAGCGGATTCTCCTGCGCCTCGACCGTCTTGTTTTGCAGCGCCAGATAGACCTCGGCAAAGGCGATCGGTGCCGGGTTCGCGCCTACGGCACGGGGAAATAAGGTGTAAAGCGGCGCATCCGGAACCCTTATCTTCAGTCCCTTCATGTCCTCGGGCTTGTTCAGCGCCTTGTTTGAAGTGGTCTGGCGATCACCGTAATAAACAATGGCCACCACTTTGTTGCCGCCGCTGGCTTTCTGGTAGCCGTCGGAAATTTCGCTGAACACGGTGCTGGTGGAGAATTTCTTCCAGTGATCGAAGTCCCGGAAAACGAAAGGCGCGCCACCGATAGAAATCGGCCCGAAGGTGCGGCCGGCAAAAAGCTGGCCTGTATAGATGATATCGACGGTGCCCAGGGTCAGACCCTGGTTGATGTCGGTCTCCTTGCCAAGCGAGGACGCAGGAAAGACCTCCATCGTGTAACGGTTATTAGTGCGCTTCTGGATTTCACCGCTGGCCCACACCGCGGCGGTGTGATACGCCTCGCTAACCTCGTAAACATGCGCAAATTTGAGTTTGGTCTGCGCCTGAAGCGGTGCCGCGGCAAGCAAAGTCAGGGTCAGTACCGCCAGAGCAGCACGGGTTAAGCACGAAAATACGGCTTTCATGTGTTTCCTCCTGTGGTTTTCGCAACCCTGCCTGTCCCTGTAAAATCAATATCTCCTAGGGTGCCGGGCAAGAATTGCATAGCCCCCCCTGAAAGTCAATCAAACGGCCGCCGCCATTCAAGCCTCCTCGCCCAGCACGACAAACCGACGCCAGGGCGTGCTGCTGATGTTGGGGGCAGCCTTTTGCTGGAGTCTGGGCGGCATCCTGGTGCGCAAGGTTTCGGTACCCGACCCTTGGGAAATCGTCTTCTGGCGATCATTTTTCATGACAATCTTTGTCGCAACCGTGCTGGCGGTCCGCCACGGCAAGACCGCCATGATCGAAGTACGCGCCGTCGGCCCCGGTGGTCTGGTCTCGGGGCTGATGTTTGCGACCATGTTCTTTTGCTATATTTTGTCGCTCTCCCGCACCACCGTGGCCAACGCCATGGCGCTGACGGCGGTCGCGCCATTTTGCGTTGCCCTCTTCGGCTGGTTCTTCCTGTCCGAGCGCATCCCGCTTCGCACCTGGGCGGCGATCCTCGCCGCCGTAGCGGGCGTGGTGCTGATGTTCGCCGATGGCATGGACAGCGGACAGATGGCCGGCAACCTGCTTGCCTTGGGCGTCCCACTGGCCTTCACGGTCAACGTCTACGTACTGCGACGCATGCACGCCCGCGTCGACATGATTCCGGCGGTGATGATCGCTGGCATCCTCTCGGCGGCGATTGCGCTCCCGCTCGCCTGGCCCCTCACCCCCACCCTGCCCGACATCGGACTGCTCATGCTGCTCGGCTTCGTGCAGCTTGGCCTTGGCTGCGTACTAATGACACGGGCCACACGCCATCTTTCCGCCGGCGAGATCGGCCTGTATTCGCTGCTGGAAAACGTGCTCGCACCCGTCTGGGTGTGGATAGGCGTCAATGAACAACCCCAAGAGCTCGCGCTCGCCGGTGGTGTCATCGTGATCACCGCACTCGTCGCCAACGAATGGCTCGGCCTGCGCGCGGCCGGGGCGCCAGCGGCGAATACGCAAAAATAAACAAGGGGCCAAAGCCCCCCGTTTATTGCAGCCCGCCCTGCCTGAGCGACACTGCGGGAATAACGGAAACCACGGCGATTACGGGATCAGAATCAAGGACCCGGTTGTTTTACGCGACTCCAGATCGATGTGCGCCTTGGCCGCATCCTTGAGCGGATACGTGCTGCTGATGTCGATTTTCACCTTGCCCGAGAGAACGATATCGAACAGATCCTTGGAGGTCGCCTCGAGATCGGCGCGGGTGCCGGCGTAATTGGCCAGTGTCGGCCGCGTGACAAACAGCGATCCCTTGGCCGTCAGAATCCCCAGGTCAACGCCCGTCACCGGGCCCGAGGCGTTGCCAAAACTCACCATCAAGCCGCGCGGACGCAGGCAGTCGAGCGATCCAAGCCAGGTGTCCTTGCCCACCGAGTCATAGACGACAGGCACGCGTGCGCCGCCAGTGATGGCGTGAACCCGTTCGACGAAATTTTCGGTGCGATAGTTGATCACATGGTCGGCGCCCAGCGACTTGGCCAGCGCGCATTTTTCGTCGCTGCCGGCCGTGCCGATCACCGTCACGCCAAGGGCCTTGAGCCACTGGCAGGCGATCTGGCCGACTCCGCCTGCAGCGGCGTGCCACAACACCGTTTCACCCGCCTTGACCGGATAGATGCGCTTGATCAGGTACTGCACCGTCATGCCCTGCAGCATCATCGAGGCACCCTGCTCGAAGGAAATCCCCTCGGGCAGATTGCACAGGCGCTCAGCCGGCATGTTGCGCACTTCCGCATAAGCGCCCAGCGGTCCGGTGCCGTAAGCCACGCGATCGCCCACTTTGACATGGGTCACGCCAGCCCCCACCGCCTCCACCACACCGGCACCCTCGGCACCCAGTCCGGAGGGTAAGGGGTGCTTGTACAGGCCGCTGCGATTATAAGTATCGACGAAATTAACGCCCACCGCCTTGTGCCGGACCTGCGCCTCGCCCGGACCGGGCGCGCCGACTTCAACGTCCTCCCACTGCAGAACTTCCGGACCGCCTGTTTTACCGAATCGGATTGCTTTTGGCATGCTTGCTCCTGATTGGATTACTGATTGCGATACTGATTGCGATACTGATTGCGATGTCGATTGCGATATTTATTACGAAAATTAAACAACGGAAATTGTCACAGACCATGCGCTTTGCGCGGCGCACCCGGCGTCTTCGCCTACGCCCTCAGGACTGAAAATATAGGACCGGGGCCAAACCGCTATAGGAACAAGGTAAGGACGCCAGTATAGCCATACAGCCGGTCATGGGAAATTTCGCCGTTGGCAAAAAAACCCGCCAGCGGGAAGTCACCCAACTGCTCGCGGATGATGCGCATCTCTTCGGATTTCTCTCCGAACATGTTCGCCCCGCGCGCGACGCAGGCAAAATAAAGTCCGCCCCTGGGCGGGGTCGCCGGGCGAATCTCCTCGAGCATACGCAGCAGATCCTCACGCGCACTGGCGGCGTCGCGGCGGCAGAACATAAGCCGCGCGCCTTGTTGCGGATAGTCGCCTATGGCCACCAGCTTGTTGCGTCGATCCAGGCCGGCGAGATTACGCACCAGATAATCACCGTTGTCTGAGCCCTCGACCGGCAGGCCTACATTAAACAGCCTACCGGCTTCCTCCAGGCTTTGCGCAAACCCGGGCCCGATGTCCTCAATGAACACATCCAGTGCCGGACGGTTGTCCAGGGTAATGAGGATATTGCGGTCGCACGATGTGACCAGGTGGCGCGCATCCAGCGGGGTGCAGCCTTGCGTCAGCCGCGTCGCCAACGCGATCTCCGAAGAGAGCACCAGCCCCGAGAGCCCGCCCGAGATCACCTCATCGGCGATCTGGCAATGCCGGCCGCGCGAACTGGACAGCCCGCCAACGAGAAAGCCGCTCGCCACTTTTTTCGCCATGTCTTCGATCAGGCCGGCGACGTCGTCACCCTGCGGGTCGGCGTGCACCACGGCAAAATGCGCCGCAACCCCGCCATCGGCAGTCAGTTCCCCTGGCGCGGGCGGACGTGACTTGCCCGAGAACACGCGGAATCCGTCTTCGGGCAACGCCGCCACCATGACAACCATCGCCGGCTCGTCAAAATATTCGACGCCTGCGGCAAGTACGCCGACACCCACCGATCCGACCCAGTGCGATATCCCGGTCGCGGATTTGAGGTAGGCGAGGGCGGCTTCGGCATCCGCGGCAAAATGATCGGTGAAGTAGAAAAAACCGACATTGGCCGCCGGCGGCAATGGCGACAGCGACTGAACGCAAGCACGCGCCGCATCCTGCCAGCGTTTTGCACCGGCATGACCGACGCGAAACAGGGTCATTTCTTTTTCGGTGCGGGCTTGGCCGCTTCCTGTCCCGCCTGGGGCTGCTGCAGCATGTTCCACCACATCGCCGGATCGGTCAGGGGATTGGCGCCGGGCGCGGTTGCGCCCGGCGGTGCCGCGCCGGCGGGATTGAAGCCGGGCGCATTGAACGCGGCATTGCCCGGCCGCGCAGTGCCCGCTTGCGCCGCCTGTTGCGCCGCCTGCATGCCCTGCTGCATGGCGGCGATAGTGGCCTGCTGCATTTCCAGACCCTGGATACTCATGCGCAGCATATTCAGGTTCATGCTGAGCCAGTTTTCCACCGATTTCAGGTCGGCGATGCGCTTTTCGATATCCGCGGCGTTGAAGCTTGGCGTCACCATTCCAGGCATCCCCGGCATGGGTAGGCCCATGGGGGCCCACATTTTTTTGAGCATTTCGAGCGGATCGGGCATCTGGGAAGAGTCACTCATGGCGCGCACCTGGAGTATTTGTCCGGAAGACAGTTTAGCAGGCTGCATAAATCGCGCCATTCCGGCGGGTTGGAGAAAACTGGGACTGGGATCAGGCGGCGGCGGTCAGAAAATCGAGCATTTCGCCGCGCCTGGCCATGGTGTCCTCATAGCCAAGATCAATCAGCGCGCGGCAAAAACTTTTCTCGAACAACAGATAGCTCGCCAGGTTGGAACCGTTGCGGTTCATCGCACCCACGGTGCGCAACAAGAACCGCATGGTCCAGGGCAGGTCGCGAACGTGGGTTGCCGCAATGCGCTCGATCTGGCGCGACGGCGACACCACCATCACCTTCACCGGACGCAAGGGCGAGGCGCCCGCGGCCAACCTGTCCGCAGGAATCATGCTGATGGTCTTGTTAATGCGTTGCAGGCGTTCTATATCGACATTGAGGCTGTCAAGAAAAATACTGTTGAGCGCATGGCCGGCGATCTGCGCCAGCGATGGATAAACATTGGAGCGCTGCCGCTCCGCCTGGGCGTTCTGCCGTCCCGTGCCGATAACCAGCACGCGCTCCGCGCCAAGGTGCAGCGCCGGGCTGATCGGTGCAATCTGGCGCATCGAACCGTCACCGAAATATTCTCGATTTATTTTCACCGCCGGAAAAATAAACGGCAGCGCCGAGGATGCCATCAAATGCTCGGCCCGCAGCGTCGTTGCGCAGCCGATGCGCTGCGTGCGCTCCCATGCCACGCAATCGGGTCCGCCTTGGTAAAAGGACACACTCTGGCCGGAACTGTAGCCCGAGCAGGTAATCGACACTGCATAGAGCACGCCGGCGTCGATGTTTTCCTGGATGCGTGAAAAATCCAGGGTGCGCCGGATCATCTCGCCAAGCGGCGCGTTGTCAAGCAAGGACATCGGGTTGTTGCGGTACAGCAGCGACATCGCCCCCAGCCAGCGCGCGCCACTGGCGGCGATGCCGGGAAAATCCGAACGATAGACATGATGAACGTGAAAATTCTCCCATACGTCGAGCAGATGGCCCACGGCCTGGTCGAAGTTGTCGGCGTTCACCGCGAGTGCCGCGGCATTGATCGCACCGGCAGACGTGCCGCAAATGATCTGAAAGGGGTTGCGGTCGGGCTCGGGCAACAGTTCGCGCACCGCCTTCAACACGCCGACCTGGTAGGCGGCGCGCGCACCACCCCCGGTCAGAATAAGTCCGGCCTTCGCGCCCCCGACATTCGCCCCCGCTGTCGCGTCTGCATTCGCCATCTGCCTTGCGCCTCCCCCCCGAAGTCGCGCGCCCGCCACCTTAACCCCGGCTCACCGAGCCGCTGCTGCTGTCATGACCGGCAAACCAAGCCCTACAACAACGCCGACTGCTGTCCCCGTTGCGCGTTCGCATCCACCACCGTGAGCGCCGTCATGTTAACGATACGCCGTACCGTCGCCGTCGGTGTGATGATGTGCACCGGCTTGGCGGCACCGAGCAATATGGGACCGATGGTGATGCCGTCACCGGCCGCAGTCTTGAGCAGGTTAAACGCGATATTCGCGGCATCCAGAGTGGGCATGATCAGCAGATTGGCCTGTCCCTTGAGGCGCGAATGCGGGAAAGCGGCAAGGCGCACCGATTCGGACAGCGCCGCATCCCCATGCATCTCGCCCTCGATTTCCAGGTCCGGATCACGCTCCGCTATGAGTTGCCGCGCCAGACGCATTTTTTTTGCGCTGGCCGAATCACCTGTGCCGAATGACGAATGCGACAGCAGCGCCGCCTTGGGAACAATACCAAAACGACGGATTTCCTCCACGGCGAGCAGTGTCATCTCGGTGATCTGCTCGGCGGTCGGATCAAGGTTAACGTAGGTATCGCAAATAAAAACGGTCTGCTGCGGCAGCATCAACACATTCATGGCGTAGTAGTTATCCACGCCGGCACGACGGCCTATCACCTGGTCGACATAATGCAGGTGCAGCGCATGCGTGCCGAAAGTGCCGCAGATCATGCCATCGGCCTCGCCGCGGTGGATCATCATGCTGCCGATCAGCGTGGCACGACGGCGCATCTCGATTTTCGCGTACTGCTCCGACACGCCGCGGCGTTCGGTCAGCCTGTGGTATTCCTGCCAGTAGTCGCGATAGCGCGGATCGCTTTCCAGGTTGATCAGGTCGAAGTCCTTGCCCGCCTTGATGCGCAGACCGAATTTCTCGATACGGCTGTCGAGCACATTGGGGCGACCGATCAGGATGGGCCGCGCAAGACCTTCATCGACGATCACCTGCGCCGCGCGCAGCACGCGCTCGTCCTCGCCCTCGGCATAAACAATGCGGCGCGTCGGCCCGCTCTTGGCGCCGGCAAACACCGGCTTCATGATCAGTCCGGAGTGGTAAACAAACTGCTGCAGCGAGTCAACGTAGGCATCCCAGTCCTCGATCGGCCGCGTCGCCACACCCGAGGCGATGGCCGCCCTCGCCACCGCCGGCGCGATTTTCACAATCAGGCGCGGATCAAAAGGCCGCGGTATCAGGTACTCCGGACCGAAGGCGATGTTCGGCTCGCCATAGGCCATGGCGACCACGTCCGACTGCTCCGCCTGCGCCAGTTCGGCGATGGCGTGAACGGCCGCCAACTCCATTTCCGGAGTGATGGTCGTCGCGCCCACATCCAGCGCGCCGCGGAAAATATAGGGAAAACAGAGCACGTTGTTGACCTGGTTCGGAAAATCCGAACGCCCGGTGGCGATCACCGCGTCAGGCCTGGCCTCGCGCGCGAGATGCGGCAGGATTTCGGGCTCCGGATTGGCCAGCGCCAGGATCAGCGGCCGGTCGGCCATTTTCTTCACCATCTCGGGCTTGAGCACCTTGCCGGCCGAAAGTCCGAGAAATACATCGGCACCGTCGATCACATCGCCCAGTGTGCGCCCCTCGATATCCTTGGCATAGCGCGCCTTGTTATCATCCATCTCCTCCTTGCGTCCGGTATAGACCACCCCGACGATGTCGGTGACGATGATATTTTTCATGTCCACGCCGACCTTGACCAGCAGGTCGAGGCAGGACAGCGCCGCCGCGCCGGCGCCGGAAACCACCAGCTTCACCTTGCCGATGTCCTTGCCAACCACCTTGAGACCGTTGACGATGGCCGCGCTGACAATGATCGCCGTGCCATGCTGGTCGTCGTGAAAAACCGGAATTTTCATGCGCTCGCGCAGCTTGCGCTCGACGATGAAGCACTCCGGCGCCTTGATATCCTCAAGGTTGATGCCGCCGAAAGTCGGCTCAAGCGCCGCGATGATGTCGACAAGCTTGTCAGGGTCGCGCTCTTCGATCTCGATATCGAACACGTCGATGCCGGCGAATTTCTTGAACAGCACGGCCTTGCCCTCCATCACCGGCTTGGAGGCAAGCGGCCCGATCGCCCCCAGGCCCAGCACAGCGGTGCCATTGGTGATGACACCAACGAGGTTGCCACGCGAGGTCAGGTTGCGGGCCTCTGCCGGGTCGCGCACGATCTCGAGGCAGGCCTCGGCCACGCCGGGCGTGTAGGCGAGCGCCAGATCGCGCTGGTTGACCAGCTGCTTGGTCGGCGCAATTGAAATTTTTCCGGGGCGCGGCAGTCGGTGATACTCCAGCGCGGCCTTTTTCAGGCTGTCTTCCATGTTGGCTCTCGCGTTCTGATATTCCGGTGTTCTGATGTTCTGATGTTCCAGTGTTCCAGTGTTCCGGAGTTCCGGAGTTCCGGGTTTTTTTGAAGACTGTGCTGCAACGATTACGACTGGCTCTTTGGTACTGATGAAAAACTCGCAACGGGACGCTCTGCATGCCCGCGCGCCATGCCAGGGCAAGAATACACCGGTGTTTTCTTTCAACCGCGATTATAGAACATCCGCCCCGCCCCGCCGCGCCGCAGGACCGCAGCGGGCCTTAGCGGCGCGCCGCGCTTTGCACGCCGGCCACCTCACGAACCTTCGCCAGCACCCGCTGCAACTGCGCGACATCGGCGATATCAAGCGTGAAGTGCATGGTCGCGAGACTTTGCCGGCTTTGCGTGTTGGCCGCGGTGACGTTGATTTTTTCACGCGACAGCATTTCTGAAACGTCGCGCAACAGGCCATGACGATCCTCCGCCTGCACCACCACATCGACCGGGAACACGCTGGAAGACTGCTTGCCCCAATCCGCGGCAATGATGCGCTCGGGCTGGCGCGCACGCAGCCGCGCGGCGCTCGGGCAACTGGAGCGGTGGATCGAAATGCCGCGACCGCGCGTGACAAAACCGACGATCTCATCTGGCGGCGCCGGCTTGCAGCACCGCGCCAACTGCGTCATCAGGCGATCGACACCCACAACAAGGATGCCGCTGCCCGGATCATCGGCCCGGCTGCGGTGGGTCTTAACCTGCTCCAATGCGCCCGTATCGGAGACCGCGGCATCCCCGCGCAAGGCCGTCTGCAGCGCACGCGGGCCGATCTCGTCACGTCCCACCGCCGCGAACAAATCCTCCGCACGGGCGAAGTCAAAGCGCCCGGCCAGTTCGTCCAGGTTGACGCCGGTCCTGCCCTCGCGCTGCATTTCCCGTTCAACCGCGCTGCGACCGTTGGCGATGGTCTCCTCCAGCGCCTGGCTGTTGAACCACTGCCGCACCTTGTGGCGGGCACGCGAACTGCCCACCAGTCCGAGTGCCGGGTTGAGCCAGTCGCGGCTCGGCCCGCCGCCCTTGGCGCTGATGATCTCCACGCGCTGTCCGTTGGCCAGCCGCGTATCGAGCGGCACCATCTGGCCGTCCACACGCGCGCCGCGACAGCGGTGGCCGATATCGGTGTGCAGCGAATAGGCAAAATCCACCGGCGTCGACCCGGCCGGCAGGTCGATCACGCGACCTTGCGGCGTCAAAACATAAACGGTGTCATCGAGCGCAGCCTGCTTCGACTGCGCCACCCAATCGGAGGCGTCCACAATGTCATCGCGCCAGGCCAGCACCTGGCGCAACCAGGCAATTTTTTGCTCAAATGCCTGCGTTTTCGCACCATCCGCATGCCCGCCCTCCTTGTACTTCCAGTGCGCCGCAACCCCGTACTCGGCATGACGGTGCATCTCATGCGTGCGGATTTGTACCTCCAGGCCGTGCCCGTCCGGACCGGTCACGGCGGTGTGCAGCGAACGGTAGTCGTTGGCCTTGGGTCGTGAAATGTAATCATCGAACTCACGCGGAATGGGCATCCATAGGTTGTGCACCACCCCGAGCACCGCATAGCAATCCTTGACATCATCAACCAACACACGCAGCCCGCGCAGGTCGAACAGCTCGTCGAACGCCAGCGACTTGGCGCGCATCTTGTTCCAGATGCTATACAGATGCTTCGGACGCCCGCTAATCTGCGCCTTGATGCCGGCGGCGGCGAGCTCCGCGGCGAGCTGCTTTTCGACATCAGCGATGAAGCCCTCGCGCGCGCCACGCGTCTCATCGAGCCGGCGGGCGATATCCTTGTAGGCCGCCGGCTGCAGGTAACGAAAGGACATATCCTCCATTTCCCACTTCAGCTGCCAGACCCCCAGACGATTGGCCAAGGGGGCATAAATGTCGAGCGTTTCCTGCGCCACCGCGCGCCGCTCCGCCTCGGGCGCCGCCGCAAGAAAGCGCAGCGACTGTGCGCGACTGGCCAGGCGCAGCAGCACCACGCGAATATCGCCGACCATGGCAAGCAGCATTTTGCGCAGCACTTCGGCCTGCGCGCGCCGGCCCTCCGCCGACAAACCCTGGCTGTCCAGGTTGCGCGTCACCACGCGCATGCTGTTGAGCCGCGCTATCCCGGCGACCAGATCGGCCACCGGCTTGCCAAAGCGCAGCTCCAACACCGCGCCACTCGCCTCGATGCAGTCCGGTATATTGAACAACAGCCCCGCCGCGCGCGTTTCCGCGTCGAGGCGCAAGGCGGCAAGATCCCGCGCCAGGCCCAGCGCGTGCGCCATCGCCGCTTCGCCGGTGCCAAGCAGCCTGGCCGCATAGGTTTCCTGCGCAAAGGCGTGGGCCCGCAGCACCCGCTCGCGATCTTCACCGGCCAAACCCTCCACCAGTGCGTCGGCGGGGGCTGCAACCGGCGCGTCGGGGGCATCAAACAACGCCAGCCCTGCGGATGCGACCCTCGGCAGCGCTTGCGGCTGGAGCCCCTGTTCCGCGGCGTGTTCCGGTCGTTGTGGCGTTGAGGACATGCGGCGATTATACGACCCCGCCCAAGGGCCATTTACACGTTCGAGCCCGATCAGCCGCCGTGAAACGCGCGCCTCTGCTAGGCTTCGTCGCGCCTGATGTGGCGAGTTTCTGCTGCGGCGGATATCTGATACAACGCATCCGGTCCGGGCCCGGCGCGGCAATCCGCGTTGCGACAAACGCGCCACCCTCCCAAAAACGGAAAGGCTTAAATCATCTTGGACACTCAGGTAGCGATCGCCGGCGGCGGCCCGGTCGGACTGATGCTCGCACTGTTTCTCGACCGCCATGGCGTCAAGACCGTGGTGTTCAACAACGAGAAAATATCGCGCTGGCACCCCAAGGGCAGCACGCACAACTCGCGCACCATGGAGCACTACCGGCGCCTGGGCATCGCCTCTCAGGTGCGCCGCCTCGGCCTTCCGGCCGATCACCCGACCGATGTTGCCTACTTCACCCGTTACAACGCCTGGGAACTGGCGCGCGTGGTGATGCCATCCGAAGAGGAAAAAGTGCGCGCCGTCATCGCCGCACCGCGCATCCACCAGAATTTCGAACCCATCCACCGCGCCAACCAGATGTACGTAGAGCGCTTCTTGCTCGAGCACGCGCGCACCCGTCCCAACATCACACTGCGGTTTGGCTGGCAGGTCGATGAATTTTCCGAGAACGCCGAAGGAGTCACGCTGCAAGCCGGGCGGGTGGCGGAACACGCCGCCGAAGCAGACGACTACCTTGGCACCGCCCTCGGCACAACCGGCGAGACCGAACGATGGCAGGCGCAATACCTCGTCGGCAGCGACGGCGGACAAAGCCACGTGCGCCGCACGCTGGGCATCCGCTACGAGGGCCACGACACACTCAAGCAGGCCTTCCTCGGCGGACGCATGGTCGCCAGCCACCTGCGTGTTCCCAAACTTGCGCAGGATTTTTTCGCCGGCCGCCGCGCCTGGCAATACTGGGTGGTGAACCCCGAAATCCGCACCGCGCTGGTATCACTCAATGGCAAGGATGAATTTTTGTACTGGACGCGCCTGCCCGAGGGCGGCACGCTCGATAATGCCGCGATCGCGCGCGGGGTGCGCCTTGCCAGCGGCGCAAATCTAAACGTCGAGGTTCTGGGCAACCGCAACTGGACCGCCGGTGTCGCACTGTGGGCCGAGCGCTTCTGGAGCGGCGGTCGTATTTTTCTCGCCGGTGACGCCATTCACCTGTTCACCCCCACCGGCGGCTTTGGCATGAACACCGGCATAGACGGCGCGGCCAACCTGGCCTGGAAGCTCGCCGCCATGGTGCAAGGCTGGGGCGGCCCGGGTCTGCTGGAGAGCTACGAGGCCGAGCGCAAACCGATCGCCGCGCGCAACACCACGGCGGCGCAAACACTGGCCAAAAACGTCGGCGCAATCAAGGTCTCGGAGGCGATGGAACGCGACGGCCACGCCGGCGAGGACGCACGCCGGCAGGCGGGCGAATACCTCGCCACCTTTGGCGAAGAGTTCGGCTCCATCGGCGTGCAGCTTGGCGCGCGCTATGACGGCTCCAGGCTCATCGCCCAGGACGGCACGCCGCCGACCGACAGCTACACCGCCTACACGCCAAGCGGTGTTCCAGGCGGACGGGCACCGCATTTTTTCCTCGACCCGCCGGGCATGCCGGTGCGCCGCTCGCTCTACGATTTGTTCGGCATCGGCTTCACGCTGCTGCGCCTGTCGCCCGGCGCCCCCGGCGGCGAAGCCCTCGCGCGTGCGGCACAGCGGCGCGGCGTGCCGCTCACCGTTGTCGATGCGTTTGACGAGGACGGGCGTGCACTATATGGCCGCGACCTCGCCCTGGTTCGCCCGGACCAGCACCTGGCCTGGCGCGGCGACAGCCTGCCCGATGATGCCGACGCCCTGCTCGCGCGACTGACCGGACACGGCTGAATATCCGCACAAGGTCAAGCTGGCCACCGCCATCATCGGCATATCATCTATCCACCTGTCGTTTGTCGTCTCGGCCATGGCCATCGCCTAAACCGAAAAAATAACGCAATCGACGCGTCACTAAACTCCGGCCCCGCTAAAACAAGCTCAATTCAGGTGGCCGGTTTGCCCGCCGCCACCCGCATCACCAAATAGCCGGCGACGCCGGCCATGACGGAGCCGGCGAGCACACCAAGCCGCACCAGTGTCATCAGCTGCTCGTCGGATTCATCAAAGGCAAGCGAGCCGATGAACAGGCTCATGGTGAAGCCGATGCCGCACAACAGCGCCATGGCGAAAAACTGCACGCGGTTCGCCCCCTCGGGCAGGCTGCCCCAACCGAGCCGCATCATCAAGGCGCAGGCAAGACAGATGCCCAGCGGCTTGCCGATGAGCAAGCCCAACGCAATACCCATGGGCACCCCGGAGAAGAAGCTATCCGCGGTGATGCCCCCCAGCGGCACACCGGCGTTGCAAAAGGCAAACACCGGCAGCACGCCAAACGCCACCCACGGATGCATCGCGTGCTCCATCTGCAACAGGGGCGATTCGCCCGCCGCATTGCGTTTGCGCAGTGGAATCGCCAGCGCGCAGGCCACGCCGGCGAGCGTGGCATGCACCCCCGACTTGAGCACGCAAACCCACAGCGCAATGCCAATCAGCACGTAGCCGGCGCCCCGCGTCACCCCGGCGAGGTTGATGGCCAGCAGCGCCGCGACGCCGATGGCCGCCAGCCCGATCATGGTGAGCGACAGTTGGTCGGTGTAAAACAGCGCAATGATCACGATCGCGCCCAGATCGTCGATGATCGCCACCGCAGTCAGGAAAACTTTGAGCGACAGCGGTACGCGCCTGCCCAGCAGCATCAGCACACCCAGTGAAAACGCGATGTCCGTCGCGGTGGGGATGGCCCAGCCGTTGGTCGCCGCCGCGTTGCCCGAATTGACCAGCAGGTAGATCGCCGCCGGCATCGCCATGCCGCCCAGCGCCGCCGCCACCGGCATCGCCGCCTTGGCAGGGCTGGACAAGCCGCCCTCGAGCAATTCGCGCTTGATCTCAAGGCCGACCAAAAAAAAGAACACCGCCATCAGGCCGTCGTTGACCCACGACAGCAGCGGCTTGGCAATTTGCAGTGAACCGGCCTGGACCGCCACCGGCAGGTGGAGGAGTGCCTCGTAAGCCCCGGCCAGCGGCGAATTGCGCACCAGCAGCGCCGCGATCGCCACGGCCATCAGCACCAGTCCTGCCGCCGCCTCATGGTCAAAAAATGTCTTGAAGTCGTTTTTCACCAGCCGTCTCCCATCGTCCATCGCGTCTGTGATCCCGGAGTATACTTCCCCCCGCTTCGACCCGAAGCCCTTCGCTACGAAGCCCTATTTCAACGCTGTTCCAAGGACCTGTCATGACCACCGTCATCAAAGCAGAAGACCTGATCCAGAGCATCGCCGACGCGCTGCAGTACATCAGCTATTACCACCCCAAGGACTACATCGCCCACCTCGCCCGCGCCTACGAGCGCGAGCAGGCGCCGGCGGCCAAAGACGCCATCGCGCAAATCCTCACCAACTCGCGCATGAGCGCCGAGGGCCGCCGCCCGATCTGCCAGGACACCGGCATCGTCAACGTCTATCTCAAGATCGGCATGGACGTGCGATTCGATGGCGTAAAGGGCGCGCTCGCCGACACCATCAACGAGGGCGTGCGCCGCGCCTACCTGAACCCGGACAACCCGCTGCGCGGCTCGGTGCTTGCCGACCCGATCTTCACGCGCAAGAACACCAAGGACAACACGCCGGCGGTGATCCACATCGACCTCGTTGCCGGCGACAAGCTCGATGTCACCGTAGCGGCCAAGGGCGGCGGCTCCGAGGCCAAATCCAAGTTTGCCATGCTCAACCCCTCCGATTCCATTGTCGACTGGGTGGTCAAGACCGTGCCCAGCATGGGCGCCGGCTGGTGTCCGCCAGGCATCATCGGCATCGGCGTTGGCGGCACCGCCGAGAAAGCCATGATGATGGCCAAGGAGGTGCTGATGGACCCGATCGACATGCATGAATTGCTGGCTCGCGGACCGCAGAACAAAATCGAGGAGATGCGCATCGAACTCTTCACCAAGATCAACGCGCTGGGCATAGGCGCGCAAGGCCTGGGCGGCCTCTCAACCGTGCTTGACGTGAAAATCGCCGACTACCCGACCCACGCCGCGAACAAGCCGGTGGCGATGATCCCCAACTGCGCCGCGACACGCCACGCCCACTTCGTCCTCGACGGCTCGGGCGCGGTATCGCTTGACCCGCCCTCATTGGAGGACTGGCCCAAGGTCACCTGGACGCCGGCTGCCAGCGCCAAGCGCATCAACCTTGACACGCTCACCGCGGCCGAAGTCGCCGCATGGAAACAAGGCGACATCCTGCTCTTGTCGGGCAAGATGCTCACCGGCCGCGACGCCGCACACAAGCGCATCGCCGACATGCTGGAAAAAGGCGAAACCCTGCCGGTGGATTTCACCAACCGCGTCATCTACTACGTCGGCCCGGTCGACCCGGTGCGCGACGAAGTCGTCGGCCCGGCCGGCCCCACCACCGCCACGCGCATGGACAAATTCACCGAGACCATGCTGGCCAAGACCGGCCTCATCAGCATGATAGGCAAGGCCGAGCGCGGCCCGGTCGCCATCGAGGCGATCAAGAAGCACAAGGCCGCCTACCTGATGGCCGTCGGCGGCGCGGCCTACCTCGTGTCCAAGGCGATCAAAAAGCAAAAAGTGCTGGCCTTCGCCGACCTTGGCATGGAGGCCATCTACGAGTTCGATGTCAAGGACATGCCCGTCACCGTCGCCGTCGACTCGAGCGGCGCCTCGGCGCACATCAGCGGCCCGGCAGAATGGGAAAAGCGCATTCGCGAATTCAAGATTCCCGTCACCGTCGCCTGAGCGCACATCCCCCTCACGCACCCGATACAGAGCACTGCAAATTGTTCCACCCGTTCGAGCAACCCGAACGGGTGGAACACCGTCACGCGATGTGCGTAGCGTGCCGACCCAAGGCAAGACACGCGACAAACTCACCGCCCCCGGCGTCGCACGCGACGACGACAGCCGCGCGAATTTCAAACAATTCTTTGCCGGCACAAGCGGCAGGTGGCGCAACGTGATGAGGAGAACCGAGCTCCAGCGCGATAGCGCCGGGCACGGCAACCCCGCGTCAAACCGGCGTCAGCACCTTACCGGTCGAGAAGAACGCCGCTAGGTTGTCGCAGACCAATTGCTCCATCGCCGCGCGCGACTCGCGCGTAAAACCGGCGATGTGCGACAGCATGACCACGTTGTCCATGGCGAGCATGGCCTCGGGCACATTGGGCTCGTTCTCGAACACGTCGAGCGCCGCGCCGCCCAGGCGCTTTTCTGTCAGCGCCGCGACCAGCGCCGCCTCATCGACCACCGAGCCGCGCGCGATGTTGATCAAAAAGCCCTCGGGGCCCAGCGCATTGATCACCTCGGCCGACACCATGTGTTTGGTCTCGGGGCCGCCAACGCAAGAGACGACCAGAAAGTCGGCCCAGCGTGCCAACTCAAGGAGCGAGGCCTCGAACTGGTGGCGCGAAGCCGGTTGCCCGCGCCGGCCGTGGTAGCGCACGTCCATGTCGAAGCCGCCCCCGCGCTTGGCGATGGCCTTGCCGATCATGCCCAGGCCGATGATGCCAAGACGTTTGCCGCTGACGCGCGTCATCAGCGGACGCTGGCCTTTTTTCCAGCCGCCGGCGCGCACAAAGCGGTCGGTGGTTGAAATGCCGCGCGCCACGTCGATGAGCAGGCCAAAGGCGATATCGGCGACGCAGTCGGTCAGCACGTCGGGCGTGTTGCTCACCTGCATGCCGCGGCGCTTGGCCGCGGCCACGTCGATGAGATCGTAGCCGACGCCAAAATTGGCAATGACTTTGGCGTTGGGCAGCGCGTCGATGACCTCGGCGGCAAGGGTATGGCGCACGTGCGTCGCCACACCTTCGAAAGAGGCGCCGTGCGCGGCGAGAAAAGCCTTGCGCTCCTCGCCGGCGGGCAACACCCTGATGTCGTAGAGCGTCGGAAGTTTCGCATCGAGGCCGGGCGTGAGCGCGCCAATTTGCAGCAGGCGGGGACGTGTCATGTTTTTCCTGTTATCGGATTCTGCTTGGGACTGAATGGGGTTGAATGGGTCGGGCTGCAGCGGGTTGGGTCGGCGCCCTCCGCACACAGCCTGCCTCAGTTTCGGTAAGACGGATCGAGGCGATCGAGCTTGCGCAGCAGCGCCGGCCACTCGCGCTCGCCGTGCGGCGGGAAGCTGCCGTCGGCGGCAGGACTGGGCGATCGCCGCAGTTGGCCGAAGGTATGGTCTATGACTTTTTGCGGCGGGTAGAGCATTTCGGAATTGGCCGACATGGTCAGCAACTGCGTCACGCAGGCGCGCTCGAGGCGCTGCATGTTCACAAAGGCCTCGGCCACGGTGCGCCCCACCGCCAGCAGGCCATGGTTGCGCAGGATCATCACCTCCTTGTCGCCCAGGTCCGCCACCAGGCGCGCGCGCTCGTCGATGTCGACGGCCACGCCCTCGAAGTCGTGGTAGGCCACGCTCGAGATGAAGCGCATCGCCACCTGGTTGAGCGGCAACAGGCCGCACTTAAGCGCCGACACCGCCATGCCCGCCGGCGTGTGGGTGTGCAGCACGCATTTCACGTCCGGACGAGCGGCGTGGATGGCGCTATGAATGACATAACCGGGCAGATTGACGGTGTAGTGCGGATCGGGGTTGTGGACGACAGTGCCGTCGATGTCCACCTTGATCAGCGAGGAGGCGGTGATCTCTTCGTAGAGCATGCCAAAGGGGTTGATCAAAAAGTGCTCGGGCCCGCCGGGCACGCGCGCCGAGATATGGTTGAGGATGATATCGCTCATACCGAACAGGTCGATCAGCCGGTAACAGGCCGCCAGGTCGACGCGCACGGCGCGCTCGGCCGCATCCCCGCCCGACAGGCCCGACGTGCCCGACCTGCCCTTGTCACCGGCGGGAGTTCCCTTGATTGACTGCACTGTGCTCATTGCGCTTTCCCTCTCCGCTAACGACGACCCATTTACTGTTTTTCGATTTTAGCCTGCTCGATCACCACCCGCCATTTGGCGGCGTCGCGCTCGAAGGTTTCTTTCAGCGCCTCGGGCGTGCTGGCGCGCGGCTCCAGGCCGAGTTCGAGCAAGCGCTGGCGCAGGTCGGGCGCCTCGAGCGCCTTGGCGATTTCGTGGTTGAGCCGCATCACGATGTCGCGCGGCGTCTTGGCCGGCGCCACCAAGCCGTTCCACGAATCGGACACATAACCGGCGACGCCCGACTCGGTCACCGTCGGCACATCGGGAAGGAAGGGCAGTCTTGTCGGCGAGGTGGTGGCGATGGCGCGCAGCCCACCGGATTTCACCTGCGCGATCACACCCGGCACGGTGTCAAAGCTGATCTGCACATCGCGCGAGCGCAGCGCCGTGATGACTTCCCCCGTGGACTTGAAGGGCACGATGGGCACGTCCAGCCTGGCCATGGAGGTGAACAGGCGCGCCGACAAATATTGCACGCTGCCAACATTGATGGTGCCGATATTAAAGCGCGCCGGATCGTTCTGGGCCGCGGCGATCACCTCGCGCACGCTCTTGTGCGGGCCCTCCTTGTCGGTGACCATCAAAAAGTGAAATGTCCCCACCGTCGAGATCATGGAAAAATCACCAACCGGGTCGAAGGGCAGGGATTTGAACAGATACGGGCTGATGGCATTCTGGCCGCTCACCAGCAGCATGGTGTAGCCGTCGGGCTGCGCCCGCGCCACGGCCATCGCCGCGGTGATGCCGCCGGCACCGGGCATGTTCTCGACCAGCACCGGCTTGCCCAGCGACTCGGTCATTTTCTGCGCCAGGGCGCGCATCACGATGTCACCGAGGCCTCCCGGACCAAAGCCGATGACGATTTTCACCGGCTTGACCGGGAACTCCTGGGCCAAAAGCGCACCGGCGCAGCACAACCAGGCGAGCAATCCGAAACAGCCGCGCAACCAGGCGGTCTTGTGCATGAGCGTCCCCTCCTTTGAATGGTTCATGGCGGCGCAGCCTCGTTCACGCCTGCCGCCGCATTGTTTTTATGGCCGCCATTATCCGACGGAACGGCCGCGGCGCAAATACGAAATACGCCGGCACCGCGCCTCATCCGTGCACGGCAAAGCAGAATGGCTGGAAATGCCCGTCTGGCGCGGCTTTGCAGCCGGCGGCAGCGTCAGCGCAAGGCGAGCAGGACGATGCCCAGCAGCACCATGGCGGCGCCGATGGCCGTGCGCATGTTCAGGCCCTCGCGGTTGCCCAGCAGGAACACGCTCACCGGAAACACCAGCAAGGGCGTGGTGAAGCTGATCAGGGTGGCGATGGCGATTTCCATGAAGTCCATGGCGTAGGTGGTCAGCATCGAGCCGCAAGATGAGGCGACGCCGCTCGCCGCGAACAAGGCGAGGCCGCGCCGGTCTCCATGGCGCAAGTCATGCCCGACTTTGCGCCAGTCGCGGATGCTGGCAAAGTGGCACAGCATCGCCGCGGCGGTGGCGATCAGTGTGCCGAAAACCGCCTCATCCCAGCTGCGCATGGCCACCCCGCGCATGGCGTTGCCAAAACCGAAGCCGATCACCGCCACCAGCCCCAGCAACAGGCCGCGCCGCCGCGCCGCGCTGCTCAAATGCACACCGACAAGCTGCCCGGCGCCGGGCATTTGCGTGATCCACAGGCCGGCGATGACAAAGGCGGTCAGCGCCAGCTCGTAGGGGCCTAGCCGCTCGCCGATGATCAACCAGGCGCCGATCAGTGTGAACACCGGCGAGGTTGAATGCAGCACGCTCGCGCGCGCCGAGCCGAGCACCATCACCGCATCAACCAGCATGCGCCGGCCCAGAAAAATGCCGATGATGCCCGAACCGACAAACCAGCCGGCGCCGCCCCAATGCCATTGCAGCGGCGACTGGCGCAACATCGCCTGCATCGCATAGACGAGGCAGATGCACAGCACATTAACGGACAGCAGCACGGTAAAGCCGATGTCCACCGAGGCGCGCGCGGCGGCGGCGCGCACAATGAAAATATTGCAGGCAAAGCAGACCATGGCGAGCAGCGCGAAGGTGATTCCCATGTCGGGTTCGGCGAGGGCAGGCGCTTACGGCCTGACCATCTCCGCCTGGATTAGTATGGTGATTTCATCACCGACAAAATTAGCCATGGCAGTCAGGCCGAAGTCAGAACGCCGGAAGCTGGTGCTCAGATCGGCGCCGCAGCGCGGCAGCGGGAAGCGCATGCAGCCAAAGCCCGACACGCTGAGCGCCACCTTGCGGGTGACACCCAGAAAGCGCAACTCGCCCTCGACGCGCACCGGCTTGCCACCCTCGAAGTGCATCGCCGTCGCCCTATAGGTGATTTCAGGATGATCGACCACGGCAAAATAAAATGCGCCGCGCAACAGCCGGTCAAGTTCTTCATTGCCGGTGCTGACCGAGCGCGCATCGATGCGAATGTCGGCCGAGCCGGTTCCGGCGTCAGTGTCGATGGTGACGGTGCCCGATGTCTTGTTGAAGCGGCCGCGCTGCGTCGCGATGCCAAGGTGGCGCACCTCGAACTGCGGAAAGGTGTGGCCGGGATCGATTGCAAACGACTCGGGCGCAGCCTGCGCGGCGCCGCACAGCAGACCGCACAACAGGCAGGACAGGCAGGACAGCAGCGACGCGCGCTTGGCGATGGGGGTGAGGCGGTTCATCGCGCTGATTTTCGCATACTCACCGCAAAATTCCGCCTGCAATCCACGCTTGAAAACCATGCGTGTAAATCCAGGCTCGTATAATGGCCTGATCGCGCGGTCAAGGGGACTGCGCCTGATGCCCGGAGCCGCGCCCGCCGCCACCATGAGCACCACCTGCCCGAAGTGCAGCTATGCCCGCAAGCCGGAGCGCTGTCGCTGCGGGCTTCGCCACCCGGCAGGTTAGAATCTGCCTCGCTTCATCCGCCGCACCCGCCCCACCCAACCAATCTTCCCCCTAAGACCGGACCCTAACCGTGCACAGCGCCCCGCTAAACAGATGGTTCGGCATCGTGCTGATGCTGATCATGGCCACCGTGATGGGTGCGAACCATATCGCCGCCCGCATCGCCTTCGATCACGGCGTCAACGTCACCACGGCGGTGTCGATCCGCTCGGGCGTCACCGCCCTTGCCGTTCTCGCCCTGCTGCTTGCCTACCGCGTCCCGCTGGCCATGCCGGGGGCGACCCTGCGTCGCGCCATCGGCATCGGCGTGCTGGTGGCGATACAAAGCTACTGCCTCTACTCATCGGTGGCGCGCATCCCGGTGGTACTGGCGTTGCTTGCGTTCAACATTTACCCGATGCTGCTGACGCTGATCACCTGGGCGACCGGCGGCCAACGGCCGGTGCCCCTGGCGCTGGGTGCGATGGTCGTCGCACTGGTCGGGCTTGCCATGGCGCTGGATGTGTCCGGCCGGATGGGCAGCGGCGGCAGTGATATCGCCGGCCGCTGGCAGGAAATCGGCGCCGGCGTCAGCTATGCCTTCGCCGCTGCCCTCTCGTTCAGCATGGTGCTCTACCTCTCCGGGCGCTGGCTCAAGGAGGTCGACGGCAGGCTGCGCAGCTGCCTCGCCATGGGCACCTGCGCCATCATCGTCGGCACCGCCGGCGCGCTCAGCGGCAGCCTCGCCTCGCCGGCGGACATGCCCGGCTGGATCGGCCTTGCGCTGCTGACGGTGCTCTACGGCAGCGGCATCACCGCGATGTTCGTCGTGCTGCCGCGCATCGCCGTCACCAGCGACACCGGCGTGCTCAATATCGAGCCGGTGGCCGCGCTATTGATGGGCTGGATGCTGCTCGGGCAAAGCCTGAGCCTGTGGCAGGGCCTGGGCGCGCTGGTGGTCATCGGCGCCATCATCGTGCTGGGCACGGCCAAACGCTGACCCCCGGCACATGAAAAGAGCGCAACAATGAGCCTCGCCGGCCTGGGCGTGGTCGCCATCTGGAATGACATCGAGCCGCAGGCGTGCGCCGAATTTCATGAATGGCACAGTCGCGAACACATGCCCGAGCGCGTCGGCATCCCCGGCTTCCTGCGCGGCCGCCGTTACATCGCCCTCTCCGGTACACCGCCCTCCGCCGCGCCCGAATATTTCACGCTCTACGAGACACGCGACCTTGGCGTGCTGACCGGCGCCGACTACCTCGCACGCCTCAACGCCCCCACCGCCTGGACGCGCCGATGCGTCGCGTCTTTTCTGAACACCGAGCGCGCGCTGTGCACCGTTGCCGCATCGCTGGGTGCCGGCCAGGGCGGCTTGCTGATGACGCTGCGCTACGACGTGGCGCCCGATTGGAAAGACCGCCACCGCGCGTGGCTCACCGGGCAGGCGCTGCCGGCCCTCGCCAGCTTGCCCGGCATCTGCGGCGCCCACCTGTGCATCGCCGACACCGGCGCGAGCACGCTGCTGACCGAAGAAAAAAAAGTCAGGCCGCACGCCACCATCGTGCCCGACTGGGTGGTGATGGTCGAATGCGCCGGCGAACGCGCCGACATCGAGTCAGCCTGCGCGCAACGGCTACCCGACAGCGCGTTTGCCGCCGCCGGGGCGACCGCGCCCCCGGCACGCGGGCTTTATGCGCTGCAACAATGCGTAAGCGGCCCGGGATGATGGCTGGAGAAGCCCGGCTGGCGCGCCTTTCCAGCCGACCTGCAAGCCGGTAAGCGCGTAAGCCCCTAAGTCCGTAAGTCCGTAAGCCCGAAAGTCCGTAAGCCCGAAAGTCTTAGGCGCGCAGGCGCGGGATCAGCTTTTGCGCGTTGCCTCGCCAGATGGTGTCCAGATCGCTCCGGCTGAAACCGAAGTCAACGAGACCTTTCACGTTGTCTTCGCTGGTACGGTAGGGGTAGTCTGAGGCGAACAACACCTGCTGCGCACTCACCAGTTGCAACAGCGACGACAGCGCGTAGGGATGCGCCGCCCAGGCGGTGTCGTAATAAAAGCGCTTGAGTTCATGCAGTACGCCGTTGGGCACGTGCACGGCGAGCTTCTTGTTGATCACCGGCATCTTGATCAGGCGCTCGGTCAGGAAGGGCAAGGAGCCGCCGGCGTGCGAGAAAATCCACTTGATGTCCGGAAACTTGATGGCCGTGCCGCTGAACACGATATTGACGATGGTGCGCGTGGTATCGGTGCCAAACTCCACCACCGTGGGCGGCGTGTCGGGCAGCAGGCCGCGGCAGCAATTGGCCACGGTCGGGTGGGTGTAAACGATGGCCTTGCGCCGGTTGAGCTCGGCGAAAATCGGCGCGAACGACGGATGGCCCAGCCACTTGTCACCGTAACTGGTGAGCAGGCCGATGCCGTCGGCCTTGAGCGTGTCCAGGGCATAGGCGATTTCTTTGAGCGCCGAGTCGGTATCGTTCATCGGCAGCATTGCAAACGAACCAAAGCGCCCCTTGTGCTCGGACATGAGCTTGGCGGCGTTTTCATTCGCTTCGCGCGCAAGCTTGCGCGCGGTAGGCACATCAAAGGGGCTCACGCCGGGGGTGGTCACCGACAGGATCGCGGTGGCGACCCCCGCACGGTCCATGTCATCGATGGTCTTGGCCAGCGTCCAGTTGAGCATGGGCGGCTCGGCGATGTTACGCGCCTTATAGGCGTCAACCAGCGTCGGCGGGAAAAAATGGTGGTGGGTGTCGATGCGATTGGGCGTGAGCGCCGCCGGCGACTGGCCGCTGCCGGCGCAGCCGGGCAATATGGCCGCGGCACCAAGGGCGGAGGCGCCGCCGAGAAAGCCGCGTCTTGAAATATTGCACCCGCAAGCGAAACTGGCGGCGCGCCCCTGCAAACTTGCGCCCTGGCCGGATTTATCGAAACTAAACATCGTGCTGCCTCCTTTGATCCTGCGAATATTGCGGTTCTTCTGCCAGCTGGCACGCCTGTGACGGCAAACACCGTGAGTGTTAGTCGTTGGCGCTAACCTCTAACCTTAGTGTCCGACAAATCGCGCCACCACTCAAACAATACCTGCGCTGCACTGCAGCGAAATCCGGATGTGCGACACCGTCCACGCTGTCGCCAAGGCGTGCTATGTTTGTGCGCATCGCGCCAGGTCAAAACCAACAAAAAAAGGCGCCTGAAAAACATTCTTGGAGGAGTCCGCGTGAAAAAAACCACCACTATCGCCCTGTTCTTGCTCGCCGCCATGGCAGCCATGAGCGGCGCGCAACACGCACTGGCGCAGTCACAGCCAAGCTATCCGGACAAGCCCATACGCATGATTGTCGCCTTCCCGCCGGGCGGCAGCGTCGATGTGGTGGCGCGGCTGCTGGCACCCAAGCTGTCCGAGGCGCTGGGCCAGTCGGTGGTGATAGACAACCGCAGCGGTGCCTCGGGCAACATCGGCAGCGAAATCGCCGCGCGCGCCAAGCCCGACGGCTACACGCTGCTGATCCAGACCATCCCTTTTGTCTCCAACGCCGCGCTGTTCAAGAACGTACCCTACGACGCGCTCAATGATTTCGTGCCTATCGGGCTGGTGTCCGCATCGCCTTCGCTGGTGGTGGTGCATCCGTCGATGCCGGTGAACACCGTGGGCGAATTGCTCGCACTCGCACGCGCCAAACCAGGCCAACTCAATTACGCCGCCGCCGGATCGGGCACCAATCCGCACATCGCCGGTGAGTTGTTCAACCTGATGGGCAAGGTCGACATCACCGCCATCCAGTTCAAGGGCGGCGGACCGGCGATGATCGCCACCATCAGCAACGAGCCGGGCATCAACTTCCCCAACGTCGCCGAAGCCAATCCCTACATCGTCAACAACCGCGTACGCGTTCTGGCGGTGACCAGCCTGAAGCGCGCCAAGTCGCTGCCCAATATCCCGACCGTGTCAGAGGCCGCCCTGCCCGGCTATGAGTTCACCACCTGGCACGGCATTGTCGCGCCCAAGGGCACGCCCAGGGAAGTCATCGCACTGCTGAGCGACAAACTGCGCACGGTGTTGCGTGCCCCCGATTTGGTGGCACGCTTTGAGGCCATAGGGCTGGACATCGTCGCCAGCACACCCGAGGAGTTCGGCGCGCACCTGAAAAGTGAAACAGAGAAATGGGCGCGCGTGATCAAGGCAAGAAACATGCGCGTGGAGTGAGTCGCGCCAGCCAATGTGAGTACGTCCCCTCCCCCTTGGCGGGGGAGGGACAGGGAGAGGGGGGGGGAACTTCGCAAGCATCTACCTGCCTCCCGTGCGCGCCGATTCACCCTCTCCCCAGCCCTCCCCCGTCAAGGGGGAGGGAGTACGACGCAGTTCAGCCTTCCCCGTATTTCTTGATCACCGCCTGGTCAAACTTCAAGCCCAAGCCCGGTAACTGCGGCACGGCCAGTTCGCCCTTCACCGGTTCGGGCACCGATTCAAACAGCCTGCCCGACCAGGGCATGTATTCGACCGTGAGGCCGTTGGCGATGCCGGCGATCAGGTGAACGTGGATTTCCGGCACGAGGTGGCTCACCACCTTGAGGTTAAAGGCCTCGGCCATGGCGGCAATTTTCAGCCAGGGCGTGATACCACCGGCGCGCAACACGTCAATCATGACAATGTCGACCGAGCGCGCTTCGAGCATATGACGGAAGGGCTGGATGCCGTAAAGATACTCGCCACCGGCAAGCGGCGTCGCCAGCGCATCGGCCACGCGCGCAAGACCGGCGTAGTCGTCGTGCGCAACCACGTCCTCAAGCCAGTACAGGTGATATTCCTCGATACGGCTGCCGATGGCGATGGCCTGGCTGACGTCCCAGCGCTGGTTGATGTCGCACATCAGGTCGATATCCGGACCGACGCTCTCGCGCACCAGCTTCATGCGCTCGACCTCCAGTTCAGGCGTGGTATGACCGGGCAGCGCCAGCTGCGTTTTCATTTGCGTGAAGCCCTTTTCCACCAGCCGCGGTCCGGCCTTGAGCAGGTGATCGATTGAAAACTCGCGCATCAACGCGCCGCTGGCGTAGGTGGGAACACGCTCGCGCCGTCCGCCAATGAGCGTGGCAAGGGGCAGGTTCACGGCCTTGCCGGTGATGTCCCACAGCGCGATATCGATGGCCGCCAAAGCCAGCGTGAACAGGCCGCCCGGGCCGCTGCTGATCGCCGCGGCGCGCAGCTTTTCGGCGATGGCCTCGATGCGCAGCGGATCCATGCCGATGCTGAGCGCGGCCAGCGCATCGACCGCGACCTTGAGCGCGCCGGTCAGCGCACCGCCGAATCCGGTGATGCCGACGCCCTCTATGCCGGCATCGGTGAACAGCGTCAGCGTGACAAAATTGCGCGTGGCGCCCGGGATGGCCGGGCCGTTGGCCAGCGGCTCATCAGCGGGCAGGCGCACGATATGCGATTCGATACGGGTGATTTTCATGGCGCATCCAGGCAAGGGGGTTGTACGGGGTCGGGCGCCGGGCCGGCAACGGCGGTGATGACAGCGGCGGCCGGCCTCGGGTGCGACGGCGGCAGGAAGTATAATCACTCCCATCCCATCGCATTCATGTTTGGATTTTCATGGCACGCATCATTGGCGGCATCGGCACCTCGCACGTCCCCACCATCGCCGGGGCCTTCGACCGCAAACTGCAGGACAACCCGGACTGGACGCCGCTTTTCAAGGGCTATGAGCCGGTGGCCCGATGGATGGCCGAGAAAGACCCCGACGTGCTGGTGTTTTTTTACAACGACCACGCCTCGACCTTCTTTTTCGACCACTACCCGACCTTCGCCCTTGGCGTCAGCGACGAGTACCCGATCGCCGACGAGGGCTTCGGGCCGCGCAAGATTCCCAGCCTCAAGGGCCATGCCGCGCTCTCGCGCCATCTGGCCGACGCGCTGGTTACAGACGAATTCGACATTTCCATATTCCAGGGCCTGCCCATAGACCACGGCGTGCATTCGCCCCTGACCATGATGTGGCAGAGCGCGCCCGACTGGCCCGGCCGCATCGTACCGATTGAAATGAACGTGCTGCAGCATCCGCTGCCGACACCGCTGCGCTGTTACAAGCTCGGGCAGGCGGTACGCCGCGCCATCCTGTCATGGCCCGAGGACATCAAGGTGGTGATCGTCGGCACCGGCGGGCTGTCGCACCAGATGAACGGCGAACGCGGCGGCTTCAACAACCCCGAATGGGATATGAAGTTTCTCGACATGATAGACAACGACATCGAGGGCCTGCTCAAGATGAAGCACGCCGATTTCATCCGCCTCGGGGGCACCGAGGGCGCCGAGATCATCATGTGGCTGGCGATGCGCGGCGCGCTGTCAAGCAAGGTGAAAAAAATCACCCAGAACTATTACCTGCCGATGACCACGGCGATGGCGGTGGCGGTGTTTGAGGAGCAGACATGAACCCGCAACTCGAAGGCGTGGAACAACTGGCGGGCACGCATCTGTTCGACCTTGCCACCAGCGCGAGGGCGCTGCGCCTGAACCGTTTTTTGCACGGCATGATCGTGCCGGCCAGGCGCGAGTTGTTCAAGCGCGACGCTGAGGCCGCCTACGAGCAGGCCGGCCTCAGCGTCGATGAACGCGACATGCTGCGCCGACTGGACTGGCGCGCCATGCTGCAGCACGGCGCGAGTTTTTTTTGCCTGGAAAAACTCGGCAAGGTGACGGACGTTTCCAACCCGATGATGGTGGCCGCCTTTCGCGGTGAAACCCTCGAGGCCTTCCTCAAGACACGCAACGTGCCCGGCGCGCGCTGAGCGCCCGCAATGGACTGGGCAATCGTGCTGGCGCTGGGACTGGCCGCCGGCACGGTGGCCGGCATTGTCGGCTTTGGCACCGCCATCATCCTGCTGCCTGCGCTGGTGATTGTGTTCGGCCCGCGCGAGGCGGTGCCCATCATGGCCATCACCGCCATCCTCGCCAACCTGTCGCGCGTGGGCGTGTGGTGGCGTGAGGTCGACTGGAAGGTCTGCGCCGCCTATGGTTGCACCGCCATACCCTGCGCCGGCCTGGGCGCGACAACCCTTCTCAATCTGTCAACGCGCATGGTGGAGATCGCCATGGGCGTGTTTTTCCTGCTGATGATCCCGGGACGCCGCTGGCTGCAGTCGGTGGGGTTCAGGATGAAGCTTTGGCATTTTGTCCCGGTTGGCGCGGTGATCGGTTTTCTCACCGGACTGGTGGTTTCGACCGGGCCGATCAACACGCCCTTCTTTCTCGCCTACGGACTGCTCAAGGGTGGGTTTCTAGCCACCGAGGCGATGAGTTCGCTCGGCATGTACATCAGCAAATCAGCGGTCTTCCAGGGCTTTGGCGCGCTGCCCTGGGAGACCGCGCTCAAAGGCCTCATTGTCGGCTCATCGGTGATGGTCGGCTCCTGGCTGTCCAAGCGCGTTGTCCTGCGCATGGATGCGGCGCACTTCAAGCTGGTGATGGACGCGATGATGTTCGCCGCCGGCGCCACCATGCTGGTGTCGGCGCTGCACTGAAAAGTGCCTGCCCCCGGGCCCGGTGCGCGTAGTAAAGCGAACGGAAGCAGGGTATGCTTTTGAAAAGCAGAACGTGCCGCGACGCCATCCGGTCCTCGACAGCACACACACCACCCCTCGGAGGAGCCTGTCCATGTTTCGATCTTTCCTGAAATGCCTCGCCGTCGCCTCGGCCTGCACCCTTGCAGCAACACCCGTGGCATTGGCACAGTCCTATCCGACAAAATCCATACGCCTGATCTGCCCCTTCCCGCCCGGCGGCGCGGTGGACATCGCCTCGCGTGCCATCGCCAACGAATTGTCCAAGACCATCGGCCAGCAGGTGGTGGTGGAGAATAAGCCGGGCGCCGGCGGCAACATCGGCGGTGCGGAGGCGGCGCGCGCAGCGCCGGACGGCTACACCATTTTCATGACCACCAGCGGCATCAACGCCATCAATCCGGCGCTGTATTCCAAAATGCCCTTCGATCCGAACAAGGATCTTGCGCCGGTCTCTGCGCTGGTGTCCCTGAACAACGTGCTGGTGGTGCACCCCTCTGTCACGGCAAAATCGGTGACTGACGTCATCGCCATGGCCAAGGCCCAGCCGGGCAAGATGACCTACGCCTCAAGCGGCAGCGGCACCAGCATCCATATGTCGGCGGAAATGTTCAAACACCTCGCCAAGGTCGACATCCTGCACATTCCGTACAAGGGCAGCTCCCCGGCGCTGATCGACATGCTTGGCGGTCAGGTGATGATGATGTTCGACAATGTTCCATCGGCCCTGCCGCACATCAAGTCGGGAAAACTGCGCGCGCTCGCCACCACCGGCGCAAAACGCGACGCCACGCTGCCGGACCTGCCAACCATCGCCGAGGCCGGCGTGCCCGGTTACGAATCGGGCGTCTGGTTCGGCCTGCTCGTTCCGACCGGCACGCCGCGCGACATCGTCGCCAAGCTCAACGCCGAGGCGGTGAAGGGTACCAAATCGCCCGAATTCGTCAAGCGCATGACGGACCTGGGTTACAACATCATCGGCAGCACGCCCGAGCAGATGACGGAGATGCTCAAGACCGAGCTCAATACCTGGGGCCCGATCGTGAAAGCCTCGGGCGCCAAAGCCGAATAAGCGCTGCAGAAAAACCGGGTACCCGACCCGGGATCGTCGATCCGGTGCAACACATCGATCTCCAAACACCGCAATAGCAAACCGACACGGGAGGAAAAACATGTCCGATTTGACGCGGCGCAACCATCTCAAAGGACTGATCGGCGCCGCCACAAGGCATAGGCCGCGGCATCAAGCACCCCTCTTATAGCGACCAGGGTGGACACCCCGATGACGTGCAGGTGATGGTCAACCGCAATCACGTCTATGTCGGCCACATGTTCGGCGACGGCCGCTGGGACTCGATGCAAAACGAGGACATGATCTACACCACCTACAACAACGCCGGCGTGCGCATATTCAACATCAAGGACCAGTTCGCCCCCAAGGAACTCGCCTCCTGGGTGCCGCCCATCCCGAAAAACCCGACGACCCGCGCCCCAACATCCGCCTCGACGCAAAAAACCGACCTTTATGTGTCCAAGGAAGGCCTGATGTCCGTCAGCGACTGGAATGCCGGCATGCACGTGCTGGAGTACAAGGGCTGATCGCGGTGCCTGACCGCCCCCGCCCGCGATCAATCCGACTTTATGTTGGCGTCGCGCACGATCTTTCCCCAACGCTCGAGGTCGGATTGGATACGCTCGGAAAACTGCGCCGGGGACTCGCCGCTGATTTCTATCGACATCGACACCAGTTTCTCTGCAACGTCAGGCAGCTTCAGGATGCGTGCCAGTTCCGTGTGCAAGCGGGTGACGATATCGTCGGGCGTGCCGCCAGGTGTAAGAATCCCGTACCAAAATCCGACATTAAAACCGGCAACGCCAGACTCAATCAGCGTCGGCGCTTCGGGCAGCACGCTAATGCGCTTCGGGCTGGTGACACCCAACACTTTGACTTTTTTCGAACTGATAAGCTGCCCCGCCGAAGCCAGGGTCGCCCATGTCACCGAAATACGGCCAGTCATGGTCTCAGTCAAAGCCGGGGCAGCCCCCTTGAATGGCACGTGTATCAGTTCGGTCCCCGTGATCGACTCGAACATCTTGCTGACCAAGTGATGGGGCGTGCCATTGCCCGGTGTTCCCCAGCTTAATTGCCCCGGCCTGGCCTTGGCCATAGCGATGAAGCCCTTGATGTTTTCGGCGCCAAAATCGGGCCCGGCGACAAGAATCATCGGCTGCGTCCCGACCAGGATCACCGGACGCAAATCACGCATCACATCAAAGGGCAACTTCTCGCGCATGGCGGCGTTGACGGTAATGGTGTTTGCCGACAACAACAGCGTGTAGCCGTCCGGTGGCGCCTTGGCGACAAAATCGGTGCCAATATTGCCACCGGCGCCCGTGCGGTTTTCGACAATCACCGGCTGCCCCATGCTTTCCGACAACTTCTGTCCGAGCAGTCGCGCAACGATATCGTTGGTCGCACCCGGGGTAAATGGCACAATGATGCGTAGCGGCTTGTTTGGATAGGGCTGCGCCGACACGGACTGCTGCCCCCCCAATCCCAGTCCCACGGATGCGCACAACATCAACGCAAGCGACTTCACCATTTCAATTCTGCGAATAGCCACAACTCCTCCTGTCCTCGTTATAACTGACCGGGAAATCCGGTCCGGATCGGCGTACCGGTCGCGCTATTGCGCTGGCTGGTCAATAAACGCCAGTGTCTGTGCCAAAAATGCATCGCGCCGCTCGATCTGCACCCAATGCCCGCATTTTCCGAATACGTGAAGATCGGCATTGGCGCAGCATTGCGCGATGCGCAGTGCGCATTCGAGCGGGACACGCTGGTCATCCCGCCCATGCAACACCAGGATCGGTGTCTCGATGCCGCGCAATTGCTCCTCGGGAATACCTTTAACCGTCTTCACTTCACCGGCGTTGCCAGGCTCGGGAAAGAGCTTGCGGTACGCCGCCATGCCGCCCGCTAGCAGACTCACTTCGTAGCGAAGCCGGACCATCTGCGGCGTCACCACGGATGCATCGAAGGGAAAAGTTCGCAGTAATTCTGCCATGCTCTCGATCGAAGGTTCGAAGTACCAAGAGCGTGCGTTGGACGCGCGCTGCGCGAATTCGCCGGCCGGAGTGCCCATCAGCACCATGCGCTCGACGCGGTGGGCATTGCGTATCGCTGTCGCCAGAGACAATGCGCCGCCAAAGGAATTGCCGACCAGGGCCGCTTTTTCCACGCCCAGCGCATCCATGAAGCCGAGCAGGTGCTGCACCCACAGCTTTATGCTGTACTGCGTCCCTTCCGGACGTTCGGTGAAGCCGAAGCCGACGATATCCGGAACCAGCACGCGGTGGCGACGCGCCATGTCATGCATGACGCCGTTCCAGTTCTCCCAACCGGTCACGCCCGCACCCGAACCATGCAGCAGGATCACCGGCGGACCGGCACCGAGGTCGTGGTAGTTGGTGCGAAAGCCCGCGGCCATGACGGATTTGCCGATCGCCGGATGGGACTGGTTGGGCGGATGATTGCCGCTCGCCGCTGAGTTCATAGCCCGCTCCCCGCTCAAATGGACCGCGCGCCGACACCGCCGTCGCTCATGAAAATCTCCCCGGTTACCGCGCGCGCGTTGTCACGACTCGCGAGCAACACATACAGGCCGGTGTGGTCCTCGGGTCGCTGGCCAAAGCCCAGCGGGACCGCCGCGCCGACACGCGCATCAAATTCCGCAGCATCGCCCCCGATATGACGATCGGCGTGGCCCAGGGCCACAGTGCCCGACAAGCCAGTCAACGTGCCGCCCGGCCCGACACCGTTGACGCGCACCTCGGGCGCCATTTCCAGCGCGAGTTGCCTGACCATGCCCACCACGGCATGCTTGCCCATGGTGTAGAGCACGCCGCCACCACCGGCATGGAAGCTCGCCACCGATGCGGTAAAAATCATGCAACCGCGACTGGCCACCAGCGCCTCGCGCGCCGCCATCGCCGCATAGAGATAGCCACGCAGGTTGACGCCGAACAACTCATCCATGGTCGAGGCCAGCGTCGCCGCGTCATAACCACGCAGAGGCCGCCGGAAATCGAACACGCCGGCGTTGCCGACCAGCACGTCGAGACGGCCAAAGCGCTCGAGGCCGGCGCAGACCGCCTGTTCGTGCACGGCATAATCGCGCACGTCGCCTGTCACCGTTGCGACCTTTCCCGCATGGTCCTTTGCCAATCGTGCCAGACCTACGGCGTCGCGATCGACCGCCACGACACCAGCACAGCCTTCCTTCAGGTAACGCTCCACAACCGCGCGGCCTATGCCATCGGCGGCGCCGGTAACAAGCGCGATCTGCCCCTCCAGCCAGCCGCTCACAGGAACACGTTCAGGTTTTTGGACAGCAAAACCGTCTGGGTCATGACGATCTCGCGGCTGGCCAGGCGCAGGCTGCCGTCCACGGCGCGGCGCAGCATGTCGGTGCGCCTGCCGGCAAGCCAGTATTCCTCAGTCTCATTGCGTCCGCGGCAGTTGATGAATGTCGAGTACACCTTGTACTCATCTTCGCGGGCGGTGAGCTCCACCTCGACGTTGGAAATGGTGTGACAGGAGCGCGTCGGCGGATCCTCAGCCCAGGCGGTGGCATCGAGGAAGCGCGTCACCCGCCGGCGCATATTGAGCATATCGTCGTCGAACAGCGCCATGCGTTTGGGGTCGATGCGCGGCGTCTTGTCGCGGCGATAACGCGCCTGTATGCCCGGCATCCAATAATGGATGTCCTCGGTCATCAGCCCCAGCCATTCCTCATAGCGCTCCGCATCGAGCAGCCTGGCTTCCCGATAAAGGAACTGCTCGACCTCGAACACCAGTTCACGCGGCGGCAGCGGCGACAGGCACGGCGGTATCGGCTTTTTCAGCGCCGGCGTTTCTCCCAGAAAAATGGCCATGCGCTAGCTCCTTTTGCCTGCGGCGCCCGCCAAGGGCGCGCCCTCGTTGCACATCAGTTCCAGCCAGCGGCCGTAAAATGCGCGCTGGTTGGAGTCGTTGTATTTGCGCAGATGGAGCGAACCCTTCAACTCTTCATGCTCCACCTCGCTACCCATGCCCAGGCCGTAGTGCAGTTTTTGCCGACGCGTCACCACGCCGGCACTGCTCTGGCTGGCACCCTCCCAATTCTCGCCATCGTCCATTTCCAGCGTGCCGGAAGGAGAGAACGTGCGCATGACCCCCTTGCGATATTTATCCTTGAGCGCCTCAGGCGCCGACTTATTGACCAGCACCCAAGTGTTCAATTCCATTTCATGCGGCCCCTTGGGCTGCCAGGTGCGGAAGGTGCTATGCCCGGGCAGGAAGGAGAGGTTGGGAAACAATGTGGCGGAACTGATGGCTCCGACCATGCGCGAACGGATCTTGCCCAGGCGTGCCGCCACTTTCTCTTCACGCGATCGCAGGTAATCGATGATGTCCTGCTCTCCCAGCACGAGGGCGTTGCCGATCATGTCCAGCCCGAACTGCCAGCCGTGACCATTGATATTCATCTGGTAGCTTTTTTCCTGGTCGGACTTGCCCACGCCCTGTCCCAGCATGGCGACCGCACCCGAGTTGTGCGTCCAAGCGGCGTGGTAAGAGTCGCCGGCAAAGTTTTCAGCCGGCAGCTTCCAATTGCAGCGCATGCGCGATTTGATGTTGCCTTCGAGAAATTCGGTACCGCCCTCGTCGTTATCCAACATCACGTCGAGGTACCAGCGATAGTCGCCCAGGTAGGCATCAAGACTCGGTGATTGTTCGTCAAAGGTGGCGAACACCAACCCCTTATAGCTTTGCACCCGGGCCCGATGCAGCCCCAATTCCCCCTTATCGAAGTCCGGGCAGGTGTTGCGGTAATACTCCTCGCCAGGCATTCCCACCAGCGCGCCATCGGTACCGAAGGACCAGCCATGGTAGTTGCAGGTGAAACGCCGCTTATTACCCGCCTCGGCGTAGCTCACCTTGTTGCCGCGGTGGGTGCAGGAGTTAAGAAAAACGTGAACCTCACCGTCCTCCCCGCGCGCCACAATGACGCCGTCCTCCCCCATGTAAGTGGTGACAAAATCCCCCGGCGCGGCGACCTGGCTTTCGTGCGCGACAAACAGCCAGCAGCGCGCAAATACGCGCTCCAACTCCAACTCGTAAATGCCCTGATCCCAGAAAATGCGGCGGTCGATGACCCCGCGCCTGAGATCAATGAGGCTGCGCAAGACGTCGTTATCCAGGGGCTCGCGCATGCCCGGCGAAAACGCGCCACTTGAGGAGGAGAAGGAGGCGGAAGAGGCGGCATTATTCATTTTTGGCTCCGGAAAGATCGGCGCATATGAAATTGTTCACGACATCGACGGGAAAGGTGCGCAGTGGCTCGGTTACGGGAAAGCACAGCGGTTGGCCATCGCGAATATCGAAGCGCCCTTCGTGCACAGGGCAGATCACCTCGTAATCCATCAGCCAGCCCCCGGCAAGCGAGGCGAGCGCATGGCTGCAGGTGTCCTGGGTCGCATAACACTTGCCCTCGACGCGATAGACGGCGATCGCCTCCTTGCCGGCAATGCGCACCTGACGCATGGCGTCATCGGCAAGGTCGCCCTCCGCAATCAACGGCGTCAAAGTCTTGCTCATGCCCGCCCCCGCACTTCGGCAAAGCCAAGGCCTGTCACCCACTCCGGCCCGTGCTCGTAAGCGATCAATTCGCCCTGCATACCGGGCAGTGCGCCCATCATGCACAGGAACTGGCGGATTTCGAAGGCGCCGTTGCCCCCCTGTTCAAGCACTTCATCATCGCTCAGCGCCAGCATCGGCCCGGCATCACCGCTCAAGACGCAATCGAGTATTTTTCGGTCGAATGCTTCGTTGACCCGGCCCATTTGCGGCAGGCCCACCCAGTGGCTGATGCCGCCCGAGCCAATCACAACTACACGCTCGTCATCCCCCCAAGCGGCCACTGCCTCGCGTATCAGGCCGCCCAGCGCATGGGCGCGCCGCATTGAAATGAATGGCGCCACACCGCTCGCCAAATAAACGGGGATCACGCCGCGCACCGACGCATTGGGTAGCGCGCAAACGCGCGCCGGAACGCCGATAGAATGGTCGACATTGATGCTCTTGGCCACGGCCCAGTCGAAACCCCGATCACGCCCGTAACTGGCGATGTGCATTGCCAGCGGGACGTTGTTGGGGATATCGCCCTGCTTGATGTTCGCAAAGCGCTCATAGGGCCCGCTGACATCGCCGATGCCAATGAGGTAGCTTGGCAGGCAGGTCGGGCCGAAGAGCACGTAGTGGTCGGCGCCCACCACTATCACCGTGGTTGCGGCCAATTCACCGATGCGCACGCGAATGCGCTCGTAGGCCGCCAGCACACGACGCTGCCCGTCCGTCCATTTCGACTCGGGCATATAAAAGATGCCCGGTTCGTGCGGCATGACAAAACCACCCACTATTTTCGCCATGGCGGTTCTCAGCCTATACCGGCATTGAGCCGTTTCAGGTAATCGGCACGGGATTTACCGGGCTCGTTCATCATCCAGAAACCGTAGGTGAGCAGTGCGCTCACCCCCCGCTTTTGCAAACCGGCGATATCGAACGTACGCACCATCTCAAGCTCGTTCGCGTCAAGGCGATAGCGCCCGAGAAAAGCCGCGGCATCGGCGGCAAACGAGGTGCGCGCCTCACGCTTGACCCCAAGGTCGTACAACACCAGTTCAAGTGCATTTGTGCCCATGCCCTCGCCCCCGTTTATTCGGACTCAAACTTCGCCGCGCGCACAATGCGGCCCCAACGATCGTAATCGCGACGTATGTAGTCGGCGAACTCGTCTGGCTTGAGATAACGCGACACCGCCCCATCGGTGAACAACCTTGCCTGGACATCCTTGTCCTCGATCGCCTTTTTCAGCGCATCCGCAAGCACGCCCACCGCCTCAGACGGCGTTCCCTTGGGCGCAGCCAGTCCGAACCATGAGGTCGCGACCACCTCGGGCACACCCAACTCGGTAAACGAGGCAATGCCGGGGGCGGACGGGGAGCGTGCGACCGAGGTCACCGCATAGGCGCGGAAGCGGCCGGCAGTAACGTGGGGCAGGGTTCCGGGCAGACTGCCAAAATAAAGGTTGACCTGGCCTCCAAGCAAATCCTGTATGGCCGGCGCCTCGCCTTTGTAGGGCACGTCGCGAAAATTTGCGCCAATCGCGTTGAAAAACATCGCCGCGGTCAGATGGGAAAAGCCCCCCTTACCCGTGGTTGCCACAGGAATCTCGTCCTTTGCAGCCTTGAGAAAGCTCACCAGTTCGCCGAGGTTCTTTGGCGCAAAACCCGGCGGGGACACCAGCGCAATGGGCGCCTCGGCCATGAAGCCTATATGCACGAATTCGCCCAGCTGATAAGGGAGTTTTTTGTAGATATGCGGATTGATCGCAAACGAGGTCGCGGTCGACATCAGTATGGTGTAACCATCATTGGGCGCCTTGGCCACGGCATCGACACCGACGATGGTCGCCGCACCCGCCTTATTGTCGACGATCACCTGCTGCCCGAGGATGCCCGACATGTTGCGCGCCACCAACCGGGCCAGCACGTCAGTGCTGCCGCCTGCTGGGTAAGGCACGACCAGCTTGATCGGTCTCTCTGGATACCTCGCCCAAGCGGCGGACGGCAATAGCGCAGCCATCAGCAGACACATCATCGCGATATTTTTTTTCATTATTCCCCCTTGGCCGCCATTTTCCCGGCCTGTCCCGGTCCCTTGTGTATTTTTTTCTTTCGTGTCTTTTGCATCTTTTGCACCTTTTTCGTCTTTTATGCCTGTTGTGGAAGACCGTTCATATCTTTACCGCGCGCCCCTGCCAGTAGGCGTCCCTCAACTTGCGCTTCATCAGCTTCCCGGAATCATCGCGCGGGAGTTGGGTGACAAAGTTGAACTGCCGCGGTACCTTGTAATGCGATATTTTGTCGCGCAGGAAAGCGCGCAACTCCTCCTCGGTTGCCTGCTCACCCGCGCACAGCATGACAAAAGCGGCTAGCTTTTCGCCAAATTCCTCGTCGGGGATGCCGATCACCGCGCTGTCTACGACCTTGGGATGGGCCGCCAGCGCACCCTCTATTTCGGCCGGATAGATGTTCACGCCACCGGAGATAACCATATCGCGCTTGCGATCGACCAGAAACAGGTACCCAGCCTCGTCGAGATAGCCGACATCACCGTTCGTAACAAGGCCCTCGCGGTCGATTTCGCGGCGCTGTGCGTCGGCGTTCTGGTATGTGAAGTTGGGCACACCTGCGAGGCTCACATAGATTTCGCCCGATTCGCCGGGACCGAGCTGGCGTCCGTCGTCGGCGTAAATGCGGATCTCCCGGCCTGACCATGCCCGGCCGACCGTTCCCGGCCGCGCCAGCCATTCCTCGGAAGAACTGCGGCTGACCATGCCTGTCTCGGTGGCCGCATAGTACTCATGTATGACCGGCCCCCACCACGCGATCATCGCCTGCTTGACTTCGCGCGAGCAGGGCGCGGCGCCGTGAATGACGAACTCCAGAGAACTGGTGTCATAGCGGCGCCTCACCTCCTCTGGCAACCTGAGCATGCGCACGAACATGGTCGGCACCATGTGGATATGGCTGATGCGCTCACGCTCGATCAGCGCGAGCAACTCCTCGGCGTCAAAGCGCGGCATCAGCACGATGCTGCCCCCTGAGCGCAGCACGGCGCGCGTGTAGGTGCTCGGGGCGCTGTGGTACATCGGGCCGGCCATGGCCGTGCGGATTCCCGGCCGCAGGTCAAACCATTGCCCAGACAGTTCACCAAAGCGCTTCGCCGCAGCCGGATCGAGCGCGAAACGCCGCACGCCCTTCGGACGTCCTGTGGTGCCGCTGGTGTAGACAATGCTGCCGCGACTGCCAACTCGGGTGGTATCTGCCATCGGCGCGTGCCCCTCGATGAATTCATCAAGGCTGGTGAAGCCCGGGGGCAGCTGGCATTGCTCCGCGGCCACGCCGTACGGGATCGCCAACTCCGGCGGCGTCGGCGCGACAATCACCCGCAGGCCTGCGGGTAGCGCGCCAGGAACACCGGCCAGCAGATCCGCATGCGTGAGCAGCACCTTTGCACCGGAATCCTCCAGGATGAAATGGACCTCGTCGCTTTTCTGGTGCCAGTTGATCGGCACCAAGTAAGCGCCCAGTTGCGCAGTTGCGATCATCGCCTCAAGCAGGCAAAAATCATTGCGCATCAGCAGCGCGACCGAGTCATCTTCTCCGATGCCCGCCGCAACGAGCGCCGTGGCAAGACGTGCTCCGCGCTCGCGCAACACTGCAAGCGGAACCCGCCTGTCGCCAAATGCGGCAAATTCCGCAACCTGCCCGCCGTTATGCGCGTCGACACCGACATTGACGACAGGACTTCGCATATCACCCCGCTCCTTTATTGCCGCATTTTTTTCGTTTATCGCGGCTTTCTGACGACCCGCTCCGGGCTTGCCTTAAAATGATAATCATTCCATACTACCCAGTATGGTAGGCACTGTACCGAAGCTTCCTCGCGAGGTCAATCATTAACATTCGCATTAACATTCCCAATACCGGCACCGAAGGAGCCAGCCAATCGGCCGGAGCGCTCACCCACGCGCTGCGCCTGCCGCTTATCGGCGCACCGATGTATATCGTCGGCAGCAAGGAACTTGTTGCGGCGCAATGCAAGGCCGGTGTGATCGGCGCCTTCCCGTCGCTCAATGCCCGGCCGGAAGGAGAACTATCGGCCTGGCTCGACTACATTGACGCGGAGATCACCGCTTGGAACGCCGGTACACCACCATGGCCGGCCGCGCCCTATGCCGTCAACCTGATTGTGCATCCCAGCAATACGCGTCTAGCCCACGACCTTGACGTAATTTGCGCGCACAAAGTACCGGTGGTCATCACAAGCCTCAACGCCCCCGGCGAGGCGGCGGCGCGCATACACCAATACGGCGGCGTGGTCTTTCACGACGTCAGCAGCATGCGCCATGCGCGCAAAGCCATCGATGCCGGGGTTGACGGCCTGATACTTGTCTGCTCCGGCGCCGGCGGACACACCGGGGGCATCAATCCGCTCGCCTTCACCTCCGAGGTGCGCCGCGTTTTCGATGGTCCGATCGCGCTCGCTGGATGCATCACGCATGGGCGACAACTGCTCGCAGCGCTGGCAATGGGCGCCGACTACGGCTATGTCGGCACGCGTTTTATCGCCTCGACTGAGGCGAACGCCGCCCAGGCATACAAGGACATGATCGTTGCCTCGAGCGCCGCCGATATCGTGCGCAGCACCGCAGTCACCGGCCTGCCGGCCAATTACCTTGTTAAAAGTTTCGAAGCACTGGGCATAGACGCTGCCAGCCTGCCCGAACGCCAGACCAGTTCTTTTTCATTTGGCAAACGCGGCGATGGCACGGACGCCAAGGCCTGGCGCGATGTCTGGAGCGCCGGCCAAGGCGTGGGCGGCATCGACAGCGTGCTGCCGGCGGCACAGATCGTTGATCAGATTGCAGAGGAGTTCCGCGTCGCCTTGAGCCTGATGAGATCGCCAAGCTGATGATTGGCCGCAGACCCCGTAATCACCCGCCCGGGCGCGGGAAAAAAACCTGCTCCAACGCCGCCTCACGCATCGCGAGTTTCTGCGCCTCGGGATAGGCAAAAATCAAACGCAGCCCCGCTGAAAAACTATAGTGCAGGCATGCGAGCAACTCCGGATCCTGGGTCGAACCGACCTCGCTGTACAACTTGGTAAGATAAGAAATGCGCTGCTTATCCACCTCGGTAATGACCTCGCGCACCTTGCGACTGGATCTCGCCCAGGTGCGAACCGCCAGTTCGATGGCGCCGCCGAATTCATCGATCGGGGAATTGGTGCCGATAAATGCCAGCAGGCGGATTTTCTCCTGCGCCGTCGTTGCCTTGCCCTCGACAATTTCTATAACGCGCAGCGTTGCATGCTCGCGCCACTCGGCCAGCATCGCGTCGAGCAGTTCATCGCGCGAAGTGAAATGCCAGTAAAAACTGCCCTTGGTAACCTTGAGCGCCGCCGCAAGACGCGGCACCAGAACGGCATCAGCCCCCGACTTGGCCAACACACTAAGTCCGGCCTTGATCCAGTCGGCGCGCTGCAACTGTGCCTTTGCCGGCACAACCGATGCGGATTTGGATATCTTGCGCTTCACGCCCTTAGCCACCTTTACCGTCTTGAGCGCCTTCACCACCATGTGCTTCCCAATATGTTTCCCACCTTGTTGTGTGCCGCCTTGTTTAAAGCCGCTTGAATGAACCAGCCATCAGACGCCCCCGCGCCGGCACCTCTAGCGGGGCTGCGCGTACTCGATGTCGGCCGCTTCATCGCAGGGCCCTATTGTGCAACATTATTGGGCGACCTCGGCGCCGATGTCATACGCATCGAACGTCCCGGCGGCGGCGAGGATCGCTTTGTCGTACCGGTCACACCGGCCGCCCCGGGCTCGCCCTCGGGTGAGGGCGGCAGCTTCCTGCAGCTTGCACGCAACAAGCGCTCGGCCTGCCTCGACCTGTCCTCACCGGCCGGTCGCCGTGCTCTGGACGAGCTGGTGCGCCGCGCGGACGTGATCGTCGCCAACCTGCCGGCAAAAGAGCTTGCGCGCTTGGGGCTCGATTACCAAAGTGTGCGCGCAAAAAATCCACGCGCGGTATTGACCACCATGAGCGCCTATGGTGAAACCGGGCCAAGCGCGGACAAGACCGGCTTCGACGGCATCGGCCAGGTGATGAGCGGCGCGGCCCACCTGTCCGGCAAGCCCGGCGAACCGGCACGCTGGGCCGCCACCTACGTCGATTACGGCACAGCACTGGGCTGCGCCTTTGGCACCCTCGCCGCGCTGATGTCGCGCCAGCAGACCGGCCTCGGCCAGCACGTGACCGGCTCGTTGCTAAAAACAGCGCTGACCTTCTTTAACTCCAACCTGATAGAAGCGTACGTAAAGCAGCAGGATCGCATCCCCAGCGGCAGCCGCGGCCAGCAACTTGCACCTTGCGACATCTTTGCCACATTGGACGGACACGTACTGATCCAGGTGCTGGGCATGGCGCAGTTCCGCAAGCTCGCCGCACTGATAGGCCAACGCAGCTGGCCCGACGACCCACGCTTCCAGACGGACCAGGATAGAGGCGCGCATGGCGAACTCATCAACACCGGTGTCGCCGCATGGTGCGCGACGCGCAATAGCGCAGCGGCGCTGGCCGAGCTTGCCGCCGCGCGCATTCCCGCCGAACGGGTGTTGTCGCCGCTGCAGGTATTCAGCGACCCGCACATCCAGGCCGGGGATTTTTTCCGCAGCATGCCCCACCGTATGCTTCCGGGAGGCGTGCCGGTAGTTTCGCCGCAGGTGAATTTATCGGCGACACCGCCAAGCTACCGCAGCGGCGCCCCCGCGCCCGGGCAGCACACCGCCGAGATATTGAGCGAACTCGGCTTCAGCGACGAAGACATCGCCGTAATGTGTGCGGCAAAACAGGATGACACCAAACCATGATTGCAAACACCCATGCGTGAAAAACTGTTCAACTGGCTAGGGCACGAGTTCATCGCGCTGTCCTGCGAGGGCGATGCCGTCGGCAGCGTGACGGATGAGACTGCACGCCTCTTCGCGGACTTCGATGCGCGGCTGCGCGCCCATGGGCTTGAGCCTGGCCTCGCGCACACCGTGCGCACGCGACTGTGGGCACGGGACATGGACTGCTGGGACGGCGGCGTGAGAGAACGGGCACGCATCCTGTCCGGCGATGCGCGCTCGGTCAGCTCGAGCCATATACGACCCGAACGTTTTGCATCGAATGGCCGCATCGCCATCGATCTGTTGGCGATGCGGCCGCGGTCGGCCCAGGCCAAGCGCACTTGCGAGTACGCGCCAGAGGGCATTGTGCTGCGTTATCTTGACTGGGAGAACGTCGTATTCCTGTCCGGGGTCACGGTGATTCTGCCCACCTTCCATGAGCAGTTGCCGGTGATCGTCGGCCGCATCAGCGACAGCCTTGCGCACGCCGGCCTTGACTGGAGCCGGGTGGCGCGCGCCTCGTTTTTTCTGCACCGCAGTTGCGAGCTCGCCGAGTTGCGCCGCTGCTTCAGCGCGCTTGTTCCCACCGCCATCCCCCACACCGACTACACTAGCGTCGACACCCGCCAAGGCAAACTGGTCGAAATCGAAATCACCGCAGAAAGATCAACATGACCGCAACGATAAAATCCCGCACGCTCACATTCCCGCGCCCCTTGCAGCTCCCATTGCGACACCACCTGTCCGCGCTTGCGCTTGCCAGCGCCCTCGGCGTGATCAGCACAACGACTCCGGCATCTGCCATAGCCCAGGACTTCCCATCAAAACCGATACGCATCATCGTCGCGCAAGCGCCAGGATCGAGCGTGGACCTGCTGGCGCGCGTGATCGGGCAGAAACTGACCGACGGCCTCGGGCAGCAGGTTGTGGTGGACAACCGCCCTGGCGCCAATGGCATCATCGGTCTGGAGCAGACAGCCAAAGCCAAACCCGACGGCTACACGCTGGCGATGGGCGTGCCCAGCGCCCTCGCGGTCAATCAGTACATTTACAAAGACCTGCCCTACGACACACTGCGCGACTTTGCGCCGGTCACCCAATCCACGGCAATCACCTACGTGCTGGTGGTCAATCCCGCCCTGCCGGTAAAAACCGTGCAGGAACTCATCGCCTACGCGCGCGCGCGGCCCGGACAGCTCAACTACAGTTCGGCCGGCGTCGGTAATCTCATGCATCTGGCGGCCGAATTGTTCAGTCAGGAGACCGGCATCAAGATGGTCCATATCCCCAACAAGGGCGAGACCCCCGCGGTGCTGGACGCCCTGTCCGGCCGCGCCGACGTGATGTTCACAACCATGCCTTCGGTGGTGCAACACATCAAAGGCGGCAAGCTGCGCCTGCTCGCCGTTTGCGGCGAAAAGCGCGCCACAAGCTTTCCTGATGCGCCCACCACCGCAGAGGCCGGCATCCCGTCGGTGCGGGTAAGCGGATGGACCGGCGTCATCGCGCCGATCGGAACGCCGCCTGATGTGCTCCACAAGTTGCAACGCGAAATAGCCCGCGGCCTGCTCGCGCAAGGCGTGAAAGAGAATCTCGAGGCCCAGGGCGCGGAGCCGGTGGGCAGCACGCCCGAGCAATTCACCGCCTTTATCAAGGCCGAGCAGGCCAAGTGGGGCAAGGTCATCAAGGACTCGGGCATCAAACTCGAGCAGTAAGACCGCGTCGTTAGAACAAGTCTCTGCCGACATCAGCAGGTCCCCTCCTAGGGGCGCGCGATGGGCATGTTGCGGAACCCCGCTCCGCGCCGGCCGACCACGTAGTGAGCAGGTCCCCTCCCCCCTCGCGGGGGAGGGACAGGGAGAGGGGGAATGTTCGCTTGTTCGATGATGCTCAAGCGTGCGACGTTTCACCCTCCCTTACAGGGCGCGTCGGCTAGCAAAGCCGCAGTTTCATCCAATGCGCATAGGGGGGGTATGCCTGCAAACCCTCGCCAGGCGGGCGTTTGCAGCCGATGGCACTGCTGAAAGCTACTCCGCCTTCACCCCCGCCGCAGCAATCACCTTGGCCCATTTGGCGATTTCGTCCTCGAGAAATTTACCGGCCTGATCGGGTGTGTTGCCCACGCCGTCAATACCGAGGGCATCGAAGCGCGCCTTGATGTCGGCGGAGTTCACTGCCTTCGCCGTTTCGGCTGAAAGGCGCCCGACAATATCTCGCGGCGTGCCGGCCGGGGCGAGAAACAACACCCAGGTAGAACCCTCTATGGCCGGGCCGCCGGCCTCGGCGATGGTCGGCACTTCGGCCGCGCCGGGCGAGCGTTTGGCCGCGAACAAGCCCATCGCCTTGATTTTGCCGCCGCGAATCTGTGGCATCAGCGCGCTGGGCGTGTCAGTGAGAATTTGTATGCTGCCCCCCATCAGGTCGGCGAGCGCCGGCGCCGTGCCCTTGTAAGGCACGTGCACCATGTCTATGCCGGCCACCTGTTTGAACAATTCCTGCGTCAGGTGGGCAGCCGCACCAACACCCGACGAGCCGAATGAAATCTTGCCCGGGTTGGCCTTGGCGTAAGCGATGAGTTCCTTGACGTCCTTGGCCGGCAGGTTATTGGTCGCCGTCATGATCAGCGGCGCGATGCCCACCAGCGACACCGGCGCGAAACTTTTCACCACATCGTAGGGCAAGCGGCCGGCGTACAAGGTGGCGTTGGCCGCATGCGCGCCTATCACCGTCAAAAAAGTGTAGCCATCAGGTGCGGCCTTGGCGGCAAGATCGGCGCCCAGTATGGAATTGGCGCCCGGTTTGTTCTCGATGACGATGGTCCAGCCGGTCTGCTCCTGCACCTTTTGCACCACCATGCGCGTCGCGCTGTCGGTGATGCCGCCCGGCGGGTAGGGAATGATCCACTTGATCGGTTTGGCCGGCCAGGCTGCCTGGGCCTGGGCCATCACAGGCGTGAGCAGCGTCGATATTGCGAACAGCGCGGCGGCTGCGAACCGGCGAAGCGACTTGGGGGAAGTGGAAAAATGCATGGTGAGGCCTCCTTGGTTTTTTCAGACTGCCGCGGTACCGGGTCTGGCGCCCGTCTCCCGCATGGCAGAACAAGATCTAACTCCGACGATACGCCCGCTTGGCTTGGGATGGTGTGCGTGCATCGCAGTCGGACTCACCGGCGAAGCGCTTGCGCCCCGCCCAGACGGCATAGCGCGCAAAGCCGAGCAGGCATTCTGCACGAAGCACGGCCGGTACGCACGCGCCCGCTTACAGCGAAAGCGGCCATTCCGATAGAACGCCATATGAAGAGCGCGCGTATGCCCTTAAAATGCACGCATGAACATGATATTGTCATTTTACGACTCCGGAAAGATCCGGGCCTTTTTCATCCACCTTGGCCTGAGCGCCTCGGTCGTCGGCTTGCTGGCGCTGCTGATGCTCACGATGTGGTACCCGGAGCCCTGGTTCTCGCATGATGGCGGCTGGCATGTGTTCCGGCTGATCCTGCTGGTGGACGTGGTGCTGGGGCCAACCATGACGCTGGTGGTATTCCGCCGCGGCAAACCCGAGTTGCGGCGCGACCTGTCCATCGTCGCAGCCATCCAGATCGCCGCCCTCGCCTACGGTGCGGTGCTGATGTTCCTGTACCGGCCGGCATTCATCGTCTACGCAGAAAACAATTTTTTCACTGTGCCCTGGACCGAGATCAGGCGCGGTACGCGCGACATTGCGCGGATCGAGCCGATGGCAGCCGCGCGCGGCCCGGCCATCGTGATGCTGCGCCTGCCTGCGGATCCGGCCGAGCACGCGCGCGTTATTGCCCAAACGCGCAAGCCGGAGGGCCCCATGCTCACCGCGCTGGGCGACTACTTCGAGACCATGACTCCGCAAAACTGGGAGATGGTACTCAAGCACAGCACCGACATCGAAGGCCAGGCCGCAGACAACCCTGATATCAGGCTAGAACTCGAGCGCTTTCGCGCCGGCAACAGCCAGCCGCTTGCGACACTCGCATTCGTACCGGCGATGTGCCGCTACGGCCTTATCATGCTGGTGTTCGACCGCAAAACGCAGGCACTGGTTGGCTGGCTGAATTAGCCACCCGGCACATTGCCTGCAAATGCCCGTCCGTAGCGGGTTTCCAGAGGCATACGATTTCTTATGAGCACAGCGACACGCCTGCCCGCGATATTTTTCGGTCATGGCAGCCCCATGATCACGCTTGACGACAACCGTTTCAACGAGGCCTGGACCGCCTGGGGTGACGCCTTGCGCAAACGCGCGGTGCCGCCGCGCGCCATCGTCTGCGTCTCGGCCCACTGGTATATCCCCTGCACCGCCGTAACGGCAATGGCCAGACCAAAGACCATCCACGACTTCGGCGGCTTCCCCCAGGCGCTGTTCGACATCCGCTATCCGGCACCGGGCGACCCCGTCCTCGCCACGCGGGTGCGCGACTTGCTCGCCCCCGTGCAGGTCTTTTCCGACGACGCCGAGTGGGGCCTGGATCACGGCACCTGGTCGGTGCTGCGCCATGTTTTTCCCGGCGCCGATATCCCGGTGATCCAACTCGCGATAGACAGCACCAAGACGCCGCGCTTTCATTACGAACTCGCCAAGCGCCTTTCCCCCTTGCGCGACGAGGGCGTGCTCATCGCCGGCAGCGGCAACATCGTGCACAACCTGCGCATGATGAAACGGAACGACGAATCGGCGTCCTTCGACTGGGCCGTGCGCTTCAACACCGCCATCGCAAACGCCCTCAATGGGCGCGACCACGATGCGCTGATCGACTTCGACCTGCTGGGTGAAGACGCCCGCCTGTCGGTACCCTCGCCCGAGCACTATCTGCCGCTACTGTATATCGGCGCCTTGCAGCGGGAAGATGAAAAAATCACCCTCGCCACCGACGAGATCGTCAACGGGTCTCTCAGCATGCTCAGCGCCATCGTCGATGGCCACTAGCTTTTTTCACTCCACGCCCAAACCGTCGCAGCATCACAGCAGACAATATCAGCCCGCATGAGCAGTCTCGCGCGAACAGCTCGCCGACATGGGCGTCAAACGCTCAGGTAACGCAGCCGAAGTATTGGGCGCGTTAATGCGCCCGGACTTTGACGCAATATTTGCCGGTTTTTCGATGCTTCGCGATACTTGGCGATGCTTCAAAAGGTTTCTCGACGTTTCGTTTAGACTGGCGCAGGGCAGGCGATGAGCTCCCTTTCACACGACAGCACGACAGCACGACACGAACATCACACGAAATGATCCAGACTAAAACATGAACACTCCGGACATAGACAGCATCAACCACGTCGGCATGGCGGTGCGCGACCTCGCCGCCACCAGTGCACGCTATGAGGCCATGGGCTTCATGTTGACACCCTACTCACCGCATTCGGGCGCGCTCAAACCGGGCGAGCCGGTGCGCCCGCTCAACTCGGGCAACCGCTGCGTGATGTTCGCGCACAATTACCTTGAAATCCTCGCCAGCGCGGATCCGGCGCAACCGGCGGCGAAAATAAGCGCCTTTCTGGTGCGACACCAGGGGGCGCACATCATCTGCTTTGGCTCAGAGCAACTTGAGTCGGTGGATGCGCACCTCAAGGCGCAGGGCATCACGACCTCAGATGTCATTCCGCTGCAACGCGAGATCGACACCCCCGAGGGCGTGCGTACGGCGAAATTCCAGCGCGTGCAATTTGCGCCGGACGATTCGCCCGAGGGCTACATCCAGGCGGCGCGCCACCTGACCCCGCAATATGTCTACCAGCCGCGTTACATCGCGCATCCGAACGGCTGCACGGAGCTCTCCGACGTGTTGCTGGTGGCCGACGACATCGAACATTTTTCCGACAAATACCAGCGCTATACCAGGCTGGCTCCTGCGGCCGAGGACGATGCCGTGGTATTCCGTTTTCCGCTGGTATCCAAGTTGACACTGGTGCACCCGCGTCACGCCGCCGCGCTGATCCCCGGCAGCCTGCTGCCGCCTATCCCGGGCATTGCCGGAATCGTTTTTCGTTGCCCTGACCTCGCGGCGCAGCGCCGGCGCCTGGAGCGCGGCGGCTTTACCATCGCCACCGCCGCGGGCCGCCTGGTCGTGCCCGCGGAAGAAGCGAGCGGCGTTGCGGTGCTGTTTGAGCAGGCACTTTGAACAAACCAAATGAGCGCAAATAACCGCCGCTGCGCGCATGCAGGTCGCGACCTGTTCCCTATCCTGATCAAACCAAAATGAAAGTGACGCAATGAAGTTCGCAAGACTCGTTCTTATCGCCTTCGCCACAGTCCTGTGTGCCGCAGTCCACGCCCAGGAATTTCCGGGTAAGCCGGTACGCATCGTGGTGCCCTATCCGCCGGGCGGCGGCGTTGACGGCATGGCCCGTCCCATCGCCGACCGGCTGTCGCGACTGTGGAACCAACCCGTGGTGGTGGAGAATAAACCGGGTGCCAGCACCATCATCGGCTCGGACTTTGTCGCCAAAGCGGCGCCAGACGGGCTCACGCTGCTGTTCACTTCCGATTCGAGCATAACCAGCAATCCGCACCTGTACCCGAAAATGCCCTTTGATCCGGTCAAGGACCTGGCGCCGGTCACGCAACTCATAGACCTGTTCCAGATGGTGGTGGCGCATCCCTCGGTGCCGGCGCGCACCCTGCAGGAACTGGTCGAACTGGCCAAGGCCAGACCCGGCACCCTCAATTACGGCTCCTACGGCAGCGGCAGCCAGCCCAACCTCTTGTTCGAGGCGCTCAAGGCGCAGACCGGCATCAGCATCGCGCACATCCCTTACAAGGGCATCGCGCCGGCCCTGACCGCCGCCGTTGCAGGCGAAGTGCAACTGACCATGGGCGGCACCGCGACTTCACGCGGCTACTTTGCCGCCGGCCGCCTGAAGCCCCTCGCCATTGCGCGCGCGCAGCGCCTGCCCGCACTGCCCGAGGTACCGACCCTGCGCGAAGCCGGATTCCCCGACATCGATCCCAAGCCCTGGTTCGGCCTGTTTGCTCCGGCGGGCACGCCGGCGGCGATTCTTGAAAAAATACAAAAAGACGTGCACGCGATCATCACCGATCCTGAATTCGACAAACGCGAAATGACCGGCAAAGGTTACGGTGCGGTGGGCAGCACACCGGCGGAGTTCGCCGCATTCATAAAGAACGACCTCGAATACAAGGGACGCCTGATCAAGCTGTCCGGTGCCAAAGCCGAATAAGGAGACCGCCATGCTCACCCCCATCAATTTTCCAAAATGGATTGAAGAGAACCAGCACCTGCTCAAGCCGCCGGTGGGCAACCGGCAGATCTGGCTCGATCGCGACTTCATCGTCACCGTTGTGGGCGGCCCCAACAAGCGCACCGATTACCACGACGATCCCTACGAGGAATTTTTTTACCAGTTCAAGGGCAACGCCAGCCTCAACATCATGGAGAAGGGCAAGCCCGAACAAATAGAACTCAAGGAAGGCGCGATGCTGTTGCTGCCGCCGCACGTGCGCCACTCGCCGCAACGTCCCGAGGAAGGCAGTATGTGCATCGTCATCGAGCGCACGCGGCCCGAGGGCGACAAGGACGGCTTCGAGTGGTACTGCCTTGAATGCAACACGCTGCTGCATCGCGTTGAGGTGCAACTCAAGAGCATAGTCAACGACCTGCCACCGCTGTTCGAGGCGTTTTACGCCAGCCAGGAACAGCGCGCCTGCAAGCACTGCGGCGCCCATCACCCGGGCAAAGGCTGAACGAAGGCACACCATGGTGGGACGGCACGAATGCGTAACAGCGATCTCGCGCCGATCAGCCTGCTCGCCACCAAAGACTACGGTATCGCCATGCCGATTCGGCCGTTCAAAACCCGGGGCAACGCAAGGTGTCGTTCTGGATAGTCATCGAGCGGGGCCAACGCACTGAAAACCCGCGCCAGACGGGCGTTTCCAGCTGGTCCGCGAATTCTCCCGCCATGTTGATGGTAAGTCCCGGAACGGGTTTGGGCGCAATCAACGCATCGCTTGGAAAATAGTTTTCTGATTTCGCGTAAGGTAGGGTCTGGCGCCGTGACCAATTTCGGACGCCCGCAGCAAACCCCCACATGCCATCCATCCCACCCAGACGTATTGGAGTATTTCTTGCCGATTGAAGCCAAGACCGCAGTTTCGCATCTTGACGCTGTTGTCCCCGTCGGGGCGAAATCAGGCCCGGCTTTGGCCGGCGCGCCAGCCGGTCTGTCCGATCTCACCGAGCGCGAGGCCATCCTCGCCGGACTGGCTGCGCCTGCCGCGCATATCGCCCCAAAGTATTTTTACGATGCGCTCGGCTCGCACCTGTTCGAGGCCATCACCGAACTGCCCGAGTATTACCCCACGCGCACCGAGCGGGCGATTTTCCGCGACCACGCTCCGGCCATGGCCGCGGCGGCCGGAACCGGTCGCACCCTGATCGACCTGGGAGCGGGGAACTGCGAAAAGGCCGCCGGGCTATTCGGCACACTACGCCCGGCCGCGTATGTCGCCATCGATATTTCCGCCGATTTTCTAAGCGCGTCACTCTGCAAACTGCAAGGCCTGCACCCGGACATTCCGATGCAGGCGCTGGCGCAGGATTTCTCCGCCGGCCTTGCACTGCCGGCCACTGTCAAAGCCTCAGCGCGTCTGTTTTTCTATCCCGGCTCGTCGCTGGGCAATTTCACCCCGACCGAGGCCCTGCGGATGCTGCAAGACGTGCGCACCCAATGCGGTACCGATGGCGCACTGCTCATAGGCATCGACCTCGTCAAGGAGGCCAAAGTACTGCAAGCCGCCTACGACGACGAACTTGGCGTGACCGCCGCCTTTAACCTCAACATGCTGTCCCATCTCAACACGCTTGTGGGCAGCAACTTCAAGCCGCGCGAATGGCGCCACCACGCCGTGTACAACAGCGCGCAATCGCGCATCGAAATGCACCTCGAGGCACGGCGCGCGCTCACCGTAAGCTGGCCGGGCGGCGGCAGGGACTTTGCCGCCGGCGCGCGCATCCACACCGAGAGCAGCTACAAATATCGCCTCGACAACTTTACCCGGCTGCTGGGTGAAGCCGGATTTGGCGGCGTCACCGCCTGGACCGACGAGCGCTGCTGGTTTGCCGTATTCCTGGCCGGCGTTACCGGCGCGGCCGACTGCGCCGCATCGCACCCATGAGCGCATCATCGCCATCACTCGCCACGGACGGGCCTGCTAAAGGCCAGATCGAAGCGCTGGCATCGCGCTATGCACGCCTGCGCGCGCGCAGCATCGCGCTGGCATCGCCGCTGTCGGCCGAGGATTGCGGCGCGCAATCCATGCCCGATGCGAGCCCGGTCAAATGGCACCTCGCGCACACCACCTGGTTTTTCGAAACTTTCATACTCGAACGTTTCGAACCGGGTTTCCAAGCTTTCGACGTGGCGTTTCGCGTGCTGTTCAATTCGTATTACAACGGCGTCGGCGACAAACATCCGCGTGCGAAGCGCAGCCTGCTGACACGGCCGGATCTCGCCGCCGTGCACGCCTACCGCCACAATGTCGACACACGCCTGCTGGCCCTGCTTGCCGCACAACCCGGGGAGGCGCTCAATGATCTGGTGGAACTGGGCATCAACCACGAACAGCAGCACCAGGAATTGCTCCTCACCGACGTCAAACACCTGCTGTCACTCAACCCGCTGCAGCCCTCCTATGACGCGTCGCTGCCGCAGCCCCGGTCTGTCGCAAATCCGCTCGAGTGGATCGCCTTTGCCGGAGGCAAGCAGCGCATCGGCTTTGACGGCGGCGGCTTTTGCTTTGACAACGAACTGCCCTGCCATAGCACCTACCTGCAAGCCTACCGCATCGCTTCGCGGCCGGTCACCAACGCCGAGTATCTGCGTTTTGTCGAACAAGACGGCTATGGCGACGCGCAGTCGTGGCTGTCCGAGGGCTGGGACTGGCTCAGGGCCAACGCGCTGACGCATCCGCTGTACTGGCGTCCGGGCGCCACTGGCTGGGAGGAATTCACGCTGGCCGGCACGCGCACACTCGAAGCGGATGCACCCGTGGTGCATTTGTCCTATTTCGAAGCCGATGCCTACGCGCGCTGGGCCGGCGCACGCCTGCCCACAGAAGCCGAATGGGAACATGCAGCGGCGACCCGCCGCATAACCGGAAATTTTGCCGACGACGGGCCGCTGCATCCATTCGCCAGCGCACAAGAGGGCCTGGCGCAACTGTACGGCGGCGTCTGGGAATGGACGCAATCGGCTTACGCACCCTACCCGGGCTACCGTCCCGACCCCGGAGCCATCGGCGAATACAACGGCAAATTCATGGTCAACCAGTATGTGTTGCGCGGCGGTTCATGCGCCACACCGGCCGGTCATATCAGGGCGAGTTACCGCAATTTCTTTCCCGCCACGGCACGCTGGCAGTTCAGCGGCATCCGTTTGGCGAAGGACACAGACTGATTTAATTCTCGACCGTCACGCCCTTCCAGAAAGCGATATAGCCCTTGATCTGCTTGGCCGCCTCCTTCGGATCCGGGTAGTACCAGGCGGCATCCTTGTTCACCTCACCGTCGACAACGACGTCGTAATAACTGGCAACGCCCTTCCAGCCACAGGTGGTGTGCGTATCACTTGCGCGCAGCTTATCGGCCCTTACCGCGTCGGGCGGAAAATAGATGTTGTTCTCCACCGTCTCAAACAGTTTTGTTTCGGCGATGACGGCCTTGTTCCAGATTGCTTTTGGCATGAAGTAACTCCTCTCTGAGTCGATGCTGCGGAGGGCACTGCGATCGCGCAAACATCTACAGCGCGATTTCGCGTCCCGGATTGATGCTGCGCGCATAGCAGGCTTTTGGCAATGCCGGCGTAGCAGGCGACATGCGCGAGACGGTCTATTCTCCCCGAAAAAATCCGACTACAGACCTGGGCTGATCCGCAGGAAACCGAAAAACCGTGCGCGTCCGCCACGCGGCGATTCTCGGACAAGGCCGTAGCGAGGGAAGCGCGCCAGATGGTTGCGACGCATTGCTGCGACGATGCATGCACGGGTGTTGGCACCTACTATAAGCGCGCGCACAGCCAGGACCAGGCAGCGCATCAGCGCATCGTGAACAATTGTTGAAAATTGGCCAAACGCAGCACTGCATTAACCGGAATCACACAATTTTCAATGATGATGTGCTTGTTCGCAGCACTGCCCCGACGGCGCAGGACCAACAGCATGCCAAGCGCAGAACTGTCGATAGTATCGACCTCAGCCGTGTCGACAACCACTTCGACGTCGGATGGCTAGGTTAGTGGTCCTTCGCACGCCTGCGTGAATTCGCGATGGCTGTTGAAGTCGAATCGCCCGGACAAGCTGATACGGGCCTGGCTATTTTGCATGAGACTGGCAATGTTCATTTCTTTCTTTGCAGGGTATTGATGGGACGAGTCAAACCCGGTTGGTACGGCGCCCCGACAGGGCAAGCCGGTCAAACACGCGTCGTGCCATCTCGTTCAAGGGCACGACCTCATCCACGGCACCCACGGCGATCGCCTCTTTTGGCATGCCGAACACCACGCAGCTTGCCTCGTCCTGGGCGAAATTATAGGAGCCGGCGCGTTTCATTTCGAGCATCGCGGTGGCCCCGTCCTTGCCCATGCCGGTGAGCATGATGCCGATGGCATTGGCGCCCACGCATTCGGCCGCCGACAGAAACAGCACCTCGACCGAAGGCCGGTGGCGGTTGACCACAGGTGCGTCGGACAGCGCGACCATGTAGTTGGCGCCGCTCTTTCGCACCGCCATGTGCAGCGCCCCGGGGGCAATGTAGGCGTGACCGGGCAGCACCCGCTCCCCCTGCACCGCCTCGGAGACCGTCATCCGGCATAAGGAGTTGAGGCGCTCGGCAAACGAACGGGTGAAGCCCGGCGGCATGTGCTGGGTGACGAGCACCGCAGGCGAATCAGCCGGCAGCTCCATGAGGAAATCCTTGAGCGCCTCGGTACCGCCGGTGGACGCGCCGATGATGATAAGTTTCTCGGTCAAACCGCGGTTTCCAAGCGCCGGCAGGCTGCGCTTGGGTGCCGCATCAGCCGGTGCCGGCCGCCTGATGCGCGCCTGCGCCGCGGCACGAATCTTGTCGGTGATCTCGTGCGCGTACTCCTTCATGCCGCCGACGATGTCCATCTTCGGTTTGGCGACAAAATCGACCGCCCCCAGTTCCAGCGAACGTAGCGCAATCTCCGAGCCCTTTTCGGTCAGCGTGGACACCATCACCACCGGCATCGGCCGCAGGCGCATAAGTTTTTCCAGGAAGTCCAGCCCGTCCATTTTCGGCATCTCGACATCGAGTGTCAGCACATCGGGTGCCAGATTGCGAATCATCTCGCGCGCCACCAGCGGGTCGGGCGCCGCGCCCACCACCTTCATGTCCGCTTCGCGGTCGATGATTTCCGTCAGCACTTTGCGAATGAGCGCCGAGTCGTCGATGATCAGCACTTTTATTTTTTCCATGGTTTTTCCTAAAATTACATCTCAGCCGTGGCAACACCAACTCACCCAAAGAGCTCCACTTCGCCCCCGATTCTGGTTTTTTTCAATCGTGAGCCGTAATCCTTTTCACGCGAGAAAATTGTGTCATTGTGGATATTGCGTAATTTCTTCACCAGCACCCGCCCGCTTTTCGGGAAGTAATAGACCTTGCGCGGATAGATATCCACCAGGTCCTGCGCAGCGACATGGATTCTTTCGGTCGCGAGGAAGCGCAAGACGAATTCAGCGTTGCGCTCACCGACGTTCGCCACGGTCATTCCGGGCAGGACGTTGCCGCCACCGAACACCTTGGCCTCGAGGTTTTCGCGCCGCGCCCCCATTTTGGTAATGTCGTTGATGAGGATTTCCATGGCGTAGCTGCCGTAGCGCGCCGAACCGCTGGACTGGCTGCTCTCGTCCACCCGGCTGTCGGGCAGCATGAAATGGTTCATACCGCCGATGCCGCTCTTCTGGTCGCGAATGCACGCGGCAACGCAGGAACCGAGCACGGTGACCAGCAACATGTCCTTGTTGGTGAAGAAATATTCCCCGGGTAGCACTTTCGCCGCATCGGTTTCGAAGTTGCGGTCGTAATAAAAGGTCGTCGCCAGGGCTTCGTGGTAGTCATCGGCCATGCAACCCCTGCGCCTTCCCGGCCAGCTCATACACCGTCTTGCCGCGCAGCTTGAACAAGTGGGCGGAATGGAAAAAACTCTCTGAATGCCCGGCAAACAGCAGGCCATCGGCCCGCAGCAGCGGTGCGAATTTTTCCAGTATCTGGCGTTGTGTTTCCTTGTCGAAGTAGATCATCACGTTGCGGCACATGATCACGTCAAAGGGACCGCGCACCGGCCACTTGGCGTCGAGCAGGTTCTGCTGGCGAAAGGTGATCAGTTTTCGCAGTTCCGGGCGCACCTTTACAACGCCGGCGTTGGCGCCCTTGCCGCGCAGGAAAAAACGCTTGGTGCGCTCCGCGGTGAGCGCCTCGATGCGCTCAAGGTCGTACACCCCGGCATCGGCCTTGGCCAGCACGTTGGTATCCAGGTCGGTGGCCAGGATGCGCACATTGGGCGCGCTATCCTTGAGCGCCTCTATGGCGGTCATCGCAATGGTGTAGGGCTCCTCGCCGGTGGAGGCCGCGCAACACCAGACGGTAAGCGGCTCGCCGCCGGCGCGCCGGCGTTGTGCCAGGTGCTCGGCGAGAATGGGGAAATGATGCGATTCGCGGTAAAACGAGGTGAGGTTGGTCGTCAACGCGTTGGTGAACGCCTGCCATTCTTCGGCATCTGCCGTTTCCAGCAGCTTGAGGTAATCGGCGAAGCGCGACAGGCCTTTTTCGCGCAGGCGCCGCGACAGCCGGCTGTAGACCATGTCCTGCTTGTTCTCCGACAGCGAGATACCGGCATGCTCGTAGATCAGTTTCCGGACCTGCGCAAAATCGCGCTCAGTGAACTCGTATTCGCGTACCTTGTATTCGTCTGTTTTTGCGCTGCTGCTGGCCATGGCGGTTGCCTGAGGGATGGAAGGTGGGATGGGGGATGGCGACGGTGAATGCGCGGCTGCGGTGCGCCCGCGCCGCACGGCGCCTAGGCGACGCTAGTGCCGCCCAGCCCGACTCGACGCGCGATGTCGGCAATTCGTTGAGCCGCCGCACGCCCCTGCGACACCTGCTCGCGCAGCAGGGCGCGCAATTCGCCCAAAGCGGCACTGGCGTTTCGCACCTTCTCGATCGCCTCATCGGCATTGGCATGTGACCACTTGCCCGCCGGGGTACCGGCGCAAGACACAATGTCCTGGATCTGCCCGGCCATCACCGCCAATGAGCGCGTCAGCTCGACGCGCGTCGCGGCGATTTCCTCGGTGCTGGCGCGGATCTGCGCCAGCAGCAACGCTGCGCCGGCCGGCGGCGCCTGCGTAGCGGTGCCGGAAAAACTGCCGGCCAGGGGCTCGGTAGGCGCGTGCCCACGCTCGATTGCCTCAAAGTCGCAAAAATAGACATTGCCCGTCACCCCACTTAACCCATGCATGCCGCTCTCCTCGCGTTTAACCCGGTTGCCGGCCCGCACCCCTGCTGCACCGGGGCGGCATTGTTCGTCGCGGTTTCAGTAATGGATGAATTCGACCATCACCATCACCATCAGCGCCGTTGTGATCAATCCTTTGATGATGAAGCCGACAAGAACGCCAACGCCTAAGGTCTTGAGTTTGATGGCCCCCTCCGGGGTGAGCGTGTTGTCCAATGGCGCTTGCAGTCTGTTCATGTTCACTTCCATTTCTGCTAATAAAACCTGCGGTTTACGAAAGTACTAAGCAGCCGTCCTCGCCTTGGCCGGGGCCTTGACGCTGACCAGTCGCTCGACCTTGGTCGGGCGGCTGGGGCCACGGCGCTCGGCCGGGGCGGCGGCGCGCGCTGCCGGGGCGCGGTGCACCACCGCGCTCTCGTCAAGACGGAAGGTGCCCACCGCACCACTGAGGGTCTCGGCCTGCTCCTGCATCGACTCGGCCGCCGCCGCCGCCTCCTCCACCAGCGCCGCATTCTGCTGCGTCACCTGGTCCATTTGCGTGATCGCCTGGTTCACCTGCTCGATGCCCGCCGACTGCTCCTGGCTCGCCGCCGTGATCTCGGCCATGATGTCGGTCACCCGCTTGATCGAACCGACGATCTCCTCCATCGTCTTGCCCGCCTGGTCCACCAGCTTGGTGCCAGAGTCAACCTTCTCCACCGAGTCGCCTATCAGCGTCTTGATCTCCTTGGCTGCGGCAGCACTCCTTTGTGCCAGGTTGCGCACCTCGGAGGCCACCACCGCAAAGCCGCGTCCCTGCTCGCCGGCCCGCGCCGCCTCTACCGCGGCGTTGAGCGCCAGGATGTTGGTCTGGAAGGCGATGCCGTCGATGACGCTGATGATGTCAACGATCTTCTTCGAGGCCTCGTTGATCGAACCCATGGTATCGACCACCTGGCCCACCACCTGACCGCCCTTGACCGCCACCTCCGAGGCCGAGGCCGCAAGCTGGTTCGCCTGCTTGGCGTTCTCGGCGTTTTGCTTGACCGTGCTGGTCAGCTCTTCCATGCTCGAGGCCGTCTCCTCCAGGCTGGAGGCCTGCTCTTCGGTGCGCTGCGACAGGTCGGTGTTGCCCTGCGCGATCTCCTTGGAGGCCGTGGTGATCGACTCGGTCGCCTCCTTGATCTGCGTGATGATCGTGGTCAACTGCTCTACCGTCTGGTTCGAATCGTCCTTCAACTGCCCGAAGGTGCCCTTGTATTCGTTGGTGATCTTCTCGGTCAGGTCGCCCTTGGCCAGGGCTCCGAGCACCCGCACCACTTCATTGAGCCCCACCGAGCTCGTCTCCATCAACTCGTTGATGCCATCGCCCAGCGCCTTGAAGAAACCGCTCTTGCCGTTCACGTCCATGCGCTGCGTGAAGTCCCCGTCCACCGCCGCCCGCACCAACCCGGCCACCTCCACCTCCACCGCCACCTCGGCCGTGCGATCGGCCCACTCCACCACGGTACCCACGCGCACACCCTTGGCATCCACAATCGGGTTGGCCACCAGCGCAAAGGTCAGGCCCCCGACCACGATCTGGGTCTTGTAGGTGCTGCGCAGGTTGGCCAGCATGTTCCTCTGGTGCGACGGGTTCTTGTGGAAGATGTCGATGTTCGCGCCAATCAGGCGGCGCGCATCGAACTGCGGCAGCACCTTGCGCAGGTCCGACTCGTTCCTTACCATCATCTCGGCGACCGACTCGTTCATGTAGGCGATTTCGCAGTCGGCGTTGGCGATCATCACATTGGTCGTGCACTTATCGAGTGCGTTCTTGATGCGCAGGTTCTCGGCCGCGGCCGCCAGCTCCTTGTCCCGCGCCGCAATCTCGGCGGTCGCGTCCTTCCATTCGACCACCGTGCCAAGGCGCGCGCCGCCGGCGTCGTTCACCGGGTTGACGATCAGATCAAATATGCGCCCGCCCACCTTTAGTTGCGTCGTGTGCGTGCCGCTCAGCTTGGCCAGCATGCCGCGCTGGTAGGCCGGGTTCTTGTGGAAGCTGTCGATGTTGGTGCCAATCACCTTCGCCGCGCTAAACGCCGGCAAGTCCTTGCGAATGTCGGACTCCGCCTCGTTGAGCATTTTATCCAGCGACTTGTTCGAGTACACGATGTTGTAATCGGCGTCGGCCATCATCACATTGGTCGCCGTCACATCCAACGCACCCTGGATACGCAGGCTGCGCGACACGCCCGCCTTCACCCCGTCTATCGCCTCGGTGATTTTCGCCTTCAGGCCGGGCAACCGGTCCATATCCACCGACAGGTCACCCTTGCCGTAGCGCGTCACCACATCAACTATCTTCATCTTCACCGCAATGTGCGAGGCCACCAGCTCGTTGATCCCCCGTGCAATGACCTGGAACGACTCGGGAAACTCGTTCACCGCAATAAAATGGTCTATCGCACCGGCCTCGTGCTGCTCGCTCATCGTCGCGAGCGCCTCGGACAGCGCCTTTACCTGCGCCGCACAATTACCCGCAACGGCCGAAACCTTACCCTTGGTTGTCGCCTCTTTTCCCCTGGTTGCTGCCTTCATGCTTATCTCCTCGTGTACGTTCAAAAGTACGTTCAAAATGATGTTCGGTTAAAAATGTTGCGGACGGTATGTCGGTTGGCGGCTGACTCTAGTGCACGGCGGTACTGTCGATCAGGCCCATGTCCTTGCTCGACATCAGTTTCTCGATATCCATCAGGATGAGCATGCGTTCATCGACCGTCCCCAAGCCGATGATGTAATCCGTATCAAGGTGGGCGGCGAAATCGGGCGCCGGCTTGACCTGCTCGGATGAGAGTGTGATCACGTCGGAGACGCCGTCAACAACTATCCCCATCACGCGCGAGGCGACGTTGAGGATGATCACCACCGTGAACTCGTTGTACTCAACCTTGCCGAGGTTGAACTTGATGCGCATGTCGATGATCGGCACGATAATGCCGCGCAGGTTGACCACACCCTTGATAAAGGCGGGTGCGTTGGCGATATGGGTAATGGCGTCGTAACCACGGATCTCCTGCACCTTGAGGATCTCCAAGCCATATTCCTCGCTACCGAGAATAAAGGTCAGGAACTCATTGGCAGTGGGGTTGACCGCAGCCTGGGCTGCGTCCTTGGTTGTTGCGGTCTGCGGCTGCGACATGGTGGACACTCCTTTTCTCAATCGGTCAGGACGGCTTGCTTGTTTGCTTCGTTCGGGCCGGGCGGCTCTCAAGCCGCCTCGGCGTACACTTTTCGCGGCGTGTTCACCAGCCCGGCCACATCAAGGATCAATGCCACCCTGCCGTCGCCCATGATGGTGGCCCCTGAAACGCCCTCGACCCTGCGGTAATTGGTCTCCAGGCTCTTGATCACCACCTGGTGCTGGCCGAGCAGCTCGTCGACAAACAGCGCCGTCTTGGCGCCCTCGGACTCGAGCACCACCATGATGCCCTTGTCAAAATCAGTGACCTTGGGCTTGAGGTTGAAAACCTCATGCAGCGCGAGCACCGGCAGGTAGTCGGCGCGCACCTGCACCACGCTGCCAAGCCCGGCGATGGTGTTGATATGCTCTTTTTTCGGCTGCAGCGATTCGGTGATGTTGGTCAGCGGGATGATGAACACCTCCCTGCCGACCCCGACCGACATGCCATCGAGGATGGCAAGGGTGAGCGGCAGCTTGATCGAGATGCGCGTGCCGCCGCCGCGGTTGGAGCCAATCTCCACCTGGCCGCCTATTTCGCGGATATTGCGGCGCACGACGTCCATGCCGACGCCTCGCCCCGAAACATCGGTGACTTGCGCCGCGGTGGAAAAGCCGGCCTCGAAAATAAGTCCGAACACCTCCTGGTCGCTCATCGCGTCGGATACCGTCATGCCGCGCTCGCGCGCCTTGGCCAACAGTTTTTCGCGGTTGAGCCCGGCGCCGTCGTCCAGCACTTCGACCATGATATTGCCGCCGCGGTGAAAGGCGCGCAGCGTGATGGTGCCCTTGGCCGGCTTTCCGGCCGCTTCGCGAACCTCCGGCGATTCGATGCCGTGATCAAGACTGTTACGCACCAAGTGGGTCAACGGGTCGGAAAGCTTCTCGATCACGCCCTTATCCAGTTCGGTTCCCTCGCCCTCGGTCTTGAGTTCAACCTGCTTGCCTAGTTTGGTGGCCAAATCCCGCACCACACGCGGAAAGCGGCTGAACACGAAGGAAATCGGCATCATGCGTATGGACATGACCGATTCCTGAAGTTCGCGCGTGTTGCGGTCGAACTGCGCCATGCCGCTAAGCAGTTTTTCATTCACCACCGGGTCGAGTTGGGAGGCGTTTTGCGCCAGCATCGCCTGCGTGATGACCAGTTCGCCGACCAGGTTGATAAGGGTGTCGACCTTCTCGACGCTGACGCGTATGGACGATGCTTCACCCTGCGGCGCCACCACCACCTTGTCGGTGTCGCGCCGGCCGGCTATACCGGAGACCACCTCGGGCTGGTCGGTCGCGCGACGTCCGGGGCTTTTTTCGGCCGGTTCCGCAAGGGGCGCGACAATATCCGTAAAAAACCCATAGCCGTCTGCGCTTTCGGACAAAGCCGGCTGGGGAATGCCCGCGGCATCATCAAAGAAACCAAAGCCCTCATCGGCCGCGGCGCTTGCCGGCACAGCAAGGGACGCCGGCGCAGCCGCTTGTGCCGCCGCTATCGCACGCACATCTATCTCGCCCTCTGTTTTGACAAAATCGAACAGCTCACGCAGCGCCGACTCCCCCTTTGCCGTCACCAGCCGCAGCTCCCAGCGTTGCGCCGACTTGCTGCGCTTGGCTGAGTTCGACCGGGCAAGGATCTCCAGCGTCCCCAGCGCACGAAGGTTTTCCAGCAGCGGCTCGAACACTTTTGCCGCTTCCTTGCTGGAAAACACGATGCTGTATCCGGTCGCCACATCGGTGCTTGCCGCAAACGCGGCGCCCGGGGCGACTGCAGCATGCCCCTCGGCCAGACCCTGGAGCCTGGCACACACCTCTTCTGCGGGGCTGGTGTCGGCAAGGCCGTCCTGCCCGGCGCGATGCCCGGCAAGCTGGGTTTTCACCACATCGCCGGCCTGCAAAAACGCGTCGACCATCTCGGTGGTGAGCGCGATTTCACTTTTGCGCACCCGGTCGAGCAGGGTTTCCAGGACATGGGTCACGTCGGTCATGTCGGTGAAACCGAACGTTCCGGCGCCGCCCTTCATGGAGTGGGCGGCGCGGAAAATGGCGTTCAGGTCATCCGATGAGGCTGTCGCCGGATCGATGGCCAGCAGCAGGCTTTCCATTGTCGCCAGGTGTTCCGCACATTCGTCGAAGAACACCTGGAAGAACTGGCTCATGTCGATACCGCCGCCTTGCGATGCGCTATTGCTCATTAGTCTGCTCCGCTTGCTTGTCTTTTTTGCCGGCTAGCCGGGAATCAGCCGATAACCTTCTTGACCACCTCGAGCAGCTTGGCCGGGTCAAAGGGCTTGACCAGCCATCCGGTCGCCCCCGCCGCCTTGCCCTGCGCCTTCATCGCGTCGCTCGACTCGGTGGTGAGCATGAGAATGGGCGTGGTCGCGTACTGCGGCAGGACGCGCAGGCTTTTGACCAGCGTGAGTCCATCCATCTTTGGCATGTTCTGGTCGGTCAGGACAAGGTTCACCGCAGAAGACTTGGCTTTATCCAGGCCGGCCTGGCCGTCTTCCGCCTCGACCACGTTGTAACCGGCACCCTTGAGGGTAAAGGCGACCATCTGCCTGATCGATGGCGAGTCATCCACCGCGAGAATTGTCTTGCTCATTGCACTCTCCTGTTGCCTGTTTATCTGTCAGAACAACTCGATACCGCCGTTATCCATCTGGCCTTCCCGAACCGGGTTGCGTGACGTACGCTCGCGCGCCGCCAGCACGCGTTCGCGCATCTTTTGCAACACGGCCTGTCCTTGGGCGTTCCCGCCGGCGGACAGCTCGAGCGCATCGGGCAGCGCTGCGAGGCCCGCCATCATCGATTCGAGTTCGGTCATGCGCGCACGCGTGTGCCCGACGAGCTGTGTCGTCACGTCCTGAAATTGCAGTGCGGTCACCGCGACGCGCACGTTGTCCTCGACCTGGCGGGCGATGCGCCCGAGCTCGTCCACGCCGACTGCGATTCCCTCATTGACCTTGCGCACACCGCTTTGCATTTCGACGGCGCGCTGCTTTGACTGCAACGCAAAATTCATGTCCTTTGAGGCCATCTCATTGATCGCCGATTCGGCGCCGGAGATGGACCCATGCACCGCCTCGATCTCGCTGCGAATCTGCTGGCTGAATTGGTTGGTACGATCGGACAACACGCGCACCTCCTCGGCAACGACGGCAAAGCCGCGGCCGGCCTCGCCCGCTCGCGCCGCCTCGATGGCGGCGTTGAGCGCGAGCATGTTGGTCTGCTTGGAAATACCCTCAACCTCGCGCAACAGGCGCAACACCACTTGCACCTGCTCCTTCGCCTGGTCTATGCGCTCAACCAGCCCCATCGCGGTCTTGCTGTTCTGCACGGTTGATTCGACGAAGGACGCCAGCGTCGCCGACGTCTCCTGGATGAATTGCTCCACACTGACCTGCTCATCCCCGGGCTTAGCCTCACCGCGCGTGATGGAAACAGCCAGGCGCTGCTGCGTCGCGCTACAGTCATTAAGGGCGTTAAAACTCGACAACAGGGTCGAAATCGCATCACCAAGGATCTGCTGCAACTGAACCAGTTCGTTACCGCAGGCGTGAAACTGCGCACCAAGCTCGGCACGGTATTCACCGACGATCTCCTGCGCCTGCTCTCGTGTCGAGGCCAGTCGCTGCGTCAGCAACGCCACCTCATGTTCAACCGCCTTGCGCGCGGCCGCCGCCGAGGCGGTCACAATGACCGCCCAGGCCGCAGCCAACACCAGCACACTCACCATCGCACCCATCCAGGATGAAAGTGCGAATATCACCCCGGTGGAGAGCGCGCCTTGAATCAGTGCTTTTTTAGGCATATTCAGATCCGCCAATTTGTACGTAGATGCAGTGGTACGTTCCTAAGCCGCAAAAAAATCGACCGCGTTATGACAAAGCGGCGACGACATGTAATTATTAATTCGAGTGCGGCAAACGAATGCGGCGGTCAGCGTGGCTTTTGGGCGTCAACTCTGGGCTTTGCCTTTTTCAATCTCCAATATCCGGGAACACGACCATTCCCCCTGCTGCGCAAACCTTATATCGGCCGCCCCGGCAACAAATTAAGTGTCAGTAAGGGAATTGCGTGCCATCCCGGAGCCGATTTGCGTTTGCAAAAAGAGGCTCATGTTTTCTGGCCTGGCTCTGCAAGCTCTCGTCAAACGAAATAGGGGAACAGCTGGGGCGCCAACGCGATTGCCGAACCTGCCGGCATCGCTCAGTGCGTTAAACCGGTGCGTTAAATCGGCGCGTTAAATCAGGTAATACAGCTCGTCATGGAAGGACAGGAACAGCAGCAAACCCGTGACCACTCCAACATTAAACTCCTCGATCAGGTCGACGGTGAGGTCAAGATGCTCGAAGTCCCAAAGCCAGCTTGTCAGTGTCATGGATTCCCCCTCTTCCCCGACAACTGCGCGCGGCAATAAGGGCAGGCAATGTCGCATGAGGCAAAGTCTGCCCCGCGACGCCGGCCGGTGATGCCCGCAAATGAAGGGCAATAGGGTGGCAGTTCAGGCGATTTCACAAGACGACAAGAGGCGGCACGAGGCGCAAGCCCCTGTCGCGAGACGCCGAAGGGGAGAATATTTCCCTCTTGCGACTGGCGGCGAAGTGCCGATTGGCCGTCCCGAAACCCGGTCTTTTCAGTTCTTGCCCGAAAAAATACGACTACAGACGTGCGGGGATCCGCAAGAAGCCGCGAAACCGTGCGCGTCCGCCGCGCAGCGGTTCGCCGGTGAGGCCGTAGCGAGGAAAGCGCGCGAGGAAGCGGCCGATCGCCGTCTCGCCCTCCAGGCGCGCCAGATGGTTGCCGACGCATTGGTGCGGCCCGCTGGCAAAGGCGAGGTGGCGGTTGGGTGCGCGCGTGATATCAAAACGATCGGGCTCCGGAAACTGTTCCGGATCACGGTTGGCGCCGCCAATGCACACGTGAATCCGCGTGCCCGGCGCCATCGCCACGCCGCCCACCACGGTGTCGCAGGTGGTCCTGCGGTTGCCCAGTTGGTTGGAGCTCTCGTAACGCAGCACCTCCTCCACCGCGCTCTTGATCAGCGCGGGCTTGGCGATCAAGCGCGCTTTTTCATCCGGCCACTGCGCCAGCGCCACCAGGCCGTTGCCGATCAGGTTGGTAGTGGTCTCATGCCCCGCATTAAGAATGAAAATGCAATTTTGCAATAACTCAGTGTGGGTAAGTTTTTCGCCATCCGACTCCCCCCGGATCAGGCGTGTCAGCACGTCGCGCTCAGGGTCGAGCGGATGACGTGCCCGATCGGCAACCAGACCCTCAAGGTAGGCAAGAAAATCGCGCACTGAATCATTGCCGCGCTGCAATTGCGCGTCGCTAAGCACCGGCTCCAGCGCGCCGAGGATGGCCATAGACCACGCGCGCAGCGGTCCGCGCTCGGTATGGGGCACGCCCAGCAGATTGCCGATGATTTCAATCGGGATGGCTGAGGCGAAATCCTCCACCAGGTCGATCTCCCCGCCGGCCGCCTGTTTGCGCGCCATGGCCTCCAGCAGGCCGTCGACCAGGGTCAGCAGACCCGGCGCCATGTCGGACACCGCGCGCGGCGTGATGGCCCCCATGATCAGGCGGCGCACCCTGGTGTGCAAGGGCGGGTCATTGAACACCAGGCTGGTGGTGTGATGCTCGTAGAGCGGCGAGTCCCCGTACTTTGGTTTGAACTCCACCCTTTTATCCGAACTGAAGGTCTTGATGTCCTTGTAGACGGCGGCGACATCAACATAGCGTGTAAGGAAATACGAGCCGTCCGGCAGGCGCTTGACCGGTGCATGCTCGCGCAAGGCCCGGTAGTGGCGGAACGGATTAATATAAAAATCCGGCGTCAGCTGCTGAATATCAAAGGCGGCAGCCAGTTCGCGTGCGCTCTCCATGCCGGCCATTTCAAATACAGACAGGCTGAAAAACCGCCATGGACGCGGGTTTCCAGTAATTTATCCGGCCGGGTTTCATCATTTTTTTCTCACTTCGCAATGTGGATCATCGGTGCCGCTGTTGCCACGCCAGGGCGAGCTAAAGGTCGACACGCTCTCAAGAAACACCAGAAGGTCGTTGCTTTCATCCGGCGTGAGTCGCAGCGGCTTGAGGATGTTCTGGCCGTCGGCGTGAAGCCTCTCTTCGTTGAGCTCGGAGTAATGGCGGATCACCTCGCGCAAGGTGGCGAAGCTGCCATCGTGCATGTAGGGCGCATTGAGCACGGCGTTGCGCAGCGTCGGCACCTTGAACTCGCCAAAATTGCGCTGCTCGGGCTCGACATGGCGGGTGCTGGTGGCGGTGCTGCGCGCCGGGTCATCGCTCCAGCGCGACAGCAGATTGTACGGGCTGGCGTTGAGCTTCTGGATGCCACCATGGCGGCCGGCGTCGACACGGCCCGGTTCAATGAAATACGAAATACCGGTGTCGGCGAACTCATTGTTGGTGAAATTGGGACCGAAATGGCAGGTGTTGCAGGCGCCTTTGCCGATGAATATTTTCAGGCCACGTTGCGCCGGCTGCGAATATTGCGCCGCCTCCCGCCGGTCGCCCCGCGCCAGCGCATCACGAAACCGGTCAAACGGGGTGCGCCCGCTGATGATGGTTTCCTGGAACGCCGCGAGCGCCTTGCCCACACCAACCAGCACCGCGTCGTCGTCAGCCGGCGGGGATTCGCCAAAAATATTCTCGTAGCGGCAGGCAAGCTTGGCATCGCCGCGCACCAGTTTTGCGACATGCGCCGCGTTGGCACCCATCTCGCGCGCATCGACAATGGGGCGCATGCTTTGCGACCAGAGACTATCGGCAGCCCCGTCGTGGCCGAACCAACGATGCAGGCGAACATCGAGCAGGCTTGGCGTGTTGCGATCGACCCGCGCCAGGCCCAAGCCGCGCTTTTCGCCATCGATCCAGTTGCGCTCGGGCTCATGACAGGTGCCGCAGGACAGTTTGCCGTTGACCGACAGTCGCGGATCGAAAAACAGCCGCTCACCAAGCAATATCGCCTCGGCATTGCCCGAGGCGCGGTTGCTCGGGTCGCCCGACCAGGGCTGGGGCCAGGGCCCGTGGCGCAGTATCGCCGCCGTTTCGTCAGCGCTAAATGGCAGCAAGCCGTCACCAGCCGCCTCAATCGCCGCCCCCAGTCCGGCGAGTATGGCTAGTAGCGAGGCCAGGCCAAACACAGTGCGCCGTTTCATCGGCAGCCTGCGCGTCATTTGAGTACCACCGCGGCGACAAGCCGCTCGATCGGCTCGCCGCCCAATTCAAACAACAACTCCCAGCGTCCAGGCATATGGAACATGAGGCCTTCCGCCCGATAACGCCCGCCCCCCTCCGCCTTGACCCCTGCCTTGTAGTTCATGCCGTGGCGGTGCTCGGGCATTTGTGCGTCAATACGCAGGCTTTGCGGCATGGGCACACCCGCCTTGGGACAGACGACAAAATCGATGGCGAAATGCCCCCCGACGGGAATAGCCGCAGGCTGCGCCCGCCACGCCAGAGTGTAGCGCGCCGACTCGACTGTAAGCGCGCCCTTAAAGTCAGGCGTGCACGCTGCAGCCGGAGCCACGGCCCCGATGCCGAACAACAAAGCGGACAATAAAGCAGGCGGGTTCACGGCTTCAAGCTGCCCAGCAAGGCGTCGCCATTCTTGAAGGCAATGCGTTCGGCCAGATCCTGCGGCAGATCAGCCAGCCAAGCGCGCGACCATGCCGCGTGCTCACCGATGTAGTGCCAGCGCTCGGGCACAAACGTGTCGGTGCCAAGCAGGAAGCGGTCTGGAAATTCGGTGAAGGCCGCGCGCCAGTCCGGACTGACCTTGCCGCCCGAGGCCTGGTCGCTGCGAAACGCCAGATCGCTCCACAGGTTTTTGTACTTGCGCAGCATCGCGCGCACTTGTTCGGGTCGCGCGAATCCCGAGTGTGCCCAGAGGATGCGCGCCTCCGGCCACTGCCCGAACAGCCGCTCGATCGCCTCGACGTCGGAGTGCGCGTGCAGCAGCAGCTTGTGTTGCCTTGCCAGTTCAACCATGCGCCGCGGCACCGGCAGGTCGGCATCGGCGCCGTAGAGATGGAACTCGCCTATCGCGACATATTTGTGGTGCTTGAGACGGTCTTCCAAGTAGCTGATGATGGCCGGCTCACGCGTCCAGCCCGCGGTGTCGGCGCGGGTGCGGTAGGGCCGCAGCGACGAGAGCACGATGTCCGGCGCCTCGGCGAGCAGCTTCTGGTTGCCATCATCATTGGAACTTGAAACGAGCGCGCGCTTGATGCCCGATTTGCGCAAAATCGCCGCGGCGTCCTTGGGCGGCAGAACGTCCACCGCGTCATGGCTGTAGTGAATATGCGCGTCAAAAATCGGCAGATCTGCTGCCCAGGTGGCGAAAGAACAGGCGCACCCCGCACCGACCAGGCAAAACCCGGCAAGCCGTGCCGGTCGCGTGGCACCGAGGCCGCGAACAATGATGGCGTGAACCATGTCACGCAAAAGTGTAAGCATTTGTTTCACCCGTGTATCCAAGCGTAAGGCGCGCAAGACTTGGTAAGTCTTCTGGGAAAACACGCGTCGCCGGGGTCCAATGCGACATGGACACTGAACTTTACGCTTTCACCAAGAGAATACCATGCACATGCTACTCGTTTTAGCCATCGCCTTGCTCACTGCGGCCGTCGTGGCGCTGGCCTTTTTCTGGCTTTTCCGTTCGGACAAACTGCGCCGCGTCGCGTACGCGGAAAAGCATGCAAAAATTTACCGCTGGGATGATTAGGCGCAACAACCCGGGGTCAACGGCCGGCGCAACGGAACGTTAATCACACAGCGAAACCTTTAAACAGCAAAACCAAAGGAGAGAACCATGAAACGCATGCTAATCGCACTCAACACCATCGCCCTCGCCTTCGCCTTTGGCGGCGCCTTCGCGCAGGCACCGGCTCCTGCGGCCAAGGCACCCAACCCGGCGGTGCAGGCAGACCGCAAGGAACTGCAGGCCGATCGTGAAAAGCTCAAGGCCGACAAGGCCGTAACCAGGGCGGACGAGCAAAAATTTCGCGCCGACAAGGCGGCCGGCAACAAGGATGCAATGAAAGCCGATCGCGAAAAGCTCAAAGCCGATCACGCCGCGATGAAAGCGGACAGGAAGGAAATTCACGAAGACAAAATGAAACTGCACGCCGACAAAAAGGCGGCCAGGGCGGCAAAGTAGGGACGCAGCAATCGGAGTAAAGCGGGACGGCACGCCGTCCCGCTTTGCTTTGGGCCGCGCACAGGCCTTCCGGCACGGTGCTGTAAAATCCGCCGCATGACTGATACTCAAATCATTGCGATCCGCCACGGCGAAACCGAATGGAACCTGAAGGGGCGCTTCCAGGGACACCAGGACAGCCCCCTTTCACCGCTAGGGCGCAGACAGGCCGCCGCGCTGGGCCAACGCCTCTCGCGCGAGCCCTTCGATATCATCTACTCCAGCGACCTCGGTCGCGCGCTCGACACGGCGGGCGCCATTGCCGGCCTGAGCGGCCACACCGTGCGCGCCGACGCGCAGCTGCGTGAGCGCAACTTTGGCGTGCTGGAGGGTCTCACCGAAGGGCAGATCATCGCCGCGCACGGCGATACGCTGGAACGCCTGCGCCGCCCCGAGCCAGAATTTCGTATCCCGGGAGGCGAGAGCCTGCGCGAAGCCTACGACCGTTGTGTCAGCGCCTTTACCCGCCTCGCCCGCCTGCACCCGGGCCGGATCGTCGTGGTGGTCTGCCATGGCGGCGTGCTCGCGCATCTTTATCAGCATGCCACCGCCGCGCCCATCGACACCCCGCGCAAGTTTTCAGTCCACAACGCCAGCATCAACCGGTTTCGCTTCGCCGCAGGGCTCTGGGAACTGGTGCATTGGGGCGACGTATCCCACCTCGACGACCTCTTTGATGAAGACGAAAGGCACTCTGGCGCATGATTGCTGCGCTGATTCGTGCGCACGGTGCCCTGTGTCGCACCAGGCATGGCGGCATGCGCGCCCCTTGTGCTAGCCTCGCCTGATTTCCCCGACAACACTCCCCCACCAGACCCCAAACCCATGAAAATCGACATTTACAACCACGTCATGCCCGCCGCCTACCTGGAGCTGATGAAGCAGCACTCCAAGGATCAGGGCATTGTCAAACGCATGTCCAGCCTGCGCATGCTCTGGGACATTGAGGCGCGGGTGGCCATGCTGGATGAAAAATTCCCCGATGTGCAGCAGGTGCTGACGCTGTCCCTGCCCTCGCCCGATTCCCTCGGTGGCCCCGACCTGTCGCCGGAATTTGCGCGCGTTGCCAACGACGGCATGGCCGAGATGGTACGCAAGTGGCCAAAAAAATTCCCCGCATTCATCGCTTCGCTGCCCATGAACAACGTGCCGGCTGCGCTGGAGGAGATGGACCGCGCCATAGAAAAACTCGGCGCGCGCGGTATCCAGATCTGCACCAGCGTCAATGGCCGGCCAATGGACGAACCGGAGTTCTTCCCGGTATTCGAACGCGTCACCCGGCATCACAAATTGCCCGTATTCATGCATCCGGTACGCCCGGGCTCTCGCCCCGACTACCCGACCGAGCAGGTTTCCAAGTACGAAATATGGCAGGTGCTCGGTTGGCCCTACGAGACCAGTGTCGCCATGGCACGCTTTGTTTTTTCGGGACTGCTGGAAAAACTGCCGGACCTGCGACTTGTCACCCACCACTGCGGCGCGATGATCCCATTCCTGTCGGGCCGCGCCGAAACACTGTGGGCACAACTTGGCGCGCGCAGTGCCGACGGCAGCGATGCCGATATCCTCAAGCGCATGAGCAAGAAGCCTATCGAGTATTTCAAGATGTTTTATGCCGATACGGTGCTGGGTGGATCTGCGCCAGCATTGCGCTGCGGCCTGGATTTTTTCGGCATCGACAAAATTGTGTTCGCCAGCGACTGTCCCTTCGATCCGGAAAACGGCCCGATGTTCATACGCGAGGGCATTCGCTCGATCGAAGACCTTGCTTTGTCTGAGGATGACAAACGCAAGATTTATTTTGGCAACGCCCTCAAACTGCTGAACCTGAAGGCCTGACTGGCAGCCTGCGAACCGACGACGGGCCCTTTTCCGGGGCATTCGCAGCAACAACGCCGGCAGCGCAAGGGTCGCCGAAGGCCTCGACCCGGTTCCGCCCTTTTCGTTTGGCGCAATACAGGCTCCTGTCGGCCTGCTCTACCAGCTCAGTGCCATCACCGTCATGAAGCGGATAGGCAAAGCTGACACCGGCGCTGATGCTCAGCTGCCGAGTTTCGCCAAGATCGACGCCAAGATTTCCACCGAACCTGAACGCAAGCTTCAAAACGGCCTTGCGAATGCGATTGGCGATGTTCACCGCCTCCGCCAATGGCGTATTGGCGAGCACAAGGACGAACTCCTCGCCACCGTAACGCGCAGCGAGATCTGTCGGGCGTTTGCTGAACTGCCTCAGAATGCCGGCGATCTGGCATAGGCAGGCATCACCTGCGGCATGCCCTAGCGCATCATTGAGCATCTTGAAATGATCAACGTCCAGCATGATGACGCTCATCGGCAGGTGCTGGCGTAACGCCCGGCGCCATTCATCGCTCAAAAACACGTACAGCCGACGGCGATTGGCCAGGCCGGTAAGCGGGTCGGTGACGCTCAACGCCTCGAGCGCTTCTTCGGTTATTTTCCGGGCGGTGATGTTGGTGTGTGATATCAAGTAACGTCGCGGCCCTTGGTATTTCATGGTCGCAATGCGCATCATGAACCAGCGCCTTATGCTCGGGCTGTGACACGGATATTCCGCCTCGAATTCCTCACTACCACCTGAGAGGACTCGCCTGATCCCCTCGGCTACGTCGTTTATTTGCGCTTCCTGATGCTCGTCTCCGACCTTACAGACATGCAGGTAATTTCTTCCCCGTCATTCAAAACCTATGGGCATGCCGTTGCTGACACCGAATGCAATCCAGGTCTGGTTGACGTGAATGATCTCACCCGCCGAATCGATCGCGGCAATCTGATGATCGAGGGAATCCAGGACCGATTCGAAAAAGGACGCGCTTTCCGTCTGAGCAGTGCGAGCCATGCGATCAACTCCATCAATCACCGTAAGCTGTTATTTACGGCCCATTCCTGAACAAGCCCCAGCCCCCTATCCCGCCACGTCGGGAGCCGCCCTGCGCACGCGTCCAGGCTGCCCGCAGAACGAGATCAATCTGAGCTAGCGCATCAATAGCTGTGATCGGTAGTTTTGGAAAAAACTTGAGGCCGACAAACAAGAGAACCGCAGGGAGCCTAGGTTTTTTTGCGCTTCGCGATGAGCTTGCCGGACACACGCCTGGGCACCGGCAAAGTGGCTTCACCGGAAAACTGCACCATCATGAATCCGGGTGGACTGCGGGCAACCAATAGCCGCGCGGGCATGCTGCCGATATTATGGATGGCGTGCGGGATTGTGCCGTCCCAGTGAAAACTGTCGCCCTCCGCAGCGTCGAAGCTGCGGTCAGCCTGCTCCGCGCGGACGCGACCGGCGAGCACGAGAAAACATTCTTCGCCCTCATGGCCCTGGTCCTGCTTTGCCGCGTTGTAACCCTTGGGAATTTCCAGGATGACCATCTCGATTTTGCGATTGGGCGCGGACAGCATGGTGAGGCTCATCGGCTGGCCGGTGACCGGGTCGGGAGGACCGAAGGTAATCACCGGCCGCTCATTCTTGCGAATGACGTGCGCCGAAAGGCCCTCGTCGGCAAAGAAATAGGTGACCGGCACTTGCAGTGCCGCAGCCAGCTTGTGCACAGTCTGGAGCGAGGGCGAGGCCTTGCCGGTCTCGATCTGGCTCAGGTAAGGCCGCGACAGACCTGTCCTGCCGACCAGTTGGTCAAGTACAAGGCTGCGCGACAGGCGTAGTTTGCGCAGGCGTTTGCCAAAGCTCAGCATCCGCCGCCCTCAGCTCAGCATCCGCGGCACCCACAGCGACAACTGCGGGATGTAGGTCACAACCATCAGCGCGCCTATGCTTGCGATGATGAAGGGCACCAGCCCGCGGTACATGCTGGCAAGCGGGGTCTTGAACACCGCCTGCCCGACGAAGATGTCGATGCCAAAGGGCGGCGTGAAAGTGCCTATGCTCAGGTTCATCACAACGATGACGCCAAAGTGAATGGGATCAATGCCCGCCGCCTTGGCTATGGGCATCAGCAGTGGGGTCAGCACCAGAATGGCCGAGGCGGTGTCGAGTACGCAACCGACAAACAGCAGCAGCAAGTTGATGGTCAGCAGCACCGCCCAGGGCGACAATCCCAGTGCGTTGATGTAATCGGTGGCAGCCAGGGCATAGCCACTGACTGTCAGCAACCACGAATAAACGCCGGCAACGGCGACAATGGCGAAAATCTGCGCCGTCAGGTACATCGCGCGCGCCGCGGCATCGAACACGCCGGTCAGCGTCACCTCGCCATAAACGACCATTGCCACGAATATCGCGTAAATGCCAGCAACGCCCGCCGCCTCCGTGGGAGAGAACAAGCCGGTGTAAATGCCACCGAGAATCAGCACAGGCGCACCTATTGCCCACAGGCCCTGACGCACCGATAAAAGCAGTTCGGACAGGCGGAAAGGCGTGCCGGGTTTCTCGCCCTTGCGCAGTACATAGCCGTAGATATAGACACCGAAAAACGCCGCCATCACCAGCCCGGGAATGATGCCGGCAGCAAACAAGCGGACGATGGACGTGTCGGAGGCAATACCGAACAGGATGAAACCTATTGAAGGCGGAATGAGGTTGGCAATCGCCCCCGCCGAGACAAAAATACTGCTGGAAAATTTCTCATCGTAGCCGGCCTGGCGCAGCCGGCCATACATCACCGAACCGACCGCGGCGGTTGTCGCCGCAGTCGAGCCTGAGATGGCGCCGAACAGCGTCGCCGCCCCGAGCGACGACAGCGGCAGGTTGCCTCGCGCGCCACCGATCAGCGCGGTGACAATGCGCACCAGGCTTTTCGAGACACCGCCCTTACCCATCAGATCGCCGGCAAAAATGAAAAAGGGCACCGCCAGCAGCGCGTACTTGTCTATGCTGCTGAACATGACCTGATGGATCGCCGTGGTCGGCACATCGCCTGACAGCAGCAGAGCCGTTGCGGAGGTCGCAAACAGAATAAGAAAAAACGGGACACCCAGTACCAGAAGGGTAATCGGCATCAATACCAGCAACCAGCCCATCGACGGATTCCTAGAATTTTCCGGTCAGGTATGACCGAACGCGGACAAGCACAGCGAGCAGCATCAACACAAAGCCGATCAGCAGTGCCGCATGCGGAACAGCCTTGGGAATGCTGGCAGCCACGCTCACCTGGCCGGCCTGATAAAACAGCGTGACCACCTTCCAGGACTGGCTGATGGCAAAACCGCAGCACAACAGCAGCACCACCACCATACAGGCGTTGATGATGGTCTTCCAGGGATCGTTCACTCCGGAGGAGAACAAATCCATATTGAGGTGCTCGCCGTTGAAGGCCACCGCCGCGACGCCGATGAACACGCCCCATATCATCAGGTAGACCAGCACCTCCTCCGCCCAGTACAGCGAATAGCCAAAGGCGTAGCGCCCGATGACATTGGCGAGGTTGATCGCTAGGCCGATGAGCAGCGCGCTGCCCATGATCCAGCGCGGCAACGCGACGAACAGCAACTTGGACGCCTTGCCCGGGGCGCGAAGTGGCGCGCCGGCGCTCACGCGTCGGCGCCTTTATGAAAGTGGCCGGACATTAGTATCTGGCGGCGACCGCGCGCATTTGCTTGTAAAAGGCGCTGGCTGCGGCGTTATCCTTGGTCGCCTCTTCACCGACACCACCGAGCAACTGCCCAAGGCGCGCCAGGTCGGCCGGGGGCAGGCCGACAAACTCGCCTCCCGCCTCGGTCCAGCGTTTGCGCATCGCCTCGTCGAGGGTGCGCGACTGCGCCATCATCCTGGGCTGCATTTTTGCGGCCTCGTCGATGACCATTTCACGCAAATCGGCCGGCAGCTTGTTGAGCCAGGCACGGCTCAACGCGGCGACGGACACGATCATGGTGTCGTTGACCTGGGTCAGCGTCTTGCTGATCTCGTTGAACTTGAGGTTCACGTAGACCGGCGTGACGCTCATGGTGCCGTCGATGACGCCCTGCTGCAGGCCCGGGATGACCTCGGCAAGGTCCATCGGCACCGCCGACGCGCCAAGCTGGCGCATTTTTGCGCGTTCAGCGGCGGTCGCGTTGACGCGCAGTTTCTTGCCCTTGAAATCGTCAATCTTGCGGATCGGCGTCTTGCCGAAATAGTGCGAAAAACCGAAGGTGAACACCGATGCAATCTGGATGCCCTTGTCCGAGCCCATGGCAAGAATTTCCTTGTTCAGAGCAGGATCGAGCATGACCTTCTCGGCCTGCTGCGCGTCCTTGAACAGCAAGGGGATGCTGTACACGCCAAAACGCGGATCGACACCGGAGAAAAAATCCGTGGGGGTGACGAAGGCCTCGATCGTGCCCAACTGCAGGCCCTCAATCTGGCTGGCGATGGTGCCGAGCTGTCCGCGCGGGAAAACCTTGACCTCGATGCGCCCCTTGCTGCGCGCCTCGATCGCCTCCTTGAACGACGTGCCCCAGAAATGCTGGATGTCGTTCATGGTGGCCATGCCAACCTTCATGGTGAACTGTGGCGCGGGCGCCTGTGCATGCACCGGAAACACGGCGACAGATGCGAAAGCGATGGCTGCCAGCGTGCGCGAAAACGCCTTGATGATTTGCTTCATGTGTGGCTCCTCCTCAGGATTAATTCATCTTTCGGGTGCCGGATTCTCTCCGACACCTGTTCTTTTTGTAACGAATAGATCTACCAGACCAGATCGCCCTCACGAATCAGCATCAGTGCGTTCTGTTGTTCGGTGAAAGGCGCATGCGGCACGCCTATCGGAAAACGAAACCATGTCCCGGCACTGTAGCTGCCGTATTCATCTTTCAGGCAGCCTTCGATAACGAAGGTCTCCTCCCCCATGGCATGGTCGTGCGACGGAATCTTGCGCTCGGGATAGACATCACCGATACGCGAAACCTCGACGCCGTGCATGTCGCGGTAAAGATGCAGCACGCGCGCGCCACGGGCCGGAAACGGCGTCCACTCGGCGTTCTTGCCGTCAACGACCATCCGCTCGACATCGGTCTTGCGGATGGGCACGCGACGCTTGACGTAGAGCACGCAGCCCTCAGCGCTGGACAGCGCGAGGCGAAACCCGGGCTGGTTGCGCACAAAAGTGTGCAGGCCGTAAGTGCCGGTGCCATCGGTGCAACCGCCCTCGAGAACGAACATCTCGACGCGCTCGGAAAGTAATTCGGCCGGCAGCGATGCGCCCGCCTCCAGTCGCAGCAACGCGGTTTCACGGCCCTTGCGAGGGTCATTCACGCACTCAAGCACTTTGCGCGACACGCCTTTGTGCTCGGTCGGCTCCCAGTTCATTTCATTGGTGTTCATCACCACGACCTTGTTGGGGTCGGCATTAACTTCCTGTCTGATGGTCATATCAGTCTCCTGTCTTTAGCGCGATTACGGGATTGACTTGTGGCTGCCGTCACAGCGCGGGCCCTTGCCCGTCTGCTTGCAGCCGCAAAGAAAAACCGTCTCATCCTTGTCCTGCGTAAAAATGACCGGCTTATGTCCGCCCTTGGACATGGTGTGCGAACCGTCACAAAACGGCTGATAATTGGACAGGCCGCAGGAACACCAGGCGTAACGGTAGGTGGCCATCAACTCGACCTTGAATGGCGTCTTGCTCGCAACCACGGGGGCGCGATCGTCGGAATCAGACATGGGTGACTCTCCTTGTGTTGGGTTTGATGCCCCACCCCGTCTTGAACGGGGCTTTGTGCCAGGCGCCCTCTGGATGGCGGCGCTCACAACATGAGTACTTACTTTATTTGATTAGGGCTAACTTGGCAATAGCCAGATAAGGCAATACCGGCATAGGGCAAAGTCGCCTGTGCGCATGACCGGGGCATAGCCAGAGACGCGGGCAAGCTGCGCTATTCCGCGACAGGGGCGACCGAAACTCCGTTGACTTGGTGTCTTGCGATGGCGTTGGCGACAAAACCCGACGCTTTCAGTTCCTCGACCAGCCCCCGGACATAAGCAGCGCCGGCCTCCTCACGCGACCTGGGCGCGCCAACTGACTGCTGGATGCTCGTAAAGCGCCCCTCCAGCATGCGCGAGCCCGGAAGCCGCTTTGCGTCACTGATCAAGCGCGGCTTGAGTCCGGCCAGCACCTCAAGCTTGTCGGCAACAAACACGTCGTAAGACGCATCGATATCCTTGGCACGCACGATAGTGGCGTGCCGCAGGTGACGCTCAAGGAAAAGATCGTAGGCGCTCCGGCCCATGAGCGCGACCCGCACGCCCTCGCGATCGACATCGGACATGGTTTGTATCGGCGAACCGGCGGGCACCAGGTAGCCCGCCTCGATTTCAAGATAGGCGGCGCTGAAGGCGATCTGCTTTGCCCGTGCCGGCTCATTACCCATGAAGGCCACGTCCCAGGCGTCGCGCGCCACCGCCTCGGCCATAGGACCGGGCGCGTCAAAGCCGACCACCTCGACCGACACGTCGAGGCGTTTGGCCAGTTCTGCGGCGATGTCGATGGCAACCCCGCTATAGCGGCCGGCGGCATCGTGACTGGATAGCAGGAAATTGCTGTGATTAATGCCGACGCGCAGCTTGCCGGTCGGGGTGAGGGCCGCGATGGCGGCAGGGGAGAGAGGCGTTGTCATGGCGCAGGACAATATCACGGGTGCGTCTGGCATGGTGCGTCGCCCGCCACCTTGCCCGCATTAGGGCGCCAAGCGGCGCTTCGAACTTGAATTCGCAAACAGGCTGAAAACCCGCGCCAGACGGGCGTTTTCAGCCTGCCCTTCTGGAGGCCTAGCGCGCCGTCCAGCCGCCATCCACCGGTAACGCAGCGCCGGTAATCGATGCAGCGGCATCACCGCACAGAAAGACGGCGAGCCCGGCCAGCTCCGCGATCTCAACAAAGCGCCCGGTCGGTTGCGGCGCGAGCATGATGTCGGAAATGACTTTTTCGCGCGAAATGCCGTGTGCCCTGGCCTGGTCATCTATCTGCCTCTCAACAAGGGGCGTCTTCACATAACCCGGACAAATGGCATTGCAGGTGATGCCGTACTCGGCGTTCTCCAGCGCGATGGTCTTGGACAATCCGAGCACACCGTGCTTGGCGGCGACATAAGCCGACTTGAAGGGCGAAGCGATCAGGGCGTGGATGGAGGCGATGTTGATAATGCGGCCCCATTTTTTTGCCCGCATATGCGGCAACGCCGCCTTGGAGGCGTGAAATGCGGAGGACATATTGATGGCGATGATCGCATCCCATTTATCTTCCGGGAACTCATGCACCGGCGCGACATGCTGGATGCCGGCGTTGTTGACAAGGACATCGACACCGCCGAATTCCTTCACCGCCTGCGCGACCATGGCGCGGATCTGCGCCGGCTTGGTCATGTCGGCGCCCGAGTAAGCTACTTTGACGCCGGTTTCCCCGGCCAGGTCGGTGCGCAGTTTTTCAATCGCAGCGGCCTCGCCAAAACCGTTGAGCATGACGTTGGCACCGGCGCGGGCGAAGGTCTGGGCAATGCCAAGGCCGATGCCGCTGGTGGATCCGGTGACGATGGCGTTGCGGCCTTTGAGCATGAGAATCTCCTGTGCGGACGGATCGAAGCTTGCGGATAGAATGAGCCTGTCATTTTACCGTGAACAAGCATGAACGAACCCGCAGAACAGGACCCGCCACCCGGGCAAAAGGAGTCACCGATCGCCTTCGCCCGCCGCAGCCTGCCGGCCAACCTGCTGGCCGCGGCGGTATGCGGCGTGCTGACGCTGTGGCTGGGCGAGAGCATGCCCGCCTGGCCGCGCAGCAACACCTTCTCCCTGGTCTATATCCTGATGCTGCCCTTCCTGGCGTTTTTCCCCTTTGCCGGCCTCGCCAGCCTGGGCTGGGCGGCGAAAACGCTGTTGCGTCGCACCGCGCCGGCGGGCACCGCGCTGTGGTTCTTTTTTGTCGCCGCGCTGCTCATCAATTTGTTTGCCCTGCCGGCCTTTGCGCTGGGCGTAAGAGCGCTGCTCACGATTTAGTCCACGGCAATAAAAAAGGCCACCCCTAACGCACTGGGGCGGCCTTTTTACCCATGTGTTCCATGTGTTCCATATATTAAGGGGTCGCTATTTCATTCCGCCGATGCCGGCCTTGGCAACAAGCTCATCCTGCGCGCTGGTGCCGCCGGAGCAAGCGATTGCGCCAATCATCTTGCCGCCGTCAAGTATGGGGATGCCACCGCGCGAACCGATGACACCGGGAAGCGTAATCAGGTAGCGGTTCCCGGCCTGGATGCCGGCTTCAAAAGCCTTGGTCTCGCGGCGGAAGGTCACTGCGGCCTTGGCCTTGTGCCCGGCAATCGTGATTGAGGCGATTTGCGCGCCGTCCATATGCTTGAACGACACCATGTTGCCACCCGAGTCGTACACCGCACAGATCAGCTTCCAGTCGCGTTTTTCGACTCGGCCACGGCTGCGGCAAGAACGGCATCGGCGCGATCGAGCGATATGGGCGCACCATAGGGAAAGTCGTTGGGCATTTTCTCCGGGACGACGTCCATGGGATTGGGGGTTTGCGCAAATGCGGCGCCAGGGGCAAGCAGGCTAGCGGCGAAAATGCCGCGGGTCAATGTGGTTTTGAGTGCCACGCTGATCCTCCCCTGTTTATTAAATAGGCTCATTTAGCGAATGATGTTGTTGAACTCATGCTCTGACCGCGAGAGTGAGCAACCGTGCGGGATCGGGGCTGAAGCGGGGCGACCGGTCGAGAACTCTAAACCATCCGAGGTAGTTGGTGAGGTATTTCGTGGCAACACCC